>NZ_JAQNDK010000002.1:0-631346 GCF_028368935.1 Sorangium aterium | reverse complement strand
ACACCCCGCTGCTCGCGAGCGCAGAGGGGCGGCGGCTCCTCTCCTACATAGCCCTCTGCGCGCTCCCTGAAGGCGAGGCGCTGCGCGGTGGGGCCGCGGGGGTCTCCTTCGAGGGCGCGGTCGGCCTCGCGCCACGGTGGAGTTCGTCGCCTCTCGACGACGTCGAGACACAGCGGTGGATGACAGCGTGCCTGCTTCAGACGCTCAACGGCCTCAGCATGGAAGTGGAGGTCCGGATGACGGGGAGCCACCAGGCGCTTGCCGGGCGCCCGGGGGCCGCGCCGTCCGAGTTCACCACCCCGGATGCCACGATGTTCGGCAACCTCTTCCATCCGGACAGCCCGGCTGCGTTCGCCTGCATCGACAACACGGAGGTGGCGGCGTGCGGCGTCGACTGGAGCGGACATTCGGTCCAGCGGATCTGCGGCGTCTCGCCCACGTGCGGCGTCACCCTCCTTGGCCCGTGCTCCCTCGCCTGCGCTCGCGACGCGGATGGCCAGTCCACGTGTGACACGCCGGGAGGCGACCGCTACGTGGAGGCCATCACCACGAGCCTGCATAGCAGCATCTCTCTCGACTCGTTCGCGCCCTGCAGCCCGTAACGCGACGGGCAGGCTAGGCGCTTGCCTGCCTCGGCGTACGACGACGCGCTCCGGGAGCGCGGGTCGGTCGCTCGTGTGGTAGCTTGAGATCGATGGCCTCGGAGCGACCCCCCTGCCAGGATGTCGGCGCGACGGCGGTGCTGGAGGCGCGCCCCCGCGAGGTGGCGTTCAGCCGGTTCCACGTCCAGGTGCAGCTCGGCCCTGATCAGGGCGCCTCGCAGGTGGCAGATGCGCCGGAGCTCGTGATCGGCTCCGCCCGCGGCAACCAGCTTGTCCTGACCGACCAGGCCGTGTCGCGGCACCACTGCGTCATCACCGTCACGCCACAGGGGTTCCTGCTCCGGGACCTCGGCAGCACCAACGGCACGAGGGTCTCGGGGATCCGCGTCGAGGCCGCGTACCTCGATCCGGGGGCGCTGATTGGCGTGGGCCAGTCCACGCTCCGCTTCGACGTCCTTCCGGGCGAGATCCGCGAGCCGCTCGGCGACGAGGACCTCTCCGGGCGCGTCCTCGGGCAGAGCACCGCGATGCGGCGAATCTTTGCCATGCTGCCGCGGGTCGCGGCATCCGACTCGACGGTGCTCCTCGAAGGGGAGACCGGCACCGGCAAGGGGCTCTTCGCCGAGCTCATCCATCAGCAGAGCCGCCGCGCCTCGGGGCCGTTCGTCGTGATCGACTGCGGCGCCATCCCACCCACGCTCATCGAGTCCGAGCTGTTCGGGCACGCCAAGGGGGCCTTCACGGGCGCGCAGCAGGCGCGGGCGGGCGCCTTCGAGGCGGCGCGCGGGGGGACGGTGCTGCTCGACGAGCTCGGCGAGCTCCGGCTCGACCTGCAGCCCAAGCTGCTTCGCGCCCTGGAGGAGCGGACGATACGGCGGGTCGGCAGCCTCGACCCGATCCGCCTGGACGTGCGGGTGATCGCCGCCACGAACCGCGATCTGCGCCAGGAGGTGAACCGGGGCAACTTCCGCTCCGATCTCTTCTATCGGCTGAACGTGGTCCGGATACGCGTCCCGTCGCTGCGGGAGCGCCGCGAGGACATCCCGCTGCTCGTCGCGCACTTCTACCGGCAGTTCGCCGACGGGGCCAAACCGCCCCTGGGGCTCGTGGAGGCGATGGCGCGCCACGACTGGCCGGGCAACGTCCGCGAGCTGCGCGGCGCGGTCGAGCGGGCCGTGCTGCTAGGAGATCCGGTCCTCTGGCGGGAGGGCGCGGCGACCGAGGGCGAGGCGGCGCAGGGGGAAGCTCGCGAGAACGTCTTCAGGGACGACGATCTATCGCTGTCGTTTCGTGAGGCGAAAGAGCGAGTCATCTCGCTCTGGGAACGCGCTTATGTCCACGCGTTGATCCGCACCAACGGCAGCAATGTCTCGCGCGCGGCGCGGGCGGCGCGGATGGATCGCAATTACCTGCGGGAGCTGCTTCGCCGGCATGGCGTCCTGGCGACCGACGTCTGAGCGTCCGTGGATCATCCCTGGCACCGACGTGCCGGGCGGCCCGGCAAGGGGTCATGACACCGCATCCAACCGGGAGGAGGGCGTGGAGGAGTTCCCCGGTTCGCCCTCCCATGTTCACGGTCGAACCCGGCCGCGGCGACCTCGGATCACATCGGCGTGTGGAACATGGTCTGCGCGGAGCAGAGGACCTGGGTCACCGCCCCGGCCTGCGCGTCGCTGACGGCCGCCGCGGTGAGCGTCGGCGCGAGCGCCTCGATCCCCGCCGCGAACTTCGCGTAGGCCTCGACGATGCCGTCCAGCTCGGCGTCGAGGCTGGCCGACGCGCTCGCGTCGGCGTGCGCCTCGGCGTCGAGGTAGGCCGAGAGCGCGGCCTTCAGGTCGGCGTCGAGCTGCACGTTGAGGTCGACCGTGGCATCGAGGACCGCCCGCAGCGCCGCCTTAGCGTCGGCGGTGGTGCCCACCAGGAGGCCGAGCGCACCGTCGGCCTCAGGCTGCGCCTCGCCAGAGAGGCTCGTGACGAAGTCGGTGCGCGCCGTCATGATCGCGTCCATGCTGGCTGCTGCGGCCACGTCCGCCTGCAGCTTGGCGCCTGCGTCCGCGATCGCGTCGACGGTGGCCTGCGCGGCGCCGCTCATCTTGGCGATCTCCGTGGTCGCCTGCGCGGTCGCGCGCGCCTCCAGCTGTGCGGCGGCGTGGGCACAGGCGAAGAGGACCCCCTCCACGTCCGCGGACGCGTCGAGCGCAGCGCTGAGGTCGGCGCGGAAGGTCATGCTGGCCGCGGCCTGCGCCTGGGCGCGCACATCGGCGGCGGCTCCTGCGGCGTCCAGCGCGGCGTCGACCTCCGCGAGGAACTGAGCGGTCGCCTCGCCGGCGGGGACCTCGCTATCCAGCGCCGCGTTCAGGGTCTGGGCGGCCTCCAGCTCCGCGCTGGCGAGCGCGCCCGCGTCGATGTTCGCGCCCGCGGCTGCGAGCGCGCGCAGCTCCGCGTGGTGCGCTCCCAGGGTCGCCCCCGCGATCGCCTTCACGACCGCCTTGGTCTCAGCGCCGGCCGACGCCGCGGCCGCGACCGCGGCGGCGAGCTCCGCGTCGACGAACGCGCGCACGTCCGTCGCCACGGTGGCGTCCACCGCGACGCTGGCGGCGAGATCGATGAGCACGAGCGCCTCGACCGAGCTCTCGGTCGAGATCGGCGCCGCGACGGTGATCTCGCCCGCGGCGCTCCCTGCCGCATCCAGGAACGCGGAGCCGATCACCTGGCCCGAGCCGTCGAGGGCCTGCACGATGAGCGGCTTTGCGTCCACCGGGACCTCCGCGGAGAAGGCCCCCTCCGCGTCGATCGTGGTCTCTGCCAGCGACTCGAGTGCTCCGCTCTCGAGCAGATGAGAGACGCGGACCGTCTTCGTGCTCGCGACGGTGCTCTCGCCGGCGAGGCTGTGGTCGTGAGACCCAGAGCCCTCGTCGGTCACGTGTCCGTTGACGATCGCGAGCGCGCCGTCTCCGGTCTGCGGCTCGCCCTCCGAGGATGAGCCACCGGACCCGGAAGAACATCCCAAGGCCATCGAGACGCCGATCACCAAGGCCAAGACGCTGCACTTCGAAGAGATCGTTCTCATGCTCACTCCTGTGGTTGCGGTGTACATTCCGCGCCGCTGGGCCTGTCGTTCGGAGGAGCCGACGAACCCCCTGCGACGCGATCACGACGTGATCACGAGGCGATTTGCGGAGGTGGTCGCCGGCCGGTGCCGACAGGAATCAGGTCCCGCGCTGCGCGCCTCGTCCTGACCTACAAGCAGGCTGCGTGCCGTCGGCGCCGCGCGCCTGGCCGGCGGGGAAGGCCCCGCAGGCCCGCGCGTCTTCTGCATGGAATCAACGGATCGGAAGGTGCGAATCGACCGGGTGTCGCGAGCGCGACGGGGTGTCGGTTGCTGGGGACAGCCAGCAGTGCTGCAGGCTGTCGCAAGCAGCGGCCGTCAACTTCCGTTGCGGATTGGACGGCCATGTAAGTGCGTTGATGTCGGCCTGCGCATGCTCGGATGAACTCGGCCGCGTCCTCCGCGCTGACGCGACGCGGTGCTGGTGCCGTGCTATCTCGCCGGCTCGCCGGAGGCCGGCACCAGCGCCAGCACCCGGGCGGGCGCGCCGCTGCCGCGCACGAGCGGGAGCGGCGCGACCACCACGACCGCCCCGGCCTCGGGGAGCTGCTCTAGGTTGGCCAGGTTCTCGATGTGGTAGCCGCCCACGCCGAGGAACGCCTTGTGCTGATCGAACGTCTGGCTCGGCCCCGGATCGGTCGACAGCGTGTCGATACCGATGCAGCGCACGCCGCGCTCGCTCAGGTAGCGGCTCGCCTCCACGGAGACCCCGGGAAAGTGCATCACGCCCTTCGCGTCCTGGTTCAGGAACTTCGCCGGCTCGGACCAGCGGGCCCCCCACCCCGTCCGGATCAGCACGATGTGCCTCGCGCCGAGCGCCCCATGCCGCGCCTCCCAGCCCCGGAGATCGTCCACGGTGACCTGGTGGTCGGGGCTCGCCGCGACCTTCGCCGTCACGTCCACGACCGCCGCCGGCCCCGCGAGGTGCTCCGGCGCGATCTGCTCGACCGTCGGCGTCCCGGCCTTGAAGTGTGCCGGCGCGTCCACGTGCGTGCCCGCGTGCTCGTCCATCGAGAACCGGTTGAGGTAGTACGAGTCCTTCTCGACGGTGCGGACCGTCTCCGATGCATACGGCTTGCTGCCAGGATACAGCGGCATCTCCGGCGTGATCGGGTGCGTCAGATCGACCACCCGCGCCGCGGCGATGTCGAGGACCGCGGGCGCGGCCTGCGGCGCCGCGACGGGCGGCGACGCCGCAGCGGGCGCGCACGCCGAGAGGGCGAGCGCCGCCGGGCACAGCGCGTACGCCGCGGCCCCCCTGACGCCCGCATGAAGGAAGCTGACCACGTCGGTTCCCTGCGCCTTTTGCATGGCGCACATGTCGCCACAAGCGCGCTGCCGCCGCAAGGTGGATGGCCGGGCCCTCGCGCCGGGCCGGCTCACACCTCGTGCAGCTTCACCCGGCGTCGCAGGTAGTTGATCAGGTCGATGCGGGTGACCAGCCCGACGAACTCGTCACCATCGGTCACGATCGGCACGAGCCCCGCGTCGAACATCGGGAGGAGATCCCGGATCGGCGTCCTCACGTCGACCGTCCGGAGCCGCGTCGTCATCGCAGACTCGACCGACTGGCGGAAGCGCGTCACGTCGTCGACGGCCGCGAGGAGGAGGTCGGACTCGTCGAGAATGCCGATGATCTTGCCGTCCTCCAGGACGGGCAGCTGCGACACGTCGTAGAGCTTCATCCTCGCATAGGCCACGAGGAGCGCGTCCGATCGCTGCACCGTGACCACCGCCCTGTCGGCGTGGCGGCGGGTGATCACGTCGCGCAGATCCCCTGTCGGCGCGCGATCGGTGAAGCCCTGATCGGCCATCCAGAAATCGTTGTACATCTTCGACAGGTACTTGTTGCCGCTGTCGCAGACGAGGGTGCAGACGCGCTTCGGCGACGACTGCTCGCGGCAGTAGCGCAGGGCCGCCGCGAGCAGCGTCCCGGACGACGAGCCGGCGAGGATGCCCGTCCTGGAGAGGAGCAGCCGCGCCGTCTCCAGGCTCTCCCTGTCGGAGATCGTGTAAGCGTGCTTGACATGGGTGAGGTCGAGGATCGGGGGGAGGAAGTCCTCCCCGATACCCTCCACGAGCCACGAGCCCGCCTTGCCGAGCTTGCCGGTCTTGACGTAGCCCGCCAGCACCGAGCCCTCCGGATCGGCGAGCACCATCTCACAGCGCGGCTGCGCCCTGGCGAAGTAGCGCGAGAGCCCGGTCATGGTGCCGCCGGAGCCGACGCCGCACACCATCGCGTCGATCCTTCGATCGAGCTGCGCGTCGATCTCGGGGCCGGTCCCTGTCTCGTGGGCGAGCGCGTTCGCCGGGTTCTCGAACTGGTTCACGTAGAACGCGCCCTCCTCGCGCGCGATGCGGGCCGCCAGGTCCTGGTAATAGCTCGGGTGGCCCTTCTCGACGTCAGAGCGTGTCATCACCACCTGCGCGCCGAGCGCCTTCAGGTGGAACACCTTCTCCTGGCTCATCTTGTCCGGGATCACGAGCGTGAGCCGGTAGCCCTTCTGCGCCGCGACGAGCGCCAGCCCGAGCCCTGTGTTGCCCGCCGTCGCCTCGACCACATGGCGCCGCTCGCCCCCGAGCTGGCCAGCGCGCTCGGCCGCCTCGATCATCGACAGGCCGATGCGATCCTTGATGCTGCCGCCCGGGTTCTGGCTCTCCATCTTGAGGAAGAGCTCGCACGGGCCGGCGTCGAGCTGAGTCACATGGATCATCGGGGTATGCCCGATGAGAGCGACGATGTTCTCTGCAGGCGCAGGGGTCGGCATGGGCATTGGCATGACAGCTCAACGGTCACACGACGCGCACCGCCTGTCGAGGTGCTGTCGGCCATGACGCGCGCGTCACGCGCGGCGCGCAGGGTTGCCGCGGACGGCCGACCGCTGAACGGAGGCGGCTCGTGCGGTGTCTGCAGCGTCCGGGCCGCACGCTGCCACGCTCAGGGCGCGCTCAGGTGGGCCGGACCGCCTTCTGGAACGCCGCCAGGCCGCGCGCGTTCAGCACCTCGTCCCGGCGGAGGCCGCCTCGCCGCGCGGTCCCCACGCCGAACCGCAGGTTGTGGAGCGCGGTCGTCGAGTGTGCGTCCGTCGAGATCACGAAGCGGATACCGCGCTTGCGTGCCTCCTTGATCCACCGGGGCTCCATGTCGAGGCGGTACGGGTCCCCGTTCACCTCGACGGCGGCCCTCGACTCGGCCACGGCGTCGAGCACCTCCTCGACGCGGCACGCGAACGGCTCGCGCCGCTGGATGAGCCGGCCGAGCGCGTGTCCCCAGATCTTGAAGACCGGCAGCCGCATGGCGCTGACGAGCCTGCGCGTCATCTGGTCGGCGTCCATCTTCATGCGCGAGTGGATGCTCGCGATGATCACGTCGAGCTGCTCCAGGATCGCGTCCGGATAATCGAGCTTCCCCGATTCGAGGATATCCGACTCGGTGCCTCGGAGGAGCTTGACGCTCACGCGCTCCTGGACGCGGGCGATCTCGTCCCACTGCTTCTTCAGCCGGTCGAGGCCGACGCCGTTCGCGTAATGGGCGGCGGGCGAGTGATCGGTGATGGTGAGGTATTTCATCCCCATCGCCTCGGCCTCCAGGGCCATCTCCTCGACCGTGTTCTTGCCGTCCGAGTACACCGTGTGGCAGTGCACCATCCCCTGGATATCGCCCTCCTCGACGAGCTCCCCCTCGCGGCCCGCCCGCGCGGCGCGCTCCACGGCAGCGATGATGTCCTCCGCGCTCTCGCGGAGCTCGGGCGCGATGTACGGGATGCCGATGTGCTCGTAGAGGTCCTCTTCCGTCTTCACGGAGAGGCGTTTCTTGCCCCGCGAGAGCCCTCTCTCGTCGAGCGTGAGCCCCAGCTCGCGCGCGAGCGAGCCGAGCGCCGAGAGGTAGTCGGGCGCCCCCGTCCGGTGGTGAAGCGCAGCGGCGTAGTCCCGGGGCGGCACGCAGAGGAGCTCGCCGCGCAGGCCTCCCGAGAGCCTTACCCTGCAACGCGCGTCGCCGCGCTCCTCGACCTCGGCGACCTGCGGGGACCGGACGAAACAATCGATCACCTGCGCGGCGTCGTCGGCCGCCGCCACGAGGTCGATGGCAGCCACCGTCTCTTCCCAGCGCCGGATCGAGCCCGCGAGATCGGCCCGCTCGGTCGCGTCGCACCCGCGCACGTGGGCGAGCAGCGGCTCGGCCGCCTCGAGCGCGTCGACGAGGAGGACGCGCTCGTCGCGCGCCTCATAGCGGGCGATGCCCTCGAGCAGGCTCGCCTCGGTCTTCGCCCCGAAGCCCTTCACGGCCCGGACCTTCCCGGCGAGACAGGCCCTCTTCAGCTCCTCCACGCTGCCGATGCCGAGCGCCTCGTGCAACGCCTTCATCCGCTTGAGGCTCATGCCCGGCACCTGGGCGAGCTCCAGCACGCCGCTGGGCAGCTCGGCGCGGAGCTCCTCGAGCTGCCCGGAGCGCCCCGTCTGGTAGAGCTCGGCGATCTGGGCTGCGAGCGCCGGGCCGATGCCCTTGATGCCGGTGAGCTTCTTGCTCCTGACGAGCGCGCCGAGGTCGTCCGTGAGCTGCTCCAGCGCCTCGGCCCCCGTCTCGTAAGCGCGCGCTCTGAACGGGTTCTCCCCCTTGATCTGGAGGAGCGTGCCCGTCTCGCGGAGGGCGCGGGCGATGTCGAGCTTGTCGAGCATGGATGACGGCAACTCTAGCACTCGCGGGCCGCCGGAGTTCATGCCGCGAGGCCCCGTGCAGCGGGGCAGTTTGCCACAGCGTAACCGGCGGAGACCCCGGCTGTCGCGCCCGGCCGGGAGCACCGGCGGGCAGAAGGCGAGCCGCTGCCCCGACGGGACGGGCGCGTTCATCGCGCCCGCGCCGGCGACCCCGGGCGCGGCCAACGGCTGCCCCTGAGGGCGGATCGCGGCGCCGGCGCTGCTCAGGGCTGTCCCCGCATTTCCTCTCCTGTTTATTTCGCTGGTTTCTTGGCGCGTATGGCGTCATTGCGGCTCGCCTTGGCGGCTGTTTTCTCTGGTTCAACGCGCTCTGGCCGCCACCTTTGCCGGCGTCACGCCGAGGACGCGGCGCATGCACCTCGCCATGTGGCTCTGGTGCGCGAACCCCGCCTCGATCGCCACCTGGCTGGCGGGCAGGTCGCCGCGCAGGAGCAGCGCCTTCGCGCGCTCCACCCGGCGCTGGATCACGTACTCGTGCACCGGCACGCCGGTCGACCGCTTGAACAGCGTCTTGAGGTGAGACGCGCTGACCCCGGCGACGCCGGCCAGCCGATCGAGCGACAGGTCGTGATCGAGGTGCTCCTCGATGTACGCCGTCACGCGCCGTAGCTGCGGCGCAGACAGCCCTCGCCGCAGGCGGCCCGGCGCCTTGTAACGGCCGAGGAGGTGCGCGGCGAGCGCGACGCCGAGGCTCTCCCTGTAGAGAAGCCCGGTCGGATCGCCGGCCCTGCGCTCGGCGTCGAGCGCCCAGGCGATGTGCTCGATCTGCGGGTCCCTGATCTGGTGGCGCGGCTCCAGGCCGGCTTTGTCGGGATCGAGCCCCATGTCCGCTGCGACCCGGCGCAGCAGCGAAGGGGACAGCGCCAGGATGAGCGAGGTGCCCGCGTCGTCCTCCTGCCAGACGTCCGAGGCTCCGGCGGGGATCAGGTCCACGTCGCCGCGCGTGTAGACGAACCGATCGGCGCGGCAGGCCCCGCGTACCGGCGCGCCCGCATGGATCTTCACCCGATGATCCTGCGAGGCCTCGAGCGCGATCACGCCTGGCTGGGTCGAGTGAACGCCGACATGTACCCCGACGTACGGGCGCGGCGCGCCCACGGACGGCTCCAGTCGGATGGGAGCTCGGGTCGGTCCGATGACCTGCATCCCGGCCAGTATCCACCGGCGCCGAGCGGCGCGCCACAGGGCGGCTCCGCGCTCGCCGCCGTCCGAACGTGCTCGCCGGGCGTCCGATCGTGCGCGACGGCCCGGGTCGCAGGCCCCCACCTTGGCGGCCACGAAGGCGCGCCCGTCATCGGCAGACGGGCCGCAAACGAAGGAGCTCACATGCGTGAAGTCACTGTCATCGGTCTGGGTCTCATGGGCACCGCGCTCGCTCGGGAATTGCTCCGCAGCGGCTCTCGCGTCACCGTCTGGAACCGCTCGATCGCGAAGGCCGCGCCGCTCGTCGCGGAGGGAGCGGTGCTGGCCCCGAGCGCGGCCGCAGCGGCGCAGGCGAGCGGGATCGTGATCACCTGCATCACCGACTACCGCGCGACGTACGGCGTGCTGGAGGGGCGCGACGTGATCTCCTCCCTCGCCGGCAAGGCGCTCGTCCAGCTCAGCACGGGCAGCCCCGAGGACGCGCGTACCCTCGAAGCGTGGGCGCAGCAGCGCGGCATCGACTACCTCGACGGCGCCATCCTGGCCACCCCGAGCCAGATGGGGAAGCCGGAGAGCAGCATCCTCGTCTCGGGCTCGGGCTCGGCGTACGAGAAGAGCAAGCCGCTGCTCGAGAGCACGGCCGGGACCGTGAGCTACCTCGGGGAGAAGGTCGGCTGGGCGGCGGCCATGGACCTGGCGTTCCTGTCGCACCTGTTCGCGGGGCTCCTCGGCTTCTACCACGGCGCCCGCATCTGCGAGGCCGAAGGGATCCGCGTGGCCGACTTCGGGGCCATGGCCGCCGTCGTCGCTCCGGCCATCGGTGGGATGGTCAAGCACGACGCGGACTCCATCCAGTCCGGAGCGTACGAGGCCTCGGAGGCCACGCTGGAGATCTGCGCGCAGGCCGTCGAGCTCATCCAGCGGCACGCGCGGGAAGCGAGGATCAACGCCGAGCTCCCGGCGTTCGCCGCGGCGCTCTTCAGGAAGGGAGTCGCCGCGGGCCACGGGGCGGAGTCGCCAGCCGCGCTCATCAAGGTGTTTCGCGAGAGCGCTTGAGGGCTCACGGCCCTGGCAGGTCGCGCGCGCACATCGCCGATACATAGTAGTGGCGTCCGTTGGTCTCGTAGGGTGCCCGGTAGGTCGTCGTCTGCCGGTATCCGGCGGCGACGAAGCTCCCGCCGTGCGTGACGCGCAGGGCAGCGTGGTTGTCCAGGCGGGAGCAATCGGCGCACGGCACGAGCGGGCGGTCGTCGTCGGCGGCGTCGCGCGTGACCTTGTAGGCCTCGCCGGCGAGATCGAGCTGGCCCCAGCGCCCCGCTCCCCTGGGAAAGGAGCCGACGGGCGCGAGATCGTCCGTGGTGCAGTGGATGAGGCTCCACGGGGGAAACGCGTCCTCGCAGGGCAGCGACGTCGAGCCTTCGCCCTGGCAGCAGTAGGCTGCGTCTTCGGAGGTGATGGGAGAAGAGCCCCACGGATACAGCCGTTGCTCGTCGCCGCCTGCGGCCGCGTAGTTCATCTCGGCCTGGGTCGGCAGGCGCCCGCCGTCCCACGCGCAGAACGCGAACAGCTCGAGCCATGTCGCGCACACGATGGGTTTGTCCTCGTTCGCGGCCGGAGCGTCGGTCCACGTCGGCCAGCCGTAAGGATCGCAGACGAGCGCCCGCTTCATCGCGGCCGTGGTCGCCGGGAGCATCGTGTTCCAGGCCGGATCCCACCCGCTGTCCGGGATCTTCGGGTGCGCTCCTGCGCCGGCCGGCGGCGGGCTCGCCTGCGTCGGGCCGCCGGTCTCTTCCAGGTAGCGGCGAAACCGCCCGACGGTGACCATGTACTTGTCGAGGTGGAAGCTGCTCACGCTCGCCGGATACCGCGGGTCGTTGAGCCGGTTGAACGTCCCGCCGGGCACGAGCGGGCTGGCGCAGCAGTCGTCGTCATGGCCGAGGCCGCAGCGGTCGTCGGCGCCGGGCGTGCCGCCCGCGCAGCTCGGCGGAGACGCCGGCGCGCGGGCGCGCCCAGCCCCGGTCTGAACGGAAGCCCCCGCGTCCTGCCCCGCTGCGCCGCCGCTGTACGCGTGGCTGGATCCCAGGATCACCGCGAGGGTGCAGAGGCCGAGGAGGACCGAAGTCGGCTGTCGAGGTGCTCGTGTCGCCATTGGAGCGGTTAGGTGCGAGCGCCGCCGCTTCGGTTGTGCGACATGGCGTCGCGGCGCGGGCGGTTCCCTCTCCTCGCTCCGAGGATTGCAGAGCTCGGACAGCACGGAATTTCCGCTCACCCCCTGCCCACGGCCGGCGGCATCCAGGTCTCCCCCGTCTCGCAGTCCACGTGCCGGAGCGCCACGCGCTTGCGATCGATCTCGACCACGCCGAAGACGATCGGCAGCATGAATCGGCGCGGCCCGATGGATCCCGGGTTGAACGCCGTCAGGCCACGATCGCGACCCATGAAGGGAACATGGGAGTGCCCGCACAGGACCAGCGACGCGCCCACCTCGGCTGCCAAGCGGATCACTTCGGCTCGGAGCTTGCCGCCGTAGAGGGCGATGTGGAGGAGCAGGGCTGTGAGCACCGTCTCGTCCCCGTCGCGGATGTCGAGCGCGATGGAGTCGGGGATGTCAGGCGCATGGACATCGATGTTGCCGCGCACCGCGGAGAGCGGCGCGATGCTCCGGAGCCCATCGAGGACCGTGAGCGCGCCGATGTCGCCGGCATGCACGATGTGATCGGGCGTGAGCGCGGCGATCCGCCGGGCGCTGTCGGCGTGCGGGTGGCTGTGGGTGTCGGCCACCGCGACGAGGCGCAGGGACCCATCGCGGAGCTGGATTGCCTCTCGGCGGTGCACGCGCTTGGCCATGCGCGGGTTTGTAGTCGTGAAGGCCGCGCCCGACCATCCCGTCACGCAGCACCGGGGGAGCGCTCCCGTCAGCCCGCGTACTCCGGCAGGGAGATGGCCTGGGCCGCGTCGCGGACCGGCCGCAGCATCTGCCGGATGATGCTCTGCCGCCACGGCACGTGGGGCAGCGCGCGCATGAGCAGGATCTGCAGCCAGATCAAGGCCCGGTGGCCCTGCGTCATGTGCTTGGCGGCGCTGCGGCCGAGCTTCTGGTTCCGCTCCACGTAGCCGCGCATCTGCGCGCCTCGTAGCGGGCGAAAGCGACGCCGTGATCGCCGCCGCTCGCGGCCAGCTCGCCGGCGAGCACGTAGGCGCCGACCAGCGCCAGGCTCGTGCCCTGCCCCGAGGCCGGCGAGGGGCAGTAGCCGGCGTCGCCGAGGAGCACCACGCGCCCTGCCGACCAGCGGTCCATGTCGATCTGGATCATGCGATCGAAATAGAAGTCGGGCGCGTCGGCCATCGCCCCGAGCAGCTCCCTCGGGTCGTCGAAGGCCCAGATGGCGCAGCGAACGCTCGCCACCGAAGGCCGGGCGCTCGCGGCCACCGTCGAGGAGGACGCGCACGAGGCGCGCTGGCTGCTCCGCACACCGCGCCGCCCGCGCGGCGTCGGCCGCTACGTCCACGAGCTCGCGCTCGCGCACGCCCTTCATCACGTCCGCGCCGGTGCGGCTGACCTCGCGCCCGCGCGGGTGTGGTTCACCCATGCTCGCCCGCCGGATCTGGCGGTCCTGCGCGCGTTCTTCGGGACGGGCGCGATCGCCTTCGGGGCGAAGGCCTGCCCCTCGAGCAAACGACGGGACGCCCCCATCTCCCGCTGGGCACCCCTCCAACAAAACACCGGTCGCACCCGTCTCCCGCTGGCCCCTCTCCAACAAAAAAACGGGTCGCACCCGTCTCCCGCTGGACGTGCCTCCACAAAAAGATGAGTCGCACCCGTCTCCCGCTGGACGTGCCTCCACAAAAAGATGAGTCGCACCCGTCTCCCGCTGGACGTGCCTCCACAAAAAGATGAGTCGCACTCGTCTCCCGCTGGGCGTGTCGGGAACGACCGAGATCGATCTCTCGGACGCCACCGGCCAGTTCTTGACCGCCGAGTGGCGCGGCGACCTCGACGGCTGGTGCACCGGCGCCACGATCAAGGACGTTCGCGTCGGCAACGCCGACGGGCAGTTCGGCTCGGATATCGTGTGCAACGAAACCAACGGCACGCTGAACGTGGCGAAGGTGCGGATGGAGTGATCGCTCGATCCCCTGTCCGGCCAGTCACTGCGCCTCGCCGCCAGGGTTGAAGTCAGCGCATGACGGGCACTTGGACGCCGCGCAAGCCAGCTCGGGGCACGACGTCGGGCAGCTCGGGTCGTCCGGGTCGCATTTGATGAGCTGCCAAGTCAAGGAGCTCATATCCTTTGGATCTGCTGGGCACACGTCGACGTCGAACGCATGCGACGCCACCATGGTGAGCGTGTGGCAGCCCGCCGTCACGGAGGACGAGCCCAAGAACCAGCGCCTCACGAAGGGGCGCTGCCCTTCAGCCATCGTGCCCGCCTCGATGGCCTCGAACGGGTATTCTCGGTCCCAGTAGGGCCGCCCGGCTGAATTGCGCGTGCCGTAATCGAGGTAGAGCGCGATCTCGACATCCACACTGTTGTCCTCGGAGAGCACGGCAGCGCCGAAGTCCAGGAAGACGTCTTCCTTATGAATGTAGACGACCTGCAGCTGGCTGGGAGATGCCGCAGACGCGATCAGGTACGGCGCCGTCTGCGGAGGCGTCTCGTGATCGGGCTGCGAGAGGAGGAGGCAGCCCGACGCGAGCAGCGCGAGAGCCGTCAGCGCGGCCGAGGAGAGGGCGCGCGCCACCGACGCCGCAGCGCCCATGGGTGGACCGAAGGATGGGACAGACATGGTAAGATGATCAACAGGTTACCAGGACCATTCTACAAGGGGGGCGGGCCGCCTCGGTACGCGGAACCTTGCGGCATCACCTCCCAGCGAGCGCGGCCACGGAGGAACTTGGCCGACGCGGAACCAGCTAGTTGCACCCCAGCCGGCACACCATGGCCGCCGTGTAGGAGCACCCGTGGTCGCCCCACAGCGACGAGCTCGGCCCCGTGCACCGGAACGCGCACCCCCGCCCGTCCGCGGTCGCCTCGGCCGTCAGCCGGTATCCCTCGGCGTTGCAGCTCCCCGTCGAGGACAGGCAGCTCGCCAGCTGCGGCTCGCACTGCTCGACCACGTAGCCGGCCGGGCACGTCCAGTCCGCGCTCGCCCGCGCGTAGTCCGGCGATCGCCCCGTCTCGGTCGCGATCGGCTCATGCTTCGAGAAGGTCGGCATCCCCGTCGTGACCTGGAGCGGCACCACGACGGCCCGCTCGCGCGGCACCACCGGGGCGGACGCGTCCTTCGGCTGCACGACGAACGTGTCCCGCCGCGTCTGCCGCTCGCAGCCGGCCGTCGCGCCCTCCGGCGTCCACGAGAACGTGAGCTCCGCGCTCCCATGCGCGGGCACCTCGACCGTGCGCTCGCCGTGGGTCACCCGGACATCGACCTGCGCCCTGTTCGTGATGAGCGCCTGCGCCGTCCCCGCGGCGCCGTACGGCACCACGCCCAGGTCGACCGGCAGCGGCGCGATCTCCGGCTCGGCGAGCGAGAAGCGGCACACGTCCGCCACCGGATAGATCGCGTACGCGAGCGGCACCGCCTTCTTGACCTCCATCCGCAGCGCGCCGAACGCCTGCCCGCCTCCCTTCGCGCCCGCGACCGGCGCGCCCTCGACGCCCTCGATGGCCAGCTCCCCGACCGAGGTCATCGTCACCCGGCGGTCCCCCGCCTCGATCCGGGCCTTGAACAGGCCGAGCGCCGTGCCGTGCGCCTCGCCGGCCGTCACGTCCGTCTCGTAGGCGACCATCGCGCCGCGCTTCACGGCCCCGATGAAGTGCGTCGCGCGACCGCAGGCGCAGCCGCCGCCCGCCGCCGGCACCACGCTCTCGGTCGGCTCGAAGAACTGCGGATCCTCGTCCGCGACAAGCGCCATCGCGACCAGCCGCAGCCGGCGCCGGTCGAGCGTCCCTCCGGCGCTGAAGTACGCCGGCAGATCGACGTCAGCGCCGACGAGGACCGAGTCGACGGCGATGCCCACGTAGCGGAAGTCGATTGCGCGCTCGCCCGGCGCGGGCGCGGGTGCCCCCGGCGCCGACGCGGCCGCGGGCGCCGCCGTGATCGCGGCCACCGTCTGCGCCGCGGGCGCTGCCGTCGCCGCGGGCGCTCCCGCCACCGCGGGCGCTGCCGGCTCCGCCTTGGGACGGGCGCAAGCAAGGCCGACCGGCGAGAACGCGCCCGCCGCGCTCCGCGACAGCCCGCGGCCCGGCACCATCGCGCTCGACGTGTCGAGGAGGTAGTCGTGCCGCACGTCGCTGAACGCCCGCGCGGCCGCGAGCAGCGCCCCGGCCTGAGAGCAGCCGCTCTCCTTGCAGGCCGGCAACGCCGCCGCGCCGGCCGGCTTGCGCGGCGGCGGGACCGGCACCTCCGGCGGCCCAGGGCAGCCGAGCGCGGAGGCCAGCGCCCCGAGGAGGAGCCCGCCCGCACGCAGCGGCGCGGCGCGGCGCCGACGAGCGCGATCTGCTCCGCTCACGGCCATGCGATCGTCATCCACCGGACGCGCCCCGAGCCGCTCACCGCGTCGTCCGCAAAGAACAGCGAGGCGCCGGACCGCCCCGCGAACGCCGGCGACACGTCCTGCGACGCGCCGCCGGTCAGCCACGCCAGCGGCTTGAGCGAGGGCGCCGACACGTCGCCGGGCGCCAGCGTGAAAGCGTTCAGCTCCACCGAGTCTCCCGGGGCCGACGCGAGCACGCCGCGGCAGACCTTGTCGCACGCGAGCGCGAGCGACGACACCGCCGCGCCGTCCGGGCCGCTCACCACGACGGGCGGGCCCTGCACCGCTCCGCTGCCGTCGATCCGCACGAACCGCGCGCGCCCGCCGGCCGCCGCGCCCCCGCCGGACTCGTCGGCCGGCTCGTCGATCCAGCCGACGAAGAGCCCGCCTTCGAGCGGCGCGAGCACCGGGCTGCGCGAGTGCTCCGAGGACGCATGGAGGCGCGACTCGTCGCCGATCCGCTGCAGCGTCTTCGTGTCGAGCCGCGCGAGGAAGATGTCGCCGCCGGGCTCGTCGCCCTGGCCAGCCGCGCCGCCCGCAGCCGCGCCGCCGCCCGCAGCCGCGCCGCCGCCCGCAGCCGCGCTGCCGCCCGCAGCCGCGCCGGCCCTGCCGCTCGCAGCCACGCCGCCCTGGCCAGCCGCGCTGCCGCCCACGGCCGCGCCGCCTCCCGCCGGGGCGCCGCCCGGGGCCGCTCCGCCGGCCGGGCGCGCGTCCGACCACACGAGCCACGCCTCCTGGCCGCGCACCGCGATCTGCACCTCGGCCGCGTCGAGCGGCGCGTTCGTGATGCGCCGGTCCGGCGCCGTCCGGTTCAGCGCGCGGTCCACCCGCGCCGCATACACCTCGGCGTTGCCGTCGCGCGTGTCGATCCACGCGACGATGAAGCCCCCCGCGCCGTCGTAGGCGATCGCCACGTCGGACGCCTCGCTCGCGGCGCCGCCCTGCTTCTTCCGCGGCGCCGTGGTGAGCTTCTTCTGCGCGACCTTCGCGCCCGTCGCGTCGACCTTGGTCAGGTAGACCTGCGTCTCGCCCCGCTCACGCGCGACCCACGCGATCACGCTCTCGCCCTGCGCCGCGCCCTTGCCCTTCGCGTCGGCCGGGAGCGGCGGCGCCGCCGCGATCGCGACGCCGCCGAGCGACGACGCCTTCTGCGAGAGGACGTTCAGCTTGCCGAGGCCGCCCGGAGACGCGGCGCGCACCGCGAGCGTCGCGGAGACATCCTGCCCGCGGGGCGCGGCGTCCGACGCGCCCTCGACGAAGTACGTGACCCACGCCGAGAGCGCCGCGCCGCCGTCGAGCTCGACCGCCGCGACCTTGGCGATGGGGTCGCCCTCGGCGAGGGCGCGCACCGCGGTCGCGCGCGGCGGCGGGTCCTTGTCCTCCCGGAACGCGGGCGCGCGCCACGCGCTCTCGCGCGCCGGGAGCGATACCAGCGCGAGCGCCGCCCGCGCGCCCGCCGCGCCGCCAGGCTGCGGGCCGGGCGCGGCGCTCGCCAGCGTCGCGCACGCGCCCGCGTGGCACGTCAGCCCGCGCACGAGGTACGGCACGCCGTCCGTCGCCGCGAACGGCGCGGCGCGCACCGGCTCTGCCGCCCGCACCGAGAGATCCGGGCCGAAGCGCACGAACATCGGCCAGACCGGCGGCGCGACCGCCCCGTCGCGCGCCATCTTGAGCGTGGCGGGCGCGAGCGTCACCGCGGCGAAGCCGTCGCCGTCGGCCGCGAGGTCGGGCGGCCCGCTCGCGCTGAAGACGAGCGCCGCCCGCTCCGCGCCGAGCGTCCCGTCCGGGCCGACCGACGCGAGGTGGATGAGGCGCCCCGGCCCGCGCGCCCCTGCGCCCCCGACGTCGCCGCCGCGGGCGCGCAGCAGGTCCTCCCACGCGAGCAGCGCCCGTCCGCCTCCGCTCTGGGAGGGAGCGACGAGCGACACCAGCGCCTGCTCGCCGGACGGCGGCGTCGCCTGCCGCGGCGCCACCGCCACCTTGCCGCCCGGCTCGACCGCCGCGAGGTAGACGGCGCTGTCGATGTCCCGCTCGTCGGTCCAGGTGAGCAGGTAACGCCCACCGACGAAGGCGATCTCGACATCGATCTGCGCGGTCGGCTCGGGGCTGACGACCACCGGCGGCGACACCTTCCCGGCCGCATCGATCTCCACGAGCGCGACGGGTCCGAGCTTCGCGTCCTCTGCGGCGTCCTCCGCCGCCGCCTTGCGCGCGGGCTTGCCCTCGCCCCGGCCGCGCGGCGCGGCCGGCGGGAGCACGAGGGCCACCGCCGCGCCCCGCTCGGTGGCGACCGCGTGCCACCCGAGCACCTCGCGCGCGACCGACGCGGGCGCCGTCGGCTTGATCGCGGCGCCCTTGCCCTGCGCCACGACCGTCATGACCACATCGACGCGGTCGACATCGGAGTGGGCGACATCGGCGCGGGCCGCATCGCCCTGGGCCTCGCGCGGCATCTCCCACAGCACGAGCGCGCCCTGCGCGTTCGGGAGCACGTCGAGCCACGAGATCTCCTCGGCCGTCTGCGCGACGAGGCTCGCCGGGGCGCTCGGCTTGCCGGCGGGGTCGAGCGCGAGCACGCGCACCGCGCGGCTCCCGTCGATCTGCTCGATCCAGGCGGCGAGGTAGCCCTGCGGCGTGGCGCGCAGCGCGGCGACGGGCACGTCGGCGGCGACCGGCCCCGCGTCGACGGCATCCCCGCGCGGCGCGCCGTCCGCGCCGAGGGCGCGCGTCCTCCAGCGCCCGCCCGCGGCGTAGAGCAGCAGCGCCTCGTCGCCGCGCCGGGCGAAGTAGGACGTCGTGTCCTCGTCGTCGAGCTCCGCGATCACCCGGGCCGGCAGGAGCGGCGGCCCTTCCGGCGCCTTCGGCTGCGCGGGCGGCGTCTTCACGACCCGCGGCGCGCGCGCGACGGGGGCCGGCGCCGCGCCGGAGCACCCGAGCGAGAGGGCGAGGGCGGCGCCGAGCAGCGCCGGCGCGCGGCGCCCGAGCGCGGGGCCGGTCGGGCGGCGCGCGTCGCGCCGCGAGCCGCGTTGAACCCAGGGGAGAGCGCTGCGGACGAGCATGGCGGCGACCATGCCAGAAGCGAAGAGCCCCCGCTACAGGGCGCCGCGCAAGCGGAGCGCTCGCCCCGGTCGTCCCTCGCGAGGGCCAGCCTGGCCGGACTCCCGACCCGGACTCCTGGCGGGCGGAACTAGAACGCGAGCAGGCGCCCGAGCAGCGTTCTGTACCTGCGCAGGGCGAGCCGGAGCTCCTCTGTCGACGCCTCCGCTCGCCCAGGCTCGCCGTCGACGAGGCGCTGCAGCGCGGCGCGCTCCTCCCGGAAGCTCTGCGCGACCCGCTGGATCGCCTCGTTCACGAGCGCGTCGGCCTGCTCGACCGAGAGGCGTGGCGCCTCGATGAAGCCCGCCTGGATCGCGCTCCAGCGCTCGGACAGCTCGCGCGCCTCTTCCGGCGTGAGCACGGGCGCGCGCTCCGGCCAGGGCTCTCCTGTGGGTCCGCCGCGCGCCGTGTAGACGGCCGGCTGGCGGCCCGACTCGGGCGGGATGTCTTCTTCGGCGAACCGCGCCTCGGGCTGGCTGCTCTCGCGCGCCGTCACCATCCGTTCTCTGTGCAATGGGCTCACGATGGCCACCTCTCCGCTCGTTGGCGCTGTGCGCCCAGCGGGCATAGCAAGCCGCATGCGCGTCCCGATGTGCATCCGCGCCCGCTGCGGCGCGCGCAGCGCGACAAGGCCAGAGGCCCGGAAGAGCGCGAGAAAATCCAGAGAGCCCTCGGGCACGCCGGGCTGCCCGGCGCCGATCACGCGGAGCGGCGATCCTTCATGAGCCGATGAGGCGGAAGAGTACGGAATACGCCCGGCGCCGGCGGAGCCGCCGCTCGCGCACGCCCGCGCGCCACAGAGCCGCCGAGCGCGCCAGGGCCGCCGCTCGGCCGCGGGCGCGCAGATTCACCTCAGCGACGGGCGCAGCTTCGTCACGACGGCGCGGATCTCCCGCGCCACCTGGAGGAGCGCCTCGTCCGCATCGGACCACTTGGTCACGGGCTTCTTGTCCCGCGGCACCGCCTGGAGCTCGGCGAAGCGCGTCGTCTCCCAGTCGCAGGGCCGGAGCAGGATCGGCACGACCACGGTCTGCCCCGCGGCGCGCCTTTCCATCGCGCGCGCCACCTGCGCATCGCCTTGCTCGGACGCGAGGTAGCTCGCGCTCACCAGGAGGAGGACGAGGTCGGCCGCCTCGAGCTGCTCGCCGATCGCGCGCTCCGTGTCCTCGCCCGCGTCGATCTTCCCGCTGTGCCACGGCGCGATCAGCCCCTCCCGCCTGAGCGGGGTCATGTGCGCCTCGAGGCGCGCGAGGAGATCCCCATCGGCCGAGGCGTAGGAGAAGAAGACGCGCGCCGGCCGCGGCGCCGCCGTTGCGCTCGGTGTCGACGTCGGCGGCGCCGCGATCGCCTTCACGAGCGACGACGGCAACGTGGGCGACGACTGCTGCTGGGCCCGCGCACCGGCGGGCGGCGGCGCAGCGGCGGGCGGCGGCGCAGCGGCGGGCGGCGGCGCAGCGGCGGGCGGCGGCGCCGCCGCGCCCGGCTCCAGGCCGAGGAGGACCTGCGCGACCTCCGCATGATCGCCCGCCTGGTTCTCGTAGACGATGAGCCGGACGCCCGACTCCTCGAGCAGCCGGCGGCGGAACGGCGGCACCCCCTTCGGGAGCAGCGCGAAGTGCATGGGCGGCTGCCCGCCAGAGAGCGCGCGCACGCGGGCGAGCGTCTGGTCGATGTTGTCGTCGGCGAGGCCGAAGCCCACGAACAGGATGGAGTGCGTGCGGTAGAGGGCGCCGAACGCGTCCTGAAGCAGGGGCGAGCCGAAGATCGCCCGGTCGTACTGGTCGCGCGAGAACACCCAGGTGTCCCACGCCCGCAGCGTGCCGTGCAGCTTCAGGATGAAGCACCTGTCCATGGCGATGTCGCCCGCCGGCCGATCGACCATGCGCCACTCGCCCTGGAACGCGCGCTCCAGGAAGCGGTCGATGTTCGTGGTCAGCACGGCCTTGAGCTTCGGCTTGAGCGCGGCGATCGCCCGCGCCAGCTCCGGCACGTCGCGGCCGGTGTCGTCGAGCTCCTTGTCGACCGTCCAGTTGAAGTCCTGCGGCCCGAGCGCCAGCCTCGCGGCGGAGAGCGCGTTGATGAGCTGGTTCGAGGAGATGTACTGCTGGATCTCGTCGATGACCGCCGGGTCCGCGCTCCGCCGCCGCGCGCGGTCGCGCAGCTTCTCGGCGAGCTGCTTCCAGGTGGGCATGCCCGCGGCCGCCGAGACGCCGGCGCCTGCGAAGACGATCAGGTTCCCTGACGTGTAGCGCTCACGCAGCTGCTCGAGGATCTCTTCATCCATCAGCGATCACGATACCGCGGATCTGCGCCAGCGGGCGGCGCCCCGCCGCATCCTCACCGCGTCTCACCCTCACCGCAGCGGCGCGGAGCGCCGCACCCCGCAGCGGCGCGGAGCGCCGCACCCTCACCGCAGCGGCGCGGAGCGCCGCTCCGTGGCGAGCGAGAGGCCGATCCCCAGCCAGGCCCCCTCGACGGCGCCCGCCTGGCCACGGGCGTCCTCGTAGGGCGCCGGCCGCAGCACGATCCCCGGGTCCAGCGTGAGCCCGAGCCACACCGGACCGCCCAGCCGGGTCTCCACGCCGAGCCCGAGGCCGGCGCGGGCGGACCACGTATCGCGCTCGCCGGCGATGCCATCGACGGAGACGGCGGCGGGCAGCCTGAGCGACGCGACGGAGGCGGTGGCGCCGATCGAGAGGCGCCACGAGGCGGCCAGCCAGAAGCGGTAGTCGCCCGAGAAGCCCGCCTCGAGCCAGCGCAGCGGCTCGCCGCCGGACGGCGCGGCCAGCAGGCGGGCGAACAGCGACTCCGTGAGCCGCAGGCGCCGCAGGCCGAGCGCGAGGCCCGCCCCGCCGAGCACCCGCGGGCCGCCCGAGACGACCGCCGCGTAGGGACCGGCCGAGACGGACAGGGTGTCGAGATCGCGCGAGGCGAGCTCGACCTCGTCCTGGGTGGGGCGCCGCGGCGAAGGCGGCCGCCGTGGGGCGCGCGCGCGGCGCATCTCGGCGACGATCATCTCGGAGGCGGCGATCGCGACGAGCCGCGCGGCGACGTCCGATGTGAGGCCGGAGACGGCGATCTGCCGGCGCACGACCGCGCGGCCGTCGAGGCGCACCTGGATCTCGAGGCGGGCCGCGGTGGGCCGATCGACCCACACCGTCGCGACGCGGTCGCCGAGCGGGCCGACCGGCTCGGCGGCCAGCGCCGCGCCGTCCGGGAGCTCGATCTCGAGCAGGCGCCGCACGCGGACGCTGGAGACCTCCTCCGCCGCGCCGCGCGACAGGGCGACGCGCACCTCGATGGGCGCCGCCGCGTCGGGCAGCCGCGGCGCTGCCGGCGCAGATGCGCGGCTGGTGCTCGCCACGACGGCGCGCGGCTCGGCAGCCGCCGCGGGGGAGGCGAAGCTCAGCGGGACGACGAGCGCGGAGACCAGGAGGGCGACCGCGGGGACGGCGAGCACAGGCAGCCCGCGGCGCGGGGCGCCCGCCGGGGGCCGGCGGCCAAGGCCCGTCCTCTGCGGGGGCGTCCGCGCCGGAGATGATCCGCTAGGCATCCTCGCACGGGCCATCGGGGTACTTGGCCACATACCCTGTTGCCATCTGAATTGCCTCTTTCTTGTGGTTCGAGACCACCTCACCGAGGCTGCTCTGGCCGGACGAATCCGCCGCGGCGCGCTCTCGAACGAGAGCGGCCGCGCGTTCGCGGATTATTTCGCTGCCAGCGCTCACCACACAGGGGAGCGCGACTGCCTGCCCCGGCTCACGCCTCCTGGCGGAACGCGGCCACGAGCCAGTTGACGTGACGACCTGTGTCGTCGTCGTTCGAATGGCGCTTGAACAGCGGCATCCTCAGGATGCGCACGTGATCCTGGAGGTTCGTCTTGAAGGGCGAGCCCTGGATGGGCGTCCCGTCGGGCCGCACCTGCCGCCCCTCGATCTTCATCTTCTTCAGCACCTCGAGGGACGCGAGCCGCAGGAGCTCATAGGCCCTTTCCGGGTCCTTGCAGCTCACGGAGACGATGAGCTTGCCGAACGTGGGGTCCTTGTTCACGAGGACGTCCCCCGCCTCGAAGCCGCAGTCGAAGCGGACCTTCAGGTCGGTGAGGCCCTTCTCCTCGAGCGCCTCGCGGATCGCGTCGGTGTCGGGGAGCGCGATGCGATCGAAGATACCCGCGTTGGGCAAGAACAGCCCTTTGCCGCCGTCCCGCGAGTCCCTGAGATCGGGATTCCAGCTCTCCGCGTTGATGCGGAACTCGCGGCTACAGTGGGTCTGCACCACGTGGTCCTGCTCGAAATCGATGGGTTGCCCGTCCGCGATGCGCATCTGCCACGCGACGAGGTTCACGGGGACGCGGCTGCGCTTCCGCTTGATGGCGTACGTCTCCTCGCTGACGGGGTGCTCCACCTGGATCCGCGTGTTCATCTCGAGGAAGTAGAACTTCCCTTCCTTGAACATCAGCTCCACCGTGCCCGCGCCCACGTAGCCCACGCGGTCCGCGATCTGCACCGCGAGCCCGCAGATGCGCTCTTCCAGGCCCGGATACCGCCGGAGCAGGGCCGGCGGCGCCTCTTCCTGGATCTTCTGGCTCGCGCGCTGCTCGCTGCAGTCGCGCATGCCGAAGTGCCGCGTGTTGCCGTAGCGATCCCGCAGCACCTGCACCTCCAGGTGGATCGTCTCCGGGATGTTCTGCTCGAACATCACCCCCGGCTGCCAGTTGTACGCCTTGATCTCGCCAAGGACCTTCTGGATGGCCTGCGGCACCTGCTCCACCGTCGGGATGACGGCCTGCCCGCGGCCACCGCCGCCGTTGGCGGCCTTCAGGCGCCCCGGGAACGTGAAGCGCCCAGCCGCGTGCGCCTCCAGGACGGTCCGCTGGATCTCGCCCGGATCGTCGCTGTCGATGACGATGCCCGGCGTCACAGCGGTCGGGTCGAAATCCTGAGCCATCAGGCGGAATTTGCGCTTGTCGCCGGCGCTCTCCACCACGTCCTGCATCGGGCCGACGAAGACGATGTTCTTCTGGCGGAAGTGCCGGATGGCCGCGGCGTTCTCCGCGAGCGGGCCGTACCCGGGATAGAGCCCCGCGCGCGACAGCTCGTCCTGCCAGCCGTCGCCGAAGCGCCGCTCGAACTCGGCCCTCACCTTGTCCGCGATCTGGGTGAAGTTCGCGTAGCTCTCGCGGAAGCTCCCCTCGAGCCCGACCCCGAACCCGCCGCCCTCCCGCGCGATCCGCAGCTGCAGCGCGTTCGCGTCGTCCTGCAGGCTGTAGAGGACCACGGGGATCTTGCCGAGCGCGATCGCCTCCCGCGTGGCCCGCACGCCCATCTCCCCCTTGTCCGCCACGAGGATGTACTTGAGCTGGCCCGCGCTCACCGTCGTGGCGGGGTAGCTGTCCAGGCGATGAACGGCGGCGTACAGGAGATCCAGCACCTGCGCGTCCTCCCGCAGGAGATCGCCGGCCCGGGAGCGCAGGTGCTCCGCCGCCTGGTCGCGGAGCGAGGGCTCGTCCTGCTCCAGGATCAGGAACTTGAGGAAGCGCTCGTCGTCGAAATCACGGCGCTTCAGCGCCCGGAGCAGCCCGCCCTCCAGGTAGCGAGCGAACCCGTCCCGGTCCGCGGCCGTGATCGCCGCGCGCGTGTCCCTGATCCGCGCGAGCAAGCCCTCCGCCGCCGCGAGGAGCTCCTGCACCCGCTCCTCGTCGAGCAGCGCCCTGCGCAGCGCCGCTTCCAGGGGGCGCTGCCAGCCGAAGTGCGTCCTCCACACCTCGCCGTTCGCGATGAGGTACCGCAGCCCGAGGAGGCGGTGCGCGTCCTTGCCGCCGGCCAGCGTGCCCAGATCGAGCAGCACGAAGCCAGGGACACCCATCGCCGTGGTGAACGCCTCCATCGAGGACACATAGCCGCCTCGGGGCAACACCAACTTCCACGACGGGAGCGATTGAGCGTCGTTGCGAGCGGGTAGAGAGCTGGTGCGGACGGCGGTGGTCATCCTGGGCGGTTCTCCGGCGCGGCGAGCGACCAAGCAAGCGCAGAACCGCCAGAGGTGTCAAGCATGTCCACCGCGCCCGGCGGAGCGCGATCGACGTGGACGGGCGCCCCCCGCTCTACGGCGTCGGGCTCGCGTCCGGGGCCGGCGGAGGCTGGGGCGGCGGGGCCGCGTGCTCCTCTTCCTCGGCCGCCTCCTCGCCGGACTCGCCGGAGACGATCCGCTGGACGTCCTCGCACCGGCCGTCCGGGTACTTGGCCACATACTCCTTGGCCATCTGAGAGGCCTCTTCCTTGTGGCCGGCGACCACCTCGGAGCGGATGCGCTTGCAGAACGAGTCCTCCGCGAGGTTGCCCTCGGGCGACAGCGAGCGCGCCTGCTCGTAGTACTTCGCCGCCAGCGCCTGCTCGCCCATGCTCGCGTACATGTCGCCGAGCTTGTAGGCCGCGATCGGCGCGTTCGCGTCGCTCGGGAAGCCCTCGACCACGCGCGCGAACGCGCGCATCGCCGCGGCGCGATCGCCGCCCTTCCCGCGCAGCAGATCGCTGAGGTCCATCAGCTCCCTCGCCGTCTTCGCGGAAGCGATGGCGCCGTCGATGCCGCCGCTCTGCTGCTGCAGGCTCTGCAGCGCCTCGGCGACGTTGCCCGCGTTGTACCGCGCGCGCCAGTCCGGCGCGGCGGCGACCTGCGCGGCGGCAGGCGGCGGCTCGATCGGCGCCACCTCCGCGCTCGAGCGCGGGAGCGACGAGGCGCGGGCGCGCCGGGGCTCCGGCGGCGCCACGACCGCGATCCGCTGCCGGATCGGCACGCCCTCCTCGGCGTCGCCGCGCCCGAGCTCCCGCGAGCCGGCCGGCGACGTGAGCTTGACCGAGCCATCCGCGACGTTGACGTCGATCGCGTCGACGTTGTGCTTCACGCGCAGCACGCTGCCCGCCGCCGCCGCGAGGCGGGCCTCGCCGGCGACGATCGCGAGCGCCGCCGTGCGCGTCCCGCTCACGGTGTCGAGCCACGCTTCGCCCTGCACGAGCCGCAGCGTCAGCGCGCCGCCGTCCGCCTGCTCGACCTCGACGGTCGTGCCCGCCGTCAGCGAGATCGTTCCGCCGCCCGGCAGCTGGAAGGTGCGCCCCTGCGAGCCCGCGGCGAACACGTCGACGAGCGACGGCGCGTCGTTGGCCGGCGCCACGGCGGTGGGCGCGGGCGCGGCGCGCTCGTCGCTCCAGATCGCCTTGCCGAGCCACAGGCCGCCGCCGAACGCCGCGAACGTCGCCGCCGCGAGCATCGCGGCCATGCTCGCGCGCCGCGGCGACGAGCGCTCGCGCGCCCCGAGGTCGTGCTCGATGCGGTCCCAGACGCGCGCGATCCGCTCCTCGGTCGCGTGGTCGCGGAGATCTGCCGGGGCGATTCGGGGTAGCCCTCGCCGGCTCATGATGAGGCCTCGCTGCTGGTTGAATCTACAAAGTGACCGTCGAGGAAGTGTTGCGCCCGCGAAATGCGCCGCTTGACGGTCGCGAGCGAGCAGTCCGTCATCTGCGCGACCGTCTCGAGATCGTGCCCCTCCACCGAGCGGAGGATCCACGCGATCCGGTCGTCGGCCGGCAGCGTCTGGAGCAGGGCGTAGATCTGCGCGATCTGCGCGCGCGCGTGGGGCGACGCGGCCGGGCTCGCCAGCGCGTCGAGATCGACCGGCTCGCTCGACTTGCCCATCCCGAGCACGCCGAGCAGCCGCGCGCGCCGCATCCGCGAGCGGACCTTGTGGACGATGATCGACCCGAGCCACGCGCGGAACGCGGCGGGATCCACGAGATCGTCGAGGCGCTCGTAGGCGCGGAGGAACGCGTCGTGAACGATGTCCTCCACGTCGCGCGCCGAGCCCTCGATGCGCGTCGCGAGGTGGATGGCGAAGGCGACGTGCCGCCGGTAGAGCTGCTCGAGCGCGCTCACGTCCCCGCGGGCGCCGAGCACCACGAGCTGCGCGTCCGGGAGCTCCGCGAGGCCTGCGCCGCGCTCGGCCGGGGCGGTCGCGGCGGAGGACCGTCTGTCCTGCGCGCGCGCCCCCCCGAACCGGCCATCGCCGCGGCCCCGCTCCTCCGGAGCGAACGCGGGCCCGGCGTCGCCCATGTCCTGCTGGGCCTCCGCGGCCGGGGCAGCCGGGACGACCGGTTCGACAAGGCGCAAGCGCCCTCGCTGAGGTCTCAGAGCCATGCGTTCGTACCAGGGGACATGACTGGAAATGTACAGCAGAAGGTGATCGCGATGCCCTCGTGGGAGGCGGGTCGCCGGTCCGGACGGAGCGCCGAGCCCTCGGCTCCTGTCCAGAGCGGCATCAGGAGCAGCCCGAACTTCCCACACTTTTCTAGACGCCTGGTCGGGCCCGGGCGGCTCATCGAAAAAACTGTGAGCCGTTCTGGCTCCCCGCGGCGTCTGGGTGGTGGCCGCCGGATTTGCGTGCGGTTCACACGCCTGTTGGTTGTGAGGGTGGCCTGACCGCCCTCTTTTTCGGAGGATTCCATGAAGAAGCTCGTTCTTGCGCTCGTCGCCGTGTCGTCCCTCGTCGTCGCCTGCGGCGGCAGCGCCCCGGCCCCGACCGACCCGGGCGCGGCTCCGGCGGCTGACCCGGCGGCGGCCCCCGCGGCCGACCCGGCGGCGGCCCCCGCGGCTGACCCGGCGGCGGCCCCCGCGGCCGACCCGGCGGCGGCTCCCGCGGCGGACGCCCCCAAGCAGTGAGCTCTCTGCGCGGCACGTCGCTTCCTTGGTGAAGCGCGCACCGCGGAGCGCTTTGGGCGACGCCTCTCCGGAGGCGCCGCCCTCTTTCATTTTGTGCCGCTTGTGCCGCGCGCTCCCGCCACCCCACCCGCCGCGGCTCCAGCGCCGGCGCGCCTGTGCTTTGGCGCCATCCGAGGGCCGTCTCCATGTATGTTCCGTCCGCGCGCCTTCCCGTGGACGGCTCGGCGCGGCGCCGCTGCAGCCCGCGAGCCGGTCCCGCTCCCTCCGACTACCAGACCTCTCGTTGTCCCCGGGGCTGATCGTATGGGTACCACAAGCCGGCTGAGCTCCCTGCTGCGGTCCGGGCGGCATCGCCCTGGCTTCCTCTCCTCGCGCGCCTTCGCCTGGTCCGCGCTCGTCGCCCTCGCGGGGGCCTCGCTCGGGGCGGGCTGCGGCCGCACCGAGACGTGGGAGTACGACAGCTCGTCGGGCGCCGAGCCCCCGGCGGCGTGCGGCGACGGCGCCTGCAACGGCGCGGAGGACTGCCAGAGCTGCGCCGCCGACTGCGGCCCCTGCCAGGGGTGCGGCGACGGCGCTTGCAACGGCGCAGAGGACTGCCGGAGCTGCGCCGCCGACTGCGGCCCCTGCCAAGGGTGCGGCGACGGCGCCTGCAACGGCGCAGAGGACTGCCAGAGCTGCGCCGCCGACTGCGGCCCGTGTCCGCGCTGCGGCGACGCCGCCTGCGATCCGGCGAGCGAGACGTGCTCGACGTGCCCGGACGACTGCGGCGTATGTCCGAACTGCGGCGACGGCGTGTGCAGCGGCGCCGAGACGTGCGCGACGTGCGCGGGCGACTGCGGCGTCTGCCAGGGCTGCGGCGACGGCGTCTGCTCGCCGCGGGAGGACTGCCGCTCGTGCGCCCCCGACTGCGGCGTCTGCGAGGCCTGCGGTAACGGCGTGTGCAACACCGGGCTGGAGAGCTGCCTCTCTTGCCCGGACGACTGCGGCGCCTGCGCCACGTGCGGCGACGGCATCTGCTCGGGGACGGAGACGTGCGCGTCCTGCCGGCGCGACTGCGGCGTGTGCGCGGTGTGCTCGAACGGCGTCTGCGAGAGCTTCGAGAGCTGCGGCCTCTGTCCCCAGGACTGCGGTGCGTGCGAGCCCATGGACTGCCAGGAGGTGGTCACCTGCGCCGCCCGGTGCATCGACAGGGAGCGGATGCCGCCGGAGTTCAGCGTCGCGTGCGTCTCCAGCTGCGTCTCGCGGGGCTGCCCCAACGCTCAGTTTTTCGCCGATCAGGTCCTCGGGTGCGCCTTCAGGTCGCTCGCCGTCTGCAACGGCGACTTCGGCTGCATCCAGAGGCAGTGCGGCGTCGAGCTCTCGGCCTGCGTCAGATCCACCTGCTGATCTCTTCCCCGGGGCCGGCGCGGGCGTCCGCCCCTTTCGCCCTCGGACGCCCTCGCCTCACGCGTCGTCGAGCAGCTCCCTGGCCGTCAGCTCGCTGGCCGCCCGCCCGTGCTCGTACTCGAGCAGGCCGAGCGAGGCGTAGCGCGGCCGCATCCGCGCGGACAAGAGGCCGATCCGCTTCAGGTTCGGCACGATCCGCCGGAACATCGTCCGGCGGAAGAACCCCATCAGGTCGCTCTGGAGCATGAGCTCGTCCCACGCGCAGCGCGTCATGCGGTGGGCGTAGAACTCGTCATAGAACTCGTGCGCCAGGAAGCGGTTGCGCAAGAGCACCGACAGATCGAACGCCCAGTCCTCACGCTCCCTCCGCGCCCGCTCGTCGATGCCCTCGCGGTAGAACCTGCTCAGCGCGAGCACCCCGTAGTGGACGTGGCGCGCCTCGTCGGTGATCACCGACCGGAGGACGTCCTTGAGGAGCGGCTCGCTCGTCACCTGTCGAATCGAGCCGAACGCGCCGAGCGCCAGGCCCTCGATCATGATCTGCATGCCGAGGAACTTCATGTCCCACCGGCCGTCGCTCATGATCGCGTCGATGACGACATAGAGGTTGTCGTTGATCTCGTAGAGCTTCTCCAGCTTCTGCGTCAGGTACGCGTGGAACACCTCGACGTGGCGCCCCTCGTCGGCGACCTGCGTGCTCCCATAGAGCTTCGCGTCGAGCGACGGCACGCACTCCGTGATCTGCGACGCCGCGAACAAGGCGCCCTGCTCGCCGTGCAGGAACTGGCTCAGCATCCAGGAGAGCAGCCCGTGGCGCTGCGTCGCCCGCTCCCGCTCGGAGAGCCTGCCCCAGGCGGGCAGCTTGGACGGCGGCATCCAGCTGTCGGGCAAGAGCGGCATTGCCGGGTCGAGCCAGTCGACGCTCCGCGACCAGTCGAGGTCTGTCGCAGCGTTCCACTGGGACGTCTTGGCGAGGTGGTAGAGCCGCGCCATGTCGGGGTCGTCCCGCCCGTAACTCCAGTTAAAGCTGGCCTCGTATCCAACCGAGATATCGGTCGAGACCACGCCCTTGCCCCGCCGCTGGACGAAGCCGCGAAAGGCGGGCCCGAGCAGCGAGGCGAGCACACGGACGTTACCGCTGCTCGACGCGTCACGAAGGAGAGGGGCGGAATCGAGGAGGGTCTGGAGTGCTTGCTGGAGGCGCATGGACATGAGAGCTTTCTGGAGCGGCGAGGCGCGGACGCGAGGTCGAGCGACCCGCGGGCGGCCCTTATAATGGCACCTATCTTCGAGCGGCAATCGCCTCTCGCTCGTTTTTGCGTCGTCATATCGGCTCCGGGAGCTCCCGAGTCGGCCAGGGGGTCCACGCCGAGCGCGCGCCCGTCGCCCGCCTGACATCGCACGTCGCAGGGGCGCGGCCCGCGCGTCGCGCGCGTCGCTGAAGGCCCAACGCTGGCCGCGCGCCCTCCGCGTCAGAGCGCGCGGCACCGCAGCGTGGGCGCCGGCGAGGAGCAGTGCCCGGAGAGCTCGCCGATCAGCAGGAGCCCGGGCGGCCCCGCGGAGAGATCGAGTCCGCCGATCCCGCGGACCGCCGCCTCCGTCGCGCAGAGCCCTTGCACCGAGTCGACGGGCGCCCACGCCCCGACCCGGGCCAGGTCGCCGCCGATGATCTCCGGGAGGTTCGCCGAGCGCACAACGACCTGCCCGGCGTGCAGGCACAGGTTCGTGTGCACGCGCGTGTCCGGGCCGCTCCTCAGCGCGATCTCCTCGTGGAGCGAGGCGGCGATCTCGATCACGGCCGCGCGCTCGAGCAGCGACTCCCGCAGCTCGCTGGAGAGGAGGCGCACGGCGAGGATCTCGCTGCCGGTCACGGAGACGAGCGTGAGCCCGGCGTCCCGGAGGCGCTCCTCCGCGAGGTCGAGCACGAGGCCGAGCTCCTCGGCGAGCGCGTCGTCGAGATCGTCGGCGTCGGTGCGCACCCGGAGATCGAGGTAGATCGCGATCGCGTCGGTCTGGAGCTCCGGCACGCTGCTCCGCCCCGACGTCGGCTCGCCGACCGCCTCGCGGAGCGTGTAGAGGAAGCTCTTCACCGAAGGGTAGCGGTGCTCCGGCTGCTTCTCCATGCAGCGCAGCACCACCGCGTCGAGCGCGGGCGGCAGCGGGGTCCGCCGGCTCGGGCGCGGCGCGGGCTCCTCCAGGTGCTGCCGGAGCAGCTCGGTCGCGTCCGGCGAGTAGAACGGGAGCTTGCCCGTGAGGAGCCTGTGCAGCAGGACGCCGAGCGCATACACGTCCACGCGCGCGTCGAGGACGCCGCCGAGGATCTGCTCGGGCGCCATGATCGTGAGGGTGCCGGGCGCCCTCCCCGCCGTGGTGAAGCCGCTCGCCCCCTCGTCCGGCTCCATCAGCTTGGCGATCCCGAAATCGAGGAGCTTGACCGCCCGCGGGGCGCCCCGCGAGACGAAGATGTTGCTGCCCTTCACGTCGCGATGGATGATCCCGGCCGCGTGCGCCGCGTCGAGCGCCGAGCAGACCGGCTCGAGCAGCTCGAGCGCCTGCTCCGGCGACAGCCGCCCCTCCTGCCGGAGGAGCACGTCGAGCGTCACCCCGTCGAGGTGCTCCATCACATAAAAGGGCCGGCCGTCCGCGAGCTCGCCGGCGTCATGAATCTCGACGATCCCGGGGTGGTTGAGCAGCCTCACCACCTCGACCTCGCGCAGGAAGCGCTTCACCATCTTCGGCGACGCGGCGAGCGTCCCGTGGAGCACCTTCATCGCCACCCGCGCGCCGGTCCGGAGGTGAATCGCCTCGTACACGGCCCCACATCCGCCCCGGGCGATGGGCGACACAATGCCGTACTCACCCGCCCGCGAGCCGCACGGCAGCTCGCCTCGGGAAAAGGACCTCTCCTCCAGTGAAAATGCCCGCGTCTCGTTATCTCGTGTCGCCAAAGCATCCATCGTCATAACCCCCCCGATGCGACTAAGGGCTCACCCGAGCGATGATTTTCTCCGCGCCAGACGGCCGGGTTGGCGCTACACGTCGCTTCGCCAAGTGGTACAGTAAATCCATCGTTATCCTTACGGTAGCCTATTCCATCTGCTAGCAGAACGGGCGGGGAGGGGGACAGATGAAGAGGCGAATCCGAGCGCTGTGCGCGCACACATTTCTGTTGGCTTCAGTGCCGTGCTGCGGTGGCAGCGACGGATTTCCCGCGGAGTGGGGGTCGGTCGACGAGGTCTCAAGTGCGCTCCTGAATCACAACGCGCTGAATCCGAACGCCCTCAACCCGAACGCCCTCAACCCGAACGCCCTCAACCCGATTGCGCTCGCCCCGAACAGACTCGCCTTGAGCGCCCTCTCGGCGGCGGTCCGCGCCGCCATCACCCGCCCAGGAGAGCTCGGCACGATGTCCCGGCAGCTCCTTCAATACATCGTCGGCTGCGCGCTGACCCCGTCGCAATCGTTCAGGTTCTCGTGGCGCGACGAGCTCGGCGAGCTGCGCGAGGAGGTCTACCCGGGGTACCTCGGGCTCGCTGCGAGCTGGGCCATCGCGCCGCTGAGCGAGTCCCGGGAGCAGTGGGTCTCGGCCTGCGTGGCGTCGCGCGCCAACCGGACCGGCGTCTCCGTGATGATCTCGTCGCGCGCGGCGCACCTCGCCCTCAGGCACCCGGACGCGAGCGAGGTCGAGTCGTATCCGATGGAGGAAGGCGCGTTCTGGGGCAATCTGTTCGCGACACCCCCCCGCCTCTATGCCTGCTACAACGAATCGAACGCGGAGAGCTCTCGGGCCCTCAGCAGGGACTGCGCCGCGGGGCTCCCCGAGCCCGAAGGGGGCGTCCGGGAATGCCCGAACATTCACATCGTGGGCTCATGCGATCTCGCGTGTGACGCGCTCAGCGCAGCCGACGGCTATCGCCCGAGCTGCACCGACGATCGAGGCGAGTCGTGGCCCGCGGTGATTACGACGTTCCTGCCATGAGGCCCCCATGTTGCCCGATGCTCGTCGAGGCGGAAGCGCGGCTCGCTCCGGGGCGCCCACCGCGCGGTGCAAGGAGTGCGGCAGGCGCGTCGCGCACGCGGATCCGGGGTGTCCGGAGCACGGCCCCGTGGCGCGGCAGGGCAGCCAAGAGCCCGTAGCGCCCGGCGGCGCGGACGAGCCCAGCGGCAGCTGGCTCGGCGCGACCGCTCTGCCCAGCATCGAAGGCTACCGGGGCGTCCGGCTCGCCGGCGCAGGCGGGTTCGGGGCCGTGTTCGCGGCCGAGCCCGAGGAGGGCGGCCCGACCGTGGCGATCAAGGTCGCGCGCGCCGACCGGGCGGACGCGAGCGCCCGCCTCGTCAAGGAGATGCGGGCCCTCTACGACGTCGGGCCGCCCCACGTGCCCGCCGTCTACGGGTGTGGCCAGCTCGCCTCGGGCGCGCCGTACTTCGTCATGGAGTACCTCGACGGCCCCACGCTCGCCGACCGCCTCGTGGCGCGCGGGGTCGCCGGGCCGATGCCGGCGCGCGAGGCGTGCGCCCTCGCGCGCGCCGCGCTCCGGGCCCTCGAGGCGATCCACGCGCGCGGCTACGTGCACCGCGACGTCAAGCCGGAGAACATCTTCGTCTCCGGCGCGCCGCTCGTCGCGCGCGCCGGGGACGGCGGGCACCGCGCCACCATCATCGATCTCGGCCTCGCCGCGGGGCACCACGAGCCGTCGCACCGCATCACCGCCGAGAGCGACGCGCCCGGCACCGCCGAGTACATGGCCCCCGAGCAGTGCGACGGCCGCGGCGACGTCGACGCGCGCGCGGACGTGTACGCCCTCGGCGTCGTGCTGTTCGAGCTGCTCACCGGCAAGCCGCCGTTCTGGGGACCTCCCGCCCTGGTGCGGCAGGACCACATGAGCCGCCGCCCCCCGCGGCCCTCCCAGATCGCGCCGATCTCGCGCTCGCTCGAGGAGATCGTGCTCCGGTGCCTCGCGAAGGACAGAGGCCAGCGCTTCGCGAGCGCCGCGGCGCTCGGCGCCGCCCTGGAGAGCTTCGAGCGCGGCCAGGAGCGCCGCCCCTCGCGCCTCCGGCGTCCCACCACGGAGCCGCCGCCGCCGAGCGCCCGCAGCGTCGAGCGGCGCGCCGTCGCGCTCCTCTTCTTCGAGGCCGAGCTCGACGTCGTGGCCCTCCAGCGCAGGCTCAGCGCCCTGGGCGGGGAGCTCGCCCACGCCGCGGGCGGCCGCTTCGTCGCCGTCTTCGATCACGCGGACGGCGCGAGCCCGCTGCGCCGCGCGGCGCACGCCGGCCGCGAGCTCGAGCAGCAGCGCGTCCTCTCCCGCGGGCTGCTCGACCTCGCGACCGTGTCCGTCCAGCCGCGGCCCGACGGCACGCGGCGGTTCCTGAGCCCGCTCTTCCACCGGGAGGACCGGTTCGCGGCGGGCGGCCCTGCAGGCCTCACCCTGTCGCCGGCGGCCGCGGCGGCGCTCGGCGACGACGCCTCGCAGGCCCAGGGCGATGGCCTCCCCCCGCAAGGACCGGCCTCCGTCCGGCCCGGGCTGGCGGCCGCCCAGCCCGACGCCGACACCGCGTTCGACTCGAGCTCCCAGCCGCTCTTCGGCCGGAGCGATGTCCTCGACGCGCTGGTCGCGGGCGCGCGCGACGCCGTGGCGACCGCGACGCCCACCATCGCCAGCGTCATCGGGGTGGCCGGCCACGGCAAGAGCCGCCTCGCCGGCGCGCTCGCGCAGCGGCTGCGCGCGATCGAGGGGCGCGCCGAGGTGATCGAGCTCCGGACCGGCGAGCCGGTCGCCGGCGGGGCCGATCGCGTCGTCCGGGAGATCCTTCAGCGGGCGCTCGCGCTGCCGTCGTCCCCTCCGGCGGACGGCGGCAGCGCGCTCCTGCGGCGCCGCCTCGCGGGCGCGCAGCAGGGGCAGCTCGGGGCCGCGGTGGCGCTCGCGCTCGGCTGGATCAGCGACGACGCGCTCGCCGAGGAGCGCTACCCGGAGCTCCGCGCGCTCTCCGCGGCGCCCGGCGCGCTCCGCGCCGCGCTCTCCGTGGCCGCCGGCGAGGCCCTCCGCCGGCGATCGCGCCGGACGCCGCTCTTCGTGGTGCTCGACGACGCGCACGTGGCCGACGACGCGGCGCTCGCCGCGCTCGAGTACGCGGCGCTCGCCGAGGCGCAGGCGCCGCTCTTCATCTGCGCGTTCGGGCGGCCGAGCTTCGAGAGCGCGCGCCCCTCCTTCGGCGAGCGCGCCGCGCGCCGCGAGACCTACCGCCTCGAGGCGCTCGATCGCGAGAGCGCGATCGCCCTGTGCCGGCGGCTGCTCCTGCCCGCGGAGGACGTGCCCGAGCCCGCGGTCGCGCACCTCGTCGAGCGCGCGCAGGGCGTCCCGCTCCTGCTCATCGAGCTCGTGCGCGGCCTCAAGCGCGGGGGCATCGTGCGCCGGCACCCGCGCGGCGACGCGTGGTACCTCGCCACCGACGAGCTCGATCGGCTCCCCGACATGCCGCTCCTCGACTGGCTGGCCCTCGGCGAGATCGACGCGCTCCCGCCCGCGCTCCAGGCGCACGCGCGGCTCATCGCGCTGCTCGGCCCCGACGTCGCGGTCGCGGAGGTGGCCGGCGTGCTCCACCGGCTCGACGAGCACGGCGAGGCCGACGATCTCCCGCTCGACGCCGCGGTCGCCGTGAAGCGGCTGATCGCCGCGGACCTCCTCGTCCAGGACCGGCGCGGCCGCATCGGCTTCCGACACGCGCTGGTCCGCGAGGCGGTGGCCCGCGGCGCGCCCGAGCCGCTCCGCCGGCGCGTCCACCTCGCGGCGTTCAAGCTGCACCGCGACGCCGCGGGCGACGAGGCCGGCGAGCGCGACGCGCCGCACCTCAAGAACGAGCGCCTCATCCCGTTCGCGTACCACGCTGCCCAGGCGGGCCTCGGCGAGATCGCCGAGATCGCCTACCTCACCCTGGCGGAGCGCGCGCGCGCCCGGCACGCCTACCTCGACGCGGAGACGCTCTACAGCCGCGCCCTGGAGCAGCCGATCGAGCCGACGGCCCCCGGCGGAGGCCCGCCCAGCCGCCGCGCGCCGGGCGGGGTGCGCCCCGATCGCGCGGCCGCGCACCGGGGCCGCGGCCTCATGCGCTACCGCCTCGGCCGCTACCACGACGCGCTCGCCGACTTCGCCAGCGCGCGGGCCATCGCGCGGGCGCGCGGCGACGTCCCGGCGCAGATCGACATCCTGCTCGACGAGGCCACGGCGCTCGACTGGATGGACGAGTTCAAGAGCTCCGAGGAGCGCGTCGAGGAGGCGGGCGTGCTCGCCGAAGAGATCACGCTGTCGCCGGCGCTCACCGCGCGCCTCGCGCTCGGCGCCGGGCGCACGCTCCACCGCTTCAGCCAGGAGGAAGAGGCGGCCGCCGCGCTCGAGCGCGCCGCGGCGTCGGCCGCCTCGCTCGGCGACGAAGGGTACGAGACGCTCGTCATCTCGCTGCTCATGCTCGGCTTCGTCCTCCAGGGGCTCGGCCGGCTCGACGACGCCGAGGACGCGCTCGGCCGGGCGATCGCGCTCTGCGAGGCGCACCACGACACGCTCCACCTCTGCTCCGTGACGAACAACCGCGCGCTCCTCTGGGCGTGCCGCGGCGACAAGGCCCGGATGATCGCCGATCTCGAGCGGGTGCTCGCGCTCGCGCGCGACCTCGGCCAGAGCGGGCTGGAGCGGATCGGCGAGTACAACCTCGGCGAGTACCTCTACCTGATGGACGACCTCGCGGCGGCGAGGCCGCACATCGATCGCGCGCTCGACATCGAGCGGCACCGGTTCTGCGGGACGTGCCGGCCGGTCGCGCTGCTCCTCAAGACCCGGTTCCTCTTCTATTGCGGCGAGCAGGCCGAGGCGCGCGCGCTGTTCCAGCAGATGCGCGAGATGCAGGAGCGAGCCCGCGAGGACGGCCAGGCCGACGCGCTGATGGTCCCCTCGGAGGAGGTGCTCTGCGCCATGATCGATCTGGCCACGCAGGACAGGGGCGCCGCGGACGACGCCGCGTGGGACGCCCTCGTGGACCGCTCGGCGCAGAGCTCCGTGGGCCAGGAGCACATCGAGGTCCTCGAGATCCGCGCGGTGACCGCGCTGCGGCGCGGCCGGCTCGCCGCCGCGCGCGGCGCGCTCTCGGCCGCGCTCGAGGCCGCGGAGCGCATCCCGAACGTGATGGGCGACCGGCTGCGCCGCCACGCCGCCGCCCTCGCCGAGCGCGAAGCGGCGGAGGCCGCCCTGGATCAGCCGACGCAGCCGGCGTAGGCAAGCCGCCCCGGCGCCGCCGCCCCGTGACGTGTCACCCGGCGGCAGCGAGCGCGAGGGTCCTCGCGTTGTCGGGCACGCACGTCAAGAACCGCTCCCGAAAGGCCGCGTCGCTGATCTTCGCCGCGCGCTCGAGCAGGTGCTGGCGCGCGACGGCGAGCGCCTCGGCCGCCTCGCTCGCGGCGCCCGCGGCCGCGAGCGCCTCGGCGTAGGCGAGCCGCACCAGCGACTCGCCCTCCTCGAGCGAGCCCGCCTCCTCGAGCTGCACGAACGCCTCGCGCGCTGCCGGCAGCGCCTCCTCCGGGCGGCCCTGCGCGAGCAGCGCGCGCGAGAGCACCGCCACGGCGGCGGCGCGGAGCGGCGGCGCCACCGCCAGCGCCTCGACCGCGGCGCGCGCCTCGCGCTCGGCGGCCACGGGATCGCCCGACAGGAGCATGATCTTCGCCATGTACGTCAGCGTCACGCCCTCCATGCGCCGGTCGCCCTGCTGCTGGAACGCCGCGGCGGCGCGCTGCTCGAGGAGCTTCGCCTCCTCGAGCTGCCCCAGGTGGGCGATGACGTAGCCGAGGTTCTGGCTCGCGGCCGTCTCCAGATCGTCGAGGCCCATGCGCTGCGCCGCGGCGAGCGCCGTCCGGAGCGCCGACTCGGCCACCTCGAAGTCGCCGAGCTCGCCGTACAAGAAACCCAGGTTCGAGCGTATCGTGCAGGCGTTCCGGCGGTCGCCGGCCTGCTCGAACGCCGCGAGCGCCGCCGTGAACCCGCTCAGCGCGGCCCCGATGTCGCCCCTCGTGTTCGCCCGGACCGCGCGCGCCTGCTGGTAGAGCCCCGCCGCCTGCGGCTCGAGCCCGGCGGGCTCGCTCGCGACCACCTCGAGCATCTGGATCAGCGCGTCGGCCGCCGCGTAGCGGCCGCCGAAGCTCAGGAACGTCGCGGCGTCGCACAGGCACATGATCCGCGCGCTGATCGCGCCCGCCGCCTCGGCCGCCCGCGTCGCCCACGCCTCGACGCGATCGAAGTGACCGAGCTTCCCCTCGGCGATGATCACCTGCCCGATGGCGCGGAACCACGGCGAGCTGCCGGTCCGGACGAGGCTCGCCGCCTCGGTGCCGCGCTGCACGGCGAGCACGGCCTCTCCCTGCCACAGCCCGATCTCGGCCTCCACGAGCCGCAGCCGCCCGAGCTCCTCGTCGGCCGCCCCGCACTGGACGCCCATCTCGGCGCGCGCGAGCGCGCTCGCCAGATCGTTCGCCTCGAGCGCCTGCTCCGCGGCCCTCCGGTACCACCGCACCGCGCGCCCCGGCTCGCCGCCGCGCCGGAAGTGCTCCGCGAGCGCCATCGCGTCGGTGTGCCCGCTGCGCTCGAGCCACTCGCCGGCCAGCTTGTGGCCGAGGGCGCGGTCCGGCTCCGTGAGCATCGCGTACGCGGCCTCGCGCACGATCGCGTGGCGGAACACGTAGTCCGTCGGGATGAGCCACCCCGGCGTCGAGACCGGGGCGATGAGCTCCCGCGCCGCGAGCGCGTCGAGCCACGTCTCGGTCTCCTTCACCCGCGTCGCGCCGCCGAGCAGCGCCGCCACCGCGAGCTTCGAGAAGCGGTCGCCGAAGATGCTCGCCGCCCGCAGCACGCGCTTCGCCTCGTGGCCCTCGGCGTCGAGCCGCGCCTCGACCGTGCCCAGCACCGAGTCGGGCAGCACGTCCCCCTTGCCCGTCGCGACCGCGCGGATGAGCTCCTCCAGGTAGAACGGGTTGCCGTCGGCCCGGTCCACGACCCGGGCCACCGTCTCGGCGGGCGTCTCCTCGCCGAGCGCGCTCCGCACCATGCGCTCGCTCGCCTTGGCGGGCAGCGGCCCGAGCTTGATCGTCTGCACCTCCCGGTCGGTCCACAGCCCGGGGAACTGCTTGCTCACCTCGGGCCGGGCGAGAGCGAGCAGCATGAGCGGCAGGTCCCGGAGGTTCCGGAGCGTCTGATCGATGAGGCGCACGGTCGCCGGATCGCCGAAGTGCAGATCCTCGAGCACGAGCAGCACCGGCTGCGCCGCGCACTCGGCCGCGAGCCAGTCCTCCCACGCCGCGCGCGTCGCGTCGGCCATGAGCATCGCGTTGTCGCGCGCCGCGCGCAGCCCGCTCGTCTCGCCGTCGGGGAACGGCGTCCGCGAGAGCTCGCCAAGGAAGGCCGAGATCCGGCTCAGCGCCTCGCCGCTCAGGTGGCGCCCCAGCCGGCGCGTCAGCTTGCGCCGCCGGGCCTCCACCGGCTCGCCCTCGCGCATCCCCGCCGCCTTCTGGATCGCGTCGGCGATGAGGCCGAACGGAGACCCCGCGGCCATCGACTCGGCCCGCCCGGAGAGGATCTCCACCGACCCGAACTGGCGCCGCACCCGGGTGAGGAACTCCAGGCGGAGCCGCGACTTCCCGGACCCCGCCGCGCCGATGACGAGCACCGCGCTCGCCAGCGACTCGCTCACGCACCCGGAGAACACGCCCTCCAGCATGGACAGCTCGCGGATGCGGCCGACCCAGACGCTCGGCTTGCCGAGCAGGACGGGGACGCTCTCGTCGGCCGCCGTCTCGGTCGCGAGGAACGGCCCGTTCTCGTCGCTCTCCACCTTGAGGCGGCCGCCGACGACGCTGGCGGTCACGTCGTCGAGCCGGACCGCCCCGGCGTGCGCGGCCCGCAGGGCGCGCACCCCCCGGTCGATGACGTCGCCCTCGATGAGCTTCGCCGACGACACCCCGCGCCCCGTGGCGACGGCGAGCGGGATGCCTGGGAACCGCGCGCGCAGCGCGAGCGCGCACCGCGCCGCCCGCTCGGCCCGGTCCACGGCGCTCCCGGCGCCGGCGAGGATCGCGATGAGCGAACCTCGCGAGATCTCCGTGATGTGCGCGCCGTAGGGCTCCACCGCGGCCCGCACCTCCGAGCGCGGCACCGCGGAGCCCGGGCCCTCGCTCGAGAGCTCCTGCAGCACGCTCGAGACGTCCAAGGCGCTCGGCACGCCGCCGGCCGCCGCGACGCTCATCTGCACGTCGTCCGGCTCGCCGGCGAGCACGAGGGACACGAGCCGCTGCTCGCTGCGCGTGAGGAACCCGTCGACCCGCGCCGAGCGCATGGTCGCGTCGCGCGGCGAGGCGAGCGTGGCGGGCCGCGGCGTCGCCCAAGCGTCGAGCGCCTCAGCGATCTGCGCGAGCTCGACCCCGACGTCGCCGCAGTCGCGCGGCCGGTCCTCGGGGTTCTTCGCCATCATCCGGTCCATGAGGCGCTCCAGCGGCTCCGGGACGTCCGCGCGGACGTCGCGCAGCCGGGGCGTCTGCTGGAACAGGAGCTTGGCGAGCGCCGCCATGACGTGCGCCCCCTCGAAGGCCGGGCGTCCCGCGACGCACTCGTAGAAGACGCACGCGAGCGAGAACACGTCCGCCCGCGCGTCGAGGGCGCCCCCGCCCTCGATCTGCTCGGGCGCGATGTACCCCGGGGTTCCGAGGATCCCGCCCGTGTAGGTGAGCCGCCGCGACTCCCCGTCGGGGCGCGCGATCCCGAAGTCGACGAGCCTGAGCTGGCCGACATCGCCGGCGACGAGGAAAATGTTGCTCGGCTTGACGTCGCGGTGGATGATCCCGCGCGAGTGCGCGAAGGCGAGCGCGTCCGCCGTCCTGCGCAGCACCGCGAGGCTCTCTCCGAGCGCGAGCTGCCGGCGCGCGAGGCACGCCGCCAGGTCCTCCCCCTCCAGCCACTCCATGGCGAGGTAGTGGTCCCCGGCGGTGGTTCGCCCGTGCGCGACGTACCGCACGATCCCCGGGTGGCTCAGCTCGGCGAGGATCTGCGCCTCGCGCTCGAACCGCTCGACGTCGAACGCCTCGCGGCTGTGGAGGACCTTGAGGGCGACCGGGCGGGCGTCGAGGCGGTCGTGCGCGCGATAGACCGTCCCCATCCCCCCGGCCGCGACCTGCTGCTCGACGACGAAGCGGCTCGCGAGGACTGCGCCGGAATCCACGCGGCTCGATGCTACTCGAGGAAGACGGACACTGAAGCCTTGTAGCGATCGGTGCCGCGCGGAAAGACGTGGTCGCCGCACGGCAGCTTGAGCGGCTCGCGGTCGTGGCAGTCCGAGAAGCTGCCGTCCTGCTTCGGCCCATCGCACACGTCCTCACATTCGCCCACGACATCGATCGGGCAGTTGTCGAGCGAGGGCCCGCAGACGCGCGGGATCGACCTCTTGCCCGGCGCGAGGCAGGCGAAGAGGCTCTGCGGCTTGTGGAAGACGTTGCCGAAGTAGGTCGCCTCCGGCGTGTCGTACCTCGCCCGCTCCCACTTCGTGGACGAGAGCGCCGGGTTCTTTCCGCGGAGCGAGATCATGACGTGCTCGCCCCGGTAGTTCACGCGCGCCAGCAGGCACGCGGAGACCCACTCCTGGCAGTTTTCATCACACGAGCCGCGCTTCTTGCCCCACTCGGGCGCGAGCCCGAGATCCCCGTCAAAGCTGTAGGACACCCCATCGACCTTGACCTCGATGCTGTCCTCCTCGGGGAGAGCGCAGCTCACAATGAAGCTGAGGAGCTCCCTCGACACGGGATCACGGAGCGCGCCTCTCGTCAGCGAGTTGGCGGTCAGCGCGTTGGCCGTCAGCGCGTTGGCCGTCAGCGCGTTGGCGGTCAACGCATTGGCGGTCAGCGCGTTGGCCGTCAACGCGTTGGCCGTCAGCGCGTTGTGAATCGTGACCTCCTGCTCGGCCTCCGCCACCGCCTCGTCATCCCCTTCGAGCTCGGCAGACGCCACGCAGGCAGCCTGCGAGAACGACACAGCCACGCAAGCGAGGAGAGCGAACTGGCGTGCAGATTCCATAGTACCAATCAGATCTACACCACTCCATCTATCAAGTTCAAATATTTTATGGAGATTTTGCTGGACATCTTTCTGCACACCGCCTCCACACCGCCACGACACACGTCACGTAGTCAGGTGCCGGGAGTGGGATAACGCAGAGCGCAGCACTCGGGCGCACCCCGCGTCGGGGGGGAAGCGAAACAGCGCGTGGGTGGGAGATTTACGCCAGCTTCCTGGCCAGCAGCGTATTGACCAGGTCCGGGTTCGCCTTGCCGCCGGAGGCCTTCATGACCTGACCGACGAAGAACCCGATCAGCTTCGAATTCCCCGCGCGGAAGCGGGAAACCTCGCCTGGATGACCGGCGATGATCTGGTCGACGATCCGCTCCAGGGCGCCTTCGTCGGCGACCTGCCGGAGCCCTCTCTGCGCGACGATCGCCTTCGGGCTACCGCCGTGCTGCATTATCTCAGCGAGGACATCTTTTGCGATCTTCCCGGAAATCGTCCCGTCATCGATCAGCGCCAGGAGCTCGCCGAGCTGCGCCCCCGAGACGGGGAGGTCGCCTGTCTTCCTGTCCTTCAGCTCGCGGGCCAGCGAGTGGATGACCCAGTTGGCGGCGCCCCGGGGGTTGTCGTGCGCGGCGACCGTCTCCTCGAAGAGCCGGAGGAGGCCGTCGTCGTCGGCCAGGACCACCGCGTCGTCGCCCGGTATCCCACGTGTTTCGATGAGGTGTCTGGCCTTCTCGGCCCGCGCCGGGTCGAGCCGCGCGAGGCGCTCCTCGAAGGGCGCGCGCTCGCGCCGAGGCTCCGGCGGCGGCGCCTTGGCGGCGGGGCCCGCGGGCGCGGGCTCGGCGGCCCGAGCGGGCCTCTCGGCCGAGAGCCTCGACCATGAGTCCTTGAGCGCCACCGTGCGGTTGAAGACGGGCGCGCCGGGCGCGGAATCGACGGGATCCACGAAGAAGAACCCCTGGCGCTCGAACTGGACATGGCTCCCCTTCTCGACCGTGGACAGGCTCGGTTCCACCTGACACCCGCTCAGGACAACCAGCGAACCAGGATTCAAGTTCTCCAGAAAATCCTTTCCCTCCTCGACCGCGTCGGGCCGCTCGACCGTGAAGAGCCGGTCGTAGAGCCGGACCTCGGCGGGGAGCGCGTGGGCGGCCGAGACCCAGTGCAAGGTTCCCTTCGGCTTGCGCCCGTCGGGCGCCTCACCGCTCTTCGTGGGGCGATCGTACGTGCACCGGAGCTCGACGACCTCTCCTGTAGCCTCGTTTCTCACCACCTCGCGGCAGGTGATGAACCCGGCGTAGCGGAGCCGCACCTGCTGCCCGGGCGCGAGCCGGAACCACTTCTTGGGGGGGTCCTCGAGGAAGTCGTCGCGCTCGATGTAGAGCACCCGGGACAGGGGGACCTTCCGGGAGCCTTCCCTCGGCACGTCCTCGGGCCAGTAGGGCGCGTCGATCTCCTCGACCTGCCCCTCGGGGTAGTTCTCGAGGACGACCCGGAGGGGGCGCAGCACCGCCATGACGCGCGGGGCGCGGAGGTTCAGGTCGTCTCGGACGCACGACTCGAACTTGGCGATGTCCACCATGCTGTTCGTCTTGGCGACGCCGATCTCCTCGCAGAACGAGCGGATGGCCTCGGGCGTCACCCCGCGGCGCCGGAGGCCGGCGATGGTGGGCATGCGCGGGTCGTCCCAGCCCGTCACGAGCCCGCCCTTCACGAGCGCGAGCAGCTTTCGCTTGCTCATCACCGTGTAGCTCAGGTTGAGCCGAGCGAACTCGTACTGGCGAGGGCGGGACGGGACGTCGAGGTGCTCGACGATCCAGTCGTACAGCTCCCGGTTGTTCTCGAACTCCAGCGTGCAGATCGAGTGGGTGATCCCCTCGATCGCGTCGGAGAGGCTGTGAGCGAAGTCGTAGAGCGGGTAGACGCACCACGCGTCGCCCGTCCGGTAGTGGCGCGCGCGCTTGATGCGGTAGATCGGCGGATCGCGCATCTTCATGTTGGGAGCGGCCATGTCGATCTTGGCCCTGAGCACGTGCGCGCCCTCCGGGAACTCCCCTGCTCTCATCCGGGCGAAGAGATCCAGGCTCTCCGCGACGGACCTGTTCCTGTAGGGGCTCTCCCGACCGGGCTCCGTGACGGTGCCGCGGAGCTCGCGGGTCTCTGCCTCGCTCAGGCTGCACACGTAGGCTCTGCCCTTCTGGATGAGCTCCACCGCGAAGGCGTAAAGCCGCTCGAAGTAGTCCGACGCGAAGAAGAGCTTGTCGCCCCAGTCGCCGCCGAGCCAGCGCACGTCCCGCAGGATCGACTCCACGTACTCCATGTCCTCGGCGGCCGGGTTCGTGTCGTCGAAGCGCATGTGGCATGCGCCCCCGAAGTCCGCCGCCAGCCCGAAATTCAGCAGGATCGACTTCGCATGTCCGATGTGCAGGTAGCCGTTCGGCTCGGGCGGGAACCGGGTCACGACCCGCGTGTGCCTGCCGGCGGCGAGGTCCTCGGCGATGATGTTGCGGATGAAGTTGGACGCGGCGACGCTGCTGTCAGCGTCGCTCGCTCTGGGGCTCTGCGTTGTCACAGCTCTTTTCACCTCGGCTCGGGCGGCGCCGCCCGCGCCGAGCCTACTCAAACGGCACCCGCCGGGCCACCGCGGAGACGGCGCCCGCCCGGCGCGCCCGGCGCCGCGCTCCCGCGAGGACGGGCGCCTCGCGAAGCGCGGGGGAAGACGCGGCGGAGGGGGGGACGGCGGAGGCATCCCCTTGAATTTTGCAGGAAATTCACAGGGAGACGGGGAGATACGCCGCGCGGGCGAGGACGGCGGGGGGCGCCGCGGCGGACAGACGCGGGCGTGCGCGACGGACGGCGCACGCCCGCGCGGGCGCTCAGAACTGGGCGGCCTCGGTGGACTCGTGGAGGGCCAGCGTGGACGCAGCGCCGCCCGAGATCACCTGGGCGACCTCGTCGAAGTAGCCCGTCCCGACCTCGCGCTGGTGGCGGGTCGCGCTGTAGCCGAACTGCTCGCCGGCGAACTCGGCCTGCTGCAGCTCGGAGTACGCCGCCATCCCGCGGCGCTGGTACTGGCGGGCGAGCTCGAACATGCTGTGATTCAGCGAGTGGAACCCGGCGAGGGTCACGAACTGGAACTTGTACCCCATCGCCCCGAGCTCGCGCTGGAACCGCGCGATCGTCGCGTCGTCGAGGTGCTTCTTCCAGTTGAACGAAGGCGAGCAGTTGTAGGCGAGCAGCTTGCCCGGGAACTGCTTGTGGATCCCCTCCGCGAAGCGCTTCGCCTGATCGAGGTCCGGCGTCGAGGTCTCGCACCAGACGAGGTCCGCGTAGGGCGCATACGCGAGCCCGCGCGCGATGGCCGCCTCGAGGCCGCCCTTCAGCACGAAGAAGCCCTCGGGCGTGCGCTCCCCCGTGACGAACGGCTTGTCGCGCGGGTCGACGTCGGACGTGATCAGCTTGGCGCTGTCGGCGTCCGTGCGGGCCACGAGGACGGTCGGCACGCCCATGACGTCGCTGGCGAGCCGGGCCGCGATCAGGGTGCGGATGAACTGGCTGGTCGGGACGAGGACCTTGCCGCCCATGTGCCCGCACTTCTTCTCGGAGGCGAGCTGGTCCTCGAAGTGAACGCCCGAGGCGCCCGCCTCGATCATCGCCTTCATCAGCTCGAACGCGTTGAGCGGCCCGCCGAAGCCCGCCTCCGCGTCGGCCATGATGGGCGCGAGCCAGTAGCGCCCCGCCTTGCCCTCGGCGTTCTCGATCTGGTCGGCGCGGAGGAGCGCCTGGTTGATGCGGCGCACGAGCGTCGGGACGCTGTTCGCCGGGTACAGGCTCTGGTCGGGGTACATGGTCCCGGCCTCGTTGTTGTCGGCCGCCACCTGCCACCCGCTCAGGTAGATGGCCTTGAGCCCGGCCCGGACCTGCTGCATCGCCTGGTTGCCGGTGAGGGCGCCGAGCGCCGCAACGTAGGGCTCGGAGTGCATCAGGTTCCAGAGCCGCTTGGCGCCGAGGGTCGCGAGCGTGTAGTCGATACGGACGGTGCCGCGGAGGCGCGCGACGTCCGCCTCGGAGTACGGGCGGACGATGCCGCTCCACCTGCCCGGGACGGTGTCGCTCGGCGGCGCGTGCAGCGAGTCGGCGGAGATCGGCGTGTTCAGCGGGAAAGCAGCGGACATGACTGGGCTCCTAATGCGTTGGGGTTGGGGGCGGCAGCGGCCGCTGTGTCGACGTCAAACGAAGCGCGCCGGGCGTCACGAGCGCTGCTCTCCGGCGCTGGAGATCAAGAGCTCGTAAGCAGGCAGCGTCAGGAACTCCTCGAAGGTCTCTCCGATCGACAGCCGCTCGAAGAGCGCGCGCGCCTCGGCGAAGCGGCCGCCGTCGAAGCGCGCCGGGCCGAGCGCGCCGCGGAGGGCGGCCATCTCGCTGTCGACCGCCGCGCGGAAGCGCTCCACGGTGAGCGGCTGGCCATCGTCGAGCGTCGCCCTGTGGCGGATCCATTGCCAGACCTGGGTGCGGGAGATCTCCGCGGTGGCCGCGTCCTCCATCAGGTTGTAGAGCGGGACGCAGCCGAGGCCGCTGATCCACGCCTCGAGGTACTGGACGCCGACCCGGATGTTATGGCGCAGGCCCGCCTCGGTGCGCGCGCCCGCCGGGACGCGCAGCAGGTCGGCCGCCGAGACGCGGACGTCCTCGCGCTTCCGCTCGATCTGGTTCGCAGCGGGCATGTGCGCGTCGAACACCTCGCGCGCGAGCGGCACGAGCCCCGGGTGCGCGACCCAGGTGCCGTCGTGTCCGTCCTTCACCTCGCGCAGCTTGTCGGCGCGCACCTTGTCGAGCGCCGCGCGGTTCGCCTCCGGGTCGCTCTTGATCGGGATCTGCGCCGCCATGCCGCCCATCGCGTGCACGCCCCGGCGGTGGCAGGTCTTCACGAGCAGCTGCGTGTACGAGCGCAGGAAGTGCTGCTCCATCGTCACCTGCGAGCGATCCGGCATCACGCAGGCCGGGTCGTTCCGGAGCTTCTTGATGAAGCTGAAGATGTAGTCCCAGCGACCGCAGTTGAGGCCGGCCGAGTGCTGCCGGAGCTCGTGGAGGATCTCGTCCATCTCGAACGCCGCGGGCAGCGTCTCGATGAGGACCGTGGCCTTGATCGTGCCGACGGGCAGGCCCAGCGCCTCTTGCGCGAACACGAAGACGTCGTTCCAGAGGCGCGCCTCCAGGTGACTCTCCATCTTCGGCAGATAGAAGTAAGGCCCGGTCCCGCGGCGGACGAGCTCACGCGCATTGTGAAAGAAATAGAGTCCGAAATCGAAGAGCCCGCCTGGCAGCGGCTTGCCGTCGAGCTCCACGTGCTTCTCGGGGAGGTGCCAGCCGCGCGGGCGCACGAGCAGGGTCGCCAGCCTGTCTCCGAGGGCGTAACGCTTCCCGGTCGCCGGGTCCTCGTGGCGGAGCTCGCGCCGCACAGCGAGCCTCAACGCCGCTTGCCCCTCGATGAGGTTCTTCCACGTGGGCGACGTGGCGTCCTCGAAATCGGCCATGAACACGCTCGCGCCCGAGTTCAGCGCGTTGATGATCATCTTGGGATCGACCGGACCCGTGATCTCCACGCGCCGGTCGAGGAGGTCCTCGGGCAGCGGCGCAACGGTCCAGTCGCCGTCGCGCACATCCCGCGTCTCGGGGAGAAAATCGAATCGCTCGCCCGCGTCCAGCCGCTCTTGCACGGCGCGCCGCCGGGCGAGCAGGGCCGGTACCCGGTCAGCGAACTTGCGCCCAAGACCGGAAAGGAAACGGAGGGCCTCTGGCGTGAGGACGGACTCGTCGCCCCCGACCCGAGGAGCGAGCAAGCGGACGCTTGCGGTCTCATGATTCTGGCTCATCCACATCTCCTGCAACGCTGCGCGTCGTTACAAGCAACCTATGTTTGTCGACGAGGTTTCAGCGTCAACTTCGCTCTGAAATGCAGGCGGATAACGATGTAGACGAAAGGGCTTTACAGCGTGTTAACGTGTAAACTATTGTAAATTTCCACCAGGGCGAGCTGCGCCTACATCTCATCCAGGTTGTCCCAGTTACGTCGGGAGGGTCCCCATGGCCGATGCACCTCTTCTCGGAGCCAAGGTCCGCGCGCTCCGGCGTCGCGAGCACATGACGCAGGTCGATCTGGCGGAGCGCCTCGGTGTCTCGGCGAGCTATCTGAACTTGATAGAGAACAACCGGCGTCCGCTGACTGCGCCGCTGCTCATCCGGCTTGCCCAGATATTCCAGCTCGACCTCCAGAACTTCGCGTCGGAAGAGGACGTCCGGCTCACGGCCGATCTCCACGAGGTGTTCGGCGATCCCATCTTCGAGAGCCACGGGCTGACGAACGCGGATCTGCGCGAGCTCGTCGCGGCGTCGCCGAACGTCGCGCGCGCGGTGCTCACGCTCTACCGGACCTACGCGACGACGCGTGAATCGCTGGATACGCTGGGAGAGCGGCTGGCGGGGGACGGGTTCGTCGGGGTCGACAACTCGCGGCTACCGTCCGAGGAGGTCAGCGATCTCATCCAGCGCCGGATGAACCATTTCGCGGAGCTCGAGGAGGGCGCCGAGGCGCTCTGGCGCGAGGCGGAGCTCGACGCGGACGACGTCTACCGCGGCCTCGTCCGGTACCTCCGCGCGACGCGCGGCATCGAGGTGCGCATCGTCCGGGTCGCGGACGAGCGCCAGGCGATGCGGCGATACGACCCCGACAGGCGCGTGCTGAGCATCTCCGAGGTGCTGCCACCCCGCAGCCGCAGGTTCCAGCTCGCGCACCAGCTCGGCCTCTTGACGCAATCGACGGCCATCGACCGCATCCTGCGCGACGAGAACCTCACGACCCCGGAGTCCCGCGCGCTCGCCCGCGTCGCGCTGGCGAACTACTTCGCGGCCGCGATCCTCATGCCGTACCAGCCGTTCCTGGAGGCGGCGCGCGCCGAGCGCTACGACATCGAGCTCCTCGCGCACCGGTTCGGCACGAGCTTCGAGCAGGTGTGCCATCGGCTGACGACGCTCCGCCGCCCGGGCTCCGAGGGGGTGCCCATGCACATGGTCCGCATCGACATCGCGGGCAACATCTCGAAGCGCTTCAGCGGCTCCGGCATCCGGTTCGCGCGGTTCAGCGGCGCGTGTCCCCGCTGGAACGTCCACGCCGCCCTGATGACGCCCGGCATGATCCGGATCCAGCTCTCGCAGATGCCCGACGGCGCGGTCTACTTCTGCATCGCGCGCACCGTGCGCAGCGACCGCGGCGGCTACCACGTCCCCCACACGGTGCAGTCGATCGGCATGGGCTGCGACGTCCGCTACGCCCGCGAGCTCGTCTATGCCGACGGGATCGACCTGGACAACATCGGCGCGGCCGTGCCCGTCGGCGTCACGTGCCGGACCTGCGAGCGCCTCGACTGCGCCCAGCGCGCGCTGCCGGCATTGCAGCACCCGCTCCGCCTCGACGAGAACCGGCGGGGCGTCTCGTTCTACGCGTCGGTCGACAAGTGAGGCGAGCCAGCGACCGGCGTGCTCCGCGCGCCCGGGCGGCCAGCGCGCGGCGCGGGCTCGCGGGCGGCCCGCTCAGCTGGGTCGCCCGAGCAGCTCGTTGAGCGTGGCCACGAGCCGGGCCACGTCGATGGGCTTGACCATGTGCGCATGAGCGCCGGCCGTCCGGCTCTTCTCGCGATCGTCATCCCCGCCGAATCCGCTCACCACGATCACCGCCCGCGGCCTGTCCGCGAGCGACGCGACCAGCTCGACGCCGCTGCCATCGGGTAGCGACACGTCCGTCACCAGGGCATCGACCGCGCTCGCGGTGAGCAGCGAGCGCCCTTCCTCGCACGAGCGCGCCACGAGCACGCGGAAGCCGCGGCGGCGGAGCGCCATGCCGAGCAGCGCCGCCGTGTCGTCGTCGTCGTCGATCACCAGCACCTGCGGAAGCTCCGCGCTCATCAGGCCCCCGCCTTGCGATCGGCCACGTTCAGCGGCCACTCCAGGGTGATCCTCGTCTCCGCGCCCACGCGGTCGGCCCGCGCCTCGCCGCCGTGCGCCTTGAGCACGCCGTCGATCACCCGGACGGGCAGCGCGCCGTCGGCGAGGGGATCCGCGTCCGGCGAGAGCGCGGCCTCGAAGAGCTTCTCCACCGAGGCCGCGCTCGAGTCGGTCGTCAGCACCACCCGCGCGCGATCGGCATGGGCCGCGAGCGCCACGACGACCCGCGCGCGGGCGACGTTCAGGGCGAGCATGAGCGCGTCCGAGAGCGCCGCGGTCAGCGAGACGGCGTGCGCGAAGCCGCGCACGGGGGCGAGATCGAGCGCCACGGTGACGTCGCGCCGCCCGTAGACGAACGACGCCTCCGCGACGGCCTTCTGGACGAGCGCCTCGAGGTCGAGCGGCTGCGTCGGGGCGTCGAGCTGCCGCGGCAGCTCGGACGCGGCGGTGTAGCGGTCGGCGAGGCGCAGCAGGCGGCGCACGCCCCGCCGCGCCATGGTGAAGTACGCCGCGTTCTGGGCGGTGGCCTCCCCGCCGAGGGCGCTCTCCAGCTCGTTGAGCGCCGTGGCCACCACCCCGGCGGGCCCGCGGACGTCGTGCCCCGCGCGCGCGAACAGCTTGTAAATCGACTCGGACAGCGCCTTTTCGCTCATGATTCGTTACGCCTCGCCTCGCGTCCCGTCTCAGCTCAACGAGGAGCTCGCCGAGCCCGGCGAAGAGGCCGCCTTGTCCTTGTCTGGGCCCTCGTCCCCGCCCGAGCCGTCCTGCTCCCCGTAGCGCTCCAGCTTGCGGTAGAGCGTCCGCCGGTCGAACCCGAGCATCTGGGCGGCGCGCGACTTGTTGCCGCCGACGAGCGCGAGCACGCGCTTGATGTAGCGCTTCTCGAGCTCGTCCATCGTCATGATCTCCGCCGGCTCGTCGACGGCGACGACGAAGCGGTCGGGCCGGTAGGCCTGGACCTTCTCCGGCAGGTCCTCGACCGTGATCTGCTCGAAGCGAGCCAGCGCCACCGCGCGCTCGATGCTGTTCTCGAGCTCGCGCACGTTGCCCGGCCAGTTGTACGCCGTGAGCTTCTCCGCGGCCGCGGTCGAGAGCGAGAGCACGCCCTTGCTGCTGCGGGACGAGAACTTCTCGAGGAAGTGCATCGCGAGGTGGAGGACGTCGGTGCCGCGCTCGCGCAGGGGCGGCAGGTCGATCTTCACGACGTTGACCCGGTAGTAGAGGTCCTCGCGGAACCGCTTCTCGTACACCTCGGTCTCGAGGTCGCGGTTCGTCGCCGTCACGATGCGCGCGTCGAAGGGGATCTCGGCGTTCGAGCCCACCGGCCGCACCTTGCGCTCCTGCAGCGCGCGGAGCAGCTTCGGCTGGACCTCGAGCGGCATCTCGCCGATCTCGTCGAGGAAGATGGTGCCGCCGCTGGCCTCGAGGAACAGGCCGGTGCGCTGGGTCTTGGCGTCGGTGAAGGCGCCGCGCGCGTGGCCGAAGAGCTCGCTCTCGAGGAGCGCCTGGGGCACCGCGGCGCAGTTGACCGCCACGAAGGGGCCGGACCGGCCGCTCGCCTCGTGGATCGCCCGCGCGATGAGCTCCTTGCCGGTGCCCGTCTCGCCGTGCACGAGCACCGAGGCGTCGCTCCGCGCGACGCGCCCGATCAGATCGTAGACGCGCTTCATCGCAGGGCTGCGCCCGACGAGGCCCTTGGTCTGCTGGACGTCGTGGGCCGCCTCGCGCAGGCGCTTCACCTCCGAGCGGAGGCGCCGATGCTGGACGGCGCGCGAGACCGTCAGGCCGAGGAGGTTCGCGTCGAGCGGCTTCGTGACGAAGTCGAACGCCCCGGCGCGCATGGAGGAGATGGCGGTCTCCATGCTCCCGAGCGCCGTCATGACGATGACGAGCATGTCGGGCCTCGCGCCGAGGATGCGCTCGCAGAGCTCCAGGCCGCTCATCTCGCTCATGCCGACGTCGGTCAACACGACGTCGAAATCGTCCTCGCTCACCAGCTCGAGCGCGCTCTTGGCCGAGGTGCGCGCCGCGACGGAGAACTCCTGCCTCTTAAGGAGGGCTTCGACCAGATCACACGTCGCTTCGTCGTCGTCGACGACGAGTATCCTGCCGCTCATCGCGTGTCCTTCCCCGGCAGCTCTTCTAAAGGTCGACCGCTGCCTGCAGTTGCAGGGAACGTGCCACGGAGAGTCCGCGCCATCAAGCCCAGTCCGCTCCTCGCCGACATCCTTCCGACGTGACGTTTCGCCACAGGTGCGCGTTCTTGCCTCATCCTGGATGGCACCGGACGCGCGCGGCGGCCGAGCGCTCCGCCGCCGACGGGGCCAACGACCGCCGCTGCGCCCGAGGCGCCGTCGCCCGTAGGGGACTTACCGACCCCGCCGTTCCTCCACGGATCGGCGCGGGCCGGCAGCGCGCCGCTTCGCGGTGCATGTGGCGCCCCTCCGGCGGGCCACACGCGCCAGGCGCCGCCACGGAGGCGCCGTCGCGGTCTCACGCGGGCGCCGTGCGCCTCTCTCGATGAGACGGCTGCGCCTCCCGGGAACAGCAGAGTCCGCCCGAGCCCCGGGGGTCATGGCAAGAGGCGAAATTCCACATCGATATTCCCTGTCCAGCATCCAGCGTCTCTTCGCATCCGGAATAAACCTAATCGGCACGGTGATTGCTTGAGTGCGCCTCATGCAGAGGGGGGCGGGTGGGGCTCGCGCGCTCGCGGACCTCGCCGCCGACGCTGCGCGCGCTGCGCGACGGCGCGATGTCACCTGGCTGAAGGCTCGGCGCGCCGCCTCGAGCCCTCGGCCGAGGCCGTTGCGTGATCTGGTCGCGAGCGAGCGAGGGCGACCAGCACTCTTTCCATCTCGATGAACGACGACCCATCCCACTCGATGAACAACGACCTGACGTCCGGTCCTTGAGAGGAGAATGCATGAAGGCGACACAGCTCTTGAAGGGGCAACACCGCGAAGCCGAGAGGCTCTTCGATCTGGCCCTCTCGACCACAGGCGATGTCCGGCGAGCGACGGACGAGCTGACCAAGCACCTCCTCGCCCACATGCTCGCCGAGCAGGTGGTGCTCTTTCCGGAGCTGCTCGCCGTCGAGCCGGACCTCATCAGCGGGGCCTGCGAGGAGCACACGGTCACGCGGTTCGAGATCCGGCGCGTCGTCGGCACGGCGCCGGAGGACCCGAGCTTCAAGACCAGGCTCGCCACCCTGAGGGACCTCGTCGCGCACCACGCCGAGGAGGAGGAGCGGGACCTCTTGCCGAGGATCGAAGCGGAGCTGACCGAGGACACGAACGAGCGCCTCGGCCGGCAGATGCTGGAGCTCTTCGAGGCGCTCATCGCCCACTCCCGCCGCCCCCACGCCTCGAGCCACGCCCCGCTCCGCACAGCGAGGGCGGCCTGACGGCCGGCGCCCTGCCTCCGGCGGGCCGTGCCAACTTTGCCCGGAAAAGATCACAGAGAGGCGGGGAGACAGGGAGATTACTGAGTTTTTTCTCCCTGCCTCCCCGCCTCCCTGTTCCACTTTGACCAGCACCCTCCGGCGTCCCGTCGTTCGCCCGCCCTCTCCAGCGGCCACCACAGGCGCTCTGCGAGAGCACCCGCGGCGCCCTGCGCGAAGCGCGGGGCGAGCTCGGCGGATCAGGGGCCGGTCGCGGGCGCGTCGCCGGGGCCGGTCGGGCCGCCGTGCGCGGGTCCGTATCCGTGGGACTCGCCGTAGCCGAGATCCTCGGGGACCATGGTGTCCGCCGGGCTCGACGGAGCGGGCGAGGCGGCGCTCCGCGCGTCGTTCGCGACGAGCTCGTAAACGCCGCGCTCGAGCTCCACCTCGTCGAGGGCCGAGCCGCAGGCCCGGCAGGGCGTGGCCGCCGTCGACACGAAGACGTACCGGCGGCCACAGGCTTTGCATCGGAGCTCGCGGATCATCGCTGCTCACCCCGTTCAGTTGGGTTGACCTCGCCGGGCCGCCTCCTCGGCTTCGCGCAGCTCGTCGCCCTCGGGGCCGTCGAGCGCGCGGGCCGCCTCCTCGGCGTTCTCCTTGATCTTGCCGGCCTTCACCGACTGCTCCACCCCCTCTCGGTAACGCCGATCGGCCGTGTGGTTGCCCTCTCCCTCGATGTCCGCCGACGGGGTGTGCTGGGTCGCCTTCTGATTCGCCATCCTATCCTCCTCGTGTCGAGCTTTGCTGGGCCCGGGCCAACGGGCTTGCATCAGACGCGCCGCTTCGCCGCCTGGATCGCGCGATCCAGCTCGTCCACCCGCTGGTAGACGCCTTGTTTCACCTGGTCGAGGGTCTCGCTGGTCGCCGCGTCGAGGTCGCGCAGGCTCCTGCGGACCGCCTCCGACTTGTCCTCCACATCCTTCATCAACCTGCCGACCTCGTCCTTGGGCAGCTTCTTCTCGGCCTTTTCGCGGAGCTCGACGGCATCCTTCTCGAGGTCCTCGATCCTGCGCGACGTGGACGCGCGCACGTCCTCGCGCGCCTTCGCCAGCTCCGCCTGGGCCTCTGCCGTCTTCTCCTGGGCCTTGACGGCGGCGTTGTTGAGCTTCTCCGCGGCCTCCCGGAGCGCGTCGTCGGTCGCCCGCTCGGCCCGCCGGTCGATCTCGGCGACCTTCTTGTCGAGCTCGGTGGCGACCTCCGCCGCCTTCTGCTGCGCCTCGCGCTGCGCGCGCTCGGCCTTGGTTTGCGCGTCCGCCGTGGGAGACTCGCAGCCCACGACGGCGCTCATGACGATGGCGATAGGCAGGAATGTTCGGACGGTCAACATGATGATCTCCTCTGGTCTTCGGTCGACGCGCGACCTTGCGTCCGGGCGAGAGCCCAGCGCGACACGGACGCCCCATCGACGCCGCCCGGGATGGGCCTCATGGCGCGATAGATGGGTCGACCCGCGGTATTGCGTATTGCGACAGACGTGCCATGCGGAATCATGGATACCGCCCGGCCTGGCGAGGCATGTCGCCCCGATCGTGGCCTCCGGGCACGTGCGGTGCGCATGGCGTCAGGTCGGGGCGCGTCGGCCGAGCGCGAGGGAGACGACCGCCAGGACGAGGAAGATGACGAAGAGCAGCTTCGCCACCGAGGCGGCGCTCGCCGCGAGGCCGCCGAAGCCGAGGATCGCAGCGAGGATCGCCACGATGAAGAACGCGACACTCCAACTGAGCATGATAACCTCCTCATTGGGTGAATCACTGGGTGAATCGGTGTTCCAGCGCTTCGATGCTGCGTTGTTGCAGCGATTGCAGCGGTTACGTCGTTACGCCGCTACGTCGTTGCAGCCGACGTGCCGCGACATCGCGAGTTCGCCGGAGCCGCGGAGCGTCCGGGCGCCCCGGCGGCTCGCTGTAGTGCCGCCGCACGACACGGGCGGGCGGGGTAGCTGCGGCAAATTGCCTCACTCGTGACGTCGCGCACCGAGCATCACGTTGTTCATCGGCTGGCCTGTCTCGGCACAACGCTTGCTCGCGCCTGGGCTTGTGCGAGTGAGGTGGAAATCAGGCGCAGCTCAAGGCCGGTGTCGAGATCGATGTCGACGGAGAGCCGGCCGCGGCTATCTCAGGAGAGCGGCGGTCGGCCGTCCGAGGCCGCGCTGTCAGCGCGCCTTGTGGCGGCCGGTCAGCTCTCCGAAGATACCGTGCTCGCCGATGCCACCCGCGCCGCTGATCGCCCACCGCCGCTCGCCGCTCGCCGCGCAGGCGCCCTGACGGCGACGTCTGCCGAGGTCGGGCTCCCGCCGCGAACGATCCGATCATGACGATCCCGCTCCCCACGCTCATCAGGACCCGCCGCGAGGCCATCATCGAACGGTTCGTGGGCGAGCTGCGCAAGCGAAGCGCGGTCGTGCGCAACATGCCGAAGCCGCTCATCATCAACTCGCTGCCGACCTTCCTCGACGAGGTGGCCGCCAGCCTGGAGCAGCGCGCATCGACGGCCGGCAGCAACGAAGCCGCGCGCGAGCACGGCGAGATGCGCTGGGAGCACGGGCTCGACCTGAACGTGATGGTCCGCGAGTACGGCGTCCTCCGGCAATCCATCCTTCGCGAGCTGGAGGAGGCCGGGATCACGCCGGATGTGCGGCAGATCGAGGCGCTCTCCGAGCGCGTGGACGCGGGCATCGCCCAGGCGGTAAGCGAGCACACCCGACTCCAGCTGGAGGCGATCGAGACCGAGCGCCGGCGCACGGAGATGGAGCGGAGCAGGAGCGGCTCGCTGCTCGCTCAGGCGCCCGCGCCGATCTGCTTCCTCAAGGGCGCATCGCTCGTGTTCGAGCTCGCGAACCCGCTCTTCTGCCGCATGGTCGGCCGCGACGATCTCCTCGGCAAGCCGCTCGTCGAGGCGGTCCCGGAGCTCCGCGGGCAGCCGCTGCACGCGCAGCTCGAGGCCGTCCTGGCGAGCGGCGAGCCGAGCGTGGCGAGCGAGATCCCGGTGCGGATCACGCGCTGGACCGGCGAGACGGTCGAGCGGCTGTACAACGTCCTGTGCAAGCCGGTGCACGACGTGAGCGGCGCCGTGGAGGGCGTCATGGCGACGGCGTTCGACGTGACCGAGCAGATCGGCGCGCGCCGGAAGGCGGAGCGGCTCGCGCTCGAGCTCCAGCAGAGCGTGGCCCAGCGCCTGCGCGCGGAGCAGGCGCTCCGCGTGAACGAGGAGCGCTTCCGCAAGGCGCTCCGGGGATCGCCGGTCATGGTGTTCACCCAGGACCGGGACCTGCGCTACACGTGGATGCACAACTCGTTCGGCAAGTCCGAGCGCGAGGTGCTCGGGAAGACCGACGGGGAGGTGCTGGAGGACCCGGAGGCCGCGAGGTCGCTCGATCGGACGAAGTGCGACGTGCTCGCCAGCGGCGTCGGCCAGCGGCGCGAGATCGCGGTGCGCGCCGGCGGCCGCACCCAGCACATCGACGTCTCGATCGAGCCGCTGAGCGATGACACGGGCGAGATCATCGGCATCACCTGCACCGCGACCGACATCACGGAGCGGAAGTCGATCGAGCAGGCGCTGCGGGCGAGCGAGGCGAGGTTCCGCACCGTGCAAGAGGCGTCGCCCGACGGGTTCATGATGCTGCGCAGCGTGCGCGACGCGTCCGGGGCGATCTCCGACTTCGAGTGGGTCTACGTGAACCCGGCCACGGGGCCGATCGTCGGGGGTCGCGGCAAGGATCTGGAGGGCAAGCGGCTCTCGGTCGAGGTCCCTGGCAGCGCGCTCGCGAGCGCGTTCGACGCGTACGCGCGCGTCGTGGAGACCGGGGAGCCCGCGAGGGTCGAGCTCTTCTGCGCGCACGAGGGCGCTCCGCGGACGTTCCGCGCCATCGCGGTGGCGCTGGGCGACGGCGTCGGCATCTCGTTCCACGACATCACGGAGCAGAAGCGCACCGACGCCGAGCGCGCCCAGCTCCTCGATCAGGAGCAGCGCGCGCGCCAGCACGCCGAGCAGCTGAACCGGCTCAAGGACGAGTTCCTCGCGACGGTGTCGCACGAGCTCAGGACGCCGCTCCAGTCGATCCTGGGCTGGGCGCGGATCCTCCGCACGGGCGAGGTGGACGCCGAGTCGCTCGAGCGGGGGCTCGCCACGATCGAGCGCAACGCGAAGGCGCAGTCGCAGCTCATCGAGGACGTCCTCGACGCCTCGACGATCATCGCGGGGAAGCTGCAGCTCCGGACCGATCCGGTCGACGTGGGGCAGGTGCTCGCCGCGGCGCTCGACCTCGTGCGCCCGGCGGCGCTGGCGAAGGGCGTCGCGGTCGACATCTCCGTCGCCGACGACGTGGGCGTCTTCCTCGGCGACGCGGAGAGGCTCCAGCAGGTCGTGTGGAACCTGCTCACGAACGCGGTGAAGTTCACGCCGTCCGGGGGCCACGTGCGGGCCCTCGCCCGGCGCGTCGAGGCGACGCTCGAGGTCGAGGTGGAGGACAACGGCGAGGGCATCCCGAAGAGCTTCCTCCCGTTCCTTTTCGAGCGGTTCCGGCAGGCGGACGGGGGGATGACCCGGGCCCACGGCGGGCTCGGGCTCGGCCTTGCCATCGTGCGGCACCTGGCGGAGGCGCAGGGCGGCAGCGTGCACGCCGAGAGCGACGGAGAGGGCAAGGGCGCGCGCTTCCGGGTGCGGCTGCCGATCCGCGCGGAGGCGCTCGCGGCGACGCCGTCCCCGCAGCGCCGGGGCGGCGAGGCGCAGGGGGGCGCGGCGCGGCGCGTCCTCGAGGGCATCCGGGTCCTCGTGGTCGACGACGAGACCGACGCCCGCGAGCTGCTCGGCATCATCTTCGTGCGCGCCGGCGCGACGGTGAGCGAGGCGGCCTCAGCCGGAGCGGCGCTCGAGGCCCTTCACATGGGCGAGTTCGACGTGCTCGTGAGCGACATCGGCATGCCGGGCGAGGACGGTTACGCGATGATGCGGCGGCTGCGCGCGCTGGGGGCCGACGTCCCCGCGAGCGGCATACCGGCGCTGGCGCTCACCGCCTACACGCGCATGGAGGACCGCCGCCAGGCGATCGCCGCCGGCTTCCAGATGCACCTGGCCAAGCCCATCGAGCCGAACAGCCTGGTGACCGCGGTGGCGCACCTCGTGGGCCGCGCGGGCAAGCGTGGTAGCTGGCCGTAGCGCCGTAGCCCCTGCGCGCGGGCTGCGTATGATGCTATCAACGGGCCGGCGCTTGCCCCCTCCATGAGGACGAGGATGGACGGTAAAATCCTGAATATTATCCTGGTCGAGGACGACACCGTCGATGTGATGAACGTCCGGAGGGCGTTCGAGAGGGGCAAGATCACGAACCCGCTCTGGGTGGCGGGCGACGGCGTGGAGGGGCTCGATCTGCTGCGCGGCAACCAGGTGCCCAGGGATCGGCGCCTCGTCCTGCTCGACCTGAACATGCCCAGGATGAACGGCATCGAGTTCCTCCGCGAGCTCCGGGCCGACGTCTCGCTGCGGGCGACGCCCGTCGTCGTGCTGACGACCTCGAACGACGATCGGGACAAGGTGGACGCGTACGATCTGAACGTCGCGGGCTACCTGCTCAAGCCGGTGACGTTCCTGAGCTTCGTCGAGCTCATGACGGCGCTGAACCGGTACTGGACGCTCGTGGAGATGCCTTGAGCCCGAGGTCGGTTCGCCTCCTCGTCGTCGACGACGACACGGTCGATCGGATCGCGATCTTGCGCGCGCTGCGGAGCGGCCGCGTCGACGCCGAGATCAGGGAGGCCGATTCCGTCGATTCGGCGCTCGCGGTGCTGTACGAGCAGCAGATCGACTGCGTGCTGCTCGACTATTACCTCCCCGGGGGCGACGGGCTCGCGGTGATCGAGGCGGCGCGCAACGCGAAGCTCACGGCGCCGTTCATCATGCTGACCGGGCAGGGCGACGAGTCGCTCGCGGTCGATCTGATGAAGCGGGGCGCGGCGGACTACGTGCCGAAGAACCTGCTGACGCCCGAGCGGCTGGTGCAGAGCCTGCGCCACGTCCTGCGGCTGAGCGAGGCGGAGCGCCGCGAGGAGGAGGCGCGCAGGGCGCTCGCCCGCCACGCGAACCAGCTCGCGCAGCTCACCGAGGCGACGCTGCGCATCCACCGGTCGCTCTCGCTGAACGAGCTGATCCAGCGCACCACCGACGAGGCGCGCGCGCTGCTCGACGCCGGCGTCGCGGCCTCGCGGCTGGCGGCGCGGGGCGTGGAGCAGCGGCCCTTGACGGGCGTCTCGCTGTCGGAGGAGTACGCCGCGCGGGAGGACCGCGACGGCATCCGCGAGGTCGCGTTCGGCCTGATCGAGCGGAGGAGCACCAGCGTCCGGCTGACGGGCGACGAGATCGCGAGCGATCCGACGTGCGCCGACGTGCTCTCGCGCTCGCCGGCGGAGCTCCACCCGCGCTCGCTCCTCGCGGCGCCGCTGCGCGGCCGGGACGGCCAGTGCATCGGGAGCATCCAGCTGCTCGATCGGCGCGACGGCCCCTTCGTGGAGAGCGACGAGGTGCTGCTCACCCAGCTCGCGCAGTCGGCCTCCGTCGCCCTAGAGAACGCGCGGCTCTACAACGAGGCGCAGGCCGCGACGCGCGCCCGGGACGACCTCCTGGCGATCGTGTCGCACGATCTCCGGAACCCGCTCAACACGATCGCGATCACGGCGTCGCTGCTGCGGAGCGATCTGCTCCTGCGGAAGGACGGCGACGACGACGACGCCGTCCAGCTCGTCGACCGCATGGACCGCGGCATCCAGAGCATGACGCGGCTCATCGAGGATCTGCTCGACGCGTCGCGCATCGAGGCGGGGCGGCTCGTGGTGTCGCCGAGGGTGGAGCGGGGCGGGACGCTCGTCCGCGAGGCGCTCGACGCCGCCGCGTCGCTCGCGGAGGCGAAGGGCTGCCGGGTGACGCAGGGGCCGCTCGACGCGGGCCTGGAGGTCCTCGCCGACCGGGATCGCGTGCTCCAGGTCTTCTCGAACCTGCTCGGCAACGCGCTGAAGTTCACGCCGAGGGGCGGCGTCGTGAGCGTGTCGCTCCGCCGGGTCGCCGACAGCGCGCGCTTCTCGGTGGCCGATACGGGCCCGGGCATCCCGCCCGAGCACCAGCCGCACCTCTTCGATCGCTACTGGAAGGCCTCGCAGGAGTCGCGCACGGGGGCGGGGCTCGGCCTCTACATCGCGCGGGGCATCGTCGAGGCGCACCACGGGACCATGGCGGTCGAGAGCGCCCCGGGCCAGGGGACGACGATCCACTTCTCGCTGCCCCTGGCGAGCTGAGGGGCGTCAGGGCGACGGCGGCGAGCCCCCTCGGCCGATCCCGGGCAGGAAGCGGCCGACCTTCGCGCAGTAGGCCGCGTACGCGCCGCCGTGGGCGCGCAGGAGGTACGGCTCCTCGACCAGGCGGACCTGCAGCTCGATCGCGATGACCAGCGCGACGAGCGAGGCGAGCGCGGCCGCGTTCGGGAGGATCAGCAGCAGCCCGAGCGCGGCCAGCATCATGAAGCTGAAGACGGGGTTCCGCACCACCGCGAACGGGCCTCCGGTCACGAGGCCCGTTCGCTCCGCCTCGCTCACGCCGATGCGCCAGGACGCGCCCATCGCGCCCTGTGACCAGAGCGTGCCGAGCGTCCCCGAGATCGTCATGGCCGCGCCGAGGCCGACGAGCGGCAGGCCAGGATCGGCGAGGGGAGCGATCCAGGCCGCGAGCTCCGCGACGGGGGCCAGCGCTCCCAGGACGAGCGCGATCACGAAGAGCACGCCGCCGAGCCACGGCAGCGACCCGGGTGGCCCCGAGATGCCGCGGAAGCCCGCCGATCCTGTCGCGCTGCGCTGCCTGAGCGAGCGCCATCCGAACGCGAGCGCAAGGTAGATCCCGTAGAGAACGAGGGCGAGCCAGGGTCGATTCATGCCGTGCTTTCCTGTCGATGGGTCAGCCGGTGGAGGACCGGCAGGACGACGCACTCTGGAACATGCGGAGTGGACCCTCCACGAACGGCATGGATCCTCGTTCGAAGCCTTTGCCGCGGGCACCTGGCGCGCACAACCGATGGATCGATTGGCGTCGACTCCAGTGCGATAGGGACATGGCCCATCGTCCGTATCGAGCGAGTCTGCGAGGATCGCCTGGGCCGGACAGCCAGCGAGAAGCCTCGGGGCAGCCGCCGAAACGACGCGTCGGCCCAACCGTTCGGAGGAGCCCTGAGGCCTCTCCAGCGCGCTCTCATGTGCATCCCCCGCGCGAACTCGCGTGACATCCGCCCCGAACAGGCGGTCTGTCGCGCGCCTCCCCCGGAGCGCCACGCTCCACGCGGCATGTGCTGCCCGCATGCATCATGTGCTGCCCGCATGCATCGCCCTGCGTCCAGCTGGCGCAGACGAGCGCTCAGCGGTGCCAGGGCGAGCCGTCGAGGTTCAGACGCGAGCTCCGAAACCGGGCGGCCCCGTCAAGACACAGGGGCGGCGCCACCGGTACCGCACACGCGCTGAGGGAAAACACTCAGCCAGGTGTGCACAAGGATTGGAGAACGATGCGTCGAGAGAGAGACAGGGAGTGCGAAGGGGGGGACTTGAACCCCCACGGTGTTACCCGCTAGCACCTCAAGCTAGTGCGTCTGCCAATTCCGCCACCTTCGCGAGTGCGGTTGCGGGACGGAACCTACCCAGCTGGCCGGGGAAGTCAAGCTAATCCTCACAACCTCGTCACAGTCGTCACACGGCGCAGCGCCCGCGCTGCTCAGCCGTGGCGGCCTCGCGGCCTTGGCCGATCGCCCGCTGCCCTGGCTGCGGCCGTGTGACCGGGGCGCGCACCAGAGGAGCACGCCCGCACACACCGCACCGAGCGCTGCGCGCACCGTCCCGCGGGCCCTTCAGCGGACGAGCGCCTCGACGATCTCGCGGATCTCGAACGGCTTGCGCACCCAGGACACGCCGGAGTTCGCGGGGAGAGGATCGGCGCCGGCGCTGCCGGACATGACCACGAGCCGCACGTCCGGGTTGGCCCTGCGCACGGCGGAGACGGTGCCGAGGACGTCCTGCTGGATCGGCGAGATGTCGAGCAGCGCAGCCTGGAACGGCCCGGAGGCGAGGGCCCCCGGGAGCTCGAGCGCGCTCTGCACGCTGACGATGCTCGCGCCACGCGCGGTGAGCGCCGTGTCGAGCAGATCCACCACCGCGTCGTCGTCCTCGACCACCAGGATCCTGACGCCATCCAGGACCGTCCCCGGCTGCGACGGCGACGCCATGCTCCGCGGCACGGGCGGCCCTTCCTCGGCGCCTGCTTCGCGGGGCGGGGCGTCGGCAGGGGGAGTGTCCTCGACGGGCCAGCGCAGCTCGAAGCGAGCGCCTTCATCCGAAGGCACGAGCGCGAGCCCGCCGCCGGCAGCGCTCGCCAGCGCTGCGGAGTGGCGGAGACCGATGCCCGCTCCGCCAGGCCGCGTCGAGACGCCCGAGCTCAGCAGCGTCGCGCGGCGCGACGGCGGGACGCCTGGCCCCTGGTCCGCGACGCCGATGACGACCGCGGCGCCCTCGAGCCTGGCATCGACACGGACGGACGAGCCGCGGGGCGACAGCGCCACCGCGTTGAGCAGCAGGTTCGTCAAGATCTGCACGACCGCAGCGCCGTTGCTCACGCCGGTCCGCGCGATCGCGGGCTCGATCACCGCGCGGAGCGCGATCGCGGAGCGCCGCGCCTCGGGCTCGAGCCCCGTCACGGCGTCGTCGATGACGTCGGCGATCAGGCGCGCCGGCTCCCCCAGCGGCCTCGACGCGACCTCGCCGTCGCCCGCCGGACGCCCCTCGCCCTCGGCGCCGATGGCTCGCCGGATCAGGCGGCGAGCGTCGCGCGCGCGGGAGGCAGCGACGCCGAGCGCACGGCCCAGCTCGGGGCCTTGCTCGCCCTGCGCGCGCTCGATGCAACCCACGATGACGGTGAGCGCGTTGGAGACCTCGTGCAGCGCGATCGCGAGCTCCTGCGCAGACGGAAGCGAGGTCCCGGTCGCGCGCTCCTCGTCGGCGCGCTGGCCCAGGTCGCCGCGTAGAGGAGGCGCGAGGGTCAGGCCATCCTCGGTTGAAGGCTCCGATGTCCCACCGCGCGTCGGCTGCGCCACGGGCGTTAGCCTATCTCGCTCCGCGCTGAGCTGGTACCGCCCTTTTTCGCTCCGACTTCACCGGGACATCGATGGGGGGAGCGGCAGCACATAGGAGCCATCGGCCGCCGACCGGGTCTCGCCGATCTGGATGCCCCTCGCGGCCGTATCCCGCGCGGTCGTGCTCTGGACGGGCAGCCAGGCGACGACCGCGGCGTCGCCGAGACGGGCGCCCGACGCGTCGCGGACGACGCCCTGGAGCACGGCCGGGTACGACATGGCGAGCTCGAGGTCGGTGACCGCGGCATCCATCGCGGAGACCGCAAGGCGCGGCCGGACGAGCCAGGGGTAGGCGGAGCCGGGCATCGGGCGGACCGAGAAGTCGAACTCCCCTGGGTCGACGTCGATCGAGAACGCGCCGTCACGGAGGACCCCGGACGTCTGCCGGGGCAGCAGCGGCTCGGGCGTCAGCACCTGGCCGATGTACGCCGTGACCTGGCCACGGGAAGGGACCGCGAACACGCTGGCGCCATCCATCAGCTCGCCCATGGGCCCCTGGACGCGGCCGGTCAGCGTCCCGGCCTCGGGGATGATGACCGACTGACCGCAGTAGCAGTCGTCGCTGGCGGCGAACTTGAGCGTCTGCTTGGCGGCCGCCTTGGTGGTGTCGTTGATCGGCTGCGCGAAGAGGACGTATTCGCCTGGCGGGAGGTCGGCACGGAAGAGGCCGTTCGCGTCCGTCTCGGTGTCCAGCTTGTAGGCGGCGGTGGGCGCCCTGTCGATGACCGCGCTCTGGATGCGGACGGCGGAGAGCACCGGGTTGCCCGCCGCATCGAGCGTCTGACCTTCCACGCGGCGCGCCGCCGCGTCGAGCTGGAGGAGCGACAGGTTCAGGTTCCCCGTGGAGCCCTGGAGCGCGAGCGCAGCGAGGTCCCAGTAGACCGTGGGCCTCGGCTCCCCGTCCTTCGGACGCAGCCGGATGAGCGGGCTCCTGTCCTTGTCGGCGTCGGCCCAGTAGAACTTCACGCTGAACTTGACCTGCGTCGCGGTCGCCTGCGGGTCGGGCTCGGCGTGTTCGAGGAGGCCTACCTGGGAGAGGACGCTGCCGGTCACCGGGTCGACGAGATCGAGCTTCCACCCGTCGACGCGCACGCCCTCGGGCACCTGCAAGCTGCCCTGGAGCACGGCGGGCGCCTCGGCGTTGATGCCGAGCGTCCACTGCTCGGGGACCACCTGGTTCGGCAGGAAGATCGGCGGGGGGATGTCGTCGCGGCAATCGGAGCGCGCCTGCGGCGTCAGCGAGATGTGGTAGTCGCCTGCGGGGATCTCGAGCTGGAACCTCTGGCCGTCGTCGCCGTTCGGCTCCGAGAGCGTCGAGTAGGTCTGGGTGGGCAGGCCCAGGATGGGCGCGATGCGCCGGAACTCGACCTTCAAAGGGAACTTCCCGCCGGTCGCGGGGAGCTGCCCGCCGGCGAGGCCCTCGCAGTAGGAGCCGCCGAGGCGCACCGTGGCCTCCACGCGCGCGGGCATGGGGATCGTGAGATCGACGGAATGCACCTGCCCGCCAGGGTCGTGAGGAGGGAAGCCGCTCGCTGCATCGATGGCGAGGAGATGGGAGACCTCCGCGCCCAGCTCGGGCGTGGCGCGCGGCCGGATCTCGAGGATGAGCCCGTCGAGGTTCGCGCTGGTCGAGACGCACGCGCGTTGCCCGCTGACATCGGCGCAGGTCGCCCCCGGGCCGCACTCGACCGACCTGTCGCAGGCGTTCACGGGGGCGGAGTCCGCCATCTCGAGGGGAATGCCGCAGGCCACCGAGGTCGGTAGGCAAGCGAGCAGCGCGGCGCACACGACGGATCGCGAGCTCACCGTGCCCTCCTCGCCGAGGACGCGGCGCGCGCAGCGCGGAGCAGGAGCCGCCCCAGGCGCGATGCGGCGGGACAGCACCGCGGGTCCGCAGAGACGCTGGCGACCGATGGCCGCCGAGCTGATGAGAGTGACGCGCGGAGCCCGAACGGGTCCGCACCCGAGCAGGCGCAGGGGAAAATCACACCCGCGCGAGAAGGCGATGTTCGTGCCAACCGACAGACGGCGTTCCGGGCAGCGTGGGGCGTGCATCCGCTCGACAGGGCGCCGCGCAACCAGCGGCGGCGCTGTGACAGCGCTGTCGCGTCGAGACGGATGCGCCGATGCGGCCACCCCGCACTCATCGCACCCGGGCGAAGTACGGACATGCACACGGGGAAGCTCGGTTGGGATGGGATACGACCGGGCTCCGGTCGGCTCTGCGGGGGCGCGAGGTCTGCAAGGAACATGACGCCACCGACGTCCGCGCGGTGGGTGCCGCGACGCCTACGTACCTGCACGGAAGCGCGAGCTTCCCGTGTCGACCCGCCGGAGTGAAGGCACCGTACCTGGCTGCCATCGCGCTTCGGCGTACTCCATCCGCGTCGCGAGGCGAACGAGATCGGCGATCTCGGGGACCGACGCGCAGGCCGCGGCGAGCCCTTCGGGGTCGGAGAGCGGGACCGCCAGCTCCAGGCCGCGCTCCTTGATGGTCGCGCGCACGGCCGTGGCGACGTTGCCCGCGGCGAAGAGGCCAGCGCGGCGCATCGCGGTGCGGGTCGTCTTGACGGCCCCCTCGTAGGTGATCTTGTCGGCGCTGTCGCAGATCTCGCGGAGTCGACGCTCGGCGCGCGGGGGGATGAGCTGCCAGAGGTTCTGCTCGAGCCGCACCACCGCCGGGTTGCCGCGGGCGCTGTGCGCGGTGGCCTCCAGAGGACCGAACGCGGCGACGATGGCAGAGAGCAGCGTGCGGAGCTCATCCTCCGAGCTGGTGTTCACCAGGACATGGTCGGGCATGGCGCCAGCGAGCTGAGCGCCGAGCAGGTAACGCAGCTCGGGGGTGTCCTCGCGGACCTCGCCCCGCAGCAGCACGGCCGGCGGGTTGACCCGGATGACCTGCCCCTCCGGCGACGACGGAGCAGGCAAGGGAGCGCGCTGGTGGAAGAGCGCGGTGCGCAAGAGGCCGAGGTGAGCGGCCATGACGCCGTAGATCTCCCCGAGGAGGGTGGGCGATGTCGGCTGGATCCGCTCGGAGGGGACGAGCCCGGACTGGCCTGCGTCGCGGCGATAGAGGCCCGTCTCCCAGACGATCGCGAGCGCTTCGTTGACCGGCGACTCCAGATCGCGGAAGAGCAGCGCGCTCACGAGCTCCGGCGCGTCGCGCTGCGCGGCGAGGGGCGGCGGCGTGACGACGCCCTCGCCGGGCCGATCGGACGGCTCGTCACCGTCGAAGGCGCGCAGCACGTGCTCGATGGCGCGGGCGTAGGTCATGTTCTTGTCGGCGATCGCGGCCGCCTGGAGGCGCTCCAGGGTGCTCCGGTCGCCGAGGCGCAGGTGGGCCTGCATCCGTCGGACCGCCAGCGCCTCCCGAGAGCGATCGTCGCGCGGAGCGAAGCTCTTGATGAGCCGCTCGCCAGCGTCGAACGAGCCCGCGGCGAGCTCGCGGAAGAGCGCGGCTTCCTCGAAGCTCTCGGCGGCGGACGGCGACCACGCGGCCACGAGCCGCGTCGCGGAGGAGGGCGGCTGGATCGACGCCGGGGCGGAGACCGGGGGCCCGGCCTGCTGCGCGCCGACGCTGGAGCGGCCCGACGCGGCGCCGCCGCGCGCGGCGTTGCTCTCCGCGGGACCTGGCGCAGCGCTCGGTGACGGCGCCGGCGAGGCCGCGGTGCTCGCCGTCCCATCGAGCAGATCGTCGTCCGAAAGCTCGGCAGAGGTGGATTGAGACGGGTCGTCGGCGATCAACCCCTCGTCGAGCGGGTCGTTGAGCTCGACGAGATCGATGTGCGGGTTGCTCGAGGCCGGCGCGCCGCTCGACGGCGCGCGGCTGCTCGCAGGCCCGACGCCGCTCGACGGCGCCCGGCTGCTCGCAGGCCCAGCGCCGCTCGACGGCGCCCGGCTGCTCGCGGGCCCGACGCCGCTCGACGGCGCCCGGCTGCTCGCGGGCCCGACGCCGCTCGACGGCGCCCGGCTGCTCGCAGGCCCAGCGCCGCTCGACTGCGCCCGGCTGCTCGCAGGCCCGACGCCGCTCGCGGCCGACGCAACGCTGGGCGGCGCCTCTGGTGCCGCCTGGGCCGGCTCCGCGGCGCCTGCGCGGAGCGTCGCTGCCTGGGGCACTTCCTCGGGAGGCAGGGTCGCCCGCTCGCTGGCCAGCTCGGCGTTCAGCTCGGCGATCTTCAGCCCCAGCGAGCGATCCGTGCCCGCGAGCACCGTGGCCTGCGAGAGGATCTTCGCCGCGCGATCCGGGTCGCTCGACGCGTGCAGACGCGCGAGCTGCATCAGCGCGCGCGCGCGATCGATCCCCGAGCTCTGCGCGGCAAGCTCCTCGAGCGCCTTCCGGGCGGCCTCGGGCTCGCCCCGCGCAGCCGTGAGCTCCAGCTGGCGGCGCAGCGCGAGCGTGCGCGTCTCCGGCTCCGCCGCGGCCTCCTCGAGCAGGCGCGCGGCCGCCTCGAGATCGCCGGCGTTCTGAGCGTTCTCGGCGGCGGCGAGCGCGACCCGACCGCGCGCGCGCATGCCCTGGAGATCGCCGCCGAGCGCGCGATCGAACAGCGGGAGGGCGGCAGAGAAGTTCCGCTTCAGGGCCAGGCGCTCCGCCATGCCGAGCGCCACCAGCGTGCTCGGGCCGACCTCGGCGTGGCGCCGGGTCAGCTCCCGCATGCCGGCGCCGTGGCCCTGGATGACGTCGAGCGTCTCGGCGAGCAGGAACGCGTGCAGGTCGACGTGCGCCGGGCGCAGGCGCGGCGCGATGCGGCCGAGCTCCTCCACCGCGGCCTGCGCGTCGCGCGGCGTCCCGGTCCCGCGCAGGCGATACTCGATGCGGCGCGCCTCGAGGACGGCGTCGGGCGACTCCGGGGCGAGCTTCACGGCGCGGCGAGCGCGCTCGAGCGCCGTCGCGTCGTCCCCGAGCGTCGAGGTGGCGCGCGCCGCCTCGACCAGCAGCTGCGCGCGCCGCTCCGGGGCGTCGCGCGACGCGCTGGCGAGCTGATCGAGCGCCGCGGCGAGCGCGTGGCCGTCCCCCTCCCGGCGGGCGATCTCGACGCGGAGCTCGATCACGGCCTCGCGCGGCGCGATGCGAGCGACGCTCTCCAGCGTGTCCTTCGCCGACTCGACATCCCCGCCGCCGAGGTAGCTGCTGCACGCGCGGAGGCTGTACTCGGCCCGCTCGTCGGTGGTCGTCGCGAGATCGCCCAGCCTGCACCAGAGCGGGGCGGCGCGGAGCGGCGTCCCGAGCCGCTCGTGGATGTCCGCGAGGAACCTCAGCGCGCTCACGTCGTCGGGCGACGCCGCGAGCAGGGCCTCCAGCTCGGCGCACGCCTCGTCGAGCAGGCCGAGGCGCTGCTCGAGCAGGGCGGCCCGCCGGAGCCGCAGCGCGCGCCGCGTGTCCGGCAGCGGAGCCACCTCGATGCGCCGCGCGAGGAGGGCTGCGACCGCGGCGTGATCGCCGCGGTCGCTCGCGTCCTGCTCGACGATCTCGACGGCGTGCATGTCGGTGAGATCCAGCCGGGCGATCGCCTCGTAGAGCGCCACCGCGGCGCCGCGATCGCCGAGCTCCTGGGCCAGCGGCGCGAGCTCGCGGAGCACGAGCAGCCGCTCCTCGTCGCCGGTCAGGATGCCCTGGAGGCGCGTGAGCACGTCGAAGAGCCGCTGGCGATCGTCGGTGCTCCGCGCGAGCTGGATGAGCTCGTCGATGTGCGCCTCGTCGAACGGCGTCTTCTGCGCGGCTTCGAGGAGGAGCTCCACCGCGCCATGGAGATCGCCGCCGTCGGCGAGGATGCCGGCGAGCTCGCGCGTCAACCCGAGGCGGACGTCATCCGGCAGGTCGATGCGCGCGAGCTCGGACTGGACGAGCGCCTCGAGATCGGCGCCGCGACGTTCGGCCGCGTACAGCCGGCGCAGCCGGGTGACAACCTCGGTGCGCACCTCGCCCAGGAGCTGGCCGCCGGCGAGCGCCCGCTCCAGGGCGACCGTGGCCTCGGCGCGCTGGCCCTCGCGCTCGTGCTTGTCGGCGAGGTGCAGCAGCGCCTCGAGGCGCCGCGCGACCGGCAACGCATCGTCCAGCGAGCGCTTCAGCGCCTCGTCCCCGCTGGCCTCGACGGCCGCCTCCGCCTCGTACGCGAGCGCGTCGTCCTCCGGCGCGCGCCGGGCCGCCTCCACGAGCAGCGCCGCCGCGACCGGCGGCACGTTCAAGGCGCCCGCGAGCTTGCTCGCCCACCTGAGCAGGCTGGGACCGACGCTCGAGTGCGGCCTCATCGCTGCGGCGTACACCGCCGCGACCAGGTGCGACGCCGGCTCGGTCTGCTGCGCGAGCTCGCCGACGATGTCGAGGAGCGTCTGGAACTCGTCGACGTCGCCGTCGGCGAGCATCGCGCGCTCGATCGCGGCGAGCGCGAGCGCGGGCGAGTCGAGGACGGCGACGGCGATGCGCGCCATGGCGAGCCCCGCGCGGGCTCCCTCGGGGCCGTCGAGCTTCGCGATGCTCGCCTTGACCGCGCGGTCGAAGCGGATGGTCTCGACCTCCGGCTGCCCCGTGCACGCGACGAGATCGCGGATGGCCGCGCCGACGTCCTCGACGAGCGCCGGATCCGGGCGCACGACCATCGCGCGGAGCAGGATGTCGAGGCGCAGCCGGAGGCCCTCCTCCGTGCGGCCGGTGAGGGCCGCGGCGCGCTTCAACCACGCATTGCGCGACGCCGGATCGGCCGTCGCCGCCACCCGCTCGAGCGCGCGCACGGCGTCCGACGGCTCGCCGACGTGCTCGGCGAGCCGAGCGAGCAGCACGTACGAGGTGCCCTCGGTGGGGACCGCCTCGAAGCTGGCCACGGCGTGCGCGAGGGCGAGCTCGAACGCGCCGCGCCGCTCCAGCTGCCGCGCCGCGCGGTAATGGGCGGCGCGGCGTCCATAGCAGCCGAGGGCCGCGTCGGCGAGCAGCCGGTAGGTCTTGTCGAGGACGACGATGCCGCCGTCGGCGTCCGCCGATTTCTCGACCAGCGCGACGGCGTCGGCGCGGAGGGGATCGAGCTCGATCGCGCTCGCCGCCGTGGAGAGCGCGCGCTCGGGCAGGCCGTGCTCGTGCGCGAGGTTGGCGGCCTCGATCAGCAGGTTGGCGCGCCTGCGTCGCTCGGGCCCGACGTCGCCCGACCACCCGTCCCCGTCCGCGGCGGGCTGCGCTCCCCTTTCGCCCCGGGCCTCCGCGGCGCGCGCCACGAGCGCGTCGATCGCCGCCTCGACGCCCGCGAACTCGCACATGTCCCGCGCGTAACGCTCGGTCCCGCCGCTCGGCGCGAGCTCGCTCGCGCGGAAGAACGCCTCCTCGGCGCCCCGGTGATCCTCCGCCAGGTCCCAGCGCAGGCTGCCGAGCTCACGCCACGCTGCCGCGGCCTCTCCCGCCGTGTCGGCGCCCCGCGCGGTGAACGCCCGGGCCTTCGCCTCGACCAGCGCGATGGCGCCGTCGGAGCTGAGCCCCTTCGCGTCGAGCAGCGACGACTCGAGGCGCTGGACCCGCGTGAGGACCTCGTGAGGATCCGCCTGCACGGCCGCTGCGCGCGCGAGCTCCTGCGCCGCTCCGTCCGGATCGCCGCCGTCGAGCCGGCAATCGGCGAGCATGAACATCAGCTCGGGGGCGTGCGACGCCGTCATCTCGACGGCCAGCCACCGCTCGAGCACGGTCACGGCGAGGTGAGGGTCGCCCGCCCGGCGCGCGAGCTCCAGCAGCCGCTCGCGCAAGAGCGGGTTCTGCGGTCCGAAGACGTCGAGCGAGCGCCTCGCGAGCGCCGTGCCGCGCTCGGGATCGAGGTCGTAGAGGGCGTGCAGCGCGCTCGCCAGCGCGGCCGCCATCTCGCCGAGCGGCTTGGGCTGCGCCAGGATCCACGCGAGCGCGTCCGAGAGCCGCGCCGCGTCGCCGGCGGCCGCGGCGCGGCGGATGAGCTCCGCGGTCGCCTGGGGGCACCCTGGCCGCAGCGCGAGCCAGCGCTGGGTCCACGCGAGCGCGAGCGGCAGCTCGCCCAGCGCCTCCAGCGCCCTCGCGAGGCCGTCGCATAGCGCGCCGCGCGGGAACACCGTGGTGATGGAGCGCTCGATCGCGGCCGCCACCGCCCGGTCGACCTCGAACGGAGGCGCCTCGCCGGCCCCCGCGGCGGCGGCGAGATCTGCCGTGAGGATGGAGGCGAGCGTGGCCACGGCGCGCCCGGACGACGGATCGGCCTCGCAGGCGAGCAGCGCGACCTCGCGCGAGAGCGCCCGCTGCGTCCGCTGGTAGAGCGCCGCCGCGCTCGAGAGCAGCACCGCGCGCAGCGCCGGCCAGACCGGCGCGGCGAGCTGCACGAGCGCGTCGGCGCGCTCCCGCAGGCGCCCGGTCCGCGTGGCCAGCACGAGCGCAGCGCTCGCCGCGCCGCGGTGCCCCGGGGCCTCGCCGAGCAGCGGCAACACCTCGTCGAGGGCGCGGGCGTCCTGGCCTTGCCGCCGCGCGATCGCCGACAGGAGGAGCCTGGCACGCACCAGCTCGACCCGCGTCAGCAAGGACGCGCGGATCGCCTCGGACCTCGCGGAGCGCGCGCCCTCGGCCTCGGAGGGCGCCCGCATCGCCTCGGCCAGCCGCGCGCGGAGCAGGGCGTCGAGCGCGGCGCCGCCCCCGGTCCGCCGGCTCAGCCGATCGAGCGCCAGCAGGCAGCCGCGGTCGGCCGGCAGCGCCCGCGAGAGCCCCACGAGCGCCTCCTCGTAGGCCGCGCGCTCCTTCGGGCGGCCGCGGTAGATCACGACGAGCCGGCGGAGCGCGTCGATCCGCCCCTCGGCGGTGTCCGCGCCGCGGAGCGCGCGCTGCGCCGCCGAGAGCGCCTCGTCCTGCCCCTTGAGCCGATCGGCGATCCGCTGGAGCCCTGCCTCGGCGTGCTTCGGGTCGCCGCCGACGTCTCTCAGCGTCTCGAGCGCCCAGCGCGCGAGGCCGGGGTCGCCGATCTTCTCTTCCGCGAGTCGCGCGAGCTCCGAGAGCGCGTCGATCCGCCCCGCCGCGTCCTCCGTCGCCCTCGCGTCCGAGCCCTCGCCGATGCGGATGAGCGCCTCGACGAGGGGCGCCATGTCGTGCAGGGTCGCCGCGTGGTCGCGCAGCGCGGAGCGCGCGGCGGTGCTGCCGGAGTCGCTCGCCGCGGCCTCGATCCAGGCCTCCACGGCGCGATCGGGGCTCGCGAGCGGGCCAGCGTGGAGCCGCGCGAGCGCCACGTACGCCTCGGACCTCGACGCCCCGACCCGCTGCTCCGCCCTGAGCTCGATCCGCGCGGCCACGAGCTCGTAGAGCCCCGCCTGCTCGAGCACCTCGTCGATCGCGCGGGCGGCGTCGCCGTCGATCGCCCCGTCGAGGCCCGCGTCGAGCACGCACCCGACCGCGCGCGCCCAGTCGCCCTCGTTCGTCGCGCCCTGGAGCCGGTGGCCGTGCACCTCCATCGCGCGTCGCAGGGCGGCGGGGCCAGAGGCCTCGCCGCGAGCCGCCCGCGCCGCGAGCGCGTCGGCGTGCGTCCGGAGCACCTCGTCGGCCGCGCCCTGCCGGCTGCGCAAGAACAGCGCGGCCGCCATGGCTTTGGCCGCCATGTCATCGTGAGGCGCGATCTCGAAGGCGCGCAGGCGATCCTCGAACGCCGCCTCCCGCTCCCGCGCGGCTTCGCGCCGCTTGGCCGCCTCCAGATACGCCTTCGCCGCGGCCGCGGGGAACACCTCGTCCGACGCCCAGGCCGCGATCGTGCCGAGCAGCTCGCTCGCCATCGCGTCGTCCGGGGCGAGCTCGCTCGCCTCTTCGAGCGCGTCGACAGCGCCCGCGACGTCGCTGGCGCGCGCGAGGAGCACGGCGATCTTCACCAGCATCCGCGCCGTCGCGCCGGGCGGCTGCGCGTCGTCGCGGAGGCCGCGCAGCGCCGCCGCGGCGAGGGCTGGCTCGCCCAGCCCGGCCAGCCAGCCGGCGAGCTCGCTCCTCATCGCCGGATCGTCGCCCAGCGAGAGCGCCCGGCGGGCGAGCACCGCCGCCTGGTCCAGCTCGACGCCGCGCGCGGCGAGGGTCCTCGCGAGGGCGAGGGCTGCCTCGCGCTCCCCTTGCACGTCGCCGGCCGCGCGGCGCTCGTCCACCCGCGCGCGCCAGTAGGCCTCTTCAGCCCGCGGGCCGCGGTGGCGCGACACCGGCGCGATCGCGCGGGCCCCTGCGAGGACCAGCTGCCCCGCAGAGGCGGGCCCGGCAGGCTCCATCAGCTCCGGCGAATGCAGCGACCTCCTCGCGCCCGACGCTGATGCTGCCCGATCCGGAGGTGAAGAGCTCATTTCGGCGACCCGCTTCGGGTGTGCTGAACCCGCTCAGCCTACCAGAACGACCGAGGTACAAGGCCAATCTTCAGGTGCAATCTCGCGCTTTACCGGAGCGTCACCGCGAACGGCAACACCGTGAGCGCCCTCTCTCCGGCCAGGAGAGGCGCCATGGAGGCGGCGAATGTCCCCACCTCCGGCGCGACGCCGAGCCACTCCGGCAGGAGGACGGAAGCCATCGCCTCCCGCGCGCGCTCCCTGAGCGCTGCGCGGTCGGGAGCCCGCGCGCTGCCCTCGCTGGCTTCGTCGCCGGTCGCCAGGAGCTCCAGCAGCCCGCCCTCGTCCTGCTCGATCTCGACCGGCGCATCCGCCGGCAGCTCCGCCAGCTCGCGCGCGAGCGCGATCGCTCGCTCCAGGCCGCCGAGCTCATCGACGAGCGAGCGCCCTGCGGCCTCGACCCCGCCGAAGATGCGCCCCTCCGCCGACGGCGAGATCGTCTCCAGCGGGAGGTTCCGTCCGGCCGTGATGCGCTTCAGGAACAGATCGTAAACCGCCTCCATGGAGGCGAGCACGCGGGCGCGTGTGGGCTCGTCCCAGGGTGTGAGCGCCGACATGTACGCGGCGCGCGCTGCCCGCTGAGGATCCGGGTTGGCCGCGACCGTCTCTGCGTTGATCCCGATGTCCGCAAGCGCCTTCCCGACGGCGAACTTGCCGCCCACGACGCCTATCGAGCCGATGATGCTCGTCCGCTCGGCGACGATCTTGGTGCCAGCGCAGGCGAGGTAGTAGCCGCCGCTCGCGGCCATCCCGCCGATCGAGACGACCAGCGGCTTCTTCTGCCGCAGCCGCATCAGCTTCTGCCAGAGCAGATCCGAGGCCAGCGCCGATCCGCCGGGCGAGTCGATCCGGAGCACGACCGCCTTCGCGCTCGGATCCTCGGTGAGGCGCGTGATCGTTTGCCCGAGCTCGCGCTCGCCGATCCCGTCCGACGAGCCGATGGGCATCCCCTTGGCGCTCATGGTGATGCCGCCGATCGCCGGGACGACCGTCACGTGCGGCGTCCCCAGCGAGCTCGCCCCGGAGACCGAGCGGAACACGTCCACGAGGCTCCGGGAGAGGCTCGCATCGCGCGGGGCGCCGCCGAACCGCGGCACGGAGCGCTCGGTGCCGGCGAGCTTCTTCGCGTCCTCGGTCGCGGACTCGAAATCGCCGATCTCGTCCACGAGCGCCCTCGCCTTCGCCTCCTCAGGAGCGAACGGGCCGTCCTCGAGGGCCTCCCGGAGCTCCTCCTTGCCGCGCCCCTCCACGATGGCCGAGAGCCACGCCTCACGGACCCCGCCGAGCGCGGACTCGAGCGATCGGCGCGCCTCGGGGCTCGCCCCTTCCCGCGTGAACGGCTCGCTCGCGCCCTTGAACTTCCCCACCTGGAGGAAGTCGACGTCCACGTTGAGCTTGTCGAGGAGCCCCTTCGCGAACACCAGCTGCGCCGCGATCCCCACCGTGTCGACCTGCCCCGCAGGGCTGAGCCAGAGCTTGCTGCACGCGATGGACGCCAGCAGCATGGTCGCGTTGTTGTACTCGTCCGCGTGGCACACGACCGGTCGCCCCGACGCGCGGACATCGCCGAGGATCCGGCCGATCTCGTGGGCCCGCGCGAACGCGAGGCGCGCGCTCCCGAGCCGCACGAGGAACCCCTTCGCGCTCGGGGACCCGGAGAGCGCTCGCAACGACTGCACGAGCTGCACGTGGGTCCTGCCGCTCGGCGGGCCGAACAGCGACGCTGACGCGCTCTCGGGGAGCCCGCGCGAGAGATCGATCTCGATGACCGCCGGCTCGTCGAGGCCCGCCGCGGGCGGCGCCGGCAGCGCCGCTCGCTCTCTCCCGCTGCACCCTGCCATCGACGCCGCCACGGCGAGGGCGCCGACGCCGGTCCATCGCACCCCTCGAGCTCGGCGCTTACTCATGCTTCATTCCAGGCAGATCCGAGGTGTCGACCGGCGGCGTCGTCGCCCCGGGCGTGGCGGTCGGCGGCGGATGCACGCCGGGGAGATCGCTCGTATCGATGGCGCCGCCCGGGGCGACGTAGTCGTCGGGCACGCGGCCGTCGTCCGGCTCCGGCTCCGGCTCGCGCCGAGCGCGCCCCGGCGGGCTCGCGGGAGGAGCGCTCGCCGCGGTCGATGGGCTCGGCGGAGGAGAGCCCGCGCGCGGGCTCTCCACGCGCGCGCTCGACGCCGGCTCGGCGACGCTGCCTGGCTCCCCCTGCGCCTTCTCGAGCCGGTCGATGAAGGCCCGGAGCGGGCGCGCGAGCAGGTGCGGCCGGCTCGTCGCCAGCAGGCGCTCGTTCTCGGCGCGCGCGGCCGCGAGATCGCCGGACCTCGCGAGCGCATAGACGAGCAGCGCCCGCGCTCGCCCGGGGCTCTGCTCGATGCTCGCCGCCGTCCGGAGCCGCTCGACGACGGCGGCCCAGCTCGGATGAGCCTCCGCGAGATCGAGCGCGGCCAGCGTCAGCGCGCTCTCCGGCTGCGCGCTCTCGGCCGAGATCGCGCCGACGAGCTTCCGTGCGGAGGCGAGATCGCCCTGCATGCGGAGCAGATCGATCGCCGCGCGGGTCACCTCGGCGTTCGCCGGCGCGACGCGCCGCGCGTGCTCGACCTCCTTGCGGGCGCGCTCGATCGCGATGTCGAGATCGTGCCGCACCGTGTCCAGATCCGCGTCCCCTGCGGCGAGCAGCTGCAGCCGCAGCCACCGCACGTCCGCGTTCACCGTCTCGACCCGGGCCAGCGCCGCCGCGACGCGCGGGTCGTCCTCGGCGAGCGCGCTCGCCTTGACGAGCTTGTCCCTCGCCGTCTCCGGATCCCCCTCGGCCAGGCTCCGCTCACCCTCGGCGAGCAGCGCCGAGACGCGATCGTCGCTCGGCGCAGGCCGGGTCTGGACGGCCGGCTTGAGGTACTTCGGCCCGAGGGTCGCCGCGCTCACCACCATGAGGCCGACGACGATGAGGCCGACGACCCACCGCGCGATCCCCGTCCTCCTCGAGGGCAGCGACGTGATCCCGGCATCGCCGTCCCCCTCGTCGACGTAGGAGGGACGCCCCTCGGGCTCCACGGCTGCGGTCGGCGACCCCGACGTCGCTGCCCTCCGCGCCGCGTGGTCCTCGCTCGCCGCGCGCGGCGACCCGCGCCGCGCCACGGGGGCTTCTTCTCCCGGGCTGTCGGCGGACGCGACGGCGCGCTCGAGGCGTGCCGGGGAAACGCTGTTCGGGATCCGCAGCGGCACGGCCCCGGCGGCGCGCACCTGCCCTTCGCCGCCGGCGTCCGCGGGCCCGGGCCTGACGCTGCCGTGGCGCACCTCGGCGACCCCCGCGCCGCGGAGGGTCCGCGGCTCCTGCCGGCGCGCAGGGTGCCCGTCCGGCAGCGGCGGCGCCTCTTCCGGCGGCACCACGACCCCGGGCAGCGCGCTCGGCTTCGTCATCACCCGCGCGGGGGCGCTGGCCTCGGAATCGTAGGCCGCGGTCTGCGCCCCGCGGCGCGGCGACGGGCGCTCCTTGCCCGACTGGACCTCCCGCACGTCCCGAACGATCGTCTCTGCGTCGTGGATGGACTCGGGGGCGGCGTCCGCGTCGCTCTCCGCCCGCGGGAGCGGGATCGCGACCGAGCCCTCGGTCTGCGCCGGCGCCGGACCGCCGAGCCCTGGAGGCGTCAGCGACCTCGAGCGGCCAGGGAACGGCGAGGGCCCGCCGATGCCCAGCGCGGTCCCGGCCATCACGATGCCGCCCGGCCCCTTGAAGAACGGCTCCAGCTCCGCGATCGACCCGAGCCGCCGCGGCCTCGCGTTGCCGCGCGAGATCACATCGTCGCGGGTGATCTGGCCCTGGGTGATCGCCGCCTGGAGCTCCCGGAGCATCTTGAACTCGAGCTCCCGGCCGCCGAGCGTGCGCACCACCCACGTCTCGGGGAGCCCGCCGTCGGTGCGGCGGACCTTGAACTGGAAGCCGCAGTTCGTGCACTTGACCGTCGTGCCGCGCTCCGACACGAGCGCGTCGTCGAACTCGTACTCGGTGCTGCAACGCTCGCAGGTGACATCCATCTGCTCGACCGGTCCCCGTGTCCTCGCGAACGGCTGGCCCCCCAGGCGCGAGCCTGCCGGGGTTCCTCGTTCGGAGGTAGCCGCCCGGAACTCGGCGGAACGGTAGCACGGGTTCCCCTGTGCGCCCCAAAGGGTCGCGCTGCGCCGCGCCATCCTCCGCTTTCCCCCGCGGTTCAGGGTTCACGGTCGTCTGCGGACCCCCTGTCCCCCCGACGCAGCGGCCGCCGCGGCGTGCCCCTCCGCGAGGCGTGGCACCTCCGGGCCGGGCCGCGCCCGCCTCGCCTCGCCTCGCCTCGCCTCGCCGCGCGCGGAGGCCACATGCCGACGTGAACGCGGCTTCACGGCGAGCGCGCGATCGGCCGAAATACGCGCCGAAATACGCCGCGACTCGCCAGGCTTGTGTGGGGCATGTCGCTTGCTACGCTCGTCCGGTCGCGACCGTCACGCGCGAGGGCGCGGCTCCTCGACGCCGGGCGGCCGAATGCTTTCGGGAGACGGTGAATGAAGCGACTTACTCTGCTGGGTCTCGCGAGCGTGCTGGCGCCCCTCCTCGCGGGTTGCCCCATCTACGACGACAACGCGGACAGCCACTTCTGTGATGCAGAGGACTGCGGGCCCAGCATCCCGAGCGGCTGTAACGAGCCAGCCGACTGCGGGATCAACGAGACCTGTGGCGAGGACAACGAATGCCACATCGGCGACTGCACGACCTGGGGGTGTAGCCGGGGCTTCGAGTGCGTCATCGCCGACGACCACACCGCCGCCTGCGTCGCGAGCGGCACCTCCGGGGAGGGGGGCAGCGGCGGGGCCCCGGGCGACGTCGTGTACTGCGGCAACCCGGACGACTGCGCCGATGGCGAGACCTGCGCGCCGGATGGCACGTGTCAGCCCGGCAGCTGCGATCAGGTCCTTCCGAGCGGCGAGCCGCTCGGGTGCATCCACGGCTATGTCTGCGAGGGCGACGACGCCGATGCGACCTGCGTGCCGGCGACCCCGGCCGCGTGCGGCGCCGACGCCGACTGCGCCCGCCTCGGCCCTGACTACCTCTGCGTCAGCGGCATCTGCACCGCGCCCCAGGACCAGTGCTTCGATCAGACGCAGTGTCCGGTCAACGACAAGTGCGTCGAGGGCAAATGCACGCCGGCCTGCAGCGAGGATGCGGACTGCCCCAGCAGCTACCGTTGCGACGCGACGCTCGGCATCTGCTCCCACCCTGCGCAGCCCTGCGTCATCACGGACGACTGCGGCGGCCCCTCTGCCGTCTGCGTCGACGGCGCCTGTGTTCCGAGGAGCGACGGAGCCAGCTGCCCCGAGGGCGACGTCTGGGTCGAGAACGGCTGCATCCCGAATCAGTCGAGCAACTTCGTGTGCGGCGAGGATGGAGCGCAGGACGTCTGCGCGGCGGGATCGATCTGTCTGCACCACAGCTGCTACATCTCGTGCGACCAGCCGAACCCGAACGCCTGCGACAACCAGTCGCCCTCGCTGAGCGAGTGCAGGACCGTGGCGACGTTCTCCGGCGAGCACCAGGTCTGCGGGTCGAGCGACAACCTCGGCGGCGACTGCGATCCCGAGACGCCCTGCAGCGAAGGCAAGATCTGCATCGACGGCTTCTGCCGGTAACGCTGCGGCGCTCCTCCGCCGCGATCGCACCTCGGGCAGGGCAGCCCCCCTGCCCTGCCCCCTCCGTGCGCAATATGCCCTTGGCATGCGCGCTGCCTCACGTCCCGCCGGTCACTGTTCCAGCCACGTGAATCCACGCTGAGGGCTACACGTTACGCGCCCCCACGCGATGCGAACCGACGGAGCCACAATGAAGGCAGACGATCTCGTCAATTACATGGCCGATATGTTCCCCTACAGGAGAAGGAGCTCACTCGACTGGATCGTTCCGGTGTCGGTCGGGCTCGGCCTCGGCGTCGCCCTCGGCGTCGGGGTCGGCGTCCTGGTCGCGCCGACGTCGGGTGACGAGGCTCGCCGCCGGCTGCGCGACAGCACGAGCCGGCTGCGCGAGCGCGCGGAGAGGGCCAAGGATCGCGCCCTGGGCGCTGCGCAGCGGACCCAGCACGAGATCCAGGAGAAGGTCCAGGAGAGCGCCGGCTCGTACTCCAACGAGCTCGGCGCCCGCTGAGCGAGCTCCAGGGGGCGCGAAGGCGCCGCACCGCCACGCGCGGAGCGGCGCCTTCCATCATTTCCCGGGATGTGCCCCAGCAGCCGAGCGACATCTGCGCAGCCGGAGCGGCACAAGCGATGCTTTTCCGAGAGCAGATGGATTGAACGAGACACCTCGCGAACCGCGGCACAGGGGCACTCGTCGAATGATGTATTACCGGACGCTCACTGCATTCTTCCCAGGTCGCACGGAAGCCGCGGGCGCACTTGGCCGCCTCCTCGCCCTGGGCGTCGCGGCCGAAGACATCAGCATGGTGCCAAGGCAGCACTCCCGTCTGGACGAGATCGAGCTCACGATCCACAGCAAGGCGTCCGAAGGAGCCGCCCTGGGCGCTGTGATTGGAGGGCTCGTCGGGGGTACGCTCGCCGCGATCACGGCTGGAGGCGCGCTGATCATTCCGCGGCTCGACGCGTTCCTGGCGGGGCCCATCGTCGCGTGCCTCGCAGGCGCGGGCGCCGCTGGCGCGGCCGGCACCCTGCTCGGCGCCGTCCTCGGTGCGCGCCTGCCCGAGTACGAGGCGCGCCGGCTCGACGACGGCAGCGGCGCCGGCGGCGGCGCGTTGCTCTCCGTGCGGTGCTTGCCCGATGTTTCCCGCTGCGTCGAAGAGGTGCTGAGCGAGAGCGGCGGTCGCCGCATCCGCAAGACCTACAGCCGCAGGACCTGAAGGACGCGCGCCCGGCGTGGCGTGGCCGGCGACCTCGCGAACTCGCAACAGGCGAGCCGCGCCCCATGGAGAGCGCGTGCGCCACGTGCGAACGCGGCCGGGACGCGCCCGTGATGGAACCGCCAAGCCGCCGAGGACGCCAAGAGAACCTCAAAAATCTTGGCGTGTTTGGCGTCCTTGGCGGTTCAAACGACCCACCTTCAGCCAGAGTCCAGCGCTGCAGGTGGCTGCTGGATCAGGGCGACGAGCCGAGATGGCTCTGGGATCGCGTCTGCTCATCGAAGACGAGCTCGACCGCCTGAGCCAAGGCGCTCTTGGCGTAGCTGCGCGTCGCGAGCGACCCGAGCCTGCTGAGCATGCGCGGCGTCAGGCCCCCGCCGAGCAGGAACCCCAGCCCAGCCGCCGCCGCGAGCGCCACGTGCGGGTTGTCGCGCGCGAACGCCGAGACCGCCCGCGTGACCTCCGCCGCGTCGAGTCGGCTGAGCGCGTCGTTCACCACCTCCCGAGCGTCGCGCTCCCGTTCGGCCTCGACATCGCGTGCTGTCATGATGACCTCCTCAACTCAGCCGTGTAACGACCCGTCCGATCAGGTAGCCCACGGCCGCCACCGCGAGGAGCGTGGCCACAGGGCGCTCTTGCACGAGCGAGACGAGCCGCTCGTCCGCGCGGCGGACCTCGCCGAAGAGGCGAGGGACGGCGGCGGGAACGTTCGCGCGCCGCTCCCGGCGTCCGGACTCTTGTTCGATGTCTGCATCGTTGGCGATCATCGTGAACCGGTCTCCAGCAATGCCCGAACCACCGCGCAACGTGCATCGGCTGCACGATCCGGAGACCGACCCAGCGGCGCGGGGCAGCGGGGCGAGGAGAGCCAGGAGAGAAGCGCGCTCGACGAGCGCGGGGCGGAGCGCCTTCCGGGACGTTCGTGCTCACGGACGGAAGGGTGAGTGGGCGACGCGCGTGTGAACCTCGCGACCTCGCGCGCCAGGGCCGCGCTTGCGGGCCGCGCTCGCCAGGGTGACGGCCCGTGGAGATCGCGCTGGCCGCACCACGGCGCGCGGCGCAGCGCACACGCTAGAAGCGGACGCCGAACGCCCGGAGCGCGCCGCGCAGCGCCTCCGCGCCGTCGCACACCGCCACGCGCTCGGCCTGGGACACCTCCGCAGCCCTCGTCGGGTCCCCCTTGAACCAGACGGCCCGCATCCCTGCCGCGAGAGCGCCGCCGACGTCGGCGGCGAAGGAATCGCCGACATGGACCACCGCGGCGAGCGGCGCGCCGAGGCGCTCGGCCGTCCACGCGAAGATCTCCCTGCCCGGCTTCTCGAACCCGAGCCGCCCCGAGTCCGCCACCGCCACGAAGTGCGCCGACCAGCCGAGCTCTTCGATCAGCTCCTCGAGCCGGCCCTCCGAGTTCGACAGCACCGCGACCGGCACGCCGGCCCGCCGGAGCTCGATCACGACGTCGATCATCCCCGCGATCGGCCGGCGCCAGAGGTTCTTCCGGGGCTGCTCCGTCCAGAGCCAGTCGACCGCCGCGTCGAGCGCGCTGGCCTCGACGCCGCCCGCCTCGAGCAGGCGGCGCATCATGATCTTCCATGGGTGACCGCCGAGCCCACGCTGGATCGCCTCGTTGTAGGCGCGCCAGCCCTCGTCCACCGCCCCGTCCAGCCGCTCCCGAGGCGCGCCGATGCCCCGCTCGGCGAGGCGGGCGGAGAGCAGCCCGGTGTCGAGCTCCACCAGGGTCTGGCCGAAGTCGAAAGAGACGGCTGTAGCAGGCTCGTTGCGCATGATTACTCGGCGTACATCGCCTCGATCTCGCGCGCAAAATTCTGGCTCACATTGCGCCGCTTGATCTTGAGCGTCGGCGTCAGCTCGCCGTCCTCGATGGTGAAGCCGCGCGGCAGGATCGAGAACTTCTTGATCGTCTCGACCTGCCCGAGCTCGCCGTTCACCTCGTCGACGGCCCGCTGCACGGCTTCCCTGATCTCGGGCGACGCGCGCGAGAGATCGGGGCCGAGCCCGCGCTCCGCCGAGAAGCGCTTCACCGCGTCGGGGGCCAGCACGAGCAGGGCCGTGAGGAACTTGCGCCCATCGCCGACGACCACCGCCTCGGCGATGAGGTCGTGGCGCTTGAGCGCCTCCTCGATGTTCTTGGGCGAGATGTTCTTCCCGCCGGCCGTGATGAGGATCTCCTTCTTCCGCCCGGTGATGTGGAGGAACCCCTCCTCGTCGAATCGGCCGAGATCCCCCGAGTGGAGCCAGCCGTCGACCAGGGCCTGCGCGGTCGCCTCTGGCTCCTTGTAGTAGCCGAGGAACACGGTCGGCCCCTTCACAAGGATCTCGCCGTCGTCCGCGATCTTCACGTCCATGCCTGGCACCGACGGCCCCACGGAGCCGAGCTTCGTCCTGCCCGGCACGTTGTAGCTCGTCGCGCCGGTCACCTCGGACTGGCCGTAGACCTCGGTGATCAGGATGTCGAGCGACGCGAAGAACTCGAGGACCTCCTTCGCGATGGGGGCCGCGCCGCTGCTGAACGCGTGCGTCCGGCCGAGCCCCACGGCCTCCTTCACCTTCGCGTAGACCAGCTTGTCGAAGGCGCGGTGCTGGAGCGCGAGCAGCGGCCCCGGCTGCTCGCCTCGGGCGCGGAGCTCGCTGTGCTGGAGCCCGACGCGCCTCGCCTGCTCGAGCGTGATCTTCTGCAACCCCTTCGCGCCGGAGAGCTTCGCGTCGATCCCGGCCCTCAGCTTCTCCCAGACGCGCGGGACCCCGAAGAAGACGGTAGGCCGCACCTCCTTGAGGTTGTCGGCGAGCGCCGCCATCGACTCGGCGAAGTACACGGCCGCGCCGATCGAGGCCGGGATGTGGATCGTGAACATCTGCTCGGCGACGTGCGAAAGAGGCAGGTAGGACAGCCCGATGTCCCGGGACGAGAACGGGACGATGCGCGCCGCCATGTCCGCCGAGCGCGTGAGGTTCTCATGGCTCAGCATGACCCCCTTCGGCGGCCCCACCGTCCCGGAGGTATAGAGCAGCGTCGCGAGGCCCCTCGGCTCCAGCGCGTCGAGCCGCTGCTCGAGCAGCTCGTCCGGGACGCGGTCGCCCCGCGCGAGGAGCTCCTCCCAGGCCAGGATCCGCGGATCACCCGCGGGCTCCGCGCCCCGCATCAGCACCACCCACGAGAGCCGCGGCAGCCGATCCCACTGGCTCAGCACCTTCTCCAGCTGGGCGCTGTCCTCGACCAGCACCACCGGCGACCCCGCATGGTGCACGACGTGGCGCACCTCCTCGGGCGAGCACGTCGTGTAGATGCCCGCGGGAGCGCCCCCGATCGCCATGCAGGCCACGTGGAGCACCGCCCACTCGGGCCGGTTGAAGCCGAGGAGGCCGACCGTGGCGCCGGGCTCGAGGCCGAGCGCGAGCAGCGCCTTGCCGGCGCGCCGCACCTCGCCCGCGTACTCCCGGAAGCTGGTCATCCTCCAGAAGCCCCCCTCCTTGACGTAGTGAGCAGGAGCCTCGGGGCGCACCTTCGCCTGGCCTAGCAGGCGCCGCGGAATCGAGTCACAGGGCATCGAGCTACCTCGTTCACGGGCAAGAATGCGCAATCACAGGCGAATTTTCCTGCACCCTCCCGAGGTCCGGGACCGCCTGGGGGAGTGACGCCCCGCACAGTAGCAGCAGACGCCGCGGCGTTCTGAGCGTGAAACGTTCCCGCCGGGCGCTTCTGTCCGGCGGCGCTCCGAGCGCACGTTCGGCGGATCGCGCGCACGATCGCGCGCTGGTGCAGGCCGAGCGCGCGACGGTCCTCGCTGCGGTTACGGGCGGGACGCCGGCTCGCCGTCATGGGCGAGCCGCTCGTCATCCGCCCGCTGCCGCGCAAACGCTGGCCTGCGCTGTCGTCAGCTTGACTGCACGTCTTCGGATCAGGACCATTCGGCGGTGGGCGAGCGCAAAGGGACGATCGAGGAGGCTGACTGGGCGGCGGACTCCGCCCGCAGCAACGAGCTCGCCGCCTCGGGCCCGCCGGAGCGCGTGCGGGCAGCGCTCGACGGCGGGACCCTGGTCTCCAGGCAGGGGCTCGTCCCCGCGCCCGAGCCCCCGCCCACCGTCCAGGTGCGGCGCCCGGACCGCGACGCGCCGACCACGGTCGGCCGGGATGCGCCGCCGGACGCGCCGCCGTCGCCCTCGGATCGGCACGCTCGGAGCTTCGGAAAATACAGGTTCATCGCGACGCTCGGTCACGGGGGCATGGCGGACGTGCACCTGGCGGTCGCGGTGGGGCCGGCGGGCTTCAGCAAGCTGCAGGTCATCAAGCGCCTCCGGCCCAACATCGCCGACGAGCCCGAGTTCCGGGACATGCTGCTCGACGAGGCCCGCCTCGCCGCTCGCCTGAACCACCGCAACGTGGTGCAGACCAACGAGGTCGGCCTCGCGGACGGCGAGTACTTCATCGCGATGGAGTACCTCGACGGGCAGCCGCTGAGCCGGGTGATCTCCCGCGCGCGAGAGCAAGCGCGGACGATCCCGTTCGCCGTCCAGTTCTGGATCCTCAGCGAGGTGCTGGCCGGCCTCCACTACGCCCACGAGCTCGTCGACTACGACGGGACGCCGCTCAACGTCGTTCACCGCGACATCAGCCCCCACAACATCTTCGTCACCTACGACGGGCAGGTGAAGATCGTCGATTTCGGGATCGCGCTCGCCGCGCACCGCCTCGTCGAGACGCAGACCGGCACGATGAAGGGCAAGGTCGCGTACATGGCGCCGGAGCAAGCGTTCTCGCACTCTTCCCAGATCGATCGGCGCGCGGATGTCTTCTCGGCCGGCGTCATCCTCTGGGAGATGCTCGCCGGCCGCCGCCTCTGGCGCGGGCTGTCGGATCCGCAGATCATCTCGCGCCTGATGCGGGACATCCCGGACCTGCGGTCCGCGCGCCCCGAGGTGCCCGTCGAGCTCGCGCGCATCTGCGCCAAGGCGCTCGCGCATTCACCCGGCGAGCGCTATTCGACGGCCGCCGCCTTCCGCGCGGAGCTCGATCGCTACGCGGAACGCCTGGAAGGGCAGGTGACGGCCGAGCAGCTCGGCGCGCTCATGCGCGAGCTGTTCGCCAGCGAGCGGTCCGAGATCCGGGCGATCATCGATCGCCAGCTCAAGCAGCTGCAGGAGCACGGCGCGGACGCGGGGAGCGCGGGGCTCACCGGCCGCGCGCCGAGGCTGCCGTCGCTGCCAGGGCGCGATCCGCTCGACTCGGATCCTCCTGCGCAGGAGGAGGGGGCGACCACGGGCTCTTCGCCGTCGGCGCCCACACGTCCCCTCCACCGCTCGAGCGCTCCGCAGGCGACGCTCCACGCCGTCGTGCGGACCGAGCCGGCAACGGCGGTTCAGCCCGCGCCGACGCCGCGGCGCTCCCGGTTGCCGCTCGTCGCGTTCGCAGCGGTCATCGCGCTGGTCGGCGCCGCGACGCTGTACCTGAAGCTGCGCGATCCCGTCCAGCAGAGCCTCCACGCGACCGCGCCGCCGGTCCAGAGCGCGCCGCCCGCGCCGGAGCCCTCCCCGCCCCGCGCCGAGGCCTCGCCGCCGTCCGCCGCGAGCAGCGCTCCACGCGAGGAGACCGACGCGTCGCTCCTCCGCGCCTCGATCAAGGCGAGCCCTGCCAGCGCGAAGATCTTCGTCGACGGGGTGGAGCTCCCCTCGAACCCGTTCGACGGCAAGCTCATCAAGGACGGCGCGGCGCACCGGATCGAGGTCTCCGCGCCGGGCCACGCCGCGCAGCGACGGATGCTCGTGTTTGATCGGGACATCGAGCTCGAGGTGACGCTCTCGCACGCGCAGAGAGGACCGGCCCCCGCGACCACGGCGACCTCGAAGGTCGTCAAGCCCCCCGTCGAGGTGGATCCGACCGTCCCGCCGCCGAAGCCCGATCCCTACTGACGCGTCGGGCCCGCGGGCGAACGTTACAGGTCTCGGTAACCGATCGGCGGCTCGACGAGCTTCGCCGCCTTGGCGACGCCGCGGAACACGTAGTCGGAGTAGCTGTAAGGCCCGTCCGACCACACGAGGAAGTCGTCCGCGAGCACGCCGCTGGGCGCTCCCTCGCAGAGCTCCGGCGCCGCCATGACGGGACCTTCGTTGTAGATCGGGGCCGACGCGTTGACCGCCTCCTCGGCCTCTTCCATGGCCGCCAGCGCGCCGGCGTGCCGGTCGGCGTCGAGCTCGTCGACGGGGTACAGCTCCCAGTCGAGCAGCACGAGCTCCGGGTGCGGGGGCTCGTTCGGGGCCGACGCGAAGGGGGCGTGCGCGGCCTCGGGGAGGCCCGTCCGCGCGAGCGCCTCGAGCAGGCGGCTGCGGTAGCGCAGCGCCGCGTCATCCGGGGTCCAGAACGCCGTGATGGCCGCGATCACGTCCTCGGTCTTCGCCTCTCGCCACAGCGAAGGGTCGCGCGAGCCGAGCTCGAGCGCGCGCTCCTTCTGGAGGCGCGCCTGGAAGGCCGCCGCGTGCGGCGCGAACTCCGGCAGCTCGGCCAGGGCGTGATCGACGGACCAGTGGAGCCGATGATCGACCTCGCGCACGTACCGGTGCTTGCCGAGGGCGCGGAGGAGTCGGGCGATTTCGTCGGGTGTGCGCGCTGCGAACGACCAGGCAAGCATCATGGGGCAAGGCTCATCGATCCGTGCAGGGGACGGCACGCCGAGCTGGCTCGCCGATGCCGATCGGGCGGCAGGCACCTCGGCACGGGGTGAATTCCCATCGCTCGGCCGCGGTGTCGATCACTTCTTGCCGGGGAGGTGCCACACGCCGGCGAACCACACCAGGGATCCGTCTGAGCGGCGCACGGTGGTGGCAGGCGCGAAGTACGCGCCCGGCGGGACGGCCTCCCATCGTCCCTGCTGCCACGCCCATCGGCGGCTCCGCCACTGCCACTCGCCGTCGATCCACACATCGCCCGGCCGCTCGGACGGCGAGATGATCTCGACCCGCGCAGGCGGCGGAGGGTACGGCACGACCACCGTCGTCTCGCTCGGCAGGTGGGGGCCGGTCGGAGGCAGCGGGAGCGAGCTGCCGCAGCCCGCGAGCACCAGGAGCGACGCGAGCGGGATCCGGAGCGCGCGGCGCAGAGCGGCGTTCATCCTGCGTCGATCCAGGAGAGGTACGCGTCCAGGACGTCGCGGCCGACGAGCAGGCACTCCAGCGTCGCGAGCGCGAGGAACGGGCCGAACGCGATGCGGGCCTGGCCGAACCCTTCGCGAGGCTCCTCCGCGAGCGGATCTTGCGCCAGCTCTTCCTCGGCGGCGGCCCGCTCCTCGGGGGACATGGCCGCGAGCTCCGCGCGGATCTGCTCCCGCTCGAGGCGCACCGCCTCGGGCTCCTCGATGCTCCCGCGCAGGAGCAGCATGGCGATGGCCATGATCGAGCCCTGGATGGCGCCGGCGCCGAGCACGAACAGGGCGCCCCCCCAGCCGAACCACGCGCCCGCCAGCATGAGGAGCTTGGCGTCGCCGAGGCCCATGCCGACGCGACCGCCGCGGATCCGCGGGTAGATCACGACGAACGGGAGCCAGACGATGCCGAAGCCGACCGCCGCGCCGACGAGGGCGTCGACGAAGCCCATCGACCGCAGCGACGCGGTCGCGACGCCGAGCACCGCGCCGCCGAGGGTGATCGAGTCGGGGATGAACATGTGCTCGAGGTCGATGAACGTCGCCGCGAGCAGCCCGAGCGCGAGCGCCAGGTCGGCGGTGTACGTGGCGAGCGCGTGGAGGGCCGGCGTCGTCCCGGGGAGCCGGAGGACGATGATCTCGATGATCGCGAGCGAGAGCACACCGCCCGCCGCCTCCACCAGGGGATAGCGCGGCGACACAGGCGCACCGCAGCAGCGCGCGCGGCCGCGCAGCAGCAGGTAGCTGAGGACGGGGATGTTGTCGTAAGCGCGGATCGGCGTGCCGCACGCCGGGCAGCACGAGCCCGGACGGACGACGCTGAGCTCGCGCGGGACGCGATGGATGACGACGTTGAGGAAGCTCCCCCACAGCAGGCCGAAGCAGAGCCCGAAGGCGCGCAGGAACCACGGAGGGAAATCGGCGAGCATCACCTGGGGCTCACGTCCTCGGGCTCGACGCGGCGAGCCGGAGCATCATCGTGAGCGCCTGCTCCAGCTCCGCGATCGTGGGTTGCACGGGGTTCTCGGCGAGCGCCGCCTTGAGGTCGACGAGGCGGCCACCGAGCTCCTGGTAGTGACGGCGCACGCCCTCGGTCGGCGCCTCGGCGACCCACCGCCTCACGATCTCGCGCAGCTCGTCGAGATCGCTGCCAGCGAGGAGCTGCGCCATCTGCGAGGCCATCGGATCCGGTGCGCCGCTCACGCCCTGCCCCATCCCGGCCAGCATAGCGCGGGCACTTTGACGGGCGAGGGGTCCTGCGACATAAGGCGAGGCGCTTTCGAGGAACCGTGCCGACGAGGACGCCTGCCGTTGCCCTGATCCTGCTCGCCGCCGGCATCGCCGGAGGGGCCGGCTGCAGCCGCGCCGAGCAGCGAGAGCCCGGGGAGAATCATCGCGCGGACGGAGGCGCCCCGCAGGCGCCCGCGCCGCAAGGGAAGGTGCTCGAGGCGGCCGAGAACGAGTCGCCCGCTGCGAGCGCGACGCCGCGGGCTGGCGCCGCGGCGGCCGGGCCCGCGCGGATCGAGATCCCCGCCGGAAAGCTCGTCGCGGGCAGCACGCCCGGCGACAAGGGGCGCGATCCGACGCTCGAGCCGGCGTTGCTCGACGTCGAGCTGGGCGGCTTCACCGTCGATCGCACCCCGTACCCGAACGATCCTGCGCAGGCTCCGCTCACCGGGGTGACGCGGGCGCGCGCCTCGGAGCTCTGCCAGCAAGCCGGCGGGAGGCTGTGCACCGAGCTCGAGTGGGAGCGCGCGTGCAAGGGCCCCGAGGGGACGCCCTACGCGGGCGGCGCGGCGTGGGACCCGGCGTGCGCCAAGGCGCCCGCGTCGTGCGCATCCGGGTTCGGCGTCGTCGGCATGGGCGCCGCGCTGCGCGAGTGGACCGCGAGCGACATCGCGCCGATCGAGAACCTCCAGCCCAAGGCCGCCGCCGTGCGCGGGGCCACGGCGAGCGCGAGCGCCGTGGATCACCGGTGCGCGCGCCGCGCGGCGGTCGATCCGGCGGTGTCGGGCGACGACATCGGCTTCCGGTGCTGCCACGGCGCGCCGAACGCGGCGTCGATCCCGTCGCCGCAATGGCAGCAGACGTTCCGGCGCGCGGAGATCGGGCCGCAGCAGGTCGCAGAGCTGCTCGCGTCGGTGCCGCAGCTGCGCGACCTCGGCGGGAAGATCTCCTTCTTCAAGGAGCCCGACGACGCGAACGCCGTGCTCAGCCGGGGCCGGACGCGGCTCTCGCCGAGCGGCGCTGCGGCGAGCCAGCCCGAGGCCGGCCTGCCCCCGAACACAACGCTCACGACGTCTCCGCTGCTCTGGAACCCGGTCCCGGGCGAGGAGGTGCTCGTCGTGACGGGAAAGGCCGACGACGACGCGTTCATCGTCGCGTTCCTGAAGCTCCCTGGAGACCGCTACCGCATCGCGTCGTCGCTGCTGCTCAAGGACGACCCGGGGCCGCTCGCGCTCGGGTTCAACGGCTACGTGCGGCGACGGCTCACGTGGGCGACCTGCTGGGACTGCCGCGGCGAGTCGGGCAACATCACCTACCGGGACGACAACCGCGTGGTGATCACGCAGAAGTGACCCCGCGGCGGCGCGGACCGGACACCGACACGCCCCGGCGCCTCAGGTGTCGGCGCCGAGCAGCGTGTGCCGGTAGGTCGTACCGTATTCGATGATCCGCTCGACCGCGTCGACGAACTCCGAGCGATCGAGCGACTCGGTGGGCAGCTCGGCGCACAGCAGGATCTCGTTCCGATCATCGAGGGCGAACTTGGCGACGCGCATGTCGCGGTTGGCCTCGAGCAGGTGACGGAGCAACCCGCGCACCTGGCCGGTGTCCTCGGCCAGGGTGGGCACCACAGCGCCGTCGTGCTGCGTGTCGAACAGATCGAGCACGCCGAACATCGAGAGCACGACCCAGTTCTCGGTGCACTGGACGTAGAACGGAGGGAGCTCGAGGACCCCTTCCTCGTGCGGACGGATGCGCAGGGTCGACGGCTTCGTCAGCTCGGCGCTGTAGCCGATCTCCTCCGTCCAGCGCTGCAGGGTCGCGACGTCGATCACGGGGTGACGTAATCGCCCTGCCGCCGCCGGAGATCAAGATGCGGCGCGCGGGAAGCCCTCTCGCAGGGACGAGCGCTGGAGGCGGGGAGCGCTAGAGGCTGAGCACGGCGTCCTCTCCCCGGTCGGCGAGCTTCGCCGCGATCAGGCTGAGCAGCGCTTGCCTCCGCTCCTCGAGCTCGACGAGCGCGCGCGGCGGCACCAGCTCCTCCTCGATGCCGCCGGGGCGCAGCGCCGCGGCGGCCTCCTCGGGGCCGAAGCGCGCGAGCGCATCGCGAAGGGCCCGGGGGAACCGCACCGCCTCCACGAGGCGCTCGAGCTGCCGGTCGAGCTCGTGCGCCTTCACGTGCAGCGGGAAGGCGCTCGCGTTGGCCTCCAGGCTGAGCGCTCCCGCGTGCACGTCGATGACGATCTCCTTTCGAAGCCCGTTGCCCGCCAGGTAATCGAGCACCAGCACCTCCAGGTAGTCGCGGAGGATGGCCGCGCGCTCGCCGCGCACGGGCGACGGCGACCGAGCCCAGCGCGCCCACACATCGAGCTCGGGCGCGTCGTCGAAGCGCACGGACCGCCGGCGAGACGAGACCCAGCGCGGGCCGGGCGGACCGGGAGCGGGCGCGAGGACCAGCGCGTCGACCGTCCCGTCGTTCATGACGGCGAAGCGACGCAGCAGCTTGCGAGCGTTCGGCTCCCGGCCGAGGAGGGCCGCGAGCTCACCGATGCCGATGCGCCGCGCCGCTGCCGCGGGCACGACATGCGCGCCGAGCGCCTTCGCCATGCGGTAGAACGCGAGCGGGCGCCGGAACGCGAGCGGGGCCTTCTTCTGCGCCGGCGCGAGCTTCACCTTCACCTCGCGCGGGGCCGCTCCTTCCACGGGTGCGCTTAGCGCGAGCGTCGCCTCGAACCGGCCGTCCGCCACCTTGCCCGTGAGCCGCAGCGCGCGCAGGGGCGAACGCTGGAGGGCGCGCGCGACGCGCACGTCCCCCGCGGCCCAGGCGCTCGACGCGGGAGGCGAGCGCGGCTCGGCCGGCGGGCGCGGCTCGACCGGCGCGCGCGGCTCGACCGGCGGGCGCGGCTCGGCTGGCTGGCGTGTCGGAGGCGCGCCGATCGCGGGCGCGCTCTCCTCGTCGACGAGCGGAGCGATCGCGCCGACGGACCCGTCGCTGCGCTCGGACGATGGTCGCGCGCACGAGACCGCGAGCAGCGCCGCTGCGACGAGCATGCGCTGCGCCCCCACGCCGCCGAGGCGACGCAGAAGTCCGCGCGCCGATCCGGGGGCGCGCAGGTCGCGCGCGCACCGGCTCATCCGTCCTTCGAGAGCCCGCGCGGAGGGTCCGGCGAGGACCCCCCCTCGGCGAGGCGCTGCGACGACGCCTCCTCGGTCGGCGACCGCGAGCGCCCGTCTTCGGTCGGAGCCTGAAAGCCTGACGCCCGCGCGCTCGCCCCGAGCGATGCGCCGCCGATGACGCGCTCGAGGAGGAACTGCTCCACGCGCTCGATGACCATCTTCTTGCGCTCCAGCGGGACGACGTGCGTTCCGCCGCTCACCATCATCAGCTCTCCGCGCGGCAGCGCCGCCGCCATCTCCTCTGCGAGCCGAGGCGGGGTGAACGTGTCGCGATCGCCCGCGATCACGAGCGCGGGCACGTCGATCTGCGGGAGCAGATCGAGCGTCGAGTGCTCGCCAGCGCTGCGCAGCATGTGGAGGAACATCGAAAAATCGATGTCGACCATGTGCCGCATGTACGGCAGCAGATCCGCCGGGGTGACCGCGCTCGCGTCGACCTCCCGCGTGAGCAGCGCGATCCGCAGCGCCATCGGCGCCGGCACGCGGCTCCAGATCGCGCGAGCGATGTGCGGGTACGCGTCGACCTGCTCGATCAGGCGCGGCAAGAGCTGCGCGAGCACGTCCGTGCCCTTGAAGTGGTGCGTGATCCTGCCGGACGAGCCGCAGATCAGCACGAGCCCGCGCACCCCTTCGCGGTGGGTCCGCAGGTGCTCCAGGACGACCTGGCAACCCATCGAGTGCCCGAAGAGCACCACCGGGCCGTCGCCGATCGACGCGCGCACTGCAGCGAGATCGCTGGCGTGATCGCTCAGCTCGACCGCCTGCGGATCACCAGGCAAGCTGCTCCGACCGTGGCCGCGATAGTTCCAGTGGGCGACGTTGACCGTACGGGCCAGGTCGTCCCACAGGTACTTCCAGATGAAGCCGTCGCACGCGATGCCGTCGCAGAGCACCGCGGTGAGGCGTCCCGAGCCCGCCCCGACCCCGCTGGCAAAGCTTCCGCTGCCGCCGGGACCTTCTCGGTAGCGGACGTAAATCCGCGTACCGTCCTTCCCGGCGGCGAAAAGCTCTCGACCCATCGATCCCCGAGCGACGCGGCTTACGCGAGGCTCGCGGCGATGTTAGTCGCCGCTGTCCTCGTCGTCAGCCACGTCATTGACACTCGGAAGCTTTTTGATGTCTATCCGCGCCAGCTTCCACGCGCGCTGCACAACCCAAGAAAGCGAGCGATCGAGCCGCGCCGCTTCCTCCTTGATTTCCTGCAGCATCGACTCCGGAAAGTAGAGGCTCTGCTTCCGCTTGTCCGTCTTCGAGGCTTCGTTGTTTTTCGCCAGCGTGTCCTTGTCGGTCATACGCTCTTGGGGCTCCTCCCGATCCGCCACAGAAGAGCACCTTAGCGTACGGTGCACTTCCGTGGAAAGCATTCGTTTTTCCATGATGCCGATTGCGGCCACTATGTGTGTATTACCGCGATAGGCGCTCTGCGTCATGATTCCGGGAATGCGATCTTCCCCGCAATCGCGCTCGCCGCGACGATGAGGGGACTGGCCAGGTAGACCTGGCCGGGTCCGCTTCGTCCCGGGAAGTTCCGGTTGATGGCCGAGACCGTGACCTGTTCCTTGCGGTCGGATACACCGGGGCCGGCCTTGATGCACGCGCCGCAGGAGGGGTCGACGAGCTCGGCGCCGGCTTTCTCGAAGATCTCGAGGTAGCCCTTGGCCTCGGCGTAGCGGCGGATGTCCTGCGAGCCGAACTGGATGTAGAGGTGCACGCCGTCAGCGACGCGCTTGCCCCGCTCGACCGCCTGGCGCAGCACGGACGCGTACATGTCCATGTCGGCCTTCTTGCCGCCCGTGCACGAGCCTCCGTACGCGATGTCGATCTTCACCGGCGCCGGCGATCTCGTCGAGCGACCGCAGCGGCACGCCGTTCCGCGGATCGCCCGGCGTCGCGACCATCGGCTCGACCGACGCGAGATCGACGTCGAACGTCGCCATGTACTCCGCGCCTGGATCGGCGCGCACGATGCGCGCGCGCACGTCCTCCGCGGCGAGCCCGCGCTGCTCGACGAGGTAGCGCACGATCTCCTCGTCGGCCTCGATGATCCCCGTGAAGCCGCCCGCCTCGACCGCCATGTTGGTGAGCGTCGCCCGCTCGTCGAGGCCCATCGCGCGGACGCCATCGCCGGCGAACTCGAGCACCTTGCCGATGCCCTGGCCCGTCTTCCAGAACGGCTGCGAGAGCAGGAACAGCATCACGTCCTTCGCCGTGACCCCCGGCTTGAGCCGCCCGGTCAGGTTGAAGCGTACCGACTGCGGCACCGCGACGCGGACGTCGCGCGTGAGCCACGCGTTCGCCATGTCCGTCGAGCCGACGCCGAACGCGAAGCACCCGAGCGCCCCCGCCATGCAGGTGTGCGAGTCGGTCCCGGCGACGATCTGCCCTGGCAGCGCGAGCTCCTCGATCACCTTGTTGTGGCAGATGGCCTCCGAGCCCACGGTCCTGCCGTCGCGCTCGACCTCGCCGTACAGCTTGATCCCGTGCCGCTCGGTGAACGCCTGCTGCACCGTCGCGAGCGAGGCCGCCTGCTCCCGCAGGCCGAGCCTGAGGTGAGCCTCCGGCATCACGCGTTCGAGGAACGTCAGGTGATCCCGGAACGCGAAGACGCTCTCCGGCTCGGTCACGACCGCGTCCGGCCCGACGCCCGCCCGGAAGAGCGACTCGGCCATCGGCGTGACGTACTCGTGCGAGAAGCGCACGTCGATGCGGGCGAAGAGCGCGTCTCCAGGCTTCACCGCGGGGACGCCGATCTTCCCTGCCCGGGCGTCCACGATCGCGTGCGCCGCGATGATCTTCTCGCACAGCGTCATCGGCCGCGGCGGCGTGGCCAGGGTGGGCGGCGAGACCTCGCCGGCCATCCGGGCCTTGTTGTAGGTGAAGAGGCCACCGTACTCGACGACGTCGGCGCTGATCGGGTCGAGCCCGCGGGTGAACTCGCCGATCGGGATCTCGTCGCCCCGCGCGATCCGGTCGAGGAGCGAGAAATCGGTCGTCGTGAGCAGCCCGATGTTCTGGCAGTTCTGGCCGTAGATCTTCTCGATGCTGCGCGCGACGACGATCTGGATCCCCGCCTCACGCTCCGAGTACGGCGCCGTCTCGCGCGAGCTGCCGCACCCCTTCGAGCGCCCGCTGACGATGACGCCGAAGCCGCCGTTCTTGATGGCGTCGCGCTCGATGTGCCCGCCGCGCAGCCCGACCAGGCAGTAACGGGCGAGCGTCTCGTCGTAGTAGTAACAGACCCAGCCCGGCGTGAGCTCGTCGGTCGAGATGTTGTCGATCAGCGCGTGCTGCTCGGGATCGAAGCGAAGCTCGCCGCCCGCCAGCTGCTGTTTCAGGAGCGCCGGGTCCTCGGTCAGGTAGAGGGTCCTCCCGGTGACTTGAACGGACTTCCGGCGGGGGATCGGCATCTGCACCTCGGACGCCCTGGGACGCGCGGCGCGCGCTGGGACCTCTCCACACCTAGTCGCTCTGGGCGGAGGCGCCAACGGCGGTCTTTGCGCGGCATGCGTGGAGCTCCGCGCGCCTTACGTCGAAGGCGGGAAATCCAGCATGCGCCGAGGAGCGCCGGGACGGCAGCGTGCCTTGACGACGCACCGGGGAGATGGTGTCTTCGCGGCCGCGGCCGGGCCGCGAGCGATGACCCGACCCACGATCTCCAGCGTTCCCGTCGCGATCCTCGGCGCCGGCCTGACGGGCATGGCAGCGGCGTACCACCTGGGGCGGGCCGGCGTGCCGCACCGGGTGTTCGAGCGCCTGCCGCGCCCGGGCGGCCACGCGATCACGCTCGAGGACGCCGGCTTCCGCTTCGATCGGACAGGGCATCTCCTCCACCTGCGCGACCCCGCGACCCGTGAGCTCGCGCTGGGGTGGCTGGGCCCCGACCCGCTCGAGATCGAGCGGCGTTCGATGATCTGGTCGAACGGCACGTACACCCGCTATCCGTTCCAGGCGAACACCTTCGGCCTGCCGCCCGCGGTGGCCTACGACTGCCTCCGCGGTTTCGTCGAGGCGCACTTCGCCAAGGACAGACCTCAGCCAAGGAACTTCGAGGAGTTCTGTCTGGCGCACTTCGGCGAGGGGATCAGCCGCCACTTCATGATCCCCTACAACAGCCGCCTCTGGGGGGTGCACCCGAGCGAGATCACCGCCGACTGGTGCTCCCGCTTCGTCCCGATACCCAAGCTGGAGGACGTGCTCGCCGGATCGGTCGGGCTGAACGATCGGGAGCTCGGCTACAACGCGAGGTTCCTCTACCCGCGGCTCGGCATCGGACAGCTGACGCACGGGCTCGCGCGGGCGCTCGCCGAGCAGCGGCCGCGGGACGCGGGGACGCCGGCGATCGAGCTCAGCCGCGCTCCCAGGTCGATCGACTGGCGCGCGCGCGAGCTCGTGTTCGACGACGAGGTCGTCCGGTACGACGTGCTCGTCTCGTCCGCGCCGCTGCCCGCGCTCGTCAGGCTCCTCTCGGACGCGCCTCGCGCCGTCGGCGAGGCGGCTTCCCGGCTGCGCTGCACGCACCTCTACTACCTCGATGTGGCGCTCGACACACCGTGCGGGCAGCCGCTGCACTGGGTGTACGTCCCGGAGGCGAAGTACCCGTTCTACCGCGTGGGCTGCTACTCCCACTTCTCCGCCGCCATGGCCCCGCCGGGCAAGGCCGGCCTCTACGTCGAGCTCGCCGATCGCGCCGAGCCCGATCTCGCGGCGCTGCTCCCCCGCGTCGCCGAAGGCCTCGTCGAGATGGGCCTCATCCCCGCCCCGAGCGCCATCCGCTTCGCCCGCCTGCGCCGCATCGACCACGCGTACGTCGTGTTCGATCACAGCTATTTCGGCTCGCTGGAGGCGGTGCGGCCGTTCCTCGAGGGCCAGCGCATCCTCTCGTGCGGGCGCTACGGCGGCTGGAACTACTCCTCGATGGAGGACGCGCTCCACTTCGGGCGCGACGCGGCGCACCGCGCGCAGGCGCTCCTCGGAGGCGCGCCGTGAGCACAGCCGAGCCTGATCGCGCGGATGCGGGCGGATCGCCGGAGATCTCCATCGTCATCCCCGTTTACAACGAGGAGGCGATCCTCCACGCCGCCGTCGTTGATTTGCGCGAGCGGCTCTCGCCGCTCGGCTGGCGCTGGGAGCTCGTGCTCGCCGAGAACGGCTCGTACGACGGGACCCTCGGCATCGCCGGCGAGCTCGAGCGCAAGTACCCGGAGGTGAGGCACTTCTCGATCGGCGAGCCGAACTACGGGGCCGCGCTCCGCGCGGGCATCGAGCGGGCGCGCGGGCGCTTCGTGCTCTGCGACGAGATCGACCTCTGCGACGTCGATTTCCACCGCCGCGCCATCGCGATGCTGCGGGCAGGCGGCGTCGACATGGTGATCGGGTCCAAGCTCATCCAGGGGGCGCGCGACGATCGTCCGTGGGCACGGCACGCGGCGAGCCAGATGTACAACGGGCTCCTCCGCGCCACGCTCGGCTTCCGTGGGACGGACACGCACGGGCTCAAGGCGTTCCTGCGCGAGCCGCTCCTCGCGGTCGCGCGCGACTGCGTCGTGGACAAGGACGTCTTCGCCAGCGAGCTCGTCATCCGCGCCTACCGCGCTGGCCTGCGGATCGAGGAGATCCCGGTCCGCGTGCTGGAGAAGCGGCGCCCCTCGATCAACCTGACCCGCCGCGTCCCGAACGTGCTGCGCAGCCTCGCGAAGCTGACCTGGGCCATCCGGGTCCGCGGCTGACGGCCGGCTCCTCCAGCATTCGCATCGCCGCGCGCGAGGCCGGGCCCGCTCGTGGAAAAATTCTGGCATGCTATACGCCGCAGGTGACGATCCTCCTTTCGAGCGCCGCAAGACCGGCTCGCCGAGCGGACACCGACGTGGACGTCGTGGTCATCGGCGGCGGCGTGAACGGCGTGGGGGTCGCGCGTGACGCTTCGCAGCGGGGCCTGAGGGTCGCGCTGTTCGAGCGCAACGATCTCGCGTTCGGCGCGAGCGGCAACTCGAGCGGCATGATCCACGGCGGGCTCAGGTACCTGACCAGCGATCCGCAGGTGACCGAGAAATCGTGCCGCGACTCGGGCCACATCCAGGCGATCGCGCCGCACCTGCTCTTCCGGATCCCCTTCCTCGTCCCGTTCGAGAACGCGCGGCACGGGCGCCTCCTCTACCCGCTCGCGGACGCCTTCTTCGAGGCGTACGACAACTACCAGCCGCTCAAGCGCGGCAAGCCGCACGCGCGCCTGTCGCCCGACGAGCTCCGCCGGCTCGAGCCGGGGCTGCACGGCGACCTGGTGGGCGGCTTCAGCTTCGACGAGTGGGGGATCGACGGCGCGCGGCTCTGCGTCGCCAACGCGGTCGACGCGATCGAGCGCGGGGCCAAGGTGTACGTGGGGCACACGGTCGAGCGGATCGAGCGCCGCGAGGACACCGGCGAGGTCGTCGCCGTCCGCTACCGGGACCGCACGACGGGGGAAGGCGGGCGGCTCCGCACGAGCACGGTCGTGAACGCGACGGGCGCGTGGTCGCCGATCACCGCGTCCCTCGCCGGCCTCCCCGCCGCGAGCTCGCGCGTGCGGCCCGGCAAGGGCGTGCACGTCGTGTTCGACCGGCGCCTCACCAATTACGCGATCATGGCGAGGACGATCGACGGCCGTCAGATCTTCCTCGAGCCGTGGGAGAACATGAGCGTCATCGGCACGACCGACGACGACTTCTACGGCGATCTCGATCAGGTCCGCGCGACGAGCGAGGAGGTCAGGTACCTGGTCCAGGGCATCGCCCGCGTGTTCCCGCAGATCCACGAGGCGCGCGCGATCGGCACGTTCGCGGGCGTGCGGCCCACGCTCTACGCGTTCGGGCCCACCGAGGACGCCCTCTCGCGCGAGCACCAGATCGTCGATCACGCGGCGCACGGCGCGCCGGGCATCTACTCGATGATCGGCGGCAAGCTGGCCAGCTTCCGGCTCTTCGCCGAGGAGATGACCGACGTCCTCTCGCGGCGCTTCGACCTCGGCGCCCGCTGCGTCACGCACACGACCGCGCTGCCCGGCGGCGATCGCGCGGTGGACGCGCTCGCGCTCTCGCGGCGGATGGAGATCGACGCGGTGGCCGCCCGGCGCCTCGTGTACCGGCACGGCTCGCGCGCGCTCCGGATCGAGGAGCGCGTGCGAGAGCGGCCGCGCGAGGCCGCGACGGTGTGCCCCTGCGAGCCCGTGATCGAGGCCGAGGTGCGCTATGTCCTCCGGCACGAGCTCGCCCGGAGCGTCGCCGACGTCGCGCGCCGCACGCGCCTCGGCCTGGGCGCGTGCGGGGGCATGCGCTGCGCGGCGCGGTGCGGGCAGATCGTGGCGCAGGAGCTCTCGCTCCCGCCGCGCGACGGGATGCGGCAGGCGGTGGCGTTCCTCTCGCGGCAGGCGGTGACCCGCGCCGTCGCGCTCGGCCCGGAGCAGGCGCGGCAGGAGGCCCTCGCGATCGCCAGCGTCCGGTCGGAGCTCGGCGCGCCCGCGGACGACGAGGCGACGGCGGCGTGCGAGGACGCCGATCGTCGCGCGCAGCGCGCCGCGCGGGAGCCGGAGGAGAGGGCGTGGCGCGATCGATCCTCGTGATCGGCGCCGGCGTCGCCGGGCTCGCCGCCGCGTGGAGCGCGCGGCGGCGCGGGGCCCGGGTCGCGGTGATCTCCGCGGGCGTCGGCGAGACGGCGCTCGCGGGCGGCGCGGTGGACGACGTGCCGTGGGAGCAGATCGAGCGGGCGTCACGGTTGCTCGGCGGCGACCTGCCCGCGAGCGATCTCGCGCCGGCGGTGAGGCAGTTCGCGGCGGAGCTCGGCCTGTGGGAGCTGCCGCAGGCGGCGGGCGTGCGCCTCGCGACCGTCGCGGGGCGGATCCGCCCCGCCCGCGGCAGGGATCGCGCGCTGCTCGATCTCGGCCCGCTCCGCCGCACGCGCGTCCTCGTCCCGCGCGCGGCGCGCGCCGGGTGGGACGCGGACGCGCTCGCGGAGGCGCTCACGGACGAGCCGTTCGCCCGGGCGCGGGGGCTCCGCTTCCTGCCCGTCGACGCGCCGGTCCTTCGCTTCGATGACGAGCGGCACATCGCCGACGGCGATCTCGCGGCCCGGCACGACGACCCGGCGCGGCTCTCCTGGCTCCTCGATCGGCTCCGCCAGGCGCTCGCGGGCGCGGGCGGCGCGGGGGCGATCCTGCTCGGCCCGTGGCTCGGCGCGAGCGCTCCGCGGGCCGAGGCGCTCGCGGCCCGCCTCGGCGTCGCGGTGGGCGAGGCGCTGATGGGCGCCGGCTCGCCGGCGGGGCTCCGCTTCGAGGCGGCGCGCGACGCGCTGCTCGCCGCGATCGCGGCGCCTCAGCGCCACGGCCGCGTGCGCGCGGTGGGCAGCGGACCCCTGGAGCCAGGGGCGCCGGACGAAGGCGTGACGATCCACGTCGAGGGGGAGGACGCGCCGCTCGCGGCGGACGGGGTGGTCCTCGCGATCGGCGGCCTCGCCGGCGGCGGGATCGCGTACACGCCGCCCGAGAGCGGCGCCGGCGCCGATTTCCCGGCGCGCGGCGCCGCGCCGTTCGCGCTCTCGATCGCCGCGCCCGTCACGATGGGCGACGATCGCGGCGCGTTCGGCGTGGTGAGCTCCATGCAGGGCCCGGAGCTCGACCTCGTCGCGTGGCCCCGCGGCGAGCGCCTTGGCGCGCTGGAGGCGGTGGGGGTGCGGTGCGAGGGCGTCCGCGCCGCACCCGGGATCCTGGCGGCCGGGGCGACCATCGCGGGGAGGGCGCGCACCGTGCTCGACGCGGTGACGACCGGGCTCCGCGCCGGCGCCGAGGCCTGACGCGCGTCGCGCGGCGTCCGGCGCTGGTCGCTCGGCGCGCGATCCTCAGCGCTGGCGGACCGCCGGGATGGCGCGGAGGAGCTGCTGGTACCCGACGGCGAGCGCGAAGTCGCTCCCGCGGGTGGGATCGGAGGGCATGTCGCCCTCGGGGCCGATCGCCGCGGCCGTCTCGGCGCGCTTCTCCACGAGCACGGCCCTCGGCGAGCGGTCGCCGATCGCCCCCTCGGCGGGGAGGTGTCCCTCGAGATCCTGCTCGCGGAGGATGGCGGCCGGGACCTGCTGCGCCGCGCTCTCGATGACGACGTCCGGCCGGATGCCCTGGGCCTGGATCGAGCGCCCGTTCGGCGTGTAGTAGCGCATCGTCGTGAGCCTCACCCCGGCGCCGCCGGGCAGCTCGTAGATGGTCTGCACCGACCCTTTGCCGAAGGTCGTCGCGCCGACGAGCACGGCGCGCCCGCTGTCCTGCAGGGCGCCCGCGACGAGCTCGGCGGCGCTCGCGGAGTACTCGTTCACGAGCGCGACGACGGGCAGCGAGGCGAACGCGCCGCCGTCGTGCGCCTTCGCCTCGTCGACGACCTTGTTGCGCTGTCGCGTCGAGTAGATCGTCCCCGAGGAGAGGAACTCGTCGGCCACGGCCTCGGCCTCGTTGACGAGGCCTCCGGGGTTGTTGCGCAGGTCCAGGATCACGCCGGCCAGCGGCGCCTTCGATGCGGCGCGCAGCTTCGCCGCGGCGCGGAGCATCTCTTCGTGGGTGCCGTCCTGGAACTGCTTCACGCGGACGTACGCGACGTCCCGGTCGAGGCGCTTCGCCGCGATGCTCGTGACGTGGATCTGCTCCCGCGTGAGGTCGAACGAGAGGGGCTCGGGCACGCCCTGCCGGCGGATCGTGAGCTTCACCCGGGAGCCGGGCGCCCCGCGCATGATCTTCACGAGCTTGTCGAGGCGCTCGCCGCGCACGGGGCGTCCGTCGATCGCGATGATCTGATCGCCGGAGCGGATGCCGGCCCGCGCCGCCGGCGAGCCCTCGATCGGCGCGATGACGGTGATGTTGTCGTCCTTGGCGTCGACCTCGATCCCGACGCCGCCGAACGTCCCCCCCGTCTCTTCCTGGAACTGGGCGAACTCCGAGGAGTTCATGTACGCCGAGTGCGGGTCGAGCTCCGCGACCATCCCCTTGATCGCGCCGTCGAGGATCTTGCTGCGCTGCGCCGGCTCGACGTAGTTGTTCTCCACGAGCACGAGCACGCGCGCGAGCTGCTCGAGCGGAGCGTAGGGGCTCTGCGCCTGTGTGCTCGCGCCCGCGAGGTGGGAAGTCGCCGCCCCTCCCGCGAAGGCCGCGGCGATGAGCCCCAGGGTGCGCATCCAGCTCGAGTAGCGTTGCATCCGCCGACCATAGCAGCGGCGCGGGCGGCGGCGCTGTTCGCCGGCGACGGCCGCGCTCGTTCACACGCCTGCGCGGCGCGCGGTGAGCCGGGCGCCGCGGCGGCTGTCGGTGTGCCAGCGCGGGCGTATCGCCCGCCGGTCGACGAGGGCACCATGGCGCCCAAGCTCCGGGCGCATGGTTTGTCCTAAGAGGAGTGTTCGGCTATCTTCGCGCGCCTGAACGTGAAACTTGCCTCCTCATCGCCCGGCTTCGCCTTCGCGAAGCGGGGCTCGCCGCGAGGAGCTTCTCTCGCCGAGACGGTCGGGGGCCGTCGCGAGGAGGTGTCCGCGGCTGCGCTGTCGTCCGTGCGCGGGAGACAACTCGCACCCCGAGGCGGCTAGGATGGCCAAACCCACCGATCGTGAGCTCGTCGATCAAGCCCGGAGCGGAGATGCCCAGGCGTTCGGGGTGCTGGTTCGTCGATATCAGAAGCGCATCTTCCGGCTGGCGTTCCACCTTGTCCGCTCGGGCGCGGAGGCAGAGGACGTGACGCAAGAGACCTTCGTCCGGGCCTACCAGGCGCTCGACCGGTTCGATGGCCGGAGCGAGCCCTTCACCTGGCTCTACCGGATCGCCGTGAACCTCTCGCTCAACATGATCCGGGCCCGCAAGCCGAGCAAGAACTCGACCCCCGCGGACGATCCGCGGATCGAGGCGCTGCTGCTCGAGACGCGCCCGAGCCACGGCGTCGATCCGGCCGCGTCGACCCAGCGACGCGAGCTCGCGGCCGCGCTCTGCGACGGCATCGATACGCTCTCGGACACGCTTCGAACGACGCTCATCCTCGTGTGCATCGACGGCGTGCCCCACGAGGACGCCTCCAGGATCCTGGGTTGTCCGGAAGGAACAGTCGCCTGGCGCGTCCACGAGGCGCGTCGCAAGCTCCGTGCTTACCTCGCGGAGCGCGGTTTCGGAGGGGACGCCGAATGAACGTCACCGACAAGCTCGACCTCGACGGGATGCTCAACGATTGGCCTGCCCCCGCCCTCGACGAGGAGGCATGGGAGACGCGGGCCGCTCACATCGTCGAGGTCGCCATCTCCAGGCGGTCGGAGGACACCGCGGCGGCAGCCGACCTCCTCGGCCCCCCCGACCTCACCGCGGCGCCCGGCGAGGAGCAGACGGAGGACCCTTCGCGCGAAGCTCGCGCATCAGGAGAACGCAGCACCATGGGGGACGGATCACAAGCAGCCAGGGCCTCGAGGCCTGAAGCGAGCCTGTCGGGCGGCACCTTGTCGCGGCCGCCCGAGAAGAGGCGCCAGTCGCTGAAGGAGATCGCCGAGCGGGTCAGCCAGGCGCCGGGTCGCGCGAGCGGTATGCCCGCGATGAGCGGCTCTGCGCTCTCGACGCCGCTGCCGGCTTCGGGACGCAGCTCGGCGCCGCCAGGGCGTGTGTCCCCGCTGCCGGGGCGCGGCTCGCTCTCCGGCGGCGCCCGCGCGTCGTCGCCGTCCATGCGGCCGGTGGAGGGGATGCCCGAGGACTCCGGTGTCATCGATCTGAACCGGCTCAACGCGTCGGCGCCCTCGGAGGTGGATGCCTCCGAGAAGGCGCAGCCCGGCGCGGCGGCTCGGTTCGAGGACGCGAAGGCGGCAGCGGTGGTGCCCGTGGCGGCGCGCCGCGCCCCGTCGGCGCCCGTGGCCGCGGCTCCAGCGAGGAAGCGATCCGGCGGGATGCTCGCCGGCGCCGCCGTCGCCGCCCTGGGGCTCGCCGCGGCGGTCACGGTCCTGGTGAAGACGACGGCTCCGCCGCAGCAGGAGATCGCGGCCACCGCGTCGCCCGCGACAACCACCGTCGCGGCGCCGGCCGAGCCGCGCGGCGACACGCGGGTGGAGCCGGCCCCTCCGATCGCCAAGGCGCCGGAGGAGCCCGCCGTTGTCGAGCAGCCCGTGCAAGCGGAGGAGAAGCTCGCCGCGGCGCCGAAGGCGCAGGCCACCCCCGTCGGCGGCGGCGCTCCTGCGTCGCCGGCCGTCGAGGCGCCGGCCACGCCAGCCGCGTCGCCGAAGCCCGAGCACGGAAAGACGGCGGCCGCGCCGGCGGCGGCTGGCAAGCCGGGGGACCTCCCCTCGGCCATGCAGGCGGCCGTGGGCGACAACGGGGAGCGACAGCCGTCGGTCGTCTCGGAGGCGCCGGTGCCGGCGTCGGGTCCGCTCCGGCAGCAGGACATCCCCGAGCAGCCGTCGCAGGGCTCGGTCCAGGCCGCGCTCGGCTCGGTCATGGGCAGCGCCAAGGCGTGCGTCGCGGGCGCGGACGACGTGTCCCGCGCGCAGATCACGTTCTCGTCGACAGGCCAGGTGAGCAAGGTCAGCGTCAGCGGGTGGGCGGCGTCGAACGGCCAGTCGAGCTGCGTGCAGTCCGCGCTCAAGGGCGCCAACGTGGGCCCTTTCTCCAAGCCGTCCTTCTCGGTCAGCGCGACGATCCGACCCTAGCCCTGAGCTCGCGCCCTCGCGCCCTCGCGGAGGGCAGCAAACCTCCCGGTTGACACAGGGCCCCCCGTAGGTAGAATGCGCGCCCCCATGGTTTCCGCGACTCAGCAAACCCAGCGCATCCGCCGGCGCAAGGCGCGCACGGCGGGCACCCGCCGCAAGCGCTTCGAGCGCGCACACGGCACCCCCGCGTTCCCGATCCATCCGGCGGGTTACGACCAGAACGCGCCGGACGCCCTGCGCGCTGCCACGCCCGCCGAGGCGCAGGCGAAGAAGTAGGAGAGCTTTTCTCATGGCCAATCACGCATCCGCCGACAAGCGCAACCGCCAGCGCATCACGAGGACCGCGCGCAATCGCGCCATCAAGTCGGAGCTCCGCACGACCGTCAAGAAGGCGCGCACCGCGCTGAAGGGCGTTCCGCAAGAGTCCGCTACGCCGGTGGCCGCCGCGGTGAGCGCGCTCGATCGCGCCGCGTCGAAGGGGACGATCCCCGCCAAGCGCGCGTCGCGCGTGAAGAGCCGCCTCGCCCTCGCCCTTCACAAGGCGAGCGCTGCCGCCAAGACCGCCGCGAGCTGAGAACACCCTTTCCGCACGTACGCCCCGCTCACCGCAAGGTGCAGCGGGCGTCGTCGTTTTGTCCCCCCGCAACACCCCAGGCCCCCGTGTCGTTCCGCCGCCGCCGTCACAGCCACGGAGAGCGTGGCTCTTCCGCTCCGCCCCTCTCCAACCGATGACGCCAGCGGCGGGCACCCGCACAGGAGACGGGTCCAGATCGGCGTTTTCGGCGCGGAAGCGCACTCCGGTGCGCTGAGCACCGAAAACGCCGAGATGGGCCCGTATCCGAAGCGGGTGCCCGCCCCTTCAATGGGCGTCGGCCCAGGTGGGTCCGTGACCGACGTCGACGACGAGAGGGACGTCGAGCGGGAAGACCGACTCCATGGCCTCTCGCACCTTCGCCTTGGCCTCGTCCACGGCCTCGGCCGGCACCTCGAACGCGAGCTCGTCGTGCACCGTGAGCACCATGCGCGCGCCGGGGACGACGGGGCGCGGGATGCGCACCATCGCGAGCTTCAGGAGATCCGCCGCCGTCCCCTGGATGGGGGTGTTCTGCGCGATGCGCTCCGCCTGAGCGCGGCGCATGCGGTCGCTGCTGCGCAGATCCGGGAGCAAGCGGCGCCGGCCGAGCAGCGTGCGCACCGACTCGGAGCGCTTCGCCTCGGCCATCGTCCCCTCCATGAACTCGTGCACGCCCCGGTAACGCGCGAAGTAGGCGTCGATGAAGCGCGCCGCCTCCGCCCGCGAGATGTCGAGCCGCTTGGCGAGCGCAGACTCGCCCATGCCGTAGATCACGCCGAAGTTGATCGTCTTGCTCCGGCGGCGCATCTCGGCGGTGACCCCTGCCTGGTCCACGCCGAAGATCTCCATGGCCGTGCGCACGTGCACGTCCTGCCCGGTACGGAAGGCGTCGACGAGCACCGGGTCCTTCGAGAGGTGCGCGAGGACGCGCAGCTCGATCTGGGAGTAGTCCGCGCTCACGATCACGCTCCCGGGCGGCGCGACGAACGCGCGCCGGATCATCCGGCCGAGCTCCGTGCGGATCGGGATGTTTTGCAGGTTCGGGTCCTGCGACGAGAGCCGCCCGGTCGCGGCCACGGCCTGGCCCCAGCGCGTGTGGAGCCGGCCCGTGCCCGGGTGCACGAGGCGCGGGAGCGCGTCGACGTACGTGCCCTTGAGCTTGGCGATGGCGCGGTGCTCGAGGACCACCCCGGGGAACGGGTGCTCCTCCGAGAGCGCCTCGAGCACGTCGGCGTCGGTCGAGCGGCCGGTCTTCGTCTTGCGCTGGGAGCGCAGCTTGAGCTCGTCGAACAGGACCGCCTCGAGCTGCTTCGGCGACGCCAGGTTGATGTCGTGCCCCACGAGCTCGCGCGCCTTCTGCTCCAGCGCGGCGAGCTCGGTCGTCATCTGCGCGCCGAGCTGCGCGAGCGCCTTCGGGTCGACGAGGACGCCCGTGAGCTCCATCTCCGCGAGCACGGCGGAGAGGGGCAGCTCGATCTGCACGAGCAGGTCCTCGAGCTTCTCGGCGCGGAGCCGCGGGCGCAGCCGATCGGTGAGCGTGAGCGCGACGTCGGCGAACGCGGCCCCGTAGCTCGACGCCTCGCCGAGCTCGATCTCGTCGAGGCCGCGCTGCGCCTGCCCGCGGCGCTTCGGGGCCACCTCGTCGAGGGTCTGCATCTTGGCGCCGAGCTCGCGCTCGGCGAGCTCGTGGAGCTGGTTCTTCCCCTCGGGATCGAGCAGATAGCTCGCCAGCATCGTGTCGAAGGAGACGCCCACGAGCCCGATGCGGTGCCGCAGGAGGATCACCTCGCAGAACTTCACGTCGTGGCCGACCTTCGGGAGCTCGGGGTCGGCGAACAGCGGGCCCATCACCGCGTCGATGTCGCTCATCGAGAGCTGGGCCGGCGCGCCGAGGTAGCGGTGGCCCAGCGGGACGTACACGGCTTGCCCCGGCTCGCAGGCGAGCGCGACGCCGCAGACGTGGGCGCTCATCGGCTCGCGGCTCGTCGCGAGCACGTCGAGGGCGAGGCGGCCGGCCGCGCGCGCCGATCTGGCGAAGCCCTCGAGCTCCTCGCGCGTCGTCAGCACGCGGTAGGTCGCCGCGCGCGCGGTCGGCTCGGGCGCGCGGACCGCCTTGAGGAAGCGCGAGAAGCCGAGCTCGGTGAAGAGCTCGCGGAGCCTGCCGGTGTCCGCGCCGCCGTAGCGCAACGTCTCGAGGTCGAGCGATACGGGCGCGCCGCCGTCGAGCGTCACGAGCTTCTGCGAGAGGCGCGCGTCGGCCTCGTTCTGCTGGAGCGACTCCCGGATGCGAGGCTTCTTGACCTCGCCGATGCGCTCGTAGATGGCCGAGAGCGAGCCGAACTGCGCGAGCAGCTCGGCGGCCGTCTTCAGGCCCACGCCGGGGACGCCAGGGACGTTGTCCGAGGTGTCGCCGACGAGCGCGAGCAGGTCGCGCACCTGCTCCGGGGGCACCCCGAACTTCGCGACGACCTCGGGGTGCCCGTAGACCTTGTCGCGCATCGCGTCCCAGAGCATCACCTGCTCGCCGTCGACGAGCTGCATCAGATCCTTGTCGCTCGACGCGATGACGACGCGCAGCCCCCGCTCCTTGGCCCGCGCGACGGCGACGGCGACGAGATCGTCCGCCTCGAGCCCCTCCTGGATGAAGATCGGGATGCGGTACGCCTCGACGATCTCGCGGCACCGGCTCATCTGCACCCCGAGATCGGGCGGCGGCGGGGGCCGGTGCGCCTTGTAGCGGGGGTCGAGCTCGTCGCGGAACGTCTTGCCCGGCGAGTCCATCGCCACGCCCAGGTACGCGGGCTTCCGCTCCTCCACGAGCTTCGTGAGCATCGCGACGGTGCCGTACGTCGCGTGGGTCGGCTCGCCGCTCGGGCTCGAGAGCGGGCTGATCGCGTGGTAGGCGCGGAAGACGTAGCCCGACAGGTCGACGAGGTAGAGGACGTCCGGAGCTCCGGCCGGGGGAAGCGCGGTAGGGCGCGTGGACATGGACCGACCCTTAGCACCTCGGCGCGCGGCCGTTCACCGAACCACGACGTCGCGCCGTATCGTCACGTCGAGGGTGCGCCCTTCCCTCTCCACGCCGACGGCGACGACCGTCCCCGCCGGGCCGCGGAGGCGCTGGATGCAGTCGGCGAGCTCTAGCTCCGTCGTGGGCCGGCCGTCGATGCGGGCGATGACGTCGCCAGCCATGAGCCCGGCGGACGCCGCAGGCCCCCCGTCGACGACGCCAGCGATGATCACGCGGCCCGAGGAGAGCGAGAGCATCGCGCCGATGCCCGTGAGCTCCTCGCGCGCCCCGCCGTCGTCCAGCTGGCGGAGCTCGACGTCGACCCGCGTCGACTGCGCGCCGCGCGCGTCGAGGCCGGACACGATCTTGGCCATGTACTGCTGGTGGCGCACGCGCACCGAGAACGGGCCGCTGGCCGGCACGCCTTCGAGCTCGTAGTCGCCGTTCCCGTCGGTGAGCGCGAGCGAGATCGCGTTCGCGCCCGACGAGGTCGCGGAGTCGAGCTCGACCTGGGCCTCGACGACCGGCGCGCGCGACGCGGCGTCGACGACCCTGCCCCTCAGCGTCGCGCCCTGCGGCAGCACGATCCGCACGCGTTGGGCAGCGCGGCCTGCCTCGACGTCGACAGGCCGGCTCCGCGCAGGCGGGCGTCCGGCCGAGCTCGCCGTCAGCACGTAGCGGCCCGGGGCGAGCGCGTCCCACCGGAACGCGCCGCCCGGATCCGACACCTTGCGCGCGCGGCCGTTCACGTTCGAGTTCGCGCCGGACCCGGCCGGCGTGAACGACTCGATCGCCAGGAGGTACGCCTCGACGGGCCTGCCCGATGGATCCACGACCTCGCCCACGATCGAGCCCGCGGCGAGCAGGCGAAGGACGTTGTCGCGGCCCGCGGCGACGCGCGTGGGCTCGGCGTCGCCGTACGGAGGCTGCGCGGCGGTGGCGGTGCAGCCGTCGGCCTCGGCCGGCAGCTCGAAGCGCCCCTCGCCGTCGGCGCTGGCCGATGCGCCCGGCGGTTCGCGGCAGCTGACCATGGCGCCGGCGCTGGGGTGGCCCTCCGGATCCAGCACCACGCCGCGGACCGGCCCCACGCTCGCGGCCGTGACCTCGCGCGGCGGCGCTGGGGGTGGTGGCGGCGCCGGTGGCGCCTCGACCTCGCGCGGCGCCGTGAGCTCCGGCTGCGGTGGAGGGAGCAGCGCAGCGGCCGGCTCGCGCCGGGCCGGCATCACGGGGCCAGGCCGCGGCAGGAGCAGCCAGACGAGGACCGGCATGACCAGCAGGGCGACGGAGAGCAGCGCAGCGGAGAGCCAGGCCCTCCGCTGCGCGCCTGCCGTCCCGCTGTCCGCCATGCCATCCTCCGCCGCCGGTTTACCGGCCGGCGTCGGCCTCGTCCGCCGAGCCTTCGCGCGCGCCTTGAGGGGCGGCGTTCGAGTCGGCCGGCCCTTCCGGCGATGCCTCGTCCGTGGGGCCGAGCGCGGGGCCCCGTGGCTCGGCGGGCCACGGCGTCTCGCTGGAGGAGCCGCCGCACGCCCCGAGGAGCAGGATGAAAGGTACGAGCAAGGTGCCGGACCGCATCGCCGGCATCCTAGCTCGTTTTTGCAGGGTGGTCATGACGGCCGGGCACACCGCTCGGTGGTCATGAGGGCCGGTCGGCACCGCCCGTGGTCATGATGGCCGGGCGCACCGGCCCTGAAGCGAGCGCGGCAGGCGCCGGCTCAGCGCGTGGACAGGTTCGTCCGGGCGATCCAGAGGCAGGCGGCGGCGTTGACCGCGCACCACACGACGAGGGCCATCCGGCCGAGGGGACCGGCGACCTCGCCGAGCAGGACGACCGATGTGAGGTAGGCTGCCGTGCCGACGGCGAAGCCCGCGATCACCGGCCGGAGCCTCTTCACGCCGAAGAAGAGCGCCGTGAGGCCGAGCGGGACGAGCGCGTTGGCGAGCGGCAGCCAGCGGTGGACCGACGCGCCGAGCAGCATGTCGAGGTCGGCGATCGGCCGGGCCAGCACGTCGACCGCGAGATCCACGCGCGGCAGGAGCCACGGCGCGAAGAAGAACAGCCCCGGCCCTGCGGCGAGCGCCGGGATGAGGAAGCTCGCCCGCCATGGGCTCGTGGCGGTCGCGTCCTTCTTGCGGGCGCGGCGCGCGACCCACGTCGCGAGCGCCAGCAGCGCGAGCAGCCGCACGACGATGTGGCTCTGCGTCACGCGCACGACGGAGCTCGCGGCGTCGAGGATGCCGGCCCCGTAGAGGAGCTTGCCGCCGTCGGAGTCGTCGACGACGCGCGCGCCTGCGCGGAGCGCGTCCTCGACCGCGCGCGGGTCCGTCACGCCGAGGCTCACGACCAGCGCCGCCGCGCCGGCCACGTGGGGCGCGGCCATCGAGGTGCCGCTGTACGCGTAGTAGTTCTGGCACTTGTCGCGCCCGCGGTTGCAGATGGTCTGCTGGGTGACGTTCACCCCGGGCGCGGCGACGTCGACGCCCTGGCCGCGCGAGGAGAACCTCGCGATCTTGTCGTTCGCGTCGGTGGCGCTCACGCCGATGACGCCATCGGAGGCGCCGGGGAACTGCACGCGCCCGCCGGTGTTGCCGGCCGCCGCGACGACGACCGCGCCATGCGCGATCGCGTCGTCGATCGCGCTCTGGAGCACCTTGGAGTTGCGCGGGCCGCCGAGGCTCAGGTTGATGACCTGGGCGCCGTGCTCGGCTGCCCACCGGATCCCGTCGGCCACGTCGGCGGTCGTGCCCCAGCCGCTCTCGTTCAGCACCTTGACCGGCATGAGCCGCGCGTGGAACGCGAGCCCCGCGGCGCCGAGGCCGTTGTTGGTCGACTGCGCGATCGTTCCGGCGACGTGCGTGCCGTGCCCCTGGTCGTCGTTCGCGTGGATCGTCTTGGTGACGAAGTTCCATCCCTCCACGCACTCGGTCGAGGCCAGGTCGGTCCCCTTGGTGAAGGGCCCGTGGTCCTCGCACGCGATGCCGGTGTCGACCACGGCGACGGTGACGCCGCGACCGGTGGCGAAGTCCCACGCGCGCTCGGCGCCCACGCGCGCCATGTGCCACTGGTCCTTCAGCAGCGGGTCGTTCGCGACGAACGAGGCGCGCACCCACGCGAGCGGCTCCGCCGCCTCCACGCGCGGATCGCGCGCGAGCCGCTCCAGCGTCGCGCCGACCGGCCCGTCCACCGTGGCGATCTGGATCCTGGTCTGTGACGTGAGCGCCGTCGGCATCACGCGCAGCGAGAAGTCGCGCACGAGGTCCGCGAGCGACGCGTCGTCGAGGTCGTCGCGCGCGTCGACGACGATCTGCCCGGGGATGTCGTAGCTGGTCTCGTCGAGCTCCGAGGCCATGCCGTGCAGCGGCTCACCCGCTGTCGCAACCGGTTCGATCAGCAGGTCCTGGCCGCGCAGCGACGGGCCGACATCGACCGGCAGCGCAGTGTTGACGTACCCAGGGAGGTGAGGCTCGAGCATCCCCGGCGAGCGCGCCGCGAGGACGGCGCCGGCGCCTCGGCCGTCCGTCCCATCCTCGGCCCTGGCCGCGCCCGCCGCTGCGACCACCGCTGCCGCGGCGAGCAGCGACGTCGCGAGCGCGCGTCCGGTTCGGAGATTTGCGGTCCCTGGCCAACGCAGAAGACGAGACGTGTGCATGCGGGTCTCCTCATCGGCAGGGTAGCGCCGCCGCCCGCGAGCAGCCATCGCTCCAGCATCCTCGCGCCCGCCGTTGCGTCCGTGCGCCAGCCCCCCTCAAGCCCCTCGCCGTGTCCCGACGGCATCAACCGCCCTCCACAACCACGGACTTCCTGGAACCACCAGACACCACCCCACCGCCCCTCAAGCCCAAGCTCCCAACCACCGCCCTCCATGGCAGAGCCGCCGGCGGAGGGTGGAGCCGCGCGGGAGGGCGGCGGGGGTGGGCCCCACAAACCCGAGCGCCGACCCGCACCGAAGCGAGTCGCCCCCAGCCCCACCCCACCCTCATGTACGGCAACAGCCCCCCAAAAGGCGCGAGTTTGTGGGGGGACCCCCGCCGCCCTCCCGCGCGGCTTCACCCTCCGCCGGCGGCCCCCGCGTCTAGGTGCGCCCTCCAACTCGCTCGCGTGGGCCGTGCCCCCGCCCGCCGTTCAGCTCAGTTCACTTCGGCGTGGCCCAGAGTCCCGCCATCCACGCTTCCACGTCGCTCACCGACCTCGGGATATCGCTCGACAGGTTCCGATACCCCGTCTCCGTGACGAGGATGTCGTCCTCGATGCGCACCCCGATGCCGCGGTACCTGGCCGGCACGGTCTCGTCATCGAGCTGGAAATACAGCCCTGGCTCGACCGTGAGCACCATGCCCGGCTTGAGCTTGCCGAATTTGTAGACCTGCTGCCGCGCCTGCGCGCAGTCGTGCACGTCGAGGCCCAGCATGTGGCTGACGTTGTGGAGCGAATACCGCCGGTAGAGCTGCCTGTCGTCCTTGAGCGCCTCCTCGGCGGAGACGTGGAGGATACCGAGCCGCTCGAGCCCCCGGGCGAGCACCCGCATGGCCGCCCGGTTCGGCTCCATGAAGTCGTTGCCCGGCTTCACCTCGCGGATCGCCGCCTCCTGCGCCTCGAGCACGAGCTCGTAGATCTCGCGCTGCTCCCTCGAGAACTTCCCGTTGATCGGCAGGGTCCGGGTGATGTCGGCCGTGTAGAGCGCGTTGCCCTCGACGCCGGCGTCGACCAGGAGGAGCTTGCCCGGCTCCAGCGCGCCGTCGTTCCTCGTCCAGTGCAGGATGCACGCGTGGTGGCCCGACGCGGCGATGGTCCCGTAGCCGACGTCGTTGCCCTCGACCCGGGCGCGCAGGTTGAACGTGCCCTCGACCTCTCGCTCGCTCCGCGCGCGAGGGAGCGCGCGGATGACGTCCTCGAAGCCCCGCTTCGTCGACGCGACGACCGCCTCGAGCTCCTGCACCTCGAGGGCGTCCTTGAGGAGGCGCATCTCCGAGAGCGCCTCGCCGAGCTGCTTGTCGCGATCGTGCCGGGCGAGGAGCTTGTCGACGCGCTCGGACATCCCGCGGAGCACGCGGTGGGGGCGCGTCACCGTGCCGACGAGGCCGCTCAGGTACGCGTCCAGCTCGGGCAGCCCGCGGCACTCGTCGACGCCGAAGTGCGCGCGGCTCTGCTCGACGCCGAGGCGGGGGCCGACCCAGAGCTCGCCCTTGGCGCGATCGGTGAAGAACGTCTTGTCGCTGCGCCCGGGGTTCGGCTCGACGAAGAGGATGTCCCGGTGCCCGCCGCCCTCCTGCGGCTGCAGCACGAGCACGCAGTCAGGCTCGAGGTTGCCCGTCAGGTAGAAGAAGTCCGAGCCCGGGCGGAAGCGGTAGTGCGTGTCGTTGGAGCGCACCTTCTCGTGCCCGGTCGGGATGATGAGCGTCTCCGCCGGGAAGAGCTTCGACAGGGCGCGGCGGCGGGCAGCGAACACCTCTGCGTGCGCGATCGCCTGCGGGAGCTCGCCGGACGCCGGCGCCCAGCGCTCCAGCATGAACGCGATCAGCGCCTCGGGCAGCGTCGAGTCGTGGCTCGCCGGCTTCGCCTCGGCGCCGGGAGCCGCAGCCGCGGGCGCCTCGGCCGGGCCGCCGTCGGCGGGCGCGCTGTGGGCAGGATCTGCCTGGAGGGGGGCGGCGCTGGTCTCGGGCGGTTGGCTCATCAGGCTCGAACTATGGGTCGATCAGGTGAGGTCGTTCAAGCCAAAGCGCGCGCCCGTTCACGCTGGGGCGGATCCACCCGTGCGCCGAGGCGGCGCGTCACCCGACCGAGGCGCCGCCGTCGACCGCGAGGATCTGGCCGGTGATGAAGTCGTTTTCAGCAAGGAACACCACGGCGCGGGCGACGTCTTCCGCCTCGCCGATGCGCTGGAGCGGGATGCGCTCGCGGAGGCGAGCGAGCGTGGCCTCATCGTAGGAGGACGGCGGCAGCACCGTCCCGGGTGCCACGCCGTTCACGCGCACCTCCGGCGCCAGCCCCACGGCGAGGCCGCGGACCAGGTGCGCGAGCGCGGCCTTCGACACCGAATACGGAATGTAGTTCTTCCAGGGCCGCTCGGCGCTGATACAGACCATCGCGACGACGCTGCCGCGGCAGACGCGGAGCGCTGGGGCGAGCTCGAGCGTGAGCAGGTACGGCGCGGTCGCGTTGAGCGCCATGGCGCGATCCCACGCGTCGGCGGAGAGCTCGGCCGGCGGGACCCGATCGAAGTTCGCCGCGTTGTGAACAAGGAGGTCGAGCCGGCCCGACGACCAGTCGAGCACCGCGCGGGCGAGCGCGGCGAGCGCCCCCCGGTCGTGGAGGTCCGCCTGGAATGCTGCAGCGCGGCGGCCGAGGGAGCGCGCCTCGTCGACGATGACGTCCGCGCCGGCGGCGCTCGTGGCGTAGTGGACGGCCAGGTCGGCGCCGGCGGCCGCGAGCGCGCGGGCCGTCGCGGCGCCGAGGCGGGTGCCGGCGCCGGTCACGAGGGCGATACGGCCGGTCAGGGGGGCATGGGGCATGGGAGCTGTGTAGTCGATGCGGGGCCCCGCGCGTCGAGAGGGCCGACGTCACGCGCCGCCGTTTTTTTCGTCCGCGCCGCGCGCCATGGCACGCTGCTCCGGCTTTGCCGACGCCTCCGACACGCCGAGCAGCCGCACAGGAACGGTCCCTGGAGCCGCCGCGCCGCCTGCGCGCCCTCGCCGCGGCGCTGCTGTGCGCGACCGGATGTACGGAGCGGCTCGAGTCCATCGATCTGCCGAGCATCGGCCTGCCGGGCCTCGATCCGCCCGCCACGAGCGCCCACGCGGCGCCGGCGAGCGCGGCGCCGCGGGCCCCGAGCGCGCCGCGCGCCGCCGGGACAGCGAGCGCCGCGCCGCGCGCCGCCGCGCCGGCGACCCGACCCGAGTGCGACGAGCTGCCGACGGAAGAAGAGGAGCGGCGCGCGCAGCTGCCGCCCCTGACGGCGCTCGGGAAGGCCGTGCCCACGGAGCCGTGGTCCCCGCCGCCGTACGAGGTGCTCCCGGGCGTGACGCTCCCGGCGAAGATCGCCGCCAAGGTCGAGCAGATCGACCAGGGCTACGCGCGACGCACGCGCGAGCACCTCGTGATCACGAGCGGGACACGCGACGCGAACCGCCAGGCCAGGGCGATGTTCACGAAGCTCAGGCTCGGCGAGGACCTCCTCCAGCTCTACCGCAACAAGGCGGCGGTCCAGGAGATCAAGAAGGCTTATCAGGCGAACTCCCGCAAGCCGCCGGAGCAGGTGGTGGCCGCCATGGAGGCCGTCATCCAGGACCAGATCGACCGGGGGATCTACGTCTCCGCGCACCTGCGGAGAGGCGCCGTCGACGTGCGCAACAGGACCATGTCGTCCAAGGAAAAGCGCGCGTTCCTCGAGAGCGCCGCGGAGGTCGGGGGTGTCCTGGTGCTCGAGGAGACGACGCCCGCGCACTACCACCTGCAGATCGATTGACGGGCACCTGCAGATCGATTGACGGGCTCGCTCCGCTCCATGGCGCGCCGTCTACATGGCGCGCCGCCGGGCGTCACGGCATGCGCATCGGCGCGACCACGCTCGCCACGCGGCGCAGGCGCAGCGAGTGCCCGAGGAGCATCGCTCCCTCGACGATCGCGAACGCTCCGATGAACCAGACGAGCGCCAGCACGCCGGCCGCCGGGAGCGCCACCATGAGGACGCCGAAGATCACGAAGACGGCGCCGCTCAGCCCGAGCCAGACCTCGTTGGTGATCACGTGCCGGAGCTTCACCGCGCTGACGATCTTGAAGATGCCCAGCACGATGGCCCACGCAGCGATCACGCCGTAGAGCGTGAGCGCGGTGATCATGGGCCGCCAGAACGTCAGGACCGCGATCCCGACGCCGAAGATGCCCTCGACCACGGAATACACGCCGCCGCGGCCGCTGAGCGCGGACGCGAACGCGGCGCAGCCGTCGAAGAACGCCCACACGCCGAACAGCAGCACGAGCGTGGCGAGCGATGGGAGCGGCCACAGGAAGAACAAGAACCCGAAGAGGATCCCGACCACGCCCCTCAGGGCCAGCAGCCACCAATACCGTCCCAGCGATTCCATGCCTCACCCCTCCTCTGGCATCCACGTCGCTCACATCCGGCGGACGCGCGCGGCCTGAGCGCACGGCGCGTCCGCCGCTCACGCGCGGAGAGCTGTGCCGCTCATGCCCGCACGGCGTCACATGGCCCGGGCTGGATGCACGTCCCCTGCCCGACCGTGGCGGGCGAGCTGCTCAGCAGCCTCGGGCAGGCGAGCCCATCGAAGGTCGATCGCTGGTAGGTGTCACGCGCAGGCCTCGCGGCGCGCGAGGCTCACAGGCCGGCGATAGGCCCGCTCGCCGGGTCGCCGTACTCCGACAGCTCGACGCCGAAGTAGTTGATGATGGAGCAATGGAGCGCGCCGGTCGGCGGCTTGTTGGCCTTGACGGCGCGGCCTGTCTGGAACCCCCCCACGTGCCCGGCGAGCATGATGGGCATGTTGGTCCGACCGTGGGAGTCCCCGTCGCCGTTCTCTGACGTGTAGAGCACGAGCGACTCGTCGAGCAGGTTGCCCGTCGCCGTCTGGGCGGCCTTCATCGCGTTGAGCAGGTAGGCGAAGCGGCGCACCTTGAACCGCGACGTCTGGACGACGCGGGCGTTCGCGATGCGCATCGCCTCCGCCTGCGGCAGCCCGTCGAGATCGGTCGCGCGGTCGCGATCGCCGAGCTTGTGCGAGATGAAGTGATCGCTCCAGTCCCCCACGCCGTCGGGCAGATCGTACCCGGCGAAGTCGAGGCCCCAGCTGTTCGAGTACTGCAGGACGAGCACCCGCGTCAGGTCGCAGGTGAGGGCGAGGAGCCCGAGATCGATCATCTGCTTGAACTTGCCGTGCAAGTTCTGCCCTTTCGTGGGCGCGCCGGGGACGGTGCAGCCCGACTGCGCCGTGGACTGGATCTGCTTCTCCAGCTCGAACACCGACTCGAGGTGCTGCTCCACGCGCGCCCGATCCGCCGCGCCGAGGCGCAGGTTCAGGCGCCTCGCGTCCTCTCGCACCCAGTCGAGGACGCTGGCGCGGCGCCGCCGGATGTCGTCCATCTCCTCGCTGGGGTTGCCCATGTTGCTGAAGAGCGTGTCGAACACCTTCGCCGGATCGCGGAACGCATCCTCGACCTGACCGCCGTCCCTGAACGAGATGAAGCCCTGCGTGACCGCCGTGTCGCCCGTGGGGGACAGGTTGAGGTTGCGGAACGGGGTCTCGGCCGCGATGTGGTTGGCGAGGTACTGGTCGAGCGTGGCCTTGCGCGGGACGGCCGTCCCGCCGCCGTCGGTGTGGGCGCACAGCGCCATGGCCGGGCTGTGGATGTCGGAGCAGATCCCCTGGTGGTCGACGCCGGACACCATCGTGACGTCGCGCCAGATCGCGTCTCCCGCCGGCCACTCGCGCTCGGCGTCAAAGCCGTTCATGTCCACGAGACAGGGCGGCAGCCCCTCCGCCGAGAGCGGCCCCTCCGTCTTCGGGTGCCACGCCCCGGGATCCGTGCCGTTCGGGACGAAGAACGCCACGAAGCGCTTCGGATCCGCCGGCGCGGCGCTGGCGCGCTGGGGCCGCATCACGTCGAGGAACGGCAGGGCGACCGCGACACCCGCCCCGCGGAGCAGAGCTCTTCTCGAGATCTTCACTGGCGACACTCCTCTTCCGTCGGTCGAACCGTGTGCGAGCACATCACTCTGGCGCCCTCCGCAGCCGGAACTCCGGCGAGCGCACGATGGCGGTCAGGAAGGAGCGGAACCGGTTGCCGTCCTGCGTGAAGCTCCCCGCGGAGGCGTCGATCGCGCAGCGGTCCTCGGCCGCCGGCTCGCGCCCCTGGGTGTAGATGAACAGCTTCTCCGCGACGCAGGCGGCCAGATCGGGGCTCCGCCGCAGCTCCGCCGCCAGGGCAGCGAGCGAGTCGAACGACTCGTTGGCAGCGCCCTCCAGGCGCGGCGCCAGCCCGAACTCGTCGATACCGATGCTCCCATCGTACTTCCCCAGCTTGTCGTACTGGGCGAAGCCGACGCCGATGGGATCAATGAGCGAATGGCAGCCAGCGCACCCTTCCTGGGTGTTGCGCTTCTGGAGGACCTCGAGATACGTCAGGCCGGAGAGCTCGCTCTCCAGCTGCTCGAGGAGCCCCGCGGGGATCGAGATCTTCTCGCAGAGGAAGGCCGCCCGGAGCCACTGGCCGCGCACGGCGATGAGATCGCCGTCGTTCTTGGCGCTGATGAGGCTCGCGTGCGTGAGAAGCCCCGTGTTCGCCCGGTGGTGGCCGGCCGGGAACTCCACGCGGCTCACGCCGTCTCCCGATACCTCGAGGCCGTAGAACTTGCCGAGCGCCGGGGTGACATACGTGTGGTTCGCGGTGAGCGCGTCGAAGAAGTCGACGTCAGGCGTGAACGCGTGCTCGCCGAGGACGAGCTCGCTTTCGGCGATCATGTCCTCGAGCAGCGCGGGCGTGAACGACGCGTCCGGGTTGACCGGCGCGCGGAGCTGCTCGAAGGTCAACCACTGCTTGAAGAAGGCGTTGAAGAAGACCTGCGTCCGCTCGTCTTCGACCATCTCCTCCGCGACCGCGCGGAGGCCCGCTTCGCTGTCGAGCTCGCCGGATTCGGCCCGCTCGAGCAGCGCTGCGCTCGGGGACCGGCCCCACAGCGTGAACGACAGCCGCGACGCGAGCTCGAGCGGCGTCAAGGTCGACGTCTGCGAGCCGGCCGAGCCGACCTCGATCCTGAACAGGAAGCTGGGCGAGGTCAGCAGCGCCTCGACGACGAAGCGGAACGCGTCCTCCCTGTCCCGCGCGACCTCGCTCGCCCGCGCGACCAGATCGCTCGCCTCCTCGGCCGAGAGCGGCCTTCGATACGCCAGCTTGCCGAAGCGCTGCACGAAGCGCTCGAGGCAATCGTCGGCCTCCGGCTCGCAGCCGAGCACCGATGTCCGGCGCGCCTCGTCCGCCATGAGCTCCTGCCCGAGCGTCTCCGCGATGGCCAGGTAGGCGCGCAGGTGCTGATCCGACACGTTCTGGAGGGCGGCGATCGTCCGGAAGCCCCCCTGACCTGTGTCTTCCGGGATGCTGTCCACGGCGGGCGGCTCGTCGAGCTGGAACAGATCCTGAAGGGTCAGCTGGACCTCGACCTTGGACAGACGGCGCAGCACGCTGGGGCTCGTCCGGGCCTCGCTGCAGTCGTAGGCGGCCGGCTTCCCGGTGGTCGGGTCGATGGGCCTGTCGTCGTCGGTAGAGCTGCCCGGGCTCCCATCGCCGAGCTGCCCGGTGCAGGCAGCCGCCGTCAGGCCGACGAGCCCCATCGCGAACATGCCCGCCGCGATGGAACGGCGGAGGAACGGTACCGATCGATCGGTGTCGGGCGGCGCTGTCTTGCTCATGGAGTGACCAGCCGTTCGGGTGGAGTTCAGCTGGCGCATCCCGAGACGTGTCCCGGCGATGAGCCGCATCGTGGCTAAGGAGAATATTTGAAGCAGAGCGGTACGTGCGCCCCGGCGTCACCTCGGGGTTCGGCCTACATTCCCGACGATCGCTCTTCTGATCAACGCTTACCCTACTTACGCCCGCCGACCAACCCCGTTCGTCGGTCGCCCGGAGACGCTCCCGCAGAGGCATTCAGGGCGGCAGAGGGATTCCGTCGAATTTTCCGTGGCGGATTGAACAGGAGGCGGGGGCAAAGAGGATCAAAATCCGACCGAATCTCCCCGTCTTTTCACCTCCCTGTTCAATTTTCCGCCACATGCCAGGCAATGAGAGGAATTGTCGGATCAGGCGGACCCATCTGCTCCAGCGCGCCGAATTCGCTCTCTGGCCGCCGGGCTCGACACCGATGCTCGTGGCGCTCTGGGAGCCTCCAAGAAATCTGGTGTGGAGATCGCCTCTGACGACAGCGTCGCCGGCTGCCTGTGCGAGCCGGGTGACGGCGCGGACTGCCGCGCTCGATCGCGCGATGAGGCGAACCAGCTCTTGCGAGTCCCGGAAATCCTGTTCTTCGAGCCTGTCCGCGCTTGATTTCCACCGGAGCGGCGCTGTACGCGCTGTACCTCGCGTTCTCGTGTAGGCTCCGGCGCGGGCGCAGACGCGGGAGCAGAGGAGCAGGGCGGTGAAGATCACATGCGTGGGCGGCGGGCCGTCGGGCCTCTATTTCGCCCTCCTGGCAAAGCAGGCAGACCCCCGGCGAGAGGTCGTCGTGGTGGAGCGGAATCGGCCCGATGACACCTTCGGCTTCGGGGTCGTGTTCTCGGACGCGACGCTCGACGGCCTCGCCGACGCGGATCGCCCGAGCTACGACGCGATCCGGAGCAACCTGGCCCACTGGGACGAGCTCCACGCGCACTTCGGCGGCCGTGTCCTCGTCTCGAGGGGGCACGGCTTCAGCGGCCTCTCGCGCCGGAAGCTGCTCGCGATCCTGGGGGACCGGGCGCGGGAGCTCGGCGTCGTCCTGCGCTTCGAGGAGGAGGTGACGGACCCGGCGGAGGCCGTCGCCGAGAGCGACCTCGTTGTCGCGGCCGACGGGGTGAACAGCCAGATCCGGGAGCGATTCGCCGACCGGTTCGGGCCGCGCATCGACGTCCGCCCGAACCGGTTCGTGTGGCTCGGCACGACGTTCCCGTTTGACGCGTTCACCTTCTACTTCGAGGAGAACCGCCACGGCCTCTTCCGGGTCCACGCGTACCGCTACGAGCCGGAGCGCTCGACCTTCATCGTCGAGTGCCGAGAGGAGACCTTCCGGCGGGCTGGCCTCGATCGCGCCAGCGAGGACGAGACGATCGCGTACTTCGAGGAGCTCTTCGCCGAGAAGCTCCAGGGACACCGGCTGCTGAAGAACCGGAGCGTCTGGCGGAGCTTCCCCACGGTGCACAACGAGCGCTGGAGCGCGGGCAACGTGGTGCTGCTCGGGGACGCCGCGCACACGGCGCACTTCTCGATCGGCTCGGGGACGAAGCTCGCGCTCGAGGACGCGATCGCGCTCGTCGACAGCCTCCAGCGGCACCGGGGCGTGCCCGAGGCGCTCGCCGCCTACGAGGCGGAGCGCAAGCCCAAGGTGCTCGCGCTCCAGCGGGCCGCGCAGGTGAGCCTCCTGTGGTTCGAGAACACCGAGCGCTACATGGCGCTCGACCCGGTGGAGTTCATGTTCAGCCTGCTGACGCGGAGCCTGCGGGTGACGCACGAGGGCCTGAAGGCGCGCGACCCGGCGTTCGTGCGCGAGATCGACGCGCACGTGGCGCGCAAGGCGGAAGCGCAGGCGGGGGCACGCCTCCTCGACGGAAATGGGGCGCCTCCGCCGCCGATGTTCACGCCGTTCCGGCTGCGATCGCTCGTGCTGGAGAACCGGGTCGTCGTGTCGCCCATGTGCCAGTACTCGGCCGCGGACGGGCGGATCGACGACTGGCACCTCGTCCACCTCGGCAGCCGGGCGCTCGGAGGGGCAGGGCTCGTCATCACGGAGATGACCGACGTCAGCGCCGAAGCGCGCATCACGCCGGGCTGCGCGGGGCTCTATCGCACCGGCCACGTCGAGGGGTGGCGGCGCGTCGTCGATTTCATCCACGCGCGCTCCCGGACCAAGATCGGCGTCCAGCTGGCCCACGCCGGGCGCAAGGGCGCGACGAAGCTGCTCTGGGAGGGCATGGATGTGCCGCTCGAGAGCGGCGCCTGGCCGCTGCTCAGCGCCTCCGCCATCCCCTACCTCGCCGAGAGCCAGGTCCCGAAGGCGATGGATCGCGGGGACATGGACCAGGTGACCTCGGACTTCGTGCAGGCGGCGAGGCGGGCGGACGAGGCCGGGTTCGACCTCATCGAGCTGCACTGCGCGCACGGCTACCTGCTCGCGAGCTTCATCTCGCCGCTCACGAACAGGCGCGACGACGCGTACGGCGGTCCGATCGAGAACCGGATGCGCTACCCGCTGGAGGTGTTCGACGCCGTGCGGGCCGCGTGGCCGGCGGAGAAGCCGATGAGCGTGCGCATCTCCGCCACCGACTGGGCGCCGGGCGGGCTCACGACAAACGATCTGATCGCGCTCTCGACGATGCTGCGAGAGCACGGCGCCGACATCATCCACGTCTCGGCGGGACAGACGGACCCGTGCAGCAAACCGGAGCACGGCAGGCTGTTCCAGACGCCGCTCTCGGAGCTCGTGCGGCTTTCGGCCGACGTGCCGACGATCGCGGTGGGCAACATCCAGAGCTACGCGGACGTGAACAGCATCATCGCGGCCGGGAGAGCCGACCTGTGCGCGCTCGCGCGGGCGCACCTCTACGACCCGTACTGGACCCGGCACGCCGCCGCGGAGCAGGGCTTCGACATCGACTGGCCACCTCAGTACAGGTCGGTCGAGAGATACACGCTCCGCATGCGGTGACCTGGCCAGGGCGGCGGCAGCGATGCCGCGCCGACCGATCGGAGCGCAGCACCCCGCGCCGGCGGTTCTCCGCACCCGCCGCAGCGCTTGCGCTCCACGTCTCCGTCTCGCAAAGTCACAAGACCCGGATGACGTCAGAGGACGTCCGCTACCGCGAGCTTGCGCCACACCCGCTTTTGCGCGGTGCGGTGCAGAGTTATTCCTCTTACGAGGAGCTACATACGGTGAGCACGGAGGAGCACTGCCTCCTGCCGGACGCCAACATCGACCTCGTCTTCAACTGCGGCGATGCGCGCCTCGAGGGGCGCGATGGACGCCTGCGTCCCTTGCCGCCCGTCTTCGTCATCGGCGCGCGGGACGAATCCACCCGGATGGTGTCCCGGGGCCTGTCGCGCGTGCTCGGCGTCCGGTTTCACCCGTGGCACGCCCTCTCCTTGCTCGAGCACGAGGCCGACGTGCGCGGATGCTGCACGATCGTGGGATCGGGCCTGCATGCGCTCTCCCAGCGTGTCGGCCCGCTCCTCGAGAGCGGCGACCACGACGCCGCGCTCCGGCTGGTCGAGGGGTGGCTGCTCGCGCGGCGCCGCGTGGCCCGCCGGGCCGCGGCCACGGTGGAGGCGGCGGGCCTCGAGCTGTACGCGAGCAACGGGGGCGCGCGCGTCGGCGCGCTCGCCGAGCGGCTCGGGCTGTCGGTCCGGCAGCTCGAGCGGCAGTTCAAGCGCGCCGCTGGGCTGTCCCCCAAGGTGCTCGCGCGGCTCATCCGTTTCTCCCGGGCCACCGAGCGCCTCGAGCTCGACCCGGGCGTGAGCCTCACGGCGCTCGCCTTCGAGCTCGGCTATGCGGATCAGGCGCACTTCATCCGGGAGTTCCGCGCCTTCACGAGCATGAGCCCCGGCGCGTACGCCGGCGAGGTGCGGCGCCGCTGGCCGCGCGACGGCAGCGGGAGAGGCGCTCCTCGAGGGGAAGACACGCGCGCTTGACCTGACCTGCGCATCACCAGCGCGCAGCGCGCCATGTCGCGTTTGTTCAATCGGAGGCGGCGCGGGGTCGTCACGGTGACCGCATGACGAGCACCGTCCACCGCCATCCCGGCGCGGGTCTGCGCCCCGGGGCGCTCTTCTTCCTTCAAGCCACGGCTTTCCTGAGCGCGGTCGGCACCGGGCTGGTCGCCCCGGTGATCCCCTTCCTTGCTGCGCGGTTCGACGGCGATCCTGCCCATGTGGCTTCGGCGGTCGGCCTGCTGAGCGCGTCCTATTCGCTCTGCGCCTTCTTCTCCGCGCCGGCGCTCGGGGCGCTGAGCGACGCGATCGGCCGCCGCCCGGTGCTCCTGCTCAGCCTCGTGGGCTCCGCGGCCGGCCATGCCTTGTTCGGCTTCGCCGACGCCCTTCCGCTCCTGTTCCTCGGGCGTGTGATCGACGGCATCACGGCGGGCAACGTGGCCACGCTGTTCGCGTACCTGGGCGACGCGTCGCCGGTCGAGCAGCGCGCGCGGTACTTCGGGCGGGTGGGCGCGATGTTCGGCGCGGGGTTGATCGCCGGCCCGGCGCTCGGCGGCCTGGCCCTGAAGCTCGGCCTGAGAGCGCCGTTCTTCCTTGCGGCCATTCTCACCGCCTTGAACGCCGCAGGGAGCTACGTGTTCCTCACGGAGAGCCTCGACCCCGAGCACCGGGCCCGCGCGGTGCCGTGGCGAAGGCTCAACCCCTTCTCTCAGCTCGCCGGTCTGCTCCGCCTGGAGCACCTCCGTCCGCTCCTGGCCGTGGGCGTGCTCTGCACAGCGGCCTTCGTCGCCCTCCAGGCGACGTTCGCGCTCCTGGCCAAGGACCGGCTCGGATGGGGCGCCGACGCGGTGAGCTTCACCGTCATCGCGGTCGGCGTCACGGACGTGTGCGTCCAGGGGATCTTGCTGGAGCGCCTCGCAAAGCGCCTCGGGGATTCACGCGTGCTGGCGCTGGGCCTCGCCCTCGTCGGCCTTGCCCTCGTGACCATGGCGCTCGTCGCCACCCTGCCCGCGGAGCCGGCGTTCATCGCGGCCATCGTGGCCTTCGCGGGCGGCGAGGGCCTGATCACCACGTCCTTCTCCGCTCTCCTGTCGCGCCTCGCCGGGCCTGCCGCGCAGGGACAGGCGCAGGGTGGCAACCAGGCGCTCCAGGAGCTTGCCTACGTGATCGTTCCGCTCGTCGCCACCCAGCTTTACGCGCGGGCCGGCGCGGGTGCGCCGTTCTGGGCAGCGGCGGTCGCCGCGGCGCTCGCTGGCATGCTCCTCCGGACGCGCGTCGTCGAGGCCCCCACCGCCGGCGGCGAGGAGTGACCTGTCCGGGCGCGCGAGGGCAACGAAAAAAGTTGAGGGCAGGCCTTGATCCTCACGCTACGTGAGGACCTAGCCTCCGGGGCATGGACGTCCTCACCCGCCCTGGAAACAGGGGTAGCGCCATGCGTTCAGCACCGTTGAAAGTCGGCGATCTCGCCCGGCAGACCGGCCTCTCCGTCCGCACGCTCCACTATTACGAGGAGATCGGCCTGCTCGTCCCGTCGCATCGCACCGCGTCGGGGCACCGGATGTACTCGGTGGGCGACGTCGCCCGGCTCCAGCAGATCAAGTCGTTGCGCGAGCTCGGCTTCAGCCTGGAGCAGATCGCCGCGTGCCTGGACCAGCCGGGGTTCTCTCCGCTCCAGACCATCGAGCTCCACCTGTCGCGGCTGCGCGAGCAGATCGCGCTGGAGCAGCGGCTCTGCACGCGGCTCGAGGGCCTGGCCCATGTCCTGCGGTCGGGAGAGGACGTCTCTGTGGAGCAGCTCCTTCAAACCATCGAGGTGATGACCATGAGCGAGAAATACTACACTCCAGAGCAGCTCGAGGAGCTCAAGCAGCGCGCGGAGGCGATGGGCCCCGAGAAGATGCGTGAGGCCGAGTCGGCGTGGAAGCAGATCTACGACGACATGCGGGCGGAGATGCAGAAGGGCTCCGACCCGAAGAGCGAGCCGGTGCAGCAGATCGTGAAGCGCATGCGGGAGCTCATCGACGCGTTCACGGGGAAGAACCCCGGCATCGAGAGAGCGCTCAACACGATGTACCGGGAGGATCCGTCGGTGAGGACGCAACACGGGAATGATCCGGCGCTGCACGAGTTCATCGGCAAGGCGATGAGCTAGCTCGCGGCGCAGGCCGCCGGCGGAGCGCCCGGCCGCACGGGGCGGAGCGCCCGCGCCGCCGGCGCCGTACGCCACGGCGCGAGCGCCCGGCCAGGTGGCCTCGGGCGCTCGCGCCGTGGCCGTTCTGCCGTGTGGGGCAATTCGCGCCATGCGCAGCGGTAGAGCCGCCGCTGCGCTCGGCCGGGGTCCAGCGCGGGAGACCGCCGACCCCTCCGGCCAGCTGCGACCGCGACTGGCCTGGCACTCGCGTTGCTTTTATTTCATGGACAGCGGACGGCGCCTCCGGCACGAGCCGCCCCAGGCAAATCCAGCAGCGCTCCATGCACCCCAGCGAGGGCCCATCATGCACCTGCCCGGAAGAGAGATCCCCTGGAAGGTTTTCCTGCACGAGATCTCGCAGGAATTCGTCAAGGACAAGATCGACACCGTCGCTGCTGGACTGGCGTTCTTCGGTGTCCTCTCGATGTTCCCGTTCCTGCTCTTCGCGGTCGCCCTCGCCGGCCTGGTCATCGACCCTGCCGATTCCGCGAGGCTGATGAGCGAACTGTACCAGGTGGCCCCGCCTGCCGTGGCCACCATCCTGGGCGAGCGCCTTCAGGCGCTCACCGGAGGCCAGAGCCCGGCGCTCCTGACCGTCGGCGCCCTCGGCGCGGTCTGGGCCGCCTCGGGAGGCGTCACCGCGCTGATGGACGCGCTCAACTCCGCCTACGGCGTCGAGGACAGCCGGTCGTACCTCAAGCGCCGCGGCATCGCCCTGCTTGTCACCATCGGCGGCGCCGTCCTGCTGACGGTCGCCTCGGCGATCGCGGTCGCCACACCAGCGCTCGCCGCGCACCTCGGCCCCTTCGCGACGCCCGTCCTCTGGCTGCGCATGCCGGTGTCGGCGCTCATCGTGATGGCGGTCCTGGCGACCCTCTATTACTTGCTCCCCGACGTCGAGCAGAAGTTCAAGTTCATCACCCCGGGGTCGGTCGTGGCGGTCGTCATCTGGGTCATCGCGTCGCTCGGCTTCTCCTTTTACGTCAGCCGCTTCGGCAGCTACGAGGTGAGCTACGGCGCGCTGGGCGGCGTCATCATCCTCCTCCTCTGGATGTGGATCTCGTCGATGGCGGTGCTCCTCGGGGCCGAGATCAACGCCATCATCGAGCACCGCTCGCCCGAGGGGAAGCGCACGGGCGCCAAGGACGCCAGCGATACGGGGGCGGATCTGCCCAAGACCGCGAAGGAAGAGGCGCAGAATGCCGCGGTCACGACGGGCCTCGCGCACGCCCCGCGCGACGAGAGCTCGGGCGGCGACGCGGCGCTCCCCCACCCCGTCGGCTCGCGCCGCTCGGAGCTCCATCGAGGGAGGGCATAGGCGACGCCTCTTCACCGCCGAGCCCCGCGCAGCGGGCCTGTCTCTGCCACCGGAGCCACCTTCATGCCGACTCGACACATCGCCTCCTCGCCATCGCTGCTCGTGCTGCTCGGCTCGCTCGTCATGGGTTGCCACGGCGCCCCGAGCGGCGCGCCCGCGGCAGCTCCGCCGGCCGACAGCCCGAAGGGCGCGGAGACGGGCAGCGTGCGGGGCCTGGAGGGCGAGCCGACCGGCGCCGGCGGCGCGCCGGGCGCGAGCAGCCCGCAAGGCTGCGGCACCGACAGCCCGATGCTCAAGTACGTCGGGCAGAGCCACGACGAGTGCGCCCGGATCCGCTTCGTGTGCGAGCCCGGCTGGAGCTACTTCAGCGACGACTGCGGCTGCGGCTGCACGAAGCAGTGACCGCCGCCGAGCGCGCCGAGGCGTCGGCCCGCGGGTCTCGCGACAAAAACACCTCGCCCTGGGCGGCCTGCGGCATCTAGCATCGGTGCTCGCATGCGCCCCCTCCTCATCGTGAATCCCCGGTCCAGCGGCGGAAAGACGGGCAGGCTCTTCGACGAGATGCTGACGCCCATCCGCCGCATCCTCGGCGACGTCGACATCGTGCGCACGGAGCGCCCGCGCCACGCCGCCGATCTCTCGCGCGAAGCCGCGCTCGGCGGGCGCGAGACCGTCGTGGCGGTCGGCGGGGACGGCAGCATCAGCGAGGTGGTGAACGGCCTCATGCAGGCGAGGGACCGGGGCGCCAGCGGCACGCGGCTCGGGATCATCGGCGCGGGCACCGGCAGCGATCTCTGCAAGACGTTGAAGCTCACCCGCCGGCTCGACAGCTTTTGCACCGCGATCGCGAGCGGCCACACGCGTCGGCTCGACGTGGGCCGCCTCTCGTACGAGACGCGCGACGGCCAGCGGGCCGATGCGTTCTTCGTCAACGTCCTCTCCACGGGGATGAGCGGCATCGTGGTCTCGCTCGTCAACCAGTCGTCGCGGGTGCTCGGCAACACGCTCGCCTACACGATGGCGTCGCTCCAGGGCCTCGTCCGCAGCCGCGTCGGCCGGGTGCGCTGCGTGGCGACGCTGCGCGGGGAGCGCCGCGAAGAGGAGATCTCGACGCGCATGCTGGGCATCTGCAACGGCCGCTTCTTCGGCGCGGGCATGCAGCTCGCGCCGATGGCGAAGCTCGACGACGGCGTGTTCGACGTCATCGACCTGGGCAGCGCGCCCCACCTCCGCTTCGCGGCCGTGTCGACCGGCATGTACACGGGCTCGCACATCCGCCATCGGGACGTGCGCCACTTCCAGTGCGATAGCATCGAGCTGACGCTCCTGAACCGCGACGTCGAGCAGGCGTTCTTCCTCGACGTGGACGGCGAGCCGCTCGGGAAGCTGCCGATCAAGGTCACGCTGGAGCCGAAGGCGATCGAGGTGCTGGCGCCGGGCGATTGAGGGGGACCGCGGGGGGAGGCGCTGCGGTCGAGCCGGAGGGCTAGCCGGAATGGGGGAGGCGCGTAGACTGACCGCCGTATGAGGATCCTGACCTTCGAGTTTCAGAGCGCTGGGCGTGGCTGGACGCTCGAGCCGATGGCGCTCGATGCGTTCAACCTGCTGGTCGGCGTGTCCGGGGCGGGCAAGACGCGGATTGTACGGGCGATCGAACAGGTCCGCGCCGTCGCGCTCGGAGAGAAGGAAGAAGATGAGCTGATCGACGCGATCCGCGGGGCCAGCTTCGCGATCGGCTTCGAGCACGAAGGGCTCACGTACCGCTGGGAAGCCGAGCTGGAGCCGCGCGTCGGGCGAGGGGCAGAAGAGCACGGCGCGCTGCACGCTGAGGAGCCGCCCCTCATCCGGACCGAGCGCGTCCTCGAGGGGGACCGGGCCATCGTGGAACGCTCGCCTGAGCGCTTCCTTCTGAATGGCCATGCACTCCCGAAGCTGGACCGTGCGCAGAGTGCGATTGGCGTCCTCAAGGAGGACTCGCTGATGGCTCCGCTTTACAAGGCCTTTTCGCGCTGTATTCCTCGATCAGCGCTCGAAACATTGCCGAGCCACGGAATTACGACGGAGACTCACTTCGAGAAGCGGCGGGGCAACTACCAATCCGCGGCAGATCTCGGTGCGGACTTCACGCTGCCGCTGCACCATAAGGCCGAGCTTCTCCAGGAGGTGTTCCCAGAGGCGTTCGCCGAGATAGAAGAGGCGTTCCGGGAAGCGTTTCCCACGGTCGAGAGGCTCAAGGTCCAGCGCTATTACCCTTTGGGCCCCGAGGCGAGCAAAGAGTCAAGGGGTACCTACAACCTCGCGCTCGCGGCAGCCGAGTCGGGCGTCGCTAGCTGGATCTTCTTTTACGACATGTCCTCTGGCATGCAGCGTTACCTCTCCTTCCTTATCCACCTCTCGTTCGCTCCACCAGGCACGGTGGTGCTCATCGATGAGCTGGAGTCGAGCCTCGGCGTCAACTGCCTGCCCGCAGTAACGCGCTTCCTCCTGAGCCGGGCGCCGTACCTCCAGCTCGTCCTGACCAGCCACCACCCCTACATCATCGAGCAAATCCCGCCAAGACACTGGAAGATCGTCACCCGTAAGGGCAGTCGCGTGCGGGTCCTCGACGCCGAGAAGATCCCGGCGATGGCGCAGGATCGCTCGCACCTCGACCGCTTCACGCGCCTCATCAACCTCCCGGAGTACGAGCACGGAGTCCAGGGATGAACCTCGTCCTCCTCGTGGAGGGTGCCGAGACCGAGCCGAGGGTCTACGAGGCATGGCTGCGACACCGGCTCCCCGCGCTGCATCGCGTGCCCAACGTGGCCGACCTGATCGCCGACGGCTACGTCCTTGTGAGCGGCAAGGGCTATCCCTCGTGCTATCGCAGGATCGCCGGCCTCCTCCGGGACATCGAAGCCAACCCCGGTCGCGTGCAGGAATTCTGGATCTGCATCGACTCGGACGAGGACACGTACGAAGCCCGCTACGCCGAGGTCCACCGCACCGTGCAGGCCGAGCTCCAGGGCGCCCGCATGGCGAGGACCAATCCGTCTCTAGAGATTCGCATCATCATCCAGCACTGCTGCATCGAGACCTGGTTCCTGGGGCACGACGGCTTCCTCCGCGCCGGCCCGCAGTCACCCCAGCTGGTCGATTTCAAGCGGTTCTACGACGTGAGCGCGGACGATCCCGAGCGGATGGGGACCTATCCCGGCTACGCCACGCGCGCCAGCTTCCACCTGGCGTATCTCAAAGCCATGCTCATCGAGCGCAGCCATCGGTACACGAAGCAGCGCCCGGGCGTGGTGATCGACCCGTCGTACTTCGACGCGCTGCGGGCGCGTTGCGCGCGCACGGGGCACCTCCAGAGCTTCCGGCAACTGCTCTCAGCCTTCGAGGCAGCTGGGGACGCGGGGCTGTAACGCCCATGCGGGCCGCCCCTAGAGCCACCGCCGCATCGCCCGCTCCTCACCCATGACGCGCTGCGGAAGCCACCGTGGTTTCCGATACCCCTGTCCCCTTGTGCCGCTCCCCCTCGAGCCCGTCGAGCCCGCGCCGCAGCGGTGGTAAGGGATCTCTCATGAGCTTCATCGATTCACCTGCCGAGCTTGCCGCGGGCACCTCCGTGGCCCCCGCTTCCTCCGCCCCCCGGCTGCTCGTCGTCGGTTGCGGCGGCATCGGCGGCATCATCGCCGCGTACCTCTTCGAGCAGGGCCACGACGTCACCGCCTTCACGACGAACCCGCTCATCGCGGACGCCATCAACGTCGGCGGCTTCCGGGTGCGCGGCGAGGCGAGCCCTGGCACGGTCGGGGGCCGCGCGGTGCGGGAGCTCGGCCAGGATACCCGCCCGTTCGACTACATCCTCCTGGCGACGCAGCCGCCGCAGGTCGAGGAGGCTGCGCGGAACGCGGTCGCGCACCTCGCCCCGACGGGCGCCATGATCTGCCTCCAGAACGGCCTCTGCGAGGAGCGCGTCACGCGCATCGCCGGCCCGGAGCGCACCTTCGGGGGGATCGTCGCGTGGGGCGCCTCGATGGTGGAGCCCGGCGTGTACGACCGCACCTCGAGCGGCGGCTTCGTCCTCGGCCGGCTCGACGGCGCGAGCGACCCGCGCCTCGACGAGCTCGCGCGCATCCTCGAGGCGATCGGACCGACCACCGTGACGGACAACCTCGCCGGCGCGCGCTGGTCGAAGCTCGCCATCAACTGCGCCATCTCGTCGCTCGGCACCGTCGGCGGCGATCGCCTCGGCGCGCTGCTCAGGCACCGCTTCGTCCGCCGCCTCGCGCTGGAGATCATGACCGAGACCGTGCAGGTCTCGCGCGCGATCGGCGTGCGCCTCGAGAAGGTCGCAGGGACGCTCGACCTCGACTGGATCGCGCTCACGGACGCCGAGCGCTCCGCCGTGGGCTCGCCGGGGCTCTTCGCGAAGCACGCGCTGCTCCTCGCGGTGGGCGCGCGCTTCCGCCGCATGCGCTCCTCGATGCTCGCCGCCATCGAGCGAGGCCGCCCGCCGGCCGTCGACTTCCTGAACGGCGAGGTCATCGAGCGCGGCGCGGCGCTCGGCATCGCGACGCCGATCAACGCAGCGATCCGCGAGGAGGTGCTCGCGATCGCGGCGGGCAAGCGCAAGCCGAGCCTCACGCTGCTGCGCGCGTTCTTCGACCGGACGCGCGAGCTCGTGGGCGCGCCGTCGTCCATCCGGCCCCCGCCGCCGGCGGAGCCGCCCGCGGTCGCGCCGCCGCCTGCAGCCCCGCCGGTTGAGCCGCTCATGGCCCCAGCGCATGATCCGCCCGCGACCGCAACGAGCGCCCAGGCGGACGCGTCGGGCGAGCCGTCCATGCCAGCAGCGAACGTCCAGAGCGATCTTGGAAGCGCGTAGACCGCGCGCCGAGCAGCTCGGCGACAGAAGACCGACAAGCAACCGATAGGCAGGCGAGCGGACGAAGGACACCGACACGTGTCCTGGCCTTCCCGGCGTCGTCGCGGATCGAGCTCGCCGCGTCGTCGCGGCACGAACTCTTTGTCGCGCCGTGGCGTCGAAGTTCGGTAGCATCGGGCGTCTCTTCCTGCGGATCCTGAGAGATCCCTCGACGAGGAACCCTCGCATGACGCACTTCTCGCTCGCCCTCTCCTCCCGGCGCGGCGCCGCCCTCCGCGGCGCTTCCCTCGTGCTGCTCGCCGCGCTGGCCGCGTGCGGCGACGACGGAGGCGGCGGAGGCAGCGGGGCCGCGGGCGGCGCGGGAAGCAGCGGCGAGGGCGGCGGGGGCGGCGGAGCGGTCATCACGGAGCCGAACAGGTTCCGCCTGCGCATCGACGACGCCGAGGTCCCGTCGGTCGTGCTGGAGCTCGACAAGCAGAAGGCGCTCCAGGTCTTTGGCGAGGACGGCGCCAAACAGATCACGATCCTCGACGTGGACACCACCGAGCTGCTCCGGAACGCGCTCGAGCAGATCCAAGACGCGTGCGGGACGTCGTGGCGGAACAACAGCGCGGATCCCGGCCACAACTGCTCGCTCACCGAGCTCGGCCGCAGCTTCGGGCCAGAGTGGCGGACCTCCCCGGAGTTCGCGCTCGTCCGGCTGCTCAGCATGACGCCCGCCAACGCCGTTGTGACGGGGACGCGGCTCGAGGATCTGAGGAATTTCTTCGAGGAGAACCCCGGCTCCTTCGTGTTCGACTTCGCCGATGTCCTCGCCGACACCGTCAATGTCGATCTGAGCGTCGAGCCGCCCCCCTCGACCGCGCGCAACCGGACGGCGCCGCTCGTGCCGATGGACAAGCTCATCAGCGCTCTCCAGCGGCAGCTGCTCGGCACGCACCCTGCCATCCCCGCGGCGGACGGCGTAAGGATGCCTGTCACCCTCTACGAAGCCCTGTTCGATCTTCAGCCGCTCTCCCAGAAGCTCGGCCCGTCCGGAGACCACCCTGGCGTGCTCGTCCCCGATGACGAGGAATTCACCACCAGGAGCGATGTCCTCCTACCCGATTTCCAGATGCGTGTCGTCGCCGAGTCGGGTTTGCGCAGGGTCGCCGGGGTCGACCTCTCGAAGGGGGGCGGCGACATGTTCCTGCGCGACGGCGACGCGCCGCTGCAGTTCGACTTCAATGATCCCGACAAGCTCCAGATCAACGGCATCGCACCGGCACCGATTGTGGACTTGCGGATCTCGCTCCGCGAGTTCCCGTCCGCAGTGCCGCCTTGCGACGGCGACATGAACCCGGACTGCAAGACCAACTCCCCGGATACCCCCGTCGGCACCGATCATATTTGGTCCGTCCCTCCCTACCTGCTCGAGTCGATCGTCGGCACGGCGGGTTACCTCACGCACCGCGATCGCGTCCCTTATTCGGGGTGTTACTGGAGGGCCGGCGGGACGTGCCGGCTCGGCGTGAACATCGGCCAGGGAGGCAATCCGCCCGGCTGGTCTGTCTTCCTCGGCAACATCTCATTTCCGCCCGATCCACCGCCCGAGGTACCAGGTCCGCAGTTCTTCTGGGAGCTGCTCGCCGATGTAGCGCAGGTCGCCATCCACGACCCGACCGGCGACGGCAGCCCCGAGATCCCGGAAGGCGCCGCCCAGCCGGTCTTCGCGCTCCACAACGTCGGCATCGGCCTTACCGCCGACGAGATCGTGGCCGACCTCCGCCCGACCCTGCAGAGCCAGGCCAAGCAGATCGCGGACATCATCCTGGGCCGTTACTGGGTCAACAACGACGGGCTCGACTTCTTCTACGGCCGCGGCGCGCCCGACGGCGCGCCCACCTTGTTCTTCGTCGCCGAGGACGACCTCCGGCCTTCGGATCAAAGCTCGGAGGCCCCTCGCGCCTACACCTACGAACGTCCCGGCTTCTTCACGAGCCCGGACCTCAGCGAGGCGAGCAAGGTCTCCAGCAAGGAGCTCGACGGCGTCGACGACACGACGCACGAGAAATACAGGCTGCCGCCGGGCGAGACCACGCTGTACATGAAGGACGACGAGGGCGCCGTCTACGAGGTCCGCTTCTACGTGCCCGAGAGCGACGATCCGGTGGAGATCACCGCCGACGTGGAGAAGCTCTGATCATGGAAGCGCGAGACTGCACCCGCCCCGCCGCCCCCGCCGTCCGCCGGCTCTCCCGGCTCGGCCCCCTGCTCGCCGCCGCGCTCTCCTTTGCGCTGCCCGGCTGCGTCGAGGCCGTCACGGTGGAGCAGCCGCCGCCCCCGCCGGCGCTCGGCGTGCGCGAGAGCCGCACGCTCACGCTCGAGTTCCTGCGGTTCGACGCGAGGCGCTTCGCCAAGACGCTCACGCTCGACGAGCTCAAGGCCATCCCGCGGCCCACCCTCGAAGGGATATGGCTGCTCGATCTCGACATCTCGACGCTCATCGAGAACGCGCTGCTCAAGGTCATGTACATGCCCCCCGCGGAGGTTGCGGCGCTCTCGCCCGCGTCGCGGAACCTCGTCGGGCTCCTGAACATGACGCCGGAGAACGCCGACCTCAGCGGCACGAGCCTCGAGGGCCTGCTCGGGGTCGGCAACGCCGTCGGGCTCTCGACGTCGAAGATCCTCTCGGACCTCACGGGCGCGGCTGGCAACGAGCGGCTCATCCCCGTCCAGATCACCTCGCAGGCCGTCCTGGAGAACCTCGTCAGCACTCACCCGAACACCCAGCACCGGAGAGGGCCGGTCGACGACGAGCACCCGGACGGCGTCTACCCCGTCGCGCCGCACTCCATCCCCGTCACGCTCTACGACGTCGTCACGGACTTTGCCGGCCTCGCCGCGCAGTTCGGCCCGACGCCGCTCGATCCGGGCGACCCGGACGGCGCGAAGCACCCCGGCTTCATCAAGGCCGCTTCGGGGGTGAAGGCGGCCCTCGACGACTTCACGATGACGGTCCGCGTCGACGTCAACGCCCTGCCGTACAAGGGGGTCGACGCCACGATGGCCGATGTCGCGAGCGTCAACAGCACGCCCGGCCAGATCGACACCCTGTTCGACTTCAGCCAGGACGACTGGCTCGTTCTGGACAACCTCGCCAGGAACCTGAGCATCGGCGAGCTGACGCTGGCCATCCCCGAGAGCGCGATGCTCCTGCCGGGCGGCACGAGCCGGGAGCCCGCGCCGCGCGGCAATTCGCCCGTGTGGGAACAGCCGCTCTGGGAGTTCGAGCACATCCTCGCCCGCGCGGGTGAGCTCAGGGCCGCCAAGATCAAGGATCACTGCTCGAGCTACGGGCCCGCGGGCACCTCGATGAGCGACTTCGAGGCCGTGAAGGTCTGCATCGACGAGAGCGGATGGACCGAGATCAGCGTCGACCAGAGCGTCGTCCTGGAAGACCCGCCTCCGGCGCCGTCCTACTTCTGGGACATCCTCCTGGACGTCGCCCAGGCGCGGCTCCACGACGGCGGCCTCGCCGAGGGGGAGGCCGACCTCGAGGTGACCCTGCGCGACGTGCCGGTCGGCGTGAAGACCGAGGATCTCGTCGCGAGCATCAAGAAGAACCTCGCGAGCGATCCGGCGGTCCTCAAGGACATGGCGCTCGAGCTCAACGACAACGCCGCCGGCGACGCGGACTTCTATCTCTATCAGCCGAGCACCGAGAGCGGCGTCGCCGGCCAGCGGGATTACCTCTACTTCGTCGCGCCCGACGACATCCGCAAGGACGCGGACGGCGTGCGCGTGCGCGACTATGCCTACGAGAGCCCTGGCTTCTTCTCCGACCCCGCGCTCGAGAAGAAGGTGTCGACGACCGAGGAGATCGACGGCGACGCGCTCCACGAGAAGGTGGAGGTCAAGGCAGGAGATACGCTGTACTTCGCGGACGACGAGGGGCACCGCTACGAGATCGAGGTCGGCGACAAGCCGAGCCCCCATCGCCTCTCGCTCACCCTCACCCGGATCCAGTGATCGGCCCCCCCACCGTGAGGACCCGTCTCATGCAAGGAGCTCTGCCGCCCTCGCGGCCCCGCGCCCGTGCGCGTCAACGAACACGACGTGAACTCGCCGCGCTCTCGCTCGCGACAGGCCTCGCCTGCCTGACGGCGCGGGATGCGCACGCCTCGGGCATCGACGCGCCCTGGGTGACGAGCGGCCTCTCGGGCCCCACGACGTCCGACGCCGCGGCCGTCTACTGGAACCCGGCCGAGCTCGCGGGGGTCCAGCGGCCGGAGCTCGTCCTGGGCGCGGGCCTCATCGTCGGCCATGCCACCTACCAGCGCGAGCGGCGCGGCACGTACCAGACGCCGGACACCCTCCAGTTCAAGCTCCCGCTCGATCCGGCGAACGTCGACGCGAGCAAGCGCGGCCGCGCCGAGGAGGTGTCGACGACGCCGATCGCGCCGACGGGCAACGCCTTCCTGGCGATCCCGGTCCTGCCGAACCGCCTCACGGTGGGCGTCGGCCTGTATGTCCCCTATGCCGCGGCGCTCAGCTTCCCGGACGGCGCGCAGCGCTGGCAGCTGCGGCAGGCGTTCATCGTGTCGACGTCGCTCACGGCGGCCGCGGGGCTCAAGCTGACCGACCAGGTCTCGCTCGGCGCCGGCGTGTCCTATGTCAGCGGCCTGGCCGAGCTCTCGAAGGTGCAGGACTTCGGGAGCCTCAAGGAGTTCCACGACGGCCTCGACTACCTCAAGCAGGACAACGACTTCGGCCCGAGCACGCCGTCCGAGCTGCGCGAGCTCGACGTCCTGGCGCGCTCCATCTCGATCAAGGAGGCCCTGTCGCACGGCGCCTCGTTCCACCTCGGGCTCGCCTTCAATCCCAACAAGGATCTCCGCTTCGGCCTCACGTACCAGCACAGCGCCGCGATGCGGTACAAGGGCAAGTTCGCCATCGACATGAACCACCCGTTCTTCACGCAGGACCTCGCCGAGCAGGGCCTGCGTTACAAGCCGCTTGTCGAGGGCGACGCGGAGCTCTCGTTCACGCTCCCCAAGCGGCTCACCGTCGGCGTCGGCTACCGGGTGAACGACAAACTCAGCCTCGATGGGCTCCTCTCGTACGTGCTCTATTCGGACATCGAGGCGTTCGTCGTCGAGGCCTCGTCTCCGGATCTCGCCCAGCCGAAGCTCGGTATCACCGATCGTGTCACCGTGACGCTGCCGCGCAGGTGGAACGACACGGTGTGGGCGGAGATCGGCGCCAAGTACAAGCTGAGCGAGGCGTTTCTGGCGACGGCGTCGGTCGGGTACCAGTCGGCGGCCTCGCCGGACAGCACGATCGACGTGGCCTCGCCCGACAACCACCGGCTGATCGGGGACGTCGGGGGTGTCTTGAAGCTCAGCGATCGCGTGTCGCTCTCGGGCGACGTCCGCGTGCAGGGCATCCTGCCGCGCACGGTGACCGGCTCGGATTACGACCTCGGCAACGGGGAGTACTCGCTCGTGCTCGCGACCGTGGGCGGACACCTCAAGTTCGTGTTCTGAACGCGACTCGATGACCGCCCGCGGCTACTGGACCCCGGTCGAGCAGTAGGGGCTATCGACGCTCTTGCAGGAGTAACACCATCGGCCCCCAGCACTCGTCGTCCTCGACCACGGACTCCTCCTTGGCGGTGAGGATCGGAGCGGGGTAGCCGCGGTGACCGAGATGCACTGCTTGCCGTAGACGTAAGGCGTACCGGCGGCGCTGAAGGTCACGGAGAGCCCGCCCGGCGCGGAGTCGAAAAACTCCCACTGCGGTCGTGACGACTCGCCCGTCACCGGCAGCGGTCCGCGGAAGTTCGAGGCCCACGCGATCGCGGCATGCGTGGTCGTGCCACCGCCGCTGCTGCTCGATGTGTTCACGTCGCGGCTGTTCGCCCCGAGCCGGCGGGCTGCTCTCCGCGAGGAACAGGTGTCTCCTCCAGAGAGACAGGGCGCTCTCCAGCCGCGTGCTCAGCGCCGGAGATCCGGGGAGGGATAGGCCTCGTTTTCGGCGCAAACGCGGGACCTCGCCGGCAGACGCCCGGCGCGCTCGCGGTGGCATGGCGTCTGCAAAACCTTTCGCCGGACGCTTCGTTTCTCGCCGACAACGCCGCTTCAACGCCGCTTCGACCACCGCGCCGTGCACGTTGCGCGCGGGTCGACGCGCAGAGGGCGGCTCGCCGGCGTGGAGACGACCAACAACCCGAAGGAGTTGACCATGAAGCACCTGTTCTTCGCCGCGTTCTTGCTGCCGCTCGCGCACGCCGGTGATGCCGACCCCGCCATGCCCGGATCGAGCGAAGGCGCGGTGGTCGAGGCCGCCGACGAGAGCCACGCCGAGCCGATGCCGCTGGCCGCGCCCATCTGCCTGCCCGGTGAAAAGCTCGTGTGCACCCTGGGGCCGCCGCCTCGCTGCCGTTGCGAATGACCGCCGCGAAGGGCCGTCGCGCGGCCTGCGCCGGCCCTCTGGCGAGCACGTGGCTCGCAGAGAGCAAGGGCCGCTCGCCGTGGGCTCCTGCCGAGTTCAACGAGATCGCTGTTCCACCTGTCCGGTCACCATCGAGGAGAGTCGCATGTTCACTCGCGTCACCCAACGATCCATGTCCGTCCTTCTCGCGTCGCTGCTGGCGAGCTTCGCCCTGTTCGGCTGTCAGGTCGAGGTCGCCGAGGAGCCGTCCCCGGGCGGCGACGTGGGCGAGGCGAGCCAGGAGTTGCTCAACTGCAAGGGCCAGTGCGCCAAGTTCTTCATGCTCTGCGTCCAGTGGGGCGAAGACTACGAGTCGTGCGCCGCCGAGCGCGATGCCTGCATGGCGGAGTGCGACGAGCAGACCTGCGAGCCCGGGGAGCCCGGTTGCTGTCAGGGTCAGCCGACCTGCTGGTAGCCGCCTCTCCCCCGCCCCGCCGGGATGATGGAACCGCCAAGGCGCCATGAGACGCCAAGATTATTGATATTTTCTTGGCGTCCTTGGCGCCTTGGCGGCTCAAAAGACCGCGCCTTCAGTCAAAGTACCCCACCACCCTGGAGAGGGTGACGCAGGGACCGCAGGCCGCGACGCGGCATGCTACACAGCGTCCTGTGAGCCTGGGCGAGAGCGTGATCATCTGCCCGGGGTGCAGCGCGGAGAACTCTCCGTTCAACCCGCGTTGCACCCGCTGCGACGCGCTGCTCTCGGAGGAGCCGCGGTCGCGCTCCGCGACCACCGAGGAGCCCCCGTCGAGCCGCTCGACCTCCCGCGACGAGCACACGTCCTCGAGCGTCACCATCGATCCGTTGGCAAGCACGATTGTCGTCCCGGACGGGCAAGCGTCCGAGCCTCCGGTGCCGCCCGGGGCCGATGCATCGCTCGATCTGCGCCCGGGGACGAAGCTCGGCCGGTTCGAGGTGCTCGATCGCCTCGGCGAGGGCGGCATGGGCGTGGTGGTGCGGGCGCGCGATCACGTGCTCGGCCGCGACGTGGCGATCAAGGTGCTGCGGCCCGAGGTGCTGGGGCGCTCGGGCGCGGCGACGGCCCTCGCGCGGCTCGTCCGCGAGGCGCAGGCCATGGCGAGGATCAAGCACCCCAACGTCGTCACGGTGCACGAGGTCGACGCCTCGGGCGGGCAGGTGCGCGTGGTGATGGAGCACGTCGACGGCCGGACGCTGCGCGCGTTCTGCGTCGAGAAGCGGCGGCCCGCGTCAGAGGTCGTGGCGGCCTTCCTCCAGGCGGGCAAAGGGCTGTCGCAGGTGCACCACGCGGGCCTCGTGCACCGCGATTTCAAGCCCGACAACGTCCTTGTCGGCGCCGACGGCCGCGTGCGCGTCACCGATTTCGGGCTCGCGGGGCTCGCCGAGGGCGAGGCCGTCAGCGGCCCCGCGGAGGCGGGGATAGAGGCCGCGCTCACGCGTTCGGGCTCGTTCTTGGGGACGCCGGTCTACATGGCGCCGGAGCAGCACCGGCGAGAGGCCGCGGATGCGCGGGCCGATCAGTATGCGTTCTGCGTGTCGCTATGGGAGGCGCTCGCGGGCGAGCGCCCGTTCGCCGGCACGACCTACGACGAGCTGCGCGAGAACGTGACGCTCGGGCGGGTGCGAGAGCCGCCGCGAGGGGCCGAGATGCCGGCGCGGATCCGCCGCTGTCTCGAGCGCGGCCTCTCCGTCGACCGGGACGCGCGATACCCCGACATGGACGCGCTGCTCGCCGACCTCGCAAAGGATCCGGCGGCGGCGTGGAGGCGGGGGCTCGTCGCGGCGTCGGGGCTCGCGCTCGCGGGCCTCCTCGTGTTCGCGTTCGCGCGGCAGCCTGCGGACAGGCTCTGCAAGGGCGGCGAGGCGAGGCTCGCGGGCGTCTGGGACGAGGCGACGATGGCCAAGGTGCGGGCAGCGTTCGCCGGCACCGGGCGGCCGTACGCGGAGGACACGTACCGGCGCGTGGAGAAGGCGCTGGGCGAGCGGGCGCGCGCGTGGGTCGCGATGTACGCCGACTCGTGCGAGGCCACGCATGTGAGGGGCGATCAGTCGGCCGGGCTCCTCGATCTCCGGACGCTGTGCCTGGAGCGCCGCCGCCAGGAGATGGGGGCGCTCACGGCGCTCTTCGCGCACGGAGCGGATGCCGAGGTGCTCGATCGATCGATCGAGGCATCGCTCGCGCTCCCCGGCCTCGAGCGCTGCGCGGACGCGGGCGCGCTGACCGCGGCGGTCCCGCCGCCTGCGGACGCCGCGGCGCGGGCCCGCATCGACGCGCTGCGGGGCCGCCTTGCCGAGGCCAGGGCCCTCGACGAAGCCGGCAAGTTCGGCGAGGCGCTCGCGCTCATGCGGCCGCTCGCCGACGAGGCCCGCGCGGCGGACCATGCCCCGATCGAGGCGGAGGCGCTCCTGATGCTCGGGCGCGCGGCGCGGGACGCTCACGACGCCCCGGCCGCGGAGGCGGCGCTCCGCGAGGCGCTGCGCGCGGCAGCGCGGGCCAGGGACGACGCCCTCGCGGCGGAGGCATGGCCCCAGCTCATCTACGTGATCGGCTACCTGGAGGGCCGGCACGCCGACGCGCTCGCGCTGCAGCTGGCCGCCGAGGGCGCGGTCGAGCGGACGGGGGGCGACACGCTGGCGAGCGCGCGGCTGCTCGGCACGCTGGGCAGCGTCCTCGACGAGCAGGGGAAGTACGGCGAGGCAGCGCAGCATGTGGAGCGCGCCCTGGCCGGCCTCGAGAAGGCCCTTGGTCCGAACCATCCCGAGGTCGCGGCGACGTGGAGCCGCCTGGGCACCGTCCTCCTCCACCGCGAGAAGTTCGACGACGCGGAGCGCGCCTACACCCGAGCGCTCGCCATCCGAGAGGAGACGCTGGGCGCCTCTCATCCGAGCGTCGCGCTCACGCTCAACAGCCTGGGTCGCCTCTTCAACACCCAGGGCAAATACCGAGATGCTTTGCCCCGGATCGAGCGCGCCATCTCCATCCAGGAGAAGGCGCTCGGCCCCGATCACCCGTTCCTGGCGGCCTCCGTCAACAACCTCGGCAATGCGCTCGTCATGCTCGGCGAGACCGACGCGGCCAGGCGTGCTCACGAGCGGGTGCTCGCCATCCGGGAGAAGGCGCTCGGCCCCGATCACCCCGACGTGGCGGCATCCCTCAACAACATCGGGGCTGTCCTGGAGATGCAGCAGAGGTTCGCCGAGGCGACGCCCTATTACGAGCGATCGCTCGCGATCCGCGAGAAGGCGCTCGGCCCCGATCACGCGAGCGTGGCTTCCTCGCTCGCCAACCTGGGGAGCACGCTCGTCGCGCAGAAGAGGTACGCCGAGGGCCTTGTGCGCCTCGAGCGCGCCGCGGCGATCCAGGAGAAGGCCGTGGGCCCGAGCTCGCATGCGGTCGCATCGCTGCTCACCGGGATCGCCGGCGCCCACAACGACATGGGCGAGCCGGGAAAGGCGCGCCCGTTCGCCGAGCGGGCGCTCGCCATCTATGCGGCGAAGGGCGAGGGCGTCTCTCCGATCGAGTTCGCCGATACGCGCTTCCACGCGGCCCGGGCGCTCTGGGCCTCGGCGCGGGACCGGGCGCGGGCGGTCGAGCTAGCGACCCAGGCGCGCGACGCCTATGCGGCCGAAGAGGGGGAGTACGCGAAGCGCGCGCTCACGGCGGCGAAGGAGTGGCTCGCGGCGCACGGCGGCGCGCGGTGAAGCGGGGGCCGCGCTCGGGGAGGAGCTCCCGAGCGGGTGGCAGGAGAGTTCCCCCACCCTACCGGAATGAGGGAACCGCCAAGGCGCCATGAGACGCCAAGATGATCAAGATTCTCTTGGCGTCCTTGGCGGCTTGGCGGTTCAAAGGCCGGCGGCGTCCGTCACCCATCGAAGGCAGGGCGCCGGCCACCTGCGCCGGCGACCCGGTGCTTCGCCAGGAGCTTCTGCAGGTAGGTCCGATTGAACCCGGACTCCCGCGCCGCCTGCGACACGTTCCCGCCGTGCCGATCCATGAGCGCCACGAGGAACGCACGCTCCAGCTCGGCGACGCCCGCCTCGCGCGCCGCCTCGAGCTCGTCGGCGGAGAGCCGCGAGAAGCGCGGCGCCAGGGGCCCGGGGCCTGCTGGCTGAGCCACATCGGGCGGGAGCAGATCCACGTCGAGCTCCGGTCCCGTCGCCAGGATGCACGCGCGCTCCACCACGTGGGCGAGCTCGCGCACGTTGCCCGGATACGCATGCTCGCGGAGCGCCCGCGCGGCGCGCTCCGTGAAGCGGGGCCGCTCGCCGGGGCGTTTCCAGCAGGTGCGGAGGAAATGCTCGACGAGGAGCGGGATATCGCCCGCGCGCTCGCGCAGCGGCGCAATCCCGATCTCGATCACCTTGAGCCGGAAGTACAGATCGCGCCGGAACTTCCCTGCCTCGACGAGCGCCGGCAGATCCTGGTGCGTCGCCGCGATCACGCGGACATCGACCTTGTCGGTCCGGTCGGAGCCCACGCGCTGGATCTCGCCGAACTGCAGGAAGCGCAGGAGCTTCGCCTGCACCTCGGGCGCGATCTCCGCGACCTCGTCGAGGAAGAGCGTGCCTCCCTGCGCCGATGCGACCCGCCCGACGCGGTCCCGGTCGGCCCCGGTGAACGCGCCTTTGACGTGGCCGAAGAGCTCCGACTCGAGGATGGTGCCCGGCAGCGCCGAGGTGTGCAGCGTGACGCAGGCCTTGCTGCGCCGCGGGCTGTTCACGTGGAGCGCGCGGGCGATGAGCTCCTTGCCGGTGCCCGTCTCCCCGCGGACGAGCACGGTCGCGTCCGAGTCGGCCACCTGCGCGACCGTCTTGAGGAGCGCGAGCATCCTTGCGTCCTGCGTGACGATGCCCTCGAAATCGTAGCGGGCGAAGAGATCGCGCTCGAGGCGCTGGCTCCGTCGGCGCAGCGCCTCGCGCTCGCTGGCCCGCTTGAGGAAGAGCCCTGCGAGCTCGGCGAACTCGGCGACGAAGCGGAGCGCCTCGTCGCTGGCGGCCCGCGACTTGTACTCCACGTAGACCGCGCCGTAGACGTCGGCGCCGTGGGCGAGGGGCGCCACGAGCGCGGCGGACGCGCCCGACTCCTCGAGGCTCTTGAGCAGCGAGGAGCGCGGCTCGTCGGCGTCCCTGGAGAGGTGAACGATCTGCCGAGTCTCGATGGCCTGCCGCACGAGGCCGCGGCTGAACTTGCGCTCCTTGTCGGAGATCTTCGCCTTGTCGAAGTGGACCGCGAACTTCTGCTCGTAGGAGCCGTCCTCACGGACGACGATGAAGCCGCGGTCGGCGCCCGTGGCTTCGAGGACGCGGCGGAGGACGAGCTCGGGAGCCTTCGCGTCGTCGTCCTCGGAGAGGAGGATCCTTACGATCTGAAGGAGCGAGGGGTAGAGATCCATGGCCGCAGAGCGCAGGGTACGATGAGGGGGGGAGGAAACACAGAGCGATTCCCTGTGGTGTCGGCGGTGCCGCCGTGGTGTCGCTGGGGAGCGTCGCGGAGAATGGTTCGGCGCCTGCGCGCGCCTTGGCCTGGCGCGGGTGGCTCGCCGGGGGCGTGGTCCGGGCTGCATTCGGGGAGGGGTCGCTTGCACTGCCTCCTACGTGTGCGCCGAGGGCACCGCGGGAAGCGTCACCGAATCGCCCGACCGACCAGCGCTCGCGGGGTTAGCATCCACGATCGCCAGATTAGACGCTGATCCGACCCCCTCGAAATCCACAGAAACCCGCCCCGTCGCATTTTCCCGATTCTTCTGGAAAGTGACGCTGTATCAGCAACTTATCAATGCATCAAGGGGGCCGCGTTCACTCTATAGCCTGCGGGCGCGTCAGCGGCGCGGTGTGCGAAGCGGGACAGCGTTCGCGCAGAGAACACCGAGCGCGGGACGGTTGGCCGCGCGGGACGTTCTGGACGCCGTTCGCGCGCGCTTCTCTGTCCCGTGGGGCGAGAGACGCCGAGAGCGTTTAACAGCAGGCCGGGACAGACACGCGGCGATTAACCGTCGCGTATAATAGTCTGCCGTCGGACGCGTCTGGTTACCAGTCCTCAAGCAGCGCGTCCCGCTGGTCACGCGTACCGACGGTCGAAGAAGACTCGGCAACCTTGCGAAGCGACTTCAGGTACGGGCGCATGTCCCTGTCATCGTCGAGGATGGTGGCCACCTTCCTGATGGCCGGGCGGCTGTGCACGATCCCGAAGACGGTCTCCAACGACGCGCTCCGCTTCTCGAGCAGACGAGCGAGAGCGGCCGCGAGCCTCTCGCAGCGATCCCAGTCGCGGTACCAGGACGTCGGAGGAGCCTGTTCGCGCAGCCAATCCCACTCCTCGTACTCGAGACGTGAGTTGCTCGCAGCGTCGTATGTGGGCTGGAAGCACGCCGCGAGAAGCGGCGAGCTCACGTCCCCCTCCCAGAATGCCAGCGTCAAACCGAACGCAGCAACACGAGGCCCCATCGAGGCCGCCCCCGCAGCGCCGCTCTTCCACACCGTCACGAGTCGCGCCTGCGTGGCCTTCGGGCTCACGAAGCGACTGCCCAGCTCAAGATCGCGAAGCGACGGAGCGGACAAGCTCTCGAGCCACTCGAGCACGGTATCTGGCTGTGCCGAGAGCGCCGAGCGCCATTGCCAGAAAAACTGGAGCTGACCGGACGCAAGGGCCGAGAGGGCTCGGGTGATCGCTACCTTGCCGCCGAAACGGACGAGCGCGTCGATGGACACGTCACGCCCCGATATGAAGATCGCGTCGATGACAGCGCCACGCGCGTCGTCATCCAGATTTGCGCCGCTAAGCTGCGAGAGCACGTCGATGGCTCGCGACCCAACTCGCTTCCAGAGGATGGACGATTGCGCGAGAACCGGGTTCGCGCCAACGATGGTCGACAGGAACGGCGCCTGCGCGTCTCCAAAGGCCTCCACATCATTAGGCACAAGCAGGAGGACTGCAGTACGAAGCACGCATTCTCCGACTTCGGTCAGCTCGCCGCTGACGAGCGAGAGGACCAGTGCGACGCCCTCGGTGCGCGCTTCTTCGAAGAGCCGCCGCGTCTGGTCTTCGAGCATCGTGGCAATCGGTGTGAGATCGTTGTCTCGATGCCCGCAGAGGTCCTGAAGCAGTTCACGCCGGCCGGTTGCTCCAGCCTCCGTGTCGACCCGGTCGAACACCATGCTGACGAGTCGGCTCCGAGTACCCAGCTCAATGTCCTTCGCGCTCACAACGCTCGCGACAACGCGTCGTGCCGAGGAGCCCAGCGCGTGCCACTCGCCAAAGATTGGCGCGACGCTCGGCACGATGGCCCGCCCCGCATCCGCCCCGACAGCAGCCTCAAGCCACGTGCGAAACGTTGCGTCGCCTCTCACAGCGCCATCGAGAACCAGATCCACCCACGCCTCGGGCTTACTCGGCGCGCGAAGGTCGAGGACGAGGGCAGCGCTAGCGCTCTTGCGGAACTGCGACGGCGGAATCGCGCGAGGGACAGCTTGAAGGTCCAGCAGCGCGCCGGCATTCGAACGCGGCATGAGTGCGCCCGTGCAGAAGGAGAATCGTGCCCTTTCCGCAGGCCACAGCTCCTCCCAGAGTCGCAGGAAGACTGCTTCGAACTGGACCGCCGTGTCGGCGACGACGATCACCGGACGGGGCTGGCCCAAGACCGCACCGATCATCGATGCGGCGAGTCCCCTGTCGGCGAAACCGTCCAGTTTGGCGCCGCCGGACGTCACCTCGTCCACCACGACTGGCTTCGAGGCCGCGCTCTCGACGCCCTCGATTTGGGGACGTTGAAACGCCCCGAGCAAGCTCGCGGTCGGCACGTGGGCGACATGCGCTCGAGGGATGAGCAGCGAATGCGTCCACACGCACCCGGGGCGCTGCATCTCCGGAGCGTACCACGTTCTAGCGAAAACGAAGAGGTCCGTCCCAGGCAGTGGATAGGCAGTCACATACTCGTCGAAACCGGGCTGCATCGACGGGCCGGACATATCACTCAGAACGAGCATCGTCCGTGACGCTTCCGCAGTCAGCGGAATCGAGTTGCTCAGCAGGCGGTGGCCATCGCGGTATCCGTGGATCGCCTGGTGAATGCTCGCAGGTGCCATGAGCTACCTGCCCCTCAAAAGCCATGCGATCGGCTTCGTGATGTCTTGGCTGGTGTGCTGGTCCTCCCGAACCTTGATGCGCTTTAACGCATCGTCGAGTTCGAGAAGCGTCTGCTTCTTAGCCTCGACGGTGATGTCGCCCCCCTGCGCGCTCACACCAAAAATGGAGTGTTCGAACAGATCGTCGTTCGCCTCCAAGAATTGCTGAAGCAAGGGAAGCTCGCGTGCAACGAAGGCCCGCGGCGCTCCGAGGTGGTCGACGAGGTCCCATGCCGACACCACCACGGCGACGCGCAGCCTTCGCTGCGTGCGTTCGAGGACAAACTGCAGGAGTTCCACGAGCTGCGCCTGGGTCGGGAGCATGTCGGGAGACCAGGTGTTCGCCATGGTGCTGGTTGTCGCAGCATCTCCCTTCTGGCTTGCGGACAGCTCGGCCTCGAGTCGACGCGCAACCGAGAGCTGCGTGCCCTTCTGGACATCAGGGTGAAGGAACAGCATCACCCCCGTCGCGTCTTGAACGAACCCGTTGTGGTGCCGGCTCATCCTCCGATCCGTCAGTTGCTGCTTGAAGGCTTCGCCGGCCAAGTCCGGGATCGAGAGGTCGAACGCGCCGAAGCGCTCGCCGTCGAGATGAAGAACGACGACCTGCTCCGTCTGAAGGTTCGTGCGCGGCACCTGGGAGCACTCGCGCCACTCCTTCGTGATCTGATTGAGGTAGGTCCGGTCGCCGCTCAGCTTCCTCAGCTTGAGCGTCGTCGAGCTGCTCCGGTCCGAGAGCACGTGCCACAAGGCAGCCAAAAAGGTCGTTTTCCCCGAACCGGGCAACCCGATGAAGAGGAGGTTCGCCGAATTGCTCACCGGTCCCTCCAGGTCCGCTCGAAGTGTCGCCAGCCGAATTTGCTGAACTCTCGCTCGTCGCGCGCGGGAGCCGGGCCACCATGATGCTTATCTAGCGAGGCCGGCGGCGCGACGCGCGTCCATGAGACGAACGCCTCCGCGAGCCCACCATCGGAGTTCTCCTGCTCCGATGAAGGCGCAGGACGCGCCGCGATCTTCTTGAACGCGAGGTTCGGAACGCGGGCACGGAACTTCCCTTCGAATTTCTCCTGAGTCTTGGAAAGGAACTCGAGCGCAGCCTTTCCCGCAGCCGTGATGCGATCGAGCTTGGAAAAGACGATCTCCACCTGACAATTGGGGCTCACCAGTTTGGCGTCGAGCAAGCTCTCCAGAATGTCCGCCGCATCAGCCTGCGCGCTCGTGCGTTGCGCGACGGCTGCGAGACGCTCGCCGTCAACGAGCACGACGATCGTGTCCGCCCGCCGCAAGAACGTGAGCCGCTCAGCGTCCTCCAGTGAGTCCTTCGCCATGCGAAACAGCTCACCCGACATCGCAGAGAGGAGAACGTCGCGGCGGGCCGCCGAAGGTTCCGTGCCTCGCAGGACGAGGTGGTAGTACTTCGTCTCGTCGGTCAACCGCGTTCGCTGCGTGTCCGGCTGGACCCCACCCGAGGCGAGTCGGTTCAGGTGGCAGATCTCCTCGAATCCAGGCAGCGACCTTGAGCCAGCGAACCTGAACCCAGCGAACGGCCCCTGATTCAGGCGCTCGTAGATCGAGGCCAGCACCGTCGTCTTTCCGCTCCCTTCCGCTCCCGCGAATACCACGAGGTGTGTGCGCGAGCGCAGGGTGATCGCCTCCGCGTCGGTCGCCCCGAGCACCGTGCCGGAGAAGAGGTCGATGAACTCGGGCTCCGTTTCTTCGACCGGCGACCCGGTGGCTTCCACCTTCGCATCTGCAACGACTGCGTCGGCCATGTCACTCCTCCGTCTCGGCGTCGGCCAGCGTCCGCAATAGGATAGCCTCGACGTATGCCTGACGAGCCACGCGAGCAGCCGTCAGTTGGGCGGACGACTTCATTCCGCTGGACGAGTCGAAGTACTGCTGCCAGCTCGCCGTGTCGCTTTTGCCTCGATGAAAGATGGCGAGCCTGAGCGGAGTCAGATCGAGCGCGCGCTCATCGGCCCTCTTCCCCAGCTCTTGGGCCCACTCGTCGGGCAAGACGTTGACGTAGTTGGACAAGGCCGACTCCCTCTTTGCCGTCGATTCCGAAAGCACGCGCTCTAAGAACGCCGACGCATTACGCGGCCCCAATGCCACATCGGTGAGGTCAGCGAGTTCAGTTCCGGCAATTACCGCTGCGCCGTCCTTGAGCGCGGACCAGGGCTTGTTCGTGTCGCGACTGCAGCCACCTTCAATCCACCACAGGATGTTGGTCTCCTCGTCGGCGGACCGAAGGCTCTGGGCGGCGTCCGTCAGCTCGACATCGGCCGCCCGGACTGCATCAACAAGCGCCTGAAAGATCGGCGTGACGACGCTCTTAAGGATATCCCAGTTGGAGATGCTGGGAATCTGCTTCATCGCCTCAACTGCGGCATCCGCCTTCTCCCGGATGACATCACAATTCACCGACCTTCGTTTACGCTGCTCGACGGTTATGACGTGCAGCCCGGTAGCCACCTCACGCGCGATCTCATCGAGCCGAGGCTCCTTGGCGCGAAGGCTGGAAGCCTCCAGCGCAGCGCCCGCGAGGATGGCCGCGTGCAAGCCTTCGCCGTCGGCACCAACCGACTGAACGCACTCGACGAGGGATGCGCCAGCGAGCACCTGCAGCTCAAGATCGTTGCGCTGCGGGAACGCGGGGTCCTGCTGCCGAAAGACAGCGAGGAACGGATCCCTCGACGCCTTCAACGGCAGGCCTTGGAAGATGCGGACGGTCTCGAGGACGCTCTCGTCGTCGTTGCGAAGTGCAGTCGCCCACGCCTTCACCCCGGCCCAGCGCTTCGCGAGCTTCGCTCCGTCGGGTTCGACAGCCACCAGCCGATACCATTCGCCAAAGTTCTTGTGCATGTGCGCTGCTCTCCCGGCTACTTCGAGGTCTCAAAAGGGTTGAAGGGCGCCGGATCGGCGTGACGCTCCTCAGTCTCTTCCCACAGCCTCGCGAGCAGCCCGTTCGCTGCTGCGCGCTTAAAGAGTTCGCGGAAGAGCGCTTCGTCGCTCAGCGCGCGGTCCTCGTCGGTCAGGACGTTGAGGCTGTTCGCGATGGCGATCTGGTGGCGGAACGGCAACGTGAGGAATCGGAACGTGAGCCTGCGCTCGTGGTTCGGTGGCGGCATGGCATCGGTGTCCTTCGCCGTCGTCTTCGCGGCGACGGCTGCCGACATCGCGCTATCGGCTGCTGTCACCCTCGGAGCCTCGATGGCGAGTGGCTCCTTGCGTGCCGGTCGCGGACAGTCCTGCCAGACGTAGTCGTGATGGGGTTGGTTGGTGTTCCTGTCCTGATCGGCCAGGAAGTGATGGTTGTCCTTGTGCCATCGCCGCTGAAACAGACGGACACCGAGCCGTTGGTCGTCGAGCCGCGAGATCTCGATGACGTTGTACATCGGCTCCCAGCCGCTCTCGTTCCGCTCTGGATGCATGGCCCCGGCGGTGACCCGGAGCGTCTTGTTGATCTCCTGCACGCGCTGTGAGTGCTTGTGTCCAAAGAGCTGCATTCGGACCTTCGACTCGAGGTGGCTGACCACCGTGTCCTGGTCCTGAAGCCAGTCAGGCGGGTGATGGCAAAGCGTGAGGTACTCGACCCCGTCGACGCGGTGAACGTTCACCTGCGCTTGGCCGAGGACGATGTTATTCTTTGCGTCGTGCTCGTTCGAGACGAAGGCGCTGCAAAGGCCTCGCAGTCGGATGATGGTCCCGCACGGCAGCACGAGGTCTCGCTCCCAGTAGGGCTTTGCCGCGGAGACCGAGCACTGGAAGCGCGCCGCGAAGGCATTGTACTCCGCGAGTGGCGCAAGAAGCGCCTTCGCCGAGTTCTCATCGGTGAGGATCTCTCGGAGTTCTTTGTCAAGCGTGGGGCCCTGCTTGGCGCGGATGCTCTCGTGCAGTGTCTTGGTGACCTTGCTGTTCGCGATCTTGCGGTCGACATCGTGGTTTCCGGGCACGACCCACACGCTCTCGTCGGGACACTCGATGGCGCGGCAGAACTCTAGGAGCCAAGTCGCGGCCCGATCGTATTCGGTGCGCTGGCCAGAGTACGCGATGTCGCCCGTCACTAGGACACCCGTCGCGCCGCCGAGTCCCTTCGTGACTCTGGCGGCATCGCGGAGAAGCTCGTTCCGCACCTCGGAGTCGAGGTCGTGAACGGAGGTGCCCGACGCGCCGGTAAAGTGAATGTCCGAGAGATGTACGAGGACGAGTTTGTCCATCAGCGCCCGCCCTTCTCATAAACGCCACCGTCGTGATCGTCGGCCCGTCCGGCTCGGACCAACGCGTCACCTTCAGAGAGCTTGAACTTCCAGAGACGATCGATCTTGTGGGCCGGGAGGTTCCGCGACTCGATCCAACGGTACACGGGGTCCTTCGCAACCCTGAGGTGCTTGGCGACATCGTCGACCGCGGCCCATGGCTCCGTCATCATCGGATCTCTCCTGGTCGCTTGGATCTGCACGCGCGAGCAGGGTAACGAAGTCGAGCTTTGCCAACAAGGCCCAAGCTGAGTCGAAAAGGCCAAGCGTCTCTCGGGGCCAACTAGGCCCGCGTCAGAGCTACGCACGCGGTGCGCTGTGCGGCCCATGTGCCCGCGTGAGGCACGCCCCGCAGCGTTCGCTCGGCCACCGGCTCGAAGCCGTCGACGGCTTCGAGGACCAGCGCGGCCTGCTGGATGTCGGGCGCCAGCATGAGCAGGTTGAGGATCTGCGTGACCCAGGCGCGCGTCAGCCCCAGCTTGCGCGCGACGGCAGCTCGATCTTGGGCCAGCCCCGGGTCGATGTGGCTCTGCAGGTGGTGCGCGAGGGCCAGCATGCGGGGCGCCTTGGTGGGCCTGCGCACGGGCAGGGGCTAGGAAATCCAAACGCGATTCGAAAGTCAAGCTCCTCGCCGCCGTCCCACCGTACAGCCAAGCCGCACACGCTGGTTGACATAGAGACCCATGCGCGATCCGCATTTCTCCTGGAAAAGCGACGCCATCACCACATCATCCACGCGTCGGCCCAACCGCCTACACTCAGCGCCCCGTGGCGCTCCCCTCCCCGCGAGGTTCACCCCCTGATCGTCGCGCCATGGATATGCGCCGCAAAATCGGCGTACTTCATCCGAAACCGCCCGCACCCCTCCGGCAGCGGCGCGCGCGGCGGAACGCCCTGGCAGCTGTCCGACCCCGCAGGATTGCGCAGGATCACCGACGCAGGCGTGCCGTCCGCCCCCCTCTCGATCTTCTCGCCCGCGACCCAGTGATAGCCCCCCTCCCACTTCAGGAGAACCGGCACCTTCTCCCCGCGCCCCAAAGCCCCAGCGACATCGTCAGCGACGGACGCCCCGCTGCGCAGCAGCGCCGAGACGCTCGTATAACTGCCGCCCATGATGTCCTGGAACAGGCTCGTGAAATTGCCGAGCGGCACGCGCGAGTCGCCCCCCAGAGCAGCCCAGAACGAGTCGTTGTCCTCGGGGTTGTCGTAATCGAAGATCCAGCTCATCAGGGTCGCGTGGTTCATCAGCGCCGACTGGAACATCCGGTCGATGTCGATGCGGCCCGAGGCGTCGCGCGAGATCGCGTTGCGCGGCATCCTGAGCACGCGGCCGGAGCGGAGCGTCACCTCGCCTGCCTCCCGCGTGATCCCGTCGAGGAGCCGCGTGAACTCGGCCGGATCGGCGCGCAGCAGGACGTACTCCATCGTCCCCGCGCCGCAGGTGCCGTGCCGCGCCCCCTGCTTGACGCGCAGCGGGTTGTCCACGTGCCGGATCGCCTGCGCGAGCACGAGGTGCGGATCGATGCCGCCCTCGAGCACGAGCCTGCCATCGCGGGGGACGCCCGCCATGGTCGCTAGGTTCGGCAGGAGCGCCCCCGCGTGCAGCCGGCCCGCGGCGAGCAGCCTGTCGAGCGCGGCCAGCGCGCGCACGTCGCCCCGGAGCGCGCGCCGGACCTCGTCGAGGCGCGCGCTCCGATCGGCGGCGAGCGTGCCCGCGGCGGCAGTCGCGGGCCTGTCCTCGACGGAGTCCACGGCGGGCGGCGGCGTGTCCGGGTCCGGCTCGGCCCCCGGCACGACCCGCGGGAGCCTGCTCGCGTCCGTGAAATAGCCCTGATCGTGGCGCGAGGCCGCGGCGGACGCCTGGACCGCGGACGGCTTGCGGCCGAGCGCCGCCGCCTCCTCCGGGCTGAGCCCCGCAGCCCTGGCCATGGCCTCGTCGAGCGCCACCGTACGCCGCGCCGCCATGCGCCTGTCGAGGGCGGCGATCGTCGCGGCGTCCACGATGCCCGTCTGCGGCAAACCCTGCGCGGCTTGCAGCGCGACGATGGCGGCGTGCGTCTTCGGCCCGAACGAGCCGTCGGCCTTCATCGGGTCGCCGAGCGCGATCGCGCCGAGCGCCTCTTGCAGGGCGCGCACGCCGTCGCCGTGCGCCCCCTGCGCGAGCGTCGCCGCGCCCGCCGCGACCGCTCTCAGCACCTCGTTCGACGCGAGCTCCGGGGCGCCGAGCCCTGTGTTCCCGTTATCCCCCATGGGTCCCCTCCTGCGATCACCAGGCGCGCTGGGTCCATCCCAGGGTACCACGCCGCACCCATCGGTGCGCGCGTCAGGCGGCGCTGCGGTGCGCGGCCGGTTCAGCATCAGCACCGCGAATTCGTCCTTTGGATCGCGGGACTCCTCCTTATCCTCGAGCCGCGACGATCAGCCCGGCACGAAGAGCCATCGGCTCTTGCCGAGCGTCTGCTGGAGCTGCGTACGTCGGAGCACCCCGAGAACGTCGCTATACCGGCCGCCCAACACAGGTCACGCCAGCAACGTGCTCTCGCAAGCTGCGCCGCCCCCGGCCGCGTGTCTCCTCTTTCGCGCGTGGTGCAGGGCGTGAGACGATGGGGGTCGGAGGGGCATCCATGAAACCGATCGCAGGAGCAGCGGGGGACGTCGGACATCTGGAGCTAGGGATGTTCGGCCCGAACGGTACGGGTCACTCGATGTCGAAGGTCCCCGAGCGATGGTATCCCACCTGGGAGAACAACCGCGACCTGGCGCTCGCAGCCGAAGCGGCGGGCCTGGATTTCCACATCCCGTTCGCGCGCTGGAAAGGCCACGGCGGTGAATCCAACCCCCAGGGCGCCATGCTCGATCCCATCGTCTGGGCGGCGGGCATCCTCGCGATCACGAAGCGGATCAAGGTCTTCACCACGGTGCACACGCCCTTCGTCCACCCCATCGTCATGGCGAAGCACCTGGCCACGATGGATCATATCGGCCCGGGGCGCGTCGGCGTGAACATCGTCAGCGGCTGGGACAGGGAAGAGTTCGAGATGTTCGGCATCCCCCTGCGCGAGCACGATGAGCGCTACGAGTACACGAAGGACTGGCTCGACGTGATGCGCACGCTCTGGACGGCGGACGCGCCCGGCCATCATCGGGGCAGATTCTTCGACCTGCCCGGGCTCATCGGCGAGCCGAAGCCGCGGGGCAAGATCACCCTCATGAACGCGGGCACGTCCAGCGCCGGCCGGGCCTTCGCGGTCGAACACTGCGATCTGCTGTTCAATATCCTCGTCTCTCCCGAGGCGTGCCGGGAGGAGGTCGCGACGGTCAAGGAGGCGGCGCGCCGCGTGGGTCGCTCCATCGACGTCTACACGACGGCCTGCATCGTCTGTCGTCCCACCCGGAAAGAGGCCGAGGACTACCACGATTATTACTCCCGCGAGATGGCCGACTGGCCCGCGACCGACCACCTCATGCAGCAGCTCGGGATGGACTGTCAGTCCTTCTCCCCGGAATTCTACGCCACGTTCCGGAACCGGTTCGCCGCGGCGCACGGGCACTGCTCGATCGTCGGCGATCCGGGCCATGTGGCCGAGGAGATCCGGCGCATCCGTGACACGGGCGTCCGGGGCCTCACCCTCGGATTCATCGACTTCGCCAGCGAGTTCTCGTACTTCAAAGATGAAGTGATGCCGCGCCTCGTCGACCTGCGCGTCCGCCGGCCGCCCGGCTGATCCCGCGGGCCTGCTCCTTGGCCCGCTGGGCCCACGTCGACGTGGCGCGGTGGCTCGGCATCGAGACACCCTGGCCAGGAAACAAGACAATACTCGATCTTATCCAGAAAATCGGCTCAAGTTTCTGGATAAACACGGGCTTCATCCAGAGTTTATTCTCTAATATCTAGACAATCACGAGCCAAATTCAGAGAATCAACTCAAAGAACAAGCTAAAATCACCCGGTATCCAGAGAAACTTCTCAGAAATCGAGCCAATCGGACCGGCCCGCTCGTGCTCGCTCGGTGAAGACACGCCCCGGCTCGAGAGCCGGCGTGCTCGTCGTCTGTTCAAGGCAACCGATGGATCAAGGCAACCGATGGAGACGAGCAGAACGCCTCACGTCCAGCCCTGGGCCGGCCGCGCGTCCGCCGGCAGCCGCATCGTGAACGTCGTACCGCGACCGGGGGCGCTGTCCACATGGACGCTCCCGCCGTGGGCTTCGGCGCAGGCGCGTACCAGCATCAGACCGAGGCCCCATCCGGGCGCGCGGTGCTCGCCTGCGGCGCGCGTGAACGGATCGAACAGCGTCGCTTGCGCCTCCGGCGGGATCGGCGCGCCCTCGTTGTGCACGCTCACCTCGACGCCGTCCCGCAGCTTCGTGATGGCGACGGCGATCGGCGCGTCCTTCGCGCCGTACTTCAGCGCGTTCGAGATCAGGTTCCAGAGCGCGCGCCGCAGCTCTGAGGCACCCCAGATCCCTCGGACGCCCTCGTCTGCATGCAGCACGATGCGGCCAGGGTGATCGGCCGCGAGCTCGTCGACGAGCTCGCGGCCGATCTCGCTCAGGTTGCACTCCTCGAGCGTGACCGAGAGACGCCGGCCGGCGTGAATCCGATCGGCGTCGAGCAGATCGGTCACCATGCGGTCCGCCCGATCCAGGTTGCGGACGACGACCTCGACCCGCTTCGCGACGACCGGCCCGCTCGCGTCCGGCTGCGCGGCGAGCATCGTCGCAGCCAGCCTCGCTGCCGACAGCGGACCGCGGAGATCGTGCGCCAGGACCGAGACGAACTGGCTTCGTAGCTCGCGCGCGACGCGGAGGGCATCGAGCTGTTCGAGCAGCTCCGTGTAGAGTCTGGCGTTATCGACGTGGAGCGCGAGCCGCTCGCCGACCGCCGCGATGCGCCGCGTCTCACGGGCGGTGAACGTCCGCTTTCCACGGAGGCCGACGTACAGGACACCCATGAGAGAACGCTGCGGCGGAAGACGGATGCCGAGCAGCGAATGGATGCCGCTGTGCCGGAGTCTATCCGGCACGTCGAGCAGCGTGGTCTCCACGTCGCGCATCGACATCGCATAGTCCTGCAAGGCGACGGAGCCTGCGAAGGACGATGCGTCGACGGCTCGCACGTACTCGACGAGCGGCTCATCGGCCAGGCCCACCGAAGCGACCATCTCCAGCTTCCCGGTCCTGATGTCGTGCAACAGCAGCGCAGCCGTATCGGCGTCCATCGACTCCATGACGACCTCGAGGACCTTCTTCAAACGCCCCGGCGACAGGGGCGCCTCTCCGCCGAAAGGCTGCAAGAACGGGTCATGGAGCAGCCGCAGGTAGCGCTTCTCGGTTTGCTCGTCCTCCAGGAGGTGTTGCCGGAACGCTTGCGCTATGAACACGGAACGGGCGTGGATCTCGGCGAAGAGGCGATCGATCTCCTCCAGGCTCGGCTGCTCTTCGGGGCCTGCGATGGCCCAGGTGCGCACGATCGCACGCCCGAGGATGGCGAACTCTTCCAGCGCCTCCTCGAGGCTGAAGCCGGCACGCAAGCGTGAGGACATATGGCTCTCGATGAGCTCGTTTCGCTCGCGGTGCACTTCCTCCCCATCCCATCCACGCGCGAGCGACCGCACGTACTTGGGCATCATGTTCGTCAGCTCGGGGCTCGCCAGCCCCCGCGCCGCCGCTGACCTGTTCGCTTCGCTGGCCCACGCTTTGACGATCTCTGGTGCGTGCGCCGCGATGATATGCTTGATCGTCCGCATCGACCCCCCACGTCCTTGTCGAGATGATGCTTGAGCGGCGCGACGGGGCTCGTGCCAGTGCGCGTCACCGAGGCTCCGGATCCTACCACCCGGGCGCTTGCCGGATTCCTGGATCTCACGGTCAGTGTTGGGGGCTCGATGGCAACGGGATAAAGCAGGAGCGCGTTCGGCTGAGCTGGCGCAGGGAGGCCGGCATCGAGCGCGCGCCGCCAGGGCATGCGTATCGGGCGGCCGGTTCTGCGCGTCGAGGTCGAGCGGACGTTGGAGCTCAGGGCGCAGGGCCTCACGCTGCACGACGTTGCCAGGAGACTTCGTGTGTCATCGGCGACGTTGAAGCGGGCTGGCGAAGCTGAAAAAGCGCATTGCCTCACCGCCCACCCCCGGGCAGGCTTCGCCCATGGGCCAGCCCGCCGAGAAGCAGCGCCGCGCCACGTACGCCGATCTCGGCGCCGTCCCGCCGAACAAGGTGGCGGAGCTCATCCGCGGCACCCTGCACGTGTTCCCCCGGCCGGCACCGCGACACGCGAGCGCCGAGAGCGCGCTGCAGGGGGAGCTCTTCGGTCCCTTCCAGCGGGGGCGGGGTGGCCCAGGAGGCTGGCGCATCCTTGTCGAACCCGAGCTCCACTTCCCCGATCCGGACGCGCCGGGGGAGGTCGACGTGCTCGTGCCCGACCTCGCCGGCTGGCGCGCCGAGCGCATGCCCGAGCTGCCCAAGACGGCTTATTTCGCGCTCGCTCCCGACTGGATCTGCGAGGTGCTGAGCGCATCCACGGAGAAGGTCGACCGTGACGAGAAGATGCCTATCTACGCGCGCGAGGGCGTGCGGTATGCGTGGCTGGTCGACCCGATCGCGCGGACCCTCGAGGCCCACGTGCTCGACGCGGATCGTCGCTGGGGACCCGCGGCCGTCCACCGCGACGCCGCGCGTGTTCGCGTCGCGCCGTTCGAGGCCATCGAGCTCGACCTGTCCGTGCTCTGGGCGGAGTAGCAGGCTGCTACGCTGTGAGCGCCCGGCCATCGTCATGGGCAAGGCCAATTCGGGTAACCTGCGCGCCCCTCGCCCGGCCCGGGCGGGGCGTCACCGCAGAGAACGCCATGAAGTGGGGTCCGCTCGCGCCGGCCGCCGACAGCTACGTCTGGGCGGACCGACGGGCGGAGAGCTCAGCGTGGGCCCCGCCAGCGAGCGCGAAGGCGCTGCAGCCTGCGTGAGCGGACGGACCGAGACGAGCCACGGGCTCCGCCAGGAAGCGCTGGTCGAGCCGCTCGCCGCAGGGGGCCCGTTCACGTTCTCCAGCTGGATACGCGTGGGCGGCGCCGGCGGCCAGACCGTCAATGCCGCCCTGACGATCACCGAGGAAGGGCAAGCGCTGCGAGACCTCTCGCTCGCCACCATCGTGGCCGCCGACGGGCGCTGGATCGAGCTCGCGGGGAACTTCGGCCTCGGCTTCAACGCGGCGCCCGTCACCATCGAGCTCAAGCTCTACGGACCATCGGCGGACGTGGAGCTGTGCGCGGCCGACGTGAAGATCCAGCCCCTGTCTGCGCGCTGATCCAGGTGTCGGTGAATGAGGCGCGCCGCGAAATGTTGACGGCGTCCTGGCGAATCCCCTCATTTTATTGGCATTTTAGCGAAAGATTGAACAGGGAGACGGGGACATTGGTGAGATTTTTCTCCCCGTCTCCTGGCCTCTCTGTGAATCTGCCCGAAAAATTCGAGGGATTCTTCAGGTCGGCGTCGCGAGGGGCAGCGCTCCCGCCTCGCCCTACACGAGCGGCGCTCCGTGGACGGATCGGCGAGTCCTCCGGGGGCGCACGAACGGCGCAGTCCGGGTTGCCTTGACGGCGCCTGCCTCGGTAGGTACGTTGTGATCACGCAGGCTGAACATGAAAACCCGCCTAGTCCGCATCGGCAACTCCAAGGGAGTCCGGCTCCCGAAGCCTCTCATCGAGCAAGCAGGCTTGACCGAGGAGGTCGAGCTCCAGGTGCGTGGCAATACCATCATCATCGCCGCACGAAAGTCGCCTCGAAGCGGCTGGGCGGAAGCCGCTCGGCAGTCGCACGCCGAGGACGGCGACCGGATGCTCGACGCTCCCACGCCGACACGCTTCGACGAGGCCGAATGGCAGTGGTAGGCGTGAAACCGGTCCGTCGCGGGGATGTCTTCCTCATCGATCTGGACCCGACCCGCGGAAGCGAGATCCAGAAGACGCGCCCCTGCGTGGTGGTCTCGCCGGACGAGCTCAACGCGCATCTGCGCACGGTCATCGTGGCGCCGCTCACGACGGGAGGGCAGCCTTACCCGTTTCGCGTCGCGTGCCGCTTCTCGAACAAGAGCGGGCACGTCGTCATCGATCAGCTTCGCACCGTCGACCGGGAGCGTCTCGTCCGCCATCTTGGTCGCATATCGCCGGCGACCTTCACGCGCATCCTGGCCGTCCTTCAGGAAATGTTCTCTCCCTGAGCGGAGGAACGCGCACCGCCGAACACCACAGATAGAATAGGTTCTGACACTCGGCACGTGACGAGCCCGGCACCGCGCACGCCCATGAGCACCCCCTCGACCCCTGCCTCCGACGAGGCCGTCCTCCGCGTCCGCAACCTCCACAAGTCCCACGCGCTCGGCGCGACCCCCATCGAGGTGCTCCGCGGCGTCGACCTCGACATCCACGCCGGCGAGATGTGCGCGATCATGGGCCCCTCCGGCGTCGGCAAGAGCACGCTGCTCTCGTGCGTCGCGGGCCTCGAGTCGCCCGATCGCGGCGAGATCCGCGTGCTCGGCGAGGACATGGCCGCCCTCGACGAGCACGGGCGGACGCTCCTGCGTCGCCGCCGCGTCGGGATCGTCTACCAGTTCTTCAACCTCGTCCCGACCCTCACCGGCTACGAGAACATCGTCCTCCCCTACCTCATCGACGGCGCCGCGCCCGACCACGACGCCGCGTCGCGCATGCTCGATCGCGTCGGTATGCGCGCCCGCGCCGAGCACCTGCCCTCGCAGATGTCCGGCGGCGAGATGCAGCTCATCTCCATCGCCCGCGCCCTCGTCCGCCGCCCCGCGCTCGTGCTCGCCGACGAGCCGACAGGCAACGTCAACGTCGCGACCGGCCGCCGCATCATGGCGCTGCTCGCCGACGCCCTCCGCGACGCCGGCAGCGCCATGCTCCTCGTCACGCACAACGCCGAGGACGCCGCCCGCGCCCACCGCGTCGTCTTCATGCGCGACGGCCTGCTCCTGCACGACGCCGCCCTCGCGGGCCCCGCCGTCACCTCGGCCGCCGTCCACGATCGGCTGAAAGAGCTCGGCATCTGAATGCTGCTCCTCCTCCGCGCCCTCTTCCAGCCGCTCGTCCGGATCCTCGCCCTGCGCAACCTGCGCGCCGACCGCTTCGGCGCCATGGCCGCCGTGCTCGGCGTCGCCCTCGGCACGGCCACCGTCAACGTCGTCCTCATCCTCGACGTCGGGACGCGCGCCGTCGAGGCGAGGAGCGCCGTCACCAACCCCGACCTCCCCGTCTTCACCGATCAGACCATCACCCTGCGCGGCTTTCGCCCGGACGGGCAGCCCATCGACGCCGAGGACGCCCAGGAAGAGACCCACGAGGACTACGAGATCATGCGGTCCGCGATCCGCCTCGGCTCGCTCGCCGCGTTCCTCGTCGGCGCCCTCATCGTCTTCTTCACCTTCAACGTCGCCGTCGAGCGCCGCCGCCGCGAGATCGCCCTGCTGCGCAGCGCAGGCGCGCTGCCGCCGCAGGTCGCGGCGGTCTTCGTCCTCGAGGCGCTGCTGCTCGGCGTGGGCGGCGCGGCGCTCGGCCTGCTCGGATCGATCCCGCTCGCGTACCTCGCCGCGAAGGCGGGCATCACGACGACGGGCCGCGCGCGCATCCCGCTCGACGCCATCGTCCTGCCCTGGGGCGCGATGCTGCTCGTCTCCGGCACCGGCGCCCTGACCGCGCTGCTCGGCGTGCTGCGCCCGGTGCGCGACGCGCTCCGCCTCGACATCGCGCGCGCCCTGCGCCCGCGCTTCGTCGAGGGCGGGGCCGAGCAGCGGCGGCGCATGCGCGGCGTCACGCTGCTCGCGCTGCCCTTCATGGTGCTCGTCTACGGCCTGCTGCGCCCGTTCTTCCGGGAGTCCGTCCCGCTGTTCGCCTTCTTCGTGCTCGAGGCGGGCCTCGCGTGCGCGGCGTTCCTGGCCGCCATCGTCTTCGTCCCGGACCTCGTCGCGCGCCTCGGCGCCCTCGCCGTGCGCCTCGCGCCGCGCCGCTGGGCCGCCGAGCGGCTGCTCTTGCGGCGCCGGGTCGAGCACAGCGGCCACGAGCTCGCCTGGAGCGTCGGCGGCGTGATGATGGTGTTCGCCCTCCTGCTCGCGCTGCACATCGCCACGTCGGCGCTCAAGCAGGAGGTCTCGGCCTGGGCCGGCCGCGCCCTCGCGCCCTACGCGTTCCTCTACCCGGACGAGCCGCTCGGCCACGCCGAGCGCCTGCTCCCACGCCTGCCGAAGCGCCTCGTCGCGGCGCGCTTCTCGAGCCGCACCCCGTGGCCCAACGTCGCCTACGCCGTCCCCGCCGACGAGCTCCTCGCGCTCGCCGAGGCCACGGGCCGCGCCGAGCCGATCGCGCTCGCCCGCCGCTTCGGCCCGGGCAAGGCGCTCGTCTCCACGATGATGGCCCGCCGCTTCGGCGTCGGCCCCGGCGACCTGCTCGAGGTGGGCGGCCGCGCCGGCGCGCGCCGCCTCGAGGTCGTCGGCATCACGGACGAGCTCGGCTACGTCCACGCGGCCGGCGCGTACCGCAACCTGCGCACGTACGCGGTCATCGACGCGTCCGACTTCCCGGTCATCTCCCCGTACGCGACCGCGATCGGCCACACGGTGGCGATCGCCGATCCGGTGACGGGCGCCGCGGCGGCGCGGGGCGGCCCTGCGACGCCGCCCTGGGCCGAGCTCCTCGCCGACGTGCCGCGCGCGCGCGACGTCCGGATGCAGACGGGGGCCGAGATCGAGGCCGTACGCCGGAAGGCGACGGGCCGCGACTTCGTGATCTTCGACATGATCCTCGGCTTCACGACCGTGCTCGCGGCGATCGGCGTGGCGAACCAGATGGTCCTGGCGCTGCACGCGCGGCGCCGGGAGCTCGCGCTGCACCGCGTGCTCGGCATGACGGCGGGGCAGGTCCGCCGGATGGTCCTGATGGAGGGCGCGCTGGTGGGCGCGCTCGGCGGCGCGCTGGCCGTGCTGCTCGGGATCCCGCTGGGCTCCGCGGCGCTCGGCGCGCTGCGCACGGTGTCGAGCTTCGAGGTCGAGCTCAGCATCCCGCCGGAGTACGGCCTGTTCACGGCGCTCGGCGCGACGGCGGTGGCGCTCTTCGCGTCGCTCTATCCCGCGCGGAGCGCGGGGCGGAGCAACGCGGCAGAGTCGGTCCACTACGAGTGACCACGAGCAGGGGCGCGCGCCCGTCCTTCACGAAACTCGCCCGGCCGTCGCGGGCTCTCCTCCCCCGATCGCCCTCGGCGGGACGCCGCGAAGCGCTCGGACACGGCGCTTGCGCAGAGGCGTTCAGCATGACAAGTCACGTGGCATATCGTGGGCGCGACCACATCCCCGCGGGCGCGTGCGGCGGTGCCTCCGGCGCGTTCAGCGCGACGGGCGACTCGCTCTCGAAAGTAACTGTCACGGACAGCCTCGCTAGAACACGGATCACGTCGATCGAGCGAGAAGTGAGCCGCCAAGGCGCCAAGGACGCCAAGAACAGAACCCTCTCCTGGCGTCCTTGGCGCCTTGGCGGTTTGAAATCCTGCTCTTTGCTGGCGATTTCAACCCGTTTGTCGCGCTAGCCGTCGACCGCGAGCCAGCGCGCCCCGGCCCCCAGCGTCCCTGGCGTTGACGTGCCCTCTCCGCGCCCGCCAGGGCGGGCCGCTGCGCCGCGCGCGGCGCGCCCGCTCATCAAAATCGCTCAGGCCGGACGCGGAGGAACGTCTGTGTGCTCGCGTCGCGGCGACCCCGGAGAGGTGAGTCTCTCCCTGGCACAGCGGTGCTCCGCTCGACTTCTGCGCTCGCTCCTTGCTCCTGGTGGTGACTGACATCGACGGATCGACCCTCGTCCGAGAGGAGGTATGTGTGGTATTGGATCAGCGGTTTGTGCAGATCTGGATCGGAGTCCTGCTCGCGCTCGCCTCCGCTCCAGCCGGAGCGGCGCCGCCCCCGGAAAGCACCGCCCGCTCCGAGGCGGGCTGGGGATATCACCCTCCTCCGGAGGAGCGCGCCGTGTCCTCCCAGGGGTTCTGCAGCCTCGATCAGCCCTACACCGAGCCGCCCTTCCTGGCAGACCAGACGACCGGCATCGCTTGCCCCGGTTACGCGACGCAATCGCCGCTCTGCACGGGGCCTTTCTGCCCCGAAAGCCGCGTTTGCCCGGGGACGAGGACGCTGCACGAGGACCTGAATGCTTGCGACGGGGCAGGCTGCTGCCTGCCAGGCTCCGTCGACCCGGACGGCGTGGTCGACGTCCTGCCCTACCTGGCGAGGCCGGCGGAATGGCCCTTCTCCGCCGACGCGTCCGTCGACCGCAGCACGAACGTCGACGACAGCCCGGGCATCGCGACGGCCATCGAGTGCGCGGCGTCGCTGAGCGCCAGCAGGCGCACCGTGGCTTTCGCTGCCGGGCGTTACGTGCTGCGCACCCCGCTGCGGCCTCACCATGACGCGCTCACCCTGGAGGGACCGGAGCTGTCTCCCGAGGCCCCCCCGGGCGATCCCAGCACCGCGACCCTCGTGGCGATCCCCTGCAATCCGGAGCAGTACCCCGGGGCCATCCAGGTCACCAGGGTCGTCAAGCCGGACGGGACCATCATCAGCGCGGTCCAGGGGCTCTGGATCCGCAATCTGCAGATCGCGATCACGGAGGGGCCACGCACGAAGGCGAACAGCGGCATCCAGCTGAACACCTGCTCGGACTGCAAGGTGGAGAACGTCATCCTGCGGTACTCGCCCCTCGTTCCCCAGCTACCTTCCTGCAAGCCGAGCAACCTGGAGGGCATCGGCTTCACCTGGGGCTCCGGGGGCGTCATCCGCAACGTGCTCGTGGATGGCTTCTCGAAGAGCGGCATCTACCTGTCCTCCATCGCCGGGTACCACGACACGCCGCCCATCCTCGTGGAGAACTGCGAGATCAGGAACATCGACGGCCCGGTCAGCGCCAGCGGGATCAAGATCGTCACCGCCAACGTGACCGTGCGCAATTGCCACGTGCACCACAACATGATCCATCCCGGCGACGGCTCCACCACGGTCAGCGGCGGGCATGGCATCTGGATCTCCACCCAGATCTCCCCTGGGCCCGGGATCCCGAGCCCGGTGCCGTACAACGTCGTGGTCAAGGACAGCTACTTTCATCACAACGGCGGCTCCGGCGTCGTGCTCGCGAGCCCCCTCGAGAACGAACGTCCGAAGGGGATCCTGATCAAGAGGGTCAAGTTCGCTTACAACGGGGGCCATGGCGTCCACGTGCAGGCTGGCGCCGGCGTGGAGTTCTTGGACGTCTGGTCCTGGGGCAACGCGCTCTACGGCGTGCTCGTGAGCTCGCGGACGACGCTGCCCGCGACCTCGACCCGGGTAGAGGATGTGATCCTGGAGAACCTGCTCGTCTTCGACAATGCCCTGCGCTTCACGTCGGGCTCCTATCCCGGTATCAGGATAGAGGCCAGCGACGTCACGATCCACGGCGGCGCGGTGGCCCGCTGCGAGCCCTGGCGCGGGATGCAGTCGCGATCCATCCAGCAGCAATGCTGGCTGTCGGGTCCGGCCGGCGCCCAGGTGCTCTCCCATCCGGAAGAGAACGTCATCTCGGACGTGCGCACCGATGGCCTGAGCGCGCCGGAGGTGCTGGCGTGCCCCTATTGACGAGCGGCCAGGGCGCGCTGCGCCGGCTCAGGTCCCCCGCCTGCGCCGCCGGGGGGCCGGCCGGCGGCGCGTCGTCGCCTCGGCGGCGAACGGCCTGTCGCCGAGGCGCAGCGCGTTCCGCTGCTCCGGGTCGAGCCGCTTCACCGCCGCCCGGAAGTCCTCCCGGGCCAGCCGTAGCCGGTTCTGCCCTGTATTCTCGTTGATCTGGAGCTCCCGGGCGATGTCCACGACCGGGATCTCCAGCATGTCGTGCATCACCAGCATGACCCGCCGCTGCGGGTCGAGGCTGGCGAGCAGCGCGTCGATCACCTCGGCCCGCTCCATCGCCTCCAGCCGCTGCTCCAGAGGGGACCGGCGGTCGACGCCGGCAGAGATGGCGATGAGCCGCAGGCCGTCCGGGATCTCGCGGCGCCGATACGCCCGGTCGCGGTAGTGGCTGACCTGCCGCCACGCGATCCCGTAGAGCCACCGGTAGAGCGAGTCCCACACCCGCCGCGGCTGCGGCTGCCCCTCCCCGATCCACGGGAGCACCTCGCTGAGCGGCACCGGCTCGTGGTCCTCGTCCTCGAAGTCGTCCTCGAAGAAGTCGTCCTCGTCGCGCCGCCCCTGCAACGCGCGCAGCAGGCGGCTCGCGTCGAAGGTCTCCAGATTGCGGTAAGCGGCGAGGAGGACGTCGTAAACCACGTCCTCGCGATCGTTCGCCCCCACGCCGAAGCCCCGGAGCAGCCCGCGAAGGAAGGGAACGCCCACCTCGTGCACCACAGCGAAGCTGAGATGTTTGGCGCGGAGGGCATCATCTGATCGTGATTCCACATATTATTTTTACGAACCCTCTTTCCGGGTCGTTTTGGAACCCTCCCCCGCGCGCCAAAACCCCTTGTTTTGAAGCGTTTTTTGACGACCTCGCCAGCGGCTGACGCCGTGTGGAACGCGCGGCTCCCCGCGGCGGTGCGCGCAGCCCTCATGTCGCGTCCGGAGATCCGGTGCGCCGGTGAGCAGAAGCCGTGACCTGCTGGCCGGGTATCGTGCAATTTGTGCGTTTCTCCCGGGAAAACGCGGGCTGCGCCCTCCCGCCGGCCCCCCGCGCGCCGGCCTCGGCCGCGGCCCCGCGGGGCTCCCCGGCGCCGTCACGCCGTCACGCCGTCCCCTCGCCCCCGCCGGGGCCGCCCCCTTGCCGCCCGCGCTTCCGGCCCGTAGGGTGACGGCGCCGTGCCCCTCACCCAGCTCCGCCGAAGCGCCGGCGCCGCCCCCCGGGACCTGACCGCCTTCCTGCCGACGACCCGGGAGGAGATGCGCGCCCGGGGCTGGGAGGCGCTCGACATCCTGCTCGTCAACGGCGACGCCTACGTCGACCACCCGGCGTTCGGCGCCGCGATCATCGGCCGCTTCCTCGAGGGGCGCGGCTTCCGGGTCGGCATCGTCTCGCAGCCCGGCTACCAGGACACGAGCGACCTCCTGCGGATGGGGGTGCCCCGGCTCATGGTCGGGGTCACCGCCGGCAACCTCGACTCGATGCTGAACAAGCTCACCGCGCAGAAGAAGGTGCGCAGCGAGGACCAGTACTCGCCGGGCGGGCAGGTGGGCCTCCGCCCCAACCGGGCCTCGATCGTCTACGCGAACCTCTGCCGCCAGGCGTTCCCCGGCGTCCCCATCGTCCTCGGCGGCATCGAGGCGTCGCTCCGGCGCATCGCCCACTACGACTACTGGTCCGACCAGGTCCGCCGCTCGGTCCTGCTCGACGCCAAGGCCGACATGCTCATCTTCGGCATGGGCGAGAAGGCCGTCTGGGAGGTCGCCGATCGCCTCCGGCGCGGCGAGCCCGTCCGGTCGATCCGCGACGTCAGGGGCACCGCCGTCCCCCTGCGCAAGGGCGAGTGGGAGCAGATCGAGGGCTCCCGCTACGTCGCCGACGGCAAGGCGGTGATCCTCCCGAGCTACGAGGAGGTCGCCGCGGACAAGGGCGCCTTCGCGGAGATGTCACGCGCCTTCCAGTTCGAGACGAACCCCGGCAACGCCCGCCCGCTGCTCCAGGCGCACGGCGCCGAGGCGGTGTACTTCAACCCGCCCGCGTTCCCGCTGGAGACGGGCCAGATGGACGCGCTCTACGACCTGCCGTTCACGCGGGTGCCGCACTGGTCGTACGACGCGCCCATCCCCGCGTACGAGACGGTGAAGCACTCGGTCGTCACGATGCGCGGCTGCTTCGGCGGCTGCACGTTCTGCTCGATCACCGAGCACGAGGGCCGGGTGATCCAGTCGCGCTCGGCCGACAGCATCCTGCGCGAGGTGCGGGCGCTGCGGCGCATGGACGGCTTCCGCGGCGTGCTCAGCGACCTCGGCGGGCCGACCGCGAACATGTACCAGATGCGGTGCAAGGACGAGGCGATCGAGAACGCCTGCCGGCGGCTCTCGTGCGTCTTCCCCGAGGTCTGCGAGAACCTGAACACCGACCACGGCCCGCTGCTCAAGCTGATGAAGGCGGTGCGCGAGGAGCAGGGGATCAAGAAGGTCTTCATCGCCTCGGGCGTGCGCTACGACCTCGCGGAGCGGTCGCCCGAGTTCATCGAGGAGCTCGCCGCGCACCACACGGGCGGCCAGCTCTCGGTCGCCCCGGAGCACAACAAGAAGGACGTGCTCGACAAGATGAAGAAGCCGGGCATCGAGAGCTACGAGCGCTTCGCCGAGCAGTTCCGGTGCGCGAGCGAGGAGGCCGGCAAGAACCAGTTCCTCGTGCCCTACTTCATCTCGGGGCACCCCGGCTCGACGCTGCGGGACATGGTCGACCTCGCGATCTACCTGAAGAAGAGCGGGATGAGGCCGCGCCAGGTGCAGGATTTCATCCCGACGCCGATGTCGATGGCGGCCTGCATGTACCACACGGGGATCGACCCGCTCACGCGGGAGCCTGTGTACACGGCGAAGGACCTGCGCGAGAAGAAGCTCCAGAAGGCGCTGCTCCTCTACTGGGACCCGGCGCACCACGACGAGGCGCGGGAGGCCTTGATCAAGGCGGGCCGCGGGGATCTCATCGGCACGAAGCCGCACTGCCTCGTGCCGCCGGCGGCCGGGAAGGGGGCGCCGCCGCGCTACCTCGCCAAGGTCCGCGGGGAGCGCCGGGGGAAGCCTGCCGATGCGACACACCGCCGAAATCGATAGGGATCGGGCGTTCACCGCGAAGCTCGGCGATCGCGGGCTGTTCCCTCACCTCGCGCCGCTCGTCTACGTGAACCACGCGGGGATCTCGCCGCCGTCGCGGCCGGTGCGCCTCGCGATGACGGCGCTGCTCGACGACTACGCCGCGCAGGGGGCGGCCGCGTACCCGGCGTGGCACGCGCAGCGGCTCCGCCTGCGGGAGAAGCTCGGCCGGCTCATCGGCGCGGCGACGGCAGGTGACGACATCGCGCTGGTCCAGAGCACGACGCGCGGGCTCACGGACATCGCGCTGTGCTTCCCCTGGCGGCCGCGCGACCGGGTGATCCTCTTCGAGGGGGAGTTCCCGGCCAACGTGACCCCGTGGCAGCGCGCGGCCGCGATCTTCGGCCTGGAGGTCGTCTTCCTGCCGCTCGGCGGCTTCGCGGACGGCAGCGGCGCGGGCCTCGCCCGGCTGGAGGGCGAGCTCGAGCGCGGGGCGCGGCTCGTCGCGGTGAGCGCCGTGCAGTTCCAGACGGGGCTCAGGATGCCGCTCGCGGAGATCGGCGCGCTCTGCCGCGCGCACGGCGCCGAGCTCTGCGTGGACGCCGTGCAGGCGATCGGCGCGACGCCGGTGGACGTCGAGGCGGCCGGGGTCGATTACCTCGCGTGCGGCGGCCACAAGTGGCTGATGGGGCTGGAGGGCACGGGCTTCCTGTACATCCGCCGCGAGCGCCTGCCGTCGCTGCGGCCCGCGGTGGCGGGCTGGCTGAGCCACGAGGACGCCGTGAGCTTCCTGCTCCAGGGCCCGGGCAAGCTCCGGTACGACCGGCCGATCCGGCAGCGCGCCGACTTCGTCGAGGGCGGCAACCTCAACGCCGCGGGCTTCGCGGGGCTGGAGGCGGCGGTGGACCTGATCCTGCAGATCGGGGTCGAGCGGATCCACGAGCACGCGAACCGGTTCCTCGACCCGCTCGAGGAGGCGCTCCGGGAGCGCGGTTGGGAGAGCCTCCGGCCGACAGATCCGGCGCTGCGGGGCTGCTCGCTCGGGGTGAGGCCGCCGGGCGGCGCCTCGGTGGTCGAGCTGTACCGCGAGCTCACCCGCCTCGGGATCGCCTGCGCGATCCCGGACGGCGTGCTGCGCTTCTCGCCGCACTGGCCCAACGCGCTGGACGAGTGGGAGCAGGTGCTGCTGTCGGCCGACGAGGCGCTCGGGCGGATCGCGACCGGGTGAGCCGGCGTCGCGCGCGGCGCGTCGCGCGTCGCTCAATGCCGTCGCGATAGCTGTCTGACATCCACGCATTGAAGGACCCACCTTCACACCACAACCTATCGATACAGCGCCCCGACTCAACGTCATCGAGGCTCGCCCTCCTTGACACGCGCGAAACCGAAGAGGACGATGACAACGGCGAATAAGGACGAGACCGTCCTTCGCGTGACCTAACCATCCGCGTGTGCTCGTGCGCTGGCGCGCTCCGCAAGGCGCTCGACGGCAGCGAGCCGCTGTGGACCGCCTTCCAATCCAAATTCGGGTCATTGGCTCCGGCGCCGCACACGCCGCCGGTCCGTCAGGGTCTATCACCGACAGGGAGAGCCACATGCCGCGTCATCGAACATCCATTCATGCACTCTTGTTTTGCATCACCGCCGTCACGTCGTGCAGCGCGGAGGTCGATCCAGCGAGCACGGACAGCGCCGAGGAAGCAGGGCCTCACGAGCAGAAGGGACCCGACGCCGCGTCCGCAGAGCACCGCGCGGCGTTCATCGCGAGCGTTCAGAGACAGGCGCCTTCTGACTACAATGTAAACCTCGACGCGTCGGCCGTGCGCGCTGGGGTGAGCGCTCTCAATCCGGCGCACGGCTTCATCTCCGAGTTCACCTCGGCCGGCGTCGCCGTGACCCGGGAGAGCTCGGAGAGGGCGGGTCGACTCACGATGAAGCTCGCGCGTTATGGCTGCGAGGGGGCGCTCGTCCCCCTGGACGTCGCGGCCGAACCACGCGGGACGAACAACCGCGTCGAGCTACGGCATCGAGCCCCGTCCGCGGGCCTGAGCGTCACGGAGTGGTACCTGAACGGCCCCCTCGGGCTGGAGCAGGGCTTCTCCCTGGACTCGGCGCCTCCATGCCGGCGCGAGGGCGAAGGCAGGGTGGAGCTCGAGATCGCGCTCGGGGGCGATCTCTCGCCGGAACTATCCGAGGACGGCCAGTCGGTGGCGCTGGTGGACGAGTCCGGCGCGGCCGTGCTGCGGTACGCCGATCTCGTCGTCCAGGACGCGCGCGGGAGCGTGCTTCCGGCAGAGATCAAGCTGAGCGACGCGAAGCTCTCGATCGTGGTGGACGACGCCGGCGCGACCTATCCGCTGGAGGTCGACCCGCTCATCGCCACGGAGCAACAAGCGCTCTACGCCAGCGATGCCTCGAGCGACGACTATTTCGGGTCGTCCGTAGCCATCTCGGGGAACACCGCGGTGGTCGGCGCCATGGGCGCGGAAGCAGCTTACGTGTTCGTGCGCGACGGCGCGTCGTGGTCCCAGGCGGCCGTGCTCACGCCCAGCGATGGCCAGCTGGGAGATTTCTTCGGCGTTTCTGTGGCCATCGACGGAGATACGATCGTCGTCGGAAACAGCACTCGTTCAATGGAGCGCCGCGCCGTGTACGTGTTCGCGCGCAGCGGCGGCGCCTGGCACGAGCAGCAAAAGCTCGCCTCACAGGACGACGGAGGCGGCGACGTTCGGTTCGGATATGCCGTCGCCATATCGGGCAATACGATCATGGTCGGGGCCCCCGACCGTTATGGTCCAGGCGGTGCGTCGATCTTCGTCCGGAGCGGCGCCGCGTGGGCGCAGCAGGCCAAGCTCGCGCCCAGCCACGACACCCGGAACCAAGGCTACGCCGTCGCCCTGCACGGCGACACCGCGGTCATGGGCAGCGACTGCGACGACGGTCCAGCGAAACCATCGTGTCGAGTCTACGTGTTTACCCGCGCCGGCAACGCCTGGTCCGAACAGGCCGTTCTCTACCCGCCGGCCGGAGCGACACCGCACTACAGGTTCGGCGGCTCGCTCTCGTTGAGCTCGGAGACGCTGGCGGTGGGCACCATCGTCTACAATGAGTATGGCCCTGACAGGCTGGCCGCCGTGGTCTTCGCGCGCAGCGAGGGCGCGTGGACCCAGCAAACCATGCTGTACTCCAGCGATGTCGATGCTCCTGGCTGGGGGGGCTGGTTTCGCAACACCAGCGTCGCCATGTCCGGGGACAGGTTGATCCTCGGAAGTGACGACGGCGAACAGGGACCGAGGGTCTTCGCCAGGATCGGCGGCGCATGGACGCCGCAGGCCACGGTCGATAGTTCCACATGGAGCAGGTGGGAGGTTCGTGTGGCGCTCTCGGGAGACACGCTGATTGCCGGCACGTGGGCCGACGGCGTTCGCGGCAACAGCGCCGGCGCAGCTCATGTCATCAAGCTGCAAGAGGGTCCGCCTGCTCACCTCGTGGGAGCCCGCGCTTTCGTCGAGCATGCCGCCGACCTGCCGTTCGTGCTCGACAGCGCCGACACCAACAGGTTCGGGACGCCGAGCAGCATCGACTGGGCGAGCTTCACCGGGACCACGCAGGGCGCGTCGCTGTTCACCCTGTCCCTCTTGCATGAGGATCCCACGCTGACGACCTCGATCCTCCGCGGCTGGTGGGGCTCCACGAGCCCGACCTCCACGAACCTGTACGGTCAGGTCGTGGCCGGGAACCACTTCAAGCGGATCTCGAAGATCAGCGACGTCCTGCCTGGCGATCTGCTGGTCATCAACTACACGGACGGCGGCTCGGGACACACGGCGATCGTCGACGCGTCCCCGACCGCCATCGCGGCCGTCGAGCCCGTCGTCCCCGGCACGACCCAGTATTCGCTCCGGGTCATCGACTCGACGAGCACCGCCCACGGGTGCACCACGGACCCGAGCACGGGGGACACGCGATGGGTGCCGGCCGATCCGACCAGGCCCTGCCGCGGCGGGAGCACGGACGGCGGGGCAGGTAGGGGCACCATGCGTCTTTACGCCGTCTCCCCGGGCCGGGCGAACGCCGGGGACCTCACCGGGTACAGCTGGAGCCTCACGTCGGGCTCCGCGTACTTCCCGCAATCCGGCGCGCGGCCCCACGCGATCGGCCGGCTCGTCCGCTGACCCCCCTCACCGCCCCCGCTCGTAATCGAGCGCTGCCTTCTCCACGACGTCCCAGTCCCGCGCGGCCCGCTCGGCCTCGGCCACGAGGTCCGCGGTGAACAGCGTGAGCCCCCAGATGCCGTTGTCGCGCCGCCGGAACGGGTACCGCGTGCCGCGCGCCGTCTCGACCGTGGCCCGCTCGCCCGTCACCTCCACCTTCCCGATGCCGGACAGGTCGCGACGGAGGCGCGCGATGAAGCCCTGCTTCGTGGCCATGTCGACCCACACGTCCGCCCCGTCCTCGGCCATCGCGTGCGCGCGGTACTGCTCCAGCAGGCGCGCGCGCTCCGGCTCCGGGTAGCTCGCCTCGATCCGCTCGCTCGCCTTCCGCCGGTAGTCGCGGATGGTGTACGCCGCGTGCTGCGCCCGGTCCTCGAGGTACGGGAAGCACGCGCGCGCATCGCTGACGCCGATGTTGTACGCGATGCGGAGGTAGGCGCCCTCGGGCGTCGTGTCCGGCGGGAACTGGTTGAGCTTGCGCCAGACGAGCACGAGGGCCAGCAGGGCGACGACGGCGGCGCCCCAGGCGATGGCGCGGCGACGGGTCATGTCCGGCTCATCTCTCGCTCTCTCCAGCCGCCCGGCGCACTAGTCGATGTGCCCGCCGAACTGCAGATAGAGGGACGCGACCCGATCCCTGTCGAACGCGGGCCCGAGCGGCTCGTCCAGCGCGAGGAGCAGGCCGGCCCGCATGAAGAAGGTCTTCTGGCTGTCGTACACGAAGTACGGCAGCAGCGAGACCTGCCCCCGGTCGTCGTAGACCGACGACGGCACCCACACCGTCTGGAGCGCCACGCCGCCGCCGAAGCCGGAGCGGCTCTGGAGCTCGGGCTCGACCTTCGCCTGGAACACCGCCTCGAGATCGTCGGAGTCGTCGATGAAGCCGCGCCGGACGCCGTCCCCCACCGGGACGAAGAACGTGAGATCCCCGCCCGCCCGGAGCACGAACGACCTTCCGAAGCGGTACTCGATGCCGCCCAGGCCGCCGATCGGGAGCGAGTTCGCCGACCAGAGGTGCAGATCGTACCAGGCCATCGCCATCGCGCTGTAGCCCCTGGCCACGTGCCAGTCGAGGCCGTCGATCGCGCCGAGCGGCAGCCCGGCGCGGCCGCCCGCGTACCAGGTGAGCTTGCGGCCCGCGTCCGAGTAGTAGAGCGTGAACGTCGGGTTGCCGAGCGCGGCGCGCGACTGGCGGTCGAGATCTTCGGCGTCTCCCGGGCCGTCGAACGAGAGCGCCAGCGGGAACTTCAGGTTGATGAACAGGTTCGGCGTCGGCTCGAACTGCACGAAGGGGACGGCGGCGAGCGACGTGCCGTAGAAGCGGGCGCTCCACAGGTAGAGATCCACGCCGGCGTCCGAGCGGTGCACCACCGGATCCCAGGCGTGCGCCGCCGTGGGGGCGGCGAGGAGCGGAGCAGCGGCGGAGACCGCCAGGGCGAATGCGCGAAGCCATCGGTGCGTGCTCATCTCGAGAACTGCCTACCGAGATCCGCGCCGCGCCGTCAACCGCGTCGCGCCCCCCCTTCCTGAGAAGCCGGAGCGCCCCTACGATGCGCCCCATGTCCCGCACGAGACCAGAGGCCCCGTTCCTCGACGCGCTCCGGCGTTCGACCCTCGTGTTCGACGGCGCGATGGGCTCGCTGCTCTACGAGCGCGGGGTGTTCGTCACCCAGAACTTCGAGCAGCTCAACGTCGCGCGCCCCGATCTCGTGAAGAAGATCCACGCCGAGTACGTCGCGGCGGGCGCGAACGTCATCGAGACGAACACCTTCGGCGCGAACAGGTTCCGGCTCGAGCGGTACGGGCTCGTCAACGAGGTGCGCAACTTCAACCTCGCGGGCGCGCGCCTCGCGCGCGAGATCGCGGGCGGCGACGCGTACGTCGCCGGCTCGATCGGCCCGACGGGGCTCGTGCCCGGCGTCGCCACGCGCGACGACCTCGCCGCCGCGGCCGCCACGTTCGCGGAGCAGGCCGGCGCGCTCGCCGAGGGCGGCGCGGACCTCCTGATCCTTGAAACATTTCGCCATCTCGACGAGATCAAGCTCGCCATCGACGCGGCGCGGGCGGCCGCGCCGGGGCTCCCGGTCCTCGCGTCGATGACGTTCGACACGAGCGGCGTCGCGGCCGACGGCAGCGAGCCGGAGCGCGTCGCGCGGACGCTGCGGGACTGGGGGGTCGACCTGCTCGGCGTCAACTGCGGCGACGGCCCGCAGCTGTCGCTCGCGATGGCGGAGCGGATGGCGACCGCGGGGCTCCCGCTCTGCGTGCAGCCGAACGCGGGCCTGCCGCGCACGGTCGACGGCCGCCAGCTCTACATGGCGACGCCCGAGTACTTCGACGTCTTCGCCCGCCGCATGATCCAGGCCGGCGCGGCGATGATCGGCGGCTGCTGCGGGACCACGCCGGAGCACGTCCGGTGGATGGCCAAGTCGGCCCGCATGCTCCGGGGCGGCGCCGCGCCCGAGGCCGCCGCGCGCCCGCAGATCACGATGGACGCGCCCACGGGGCTCGAGCCCACGCCGCTCGGCGAGCGCAGCCCCCTCGCGGCGAAGATCGCCGCGGGCAAGTTCGTGGTCTCCGTCGAGGTGAACCCGGCGCCGGGCCTGAACCCCGAGAGCGCGCTGAGCGCCGCCAAGATGCTCATCGACAGCGGCGTCGACGTCGTGAACGTCGCCGACGGCCCGCGCGCCACGGCGCGGATGACGAACCTCGCCTTCTGCTCGCTCCTGGTCCAGCGCTACGGCATCGAGCCGATCCTGCACGTCTGCGGCCGCGACCGGAACCTCATCGGCCAGATGGCGCACCTGCTCGGCGCCCACGCGATCGGCATCAAGAACCTCGTCATCATCACGGGCGATCCGCCGAAGGTCGGCGACTACCCGGAGGCGACCGCCGTCTACGATCTCGACTCCATCGGGCTGCTCCACATGGCGAGCACGATGAACCGCGGCCTCGACCCGGCCGGCAAGCCGATCCCGGGCGGCAAGACGTCGTTCCTGCTCGCCACGGGGCTCGAGCCCGGCGCCCAGGACCTCGACAAGGAGATCGCGCGCTTGGAACGGAAGCGCGCGGCGGGGGCCGACATCATCATGACCCAGCCGATCTTCCACCAGGATCTGCTCGAGAAGGTGCTGCGGCGCATCGAGCACCTGGGGATGCCGGTGCTCGTCGGCGTGCTGCCGCTGGTCAGCCACAAGAACGCCGAGTTCCTCCACAACGAGGTGCCCGGCATGCAGATCCCCGAGGAGATCCGCGAGCGCATGCGCAAGGTGCCGGCCGGCCCCGAGGCGCGCAAGGAGGGGGTGAAGATCGCCCGCGAGATGCTCTTCTCGGTGCGCGACCGGGTGCAGGGGGCCTACCTGATGCCGCCCCTCGGCAAGTACGAGCTGGCGCTCGAGGTGCTCGACGGCCTCAAGACGGGCTGATCCGACCAGCGGCCCGCCCCCGCGCACGAGTTCTTGCTTGCAGCGCCGGGCGCCGCGCGGGGAAACTCCGCGGAGATGTCCCTAGAGTACCGGCTCCACTCGCGCTGCGCCTGCGGCTCCGTGCTGTCGTCGTCCGAGTTCGCGGCCGCGTCCCGCCCCTTCACGCTGGCCGGGACGAGGCGCGTCTACGAGCGCTCGCGCCCCTTCACGATCCGGCACATCGCCCTCGATCTCACGCTCGACGTCGAGGCGCGCTCGATCCGCGGCACGGCGCGGCTCGACGCGGTCCGCGTCGACCCCGGCGCGCGCGAGATCGCGCTCGACGCCATCGGCTTCGACCTCGAGGCGGTCGAGATCAGCGCCGGGGCCGGGCGCGCCGCGAAGCCCAGGCGCGGCGCGGGCAAGGCGGCGAGCGGCGCGTTCCACCCGGCCGAGCACACGTACGACGGCGAGACGCTCCGCGTCGCCGTGCCGCTCGACGAGGCCGAGGCGTCGATCCTGGTCCGGTACCGGGCGACGCCGCGGCGGGGGATCTACTTCCTCCAGCCGGACGAGCACGTCCCCGATCGCCCGCGCCAGGTCTGGACGCAGTGTCAGGACGAGGACGCGCGCCACATCTTCCCGTGCATCGACAAGCCCCACATCAAGCAGACGACCGAGCTCCGCGCGCAGGTTCCGCCGGGCTGGTACTGCCTGTCGAACGGCGAGCTCGAGAGCGACGCGAGATCGCAGAAGGAGGGCGTCTATCACTACCGGCTGGACGAGCCTCACCCGAGCTACCTGTTCACGCTCGTGGCGGGCGAGTTTGCCCGCATCGACGGCGCGGCGCTCGACGTCCCGCTCGCGTACTTCGTGCCGAAGGGGCGCGAGGAGGACGGCCGCCGCACGTTCGCGCGCACGCCGGACATGATCCGCCACTTCAGCGAGAAGCTCGGCGTCAAATATCCTTTCCGCCGCTACGCGCAGGTGGTGGTGAGCGACTTCATCTTCGGAGGGATGGAGAACACGACCGCCACCACGATGTACGAGCACATCCTGCTCGACGAGCGGGCGGCGCTCGACATCTCGTCGGACGATCTCATCGCCCACGAGCTCGCGCACCAGTGGTTCGGTGATCTCGTGACCTGCCGCGACTGGTCGCACGGCTGGCTCAACGAGGGATTCGCGACGTTCATGGAGCACGTCTATCGGGAGCACCACCTCGGCGCCGACGAGTACGATCACGGCCTGAAGGCCGATCTCGACTCGTACCTTGGCGAGGCGCGCGGGCGTTACCGGCGGCCCATCGTCTGTCAGGACTACGACGCGCCGCTCGACGTCTTCGATCGACACCTCTACGAGAAGGGCGGGCTCGTGCTCCACCTGCTCCGCCGGGAGCTCGGGGACGAGCTCTTCTGGCGCGGGGTGAGCACCTACCTGACGCGCCACGCGCGGGGGGTCGTGGAGACACGGGATCTCGCCCGCGCGCTCGAGGACGTGAGCGGCAAATCGCTGGAGCGCTTCTTCGAGCAGTGGGTCTTCCGCGCCGGTCACCCCGAGCTCGACGTGAAGATCGAGATCGAGGGCGACCAGTGCACCGTGACGGTGAAGCAGGCGCAGGCGGCCGGGCAGCCCAGCCGGGAGCACGCGCTCCAGCCGGACGCCTCGACGCCGCCCGCCTTCGCGTTCGACCTGGTGCTCGATTTCGGCTTCACGGAGGGCAAGGGCTCCATCACGCGGCGCGAGGTGCGGCGCGTGGATCAGGCGGCGCACACGTTCGTCATCCCGCTCCCGCGGCGGCCTCGCTTCGTGGTGGTGGATCCGGACCTCAGGATCCTGGGCGAGGTCAGGGTGGACGCGCCCGGCGATCTCCTGCGGGCGCAGCTCGCCCACGCGCCCACGGCGCGCGGCCGCCTGCTCGCCGCGAAGCCGCTCTCGCGGCGCGACGACCCGCCGACGGCGCGGGCGCTCGGGCAGTCGCTCTCCGACGCGAACGAGTTCTGGGGGGTGCGCGCCGCCGCCGCGGCCGCGCTCGGCGCGCTCCAGTCGAGCGCGGCGTTCGCGCTGCTCGAGGGCAGCGCGGGCGTGGAGCACCCGAAGGTGCGCCGGGCGGTCGCGGGCGCGCTCGGCAACTTCAGGTCGGCCAAGGCGGCCGAGGTCCTCGGCAAGCTCGCCCTGCGCGACGCGAGCTACCTGGTGCAGGCCGAAGCGGCGCGGGCGCTCGGGGCCACGCGGCAGAGCTCGGGGTTCGAGACGCTCGTCGATCTCCTGGATCGCCCCTCGTGGGGCGAGGTCATCCGATGCGGCGTGATCGACGGGCTGGCCAACCTGCGGGACGAGCGCGCCGTGCCGCACCTGACGGCTCGCACGCGCTACGGCGTCCCGACGCGGGGGCGGCGGGCGGCGATCATGGCGTTGCCGAAGCTCTCCAGCGATCGGCGGACGCGCGAGCTCCTCGAGGAGCTCCTCGATCAGCCGGATCCGTACCTCCGGGTCGACGTCGCGCGCGCGCTGGGCGATCTCGGCGACGGCCGGTCGCGGGGCGCGCTCCAGCGGCAGCTCGACCGCGATCTCGACGGCCGGGTGCGGCGCCGGATCCGCGAGGTCCTGCGCGATCTCGGCGGGGCGGGCAAGCGCGAGCTGGATCGGCTGCGGGACGAGCTCGAGGCGCTGCGGCGCGACAACGCGGAGATCAGGGCGCGGCTGGGCAAGCTCGAGGCGGCGAGCACCAAGCCCAAGAAGGCGGCCGACGCCAAGTGAGCGAGCCTCTTTGCCGCGCCGCCGCGGTCGATTAGGCAGGATCCATGTCGGAAGCCCCTCCCGTGAAGCTCGACCGGCGCGGCGCGGTCGCGGTGCTCACCATCGATCGGGCGGATCGCCGCAACGCGCTCTCCCGGGACGCGCTGCTCACCTTCGGCCGCCTCGGGCGCGAGCTCGTGGACGACCCGGAGGTGCGCGCGATCGTGATCACGGGCGCCGGGGACAAGGCGTTCTGCGCCGGCGCCGACCTCAAGGAGCGGCAGGGCATGAGCCCCGACGACGTCCGGCGCCAGGTGGGCCTGTACCGGACGGAGCTCGGGGTGCTCGCGCGGAGCCCCAAGCCGGTGATCGCGGCCATCAACGGCGTCGCCTTCGGCGGGGGGCTGGAGCTCGCGCTGATCTGCGATCTCCGGGTGGCGGCGCCGCACGCCGAGCTCGCGCTGCCGGAGACGTCGCTCGGCATCATCCCGGGCGCGGGCGGCACGCAGCGTCTGCCGCGGGTCGTCGGCGAGGCGCGGGCGAAGGAGATGATCCTGCTCGGCAGGAAGCTCACCGCGCCCGAGGCGCTCTCCTGGGGCCTCGTGAACCGGGTATCGCCCGAAGGGACGCCGGTGGTCGACGACGCGATCGCGTGGATCGAGCCGATCGCGAGCGGCGCGCCCGTCGCGCAGGCCGCGGCGCTCGGGGCGATCGACGACGGCTATGACGTGCCGCTCTCGCTCGGGCTCGAGATCGAGCGGGTCCACTACGACGAGACGCTGCGCAGCGAGGATCGGCTGGAGGCGCTGCGCGCGTTCGCCGAGAAGCGGAAGCCGGTCTACAAGGGGCGGTGAGGGCAGCGAGCGGCGGTGACGGCGCGGCGCTGCTCGCGCTGGGAGCGGCCCTGCGGCGCGCACTGGCCCGGGGGCGAAGCTCGCAGCCTTCGTGCTAGCCTTGTCCGCATGGATCCCAAGCCGACCGGTGCCGCGCTCCTGCTCGCCCCGGCCGCCCGGGGCGGCGCGGCGGTGAGGCTCCCGCCCGCGGAGCCGCAGCGGGCGCATTTCCCGGCCGTCGATGAGCACCTCGTGGCGCCCGAGGTGACGCGCGACGAGCGGATCCGCGGGCGCAAGGTCGTCGCGGCGCCGGCGCTCGAGCCGCACGCCGAGCAGCAGGTGCGGCTGGATTTCCTGATCGCGCCGCACCTTCGGCCCGGCTACATCGGCGCGGCCGATCTCATCACCCGCGTCGCCGAGGGCTCGGATTTCGCCACCGACCTCTCCATCCGCAGGGCAGGGCTCGATCCGGCGACGGGACGCCGGTATCTGGAGGAGCTCTCGTTCGAGATCGTCAACGAGCAGTCGATGCAGGACGCGCGCGAGAAGGCCGAGGATCTCGTCGCCCGAGGCGTGCGCCGCGTCTTCGTCATCTTCGTCAAGCGTGATGAGGTCGCCGAGTGGTCGGCGGCCGAGGGGCGGTTCGTGCTGCTCGCGCCTGACGCGACGATCGAGGATCCGTGCTTGGTCCGTCCGGTCCCCGTCCGCGCGTTGCTCGACGGCGCGGCGGCCGAGCGCGAGGTCGTCCGCGCGCTGGAGCGCAAGGGCAACCCTGAAATCGAGGCCATCAAGGCCCGCGAGCGAAAGGCGGCGCTCGATGAGGGGCGGCGCGCGGGGCTCGACGAGGGCCAGCGAGCCGTGCTGCTGCGCCAGCTCCGGGCGCGGTTCGGAGAAGTGCCCGAGGCGAGGCGGGAGCAGGTCCTCGCTGCGTCCGGGGAGCGGCTCGCGGTATGGGCCGAGCGGATCCTCACCGCCAAAACGCTGGACGAGCTCTTCGAAGGCTGAAACGCCCGCGCATCGGTCGACTTTGCCCGAGAAAGATCACAGGGAGACGGGGAGAGTTACTAAGTTTTTCTCCCCGCCTCCCTGTTCAAATTGGGCCAGTACCCTGTCCGGGCAGCGCGTCCCCCGCGTAAGCCCCACCTACAGCCCATCGGTCGGCTGGCGGAGCACCTCGGCCTTTCCTTCCAGCCGCTTCGACACCCACACCTTGTTGTTCCGGTCGACGATCACGGCGCCGCAGTCCTCGATCGACTCGACGAGCGCGAGCCCCTTCTCGGCCCCCAGGATGAACACCGCATCGTCGACGGCGTCCGCGGTCAGCGCGTCCTTTGCCCAGATGGTCACGCTCCGGCTCTCCGACGCCGGGAAGCCGGTCCGCGGATCGATGATGTGGTGATAGCGCCTGCCGTCCTTGATGAAGCTCCGCTCGTAGTCGCCCGCCGTGGAGAAGGCGTGGTCCTCCACCTCGATCATCGCGAAGTAGTCGTTCGCGTCCTTGCCGCGCGGATCCCGCACCCCCGCCCTCCACGGCGACCCGTCCGGCTTCTTTCCCGCGATGTACAGGTCACCGCCGGCCTGCACGAAGAACGACGTCAGCCCCTCCCCCCGCAGCACCCGCGCCGCGGCGTCGACGGCGTAGCCCTTCGCGATCCCGCCGAGGCTCATCCGCATCCCGGGCTTTCCGAGCATCACCGTGCGCCGCGCGCGATCGATCTTGATCTGCCTGTGATCGATGAGCGCGCGCGCCCGCTCGACGTCTTCCTTGTGCGGCACGTTGTCGTCGATGTCCTCGTCGAACTTCCAGAGCCCGTGCATCGCCTCGAAGGTGACGTCGAAGACGCCCTCGGAGCGCTCGCTGATCCAGAGGCTCTTCTCGATCACGGCGAGCGACTCCGGGCTCACCTCCACCGCGCTCTTCCCGGCCGCCGCGTTGACCCGTGACAGCTCGCTGTCCGGCCGCCAGGTCGTCATGAGCCCCTCGAGCCTGCGGATCTCGGCGATCGCCTTGTCCAGCCGGACCCTGATCGCCGCCTCATCCATCGCCTCGCTCGTGTAGGCGGCGAGGAGCAGGCTCGTGCCCATCGCCCTCGCCTCGACCGCGACGCGGGCGGGCCCGGCCTGCGCTGGAGCGGACTGAGCCGGCAGCGGCGCCACGCTCGCGGCGGCCGGCCCGGCCTCCTGGCGGGCGCGTGGGGACGCGTCGCAGGCAGCGAGCGCGAGCGCCGCCGCGAGGAAGGGGAAGCGGGGTAAGCGGGGTAAGAAGAGGAGCGGAGAACAGCGCGGTCCGTGCATTCGAGGGTCCTGGGTCCGTGAGAAGTCCCGACAGCGTGGCGGCGCGCGGGGTGCCGATGTGCGAACGAGGGAACACGCGAACGCGCGAACGTGACCACGGGGCGGCGGCGGAGCTCCTCCGCCAGCGCCACCATGGCCCGGGCGAGCCGCGCGGATCCAGAGTAGTATCGCTCGCCCCTATGAGCCTCGACCCGAGCCGCATCCAGCGTGACATCGACGACCTCTCCCCGGATCTCCGCGAGATCGCCGCGCGCATCCACGCGCACCCGGAGCTCCGGTTCGAGGAGCACAGGGCCGCGGCCTGGCTCGCCGAGGCCGTCGAGAGCCGCGGCATCCAGGTCGAGCGCGGGCTCGCCGGCATGCCCACCTCGCTGCGCGCGCGCATCGGGCGCGGCGGGGGGCCTCACCTCGCCATCCTGGCCGAGTACGACGCGCTCCCTGAGATCGGCCACGCCTGCGGGCACAACCTGATCGCGGCGGGGGCGCTCGGCGCGTTCCTCGCGCTGGCGCGGCAGAAGGACGCCGTGGCCGGCACCATCGATCTGGTCGGGACGCCCGCCGAGGAGGGGGGCGGCGGCAAGATCAGGCTGCTCGAGGCGGGCGCCTTCGAGGGCGTCGACGCCGCGATGATGTTCCACCCGTTCGACCGCGACCTGCTCGCGCACGACACGCTGGCCAGCGTCTGGCTCGAGCTCCAGTTCCACGGCAAGCCGTCGCACGCGGCGCTCGCGCCGTGGGACGGGAGCAGCGCGCTCACGGCCTGCCTCGACACCTTCCGGCTGATCGACGGCCAGCGCGTCCACTTCCGCGATGGCGTCCGGGTGCACGGGTTCATCAAGAACGGCGGTCAGGCGGTCAACATCATCCCGGAGCTCGCCGTCGCCGAGTTCTCGGTCCGCGCCCTCGACACCGAGGAGCTCGCCCGCGTGCGGGCGATCGTGGAGCGCTGCGCCCGCGGTGCGGCCATGGCGAGCGGGGTCGAGCTCACGCTCGTCGATCAGGGCGGCTACAAGAACATGGTCAACAACCGGAAGATGGCGCGCCGCTTCGGCGAGCACCTGCGCGCCCTCGGCCGCTCGCCGATCGAGATGGACCCCGCCGTCGGCACCGGCTCGACCGACATGGGCGACGTGTCCCACGCGCTCCCCGCCATCCACCCGTGGATCGCGATCTGCGGCAAGGGAGAGACGACCTGCCACCAGCACGCGTTCGCCGCGCGCGCCGCGAGCCCCGCCGGCCAGGACTCGATGCTGATCGCCGCCAAGGCCATGGCGATGACGTGCGCGGATCTCCTGCTCGACCCCGAGCTGCGGCAGGGCGTGCGCGAGGAGTTCGCGCAGCGGAAGGCCGGGGCGAGCGCGCGCTAGGCCTGTTCAGCCGTCGTCCTGAAGGGGGTTCCCGAGGTCGTCCATCAGCCCGGTTCCCCCCTCGACCGGGATCGCCCGCGCCAGGGCGACCCGCTCCAGCATCACCGACAGCGCGATCTTGTCTCCGACGTCCGGCAGCCAGGTGCGGGACCCATCCCAGAGATCGAGCCGGATGTTGCTCGCCGGCACGCTCCCGCCGACCGCCGCCGCGCCGCCGGCGCGCGCCTGCGCGGAGGGCACCGCCATCCGGTCGATCTGCGACCAGGCGAAGCGCCGCACGCGCGGCACGCCGAAGGTGAGCAGCTCGCGCAGCTCGATCCCGTCCGGGTGCACGACGACCCCCCGCATCTGCTCGCGTAGCACCATCGCCACCGCGCTCACGCACAGGACGATGGCGCAAACGCTGGAGGAGACGAGCCGGTGGCGATCGCCCTCGACGACGTACTGGAAGAGCCGGGAGCTCGAGGGAGCGTTCTGGCCATAGAAGATCACCCCCGAGACGCCGAGGGCGAAGGTCAGGTAAAGCAGCGCCGGGAGGCGCTCCTTCAGCGGCGGCCCGAACGCGATGCGCTTCTCGGGCCTGTACGTCATGTCAAAGCCGGGAGGTCTGGAGGGACGCGCCATAGGCTCCTAGTCTACACGGCGAGGGAGCCGACGCTTGGGTCCGCCCCCTCGACGGGCCGCCTCGGGCCCGGCCGCGCCGCGCTCCCGGCGAGCCGCGCGCGAGCGATGGGCTGAAACCCATTGCCGGGCGATGGCTGAACGGACATGAAGGGGCGTCCCGTCGACCCCCTCCTGGAGCCTTCCATGCACGATCGCTTCCTGCGCGCCTGCCGGCGTGAGCCGACCGATGTCACGCCCGTGTGGTTCATGCGCCAGGCCGGCCGGTACATGGCCGAGTACCGGGAGCTCAGGAAGAAGTACACGCTCCTCGAGATCTGCAAGACGCCCGAGCTCGCGCTCGAGGTGACGCTCCAGCCGCTGCGGCTCGGGATGGACGCGGCGATCCTCTTCGCCGACATCCTCCTGCCGCTCGAGCCGATGGGCGCCCCCTTCGAGTTCGCGAAGGGCGAGGGCCCGGTGATCCACGAGCCCGTGCGCGATCGGGCCGGCATCGAGCGGCTGCGGGTGTTCGAGCCCGAGGAGGGCCTCGGCTACGTGCTCGACGCCGTGCGCCTCATCCGCAAGGAGCTGGACGGCAAGACGCCGCTCATCGGCTTCGCCGGCGCGCCGTTCACCATGGCGAGCTACCTCGTCGAGGGGGGCAAGTCGAGCGACTACCGGCTCACGAAGCAGCTGATGTGGAGCGACCCCGAGGCGTGGTCGGCGCTGATGGGCAAGATCTCGGAGGTCGTCCGCCGCCTGTTGCGCGCGCAGGTCGCCGCGGGCGCCCAGGCGGTGCAGCTGTTCGACTCGTGGGTCGGCTCGCTCTCGATCGACGACTACCGCGAGCACGTGCAGCCGCACGTGCGGCACATCCTCCGCGACCTCGAGGCGACGGGGGTCCCGGTCATCCACTTCGGTACGAACACAGGGGCGCTCCTGGAGGCGCAGCGCGACGCCGGCGGCACGGTGATCGGCGTCGACTGGCGCACGCCGCTCGACAAGGCGTGGCAGCGCATCGGGTACGATCGCGCGGTGCAGGGCAACCTCGACCCGCTGCTGCTCTGCGCGCCGCGCGCCGTCGCCGAGCGCCGCGCGCGCGCGGTGCTCGCGGAGGCGGGCGGCCGCGCCGGGCACATCTTCAACCTCGGCCACGGCATCATCCCCGAGACGCCGGTCGATACGGTCAAGGCGGTCATCGATCTCGTCCACTCCATCCCGCGCGCGTCGCTCCAGGGCGAGCCGGCGCGCTGACGCCGCGCATCGCGCCGCGGCATCGATCGGGATCGGATCTCAGACCCCCTCCGGGGGTGATATGGTCCACCCGCGAGCATGTGCGAGCTCCTCGGGATGGAGTGCAACGTCCCCACAGACATCGTCTTTTCGTTCAACGGCCTCCGGCACCGGGGCGGCCGCACAGGTCCCCACGCTGACGGTTGGGGCCTCGCGTTCTTCGAGGGGCGCGCCGCGCGCGTGTTCCTCGATCCGAGCCCCGCCGCGGAGAGCCCGCTGGCGCGATTCCTCAGCGAGACGCCCATCAAGACGCTGCTCGCGATCGGCCACATCCGGCGCCGCACCCGCGGCGATGTCCTCCTCGCCAACACGCACCCGTTCGTGCGCGAGCTCTGGGGACGCCACTGGGTCTTCGCGCACAACGGCACGCTCCCTCGCGTCCGGCGCCGCGCGCTGGGCCGCTTCAACCCCATCGGAACGACCGACAGCGAGCACGCCTTCTGTTACCTGCTGGAGGGGCTCCGCAGCTCGTTCCCCGGCTATCCTCGCCGGCCCAGCGAGCTCTGGGAGGCGATCGCGGCGCTCGGCGGCGAGCTAGGCCAGGACGGGACGTTCAACTTCCTGCTCGGCGACGGGCGCCACCTCTTCGCCCGCTGCGCAACCCGGCTCTGTCACATCATCCGCAAGGCCCCCTTCGGCATCGCGACGCTCCTGGACGACGATGTCCGCGTCGACTTCTCGGCCGTCACGACCCCGAAGGATCGGATCGCGGTGGTCGCGACGAGCCCGCTCACCGCGAACGAGACCTGGACCACGGGACGACCGGGCGAGCTCTGGGTATTCGACGGCGGCGAGCTGCGCGCGACGCTGTCGTCGCTCGCCTGATCGACGCCAGCGCGGTGTCCACCCCTCACGCCCGCGCCTGCGCGTCAGGGATCGCGCCGTCGATCCCGGCTTCGTGATGGGGGTCGGCCTCTCGGCGCCTTTCTCCGCAGCGGGCGCAGCGACGCCTTCCCGCCGTGGCCGGTTCCAGCATTGACGGAGCGTTGCGGCTGGCGGAGGAACGAGCTGCTCCTGGAGCCATCCAAGGCAGGAAGCGCGCTGCCGTGCCGCGGCCTGGAGATGGGCACGGCAGCCTGAAAAGAAAAACGCCGCGACGGACCTGGGGGGGGAAGGTCTCCGCCGCGACGCAGGTCTATCCTACGCACCCTGTGTGCCAAGTCAACTGACCGGCAACGCTGGCGGGAGGCCTCTGCGCTGCGGGGTCGCAGCACGCGCGGCGTGCAGCGCACGCGGTCCACGCGGCCCCGCTCCGGCTCCGCGCCGTTCCGCGCCGTTCCGCGCCGCTCGCGACGTTCTGCTCGGCTTCGCTGGGTTCCGCTCCGCTCGGTTCCGCTCCGCTCCGGTTCCGCTCCGCTCCGGTTCCGCTCCGCTCCGGTTCCGCTCCGTTCCGTGCCGCTTCGCTCGGTTCCGGTCCGCTGCGTTCCGCTTCGCTCAGTTCAGCGTTGTGATGCGCCCTCGTTTTGAGGCAGAACTCACAGAGCCTCGTCCCCGCAGAACGCGGACATGCCAGGCGAACAGACACATCGTGTTCCAGCAAACCATTCCCTCCCTTGCCGGCTCAATCGCTCGCCGGACGGGTGGCGGCGCGCTCGGGAAACGCATAGAGAGACCCGCGTCCTCGGCAGCTCGGGCTGTACAAGAGGAAAGAGATGGGGCGTCAACTGCGATAACAGCGCACAGCGCCCCACAAGGCGCATCGGCGAGCACCTGCGGTGCGGCGCGGCGTGAGCGGCAGCGAACAGCGGCGAGGGGGCGGACGGCGTGCGGGGAACAAGCCGAGAACGTGGAAGGGCGCAACGGACGCAACCGACGCAACCGACACGACCGACACGACCGAGCGCAGAAGGCGACGTAGGCCGTTGTCGGGTCGGGAAGGCGGAGGAAGCACTGAAGACGGCTCCGCCCGGATGGCCGTCTTGACGGGAGTCGGGGCATGTCAGTACGCTTTGACGTTGGGCGAGCTAGGGCATATCGAACCGTTGCATCGCGACCGAAGAGCCACGCCCGGGTAGGTTCCGTCTCGGGAAGAGCTCGAACGATGTCGAGGCTAGGTCGCACGACGGGTTGGGCTGAGCGCGCGTGAGTGACTTCGACGAAAAGACTCGTGTAACGCAGGTGGTCCAGCCCCCACCGGGCGGCGGCAGCAAGAACACGACCGACTGCCTGGTCGTGATCTACACGAAGGAGCCCACGCTGCTCGGCAAGCGGTTCGTGCTGGAGAACAACCCGACGCGGGTCGGTCGCGGCGCGGACAACCACATCGTGCTCGACGGCGACTCCGTGTCACGAAGGCACGCCCATTTCGAGCAGCGGCCGAGCGCCTGGATGGTCGTCGACGATGGGAGCACCAACGGGACGTACTGCAACGATGAGCAGATCTCCCGCGAGGTGGTGCTGAAGAACGGAGACCGGGTGAAGATCGGCCCCACGATCTTCAAGTTCCTGTCCGGCGCCGACGTGGAGGCGCAATACCACGAAGAGATCTACCGGATGACCATCATCGATGGTCTCACGCAGATCCACAACAAGCGCTACCTCTACGAGGCGCTCGAGCGCGAGATCATCCGCGGCCGCCGCCACGAGCGGGACCTCGCGATCCTCCTGTTCGACATCGACCACTTCAAGCGCATCAACGACGTCCACGGCCACCTGGCCGGCGACTTCGTGCTGAAGGAGGTCGCGCGCATCGTGCAGAGCCGCATTCGCCGCGACGAGGTCTTCGCGCGCTACGGCGGCGAGGAGTTCGCCATCATCCTGCCGGAGACGTCCATCGAGGGCGCGGCGGCCCTCGGCGAGACCCTGCGTCAAAAGGTCGCGGAGCACCTGTTCGTGTTCCAGGCCGACAGCATCCGCGTGACGATCAGCGTCGGCGTGGCGCTCCTCCAGGAGGGCGATCGCACAGCGAACGACCTCATCAAGCGCGCGGACGAGCGCCTCTACCACGCGAAGAACAGCGGGAGAAACCGGGTGTGCGCCTGAGCAGCCGCCCGCGGGCGCGCTAGGTTCCGGCGGAGGTAAGGACGATGCCGAACAGCGATCTGCCGCTGCCGGCGGCGCCGGACGCGGGCAGCGGCGCTGAGCTGCCCGCGATCCTGTCGCCGCCGCCTGGTCCCCTGTCGCGGAGCGCCCTCGAGCGGCTCGAGCGCGTCGAGTGCCCGGCGTTCGGCCGGCGGCGCGAGGCGCGGGCGCAGAAGAGCGGCGCCGACATGCTGCCGATCGTGCTGTCGCACGGGCGCGGCGCGAACGTCTGCGACGTCGACGGGAACCGGTACGTCGACCTGTGCGCCGGCTTCGGCGCGCTGCTGCTCGGCCACGCGGCGGCGCCGGTGCGGCGCGCGGCGGAGGAGCAGCTGTCGCGGCTGACCCTCGCGCTCGGCGACGTGTACTCGGCCGACGTGAAGATCGCCCTGCTGGAGCGCCTCACGGCGCTGCACCCCGGGCCCTCGCCCATGGCGCTGCTCGGCCAGAGCGGCAGCGACGCGATCACCGCGGCCGTCAAGACGGCGGCGCTCTCGACCGGACGGCCTGGGCTCGTCGCGTTCGAGGGCGCGTACCACGGGCTCGGGTACGCGCCGCTCGCGGCGTGCGGGCTGCGCGAGAGCTACAGGGCGCCCTTCGCGGAGCAGCTCAACCGGCGCGTGACGTTCGCGCCCTACCCGCGCGACGAGGCGGGCGCCGCGCGCTCGGTCGACGCCGTCGAGCTCGCGCTGCGCGGGGGCGACGTCGGCGCGGTCCTCCTCGAGCCGATCCTCGGGCGGGGCGGCTGCGTCGTCCCGCCCGACGCGTTCCTGCACGCGGTCTGCGAAGCGGCGCACCGGCACGGGGCGCTCGTGATCGCGGACGAGATCTGGACCGGCCTCGGTCGATCGGGGGCGATGACGCGCACAGGAGAGCTCGGGGCGCCGGTCGATATCCTCTGCTTCGGCAAGGGGCTCGGCGGCGGGCTGCCCATCTCCGCGTGCGTGGCGCCCGAGCCGATCATGCGGGCGTGGGCGCGCGAGGGCGAGGTGGTCCACACCTCGACGCACTCCGGATCGCCCCTCGCGTCGAGCGCCGCGCTCGCGACGCTCGACGCCCTCGGCGAAGGCCGGCTGGCCGCGCGCTCGCGCGACGTGGGCGCTCGCTTCCAGGCGATGCTGCGGGAGGCGCTCCCACGCAGGGCGGGCGTCGTCGACGTGCGGGGCGCGGGGCTCATGGTCGGCGTCGAGCTCGAGAGCGCCGAGCTCGGGCTCCGGGCCCTGCGCGGGATGCTGGCGGAAGGGTACCTGGTCCTCACGGGCGGGGTGCGCGGCGAGACGCTGACGCTGACGCCGGCGCTCACCATCCCCGAAGCGCTGCTCTCGGCCGCGGCCGGGGCGCTCGCCCGCGTGCTGCGCGCGTGTTGACGGCCTAGCGCGCGAGCGGAGCAGGACGCGCGTGCTATCCCGGTGCCCGTGGGACCGATAGACCAGAGCGAGGCGCTGCACCGCCGCGCGCGGGCGTTCATCGAGGCGTCGCTCCGCGTGGACGGGGCGGGCTCGACAGGCGCCGGCCGAGCGGCGGGAGCCTCTCCTCCGCAGGACCAGGGCGAGCGCGGGGCGCTGCCGGAGACCTTCGATGCGCTCGCGCTCGCCCTCGCCCGGCACCAGGCCGCGCATTGCGCGCCGGTCGCCCGCCTCTTCGAGGCGCGCGGCGCGGACGTCGCCGCGATGGATCTCGCGGCGCAGATCCCCGCTGTGCCGTGCGACGTGTTCCGGTTCGCGCGCGTCGCGGCCCACCCGCCGGAGGCGGACGAGCGCGTCTTCCGCACGAGCGGGACCTCCCTCGGCGCGGCGTCCCGCGGCGAGCACCCGTTCCGCACGACCGCCACGTACGAGCTGGCCGCGCTCGCGTGGGGGGAGCGCCTGCTGTGGCCCGACGGCGCGCGGCTCCGGGCGATCGTCCTCGCGCCGCCGCTCGACGAGGCGCCGGACTCGTCGCTCGGGTTCATGATCGACCGCTTCGCGGCGCGCCTCTCGGGGCCGGCGAGCTGGCACGTTCGCGGCGGCGAGCTCGACGCCGCAGGGTTCGCCCGCGCGTGCGCCGAGGCGCGCGCCTCGGGCGAGCCGGCGCTCGTGCTCGGAACATCGTTCGCTTTCGTGCACCTGATCGAGGCGAAGCTGCCCGAGGGCGCGGCGCTGCTGCCCGAAGGGAGCCGGGTCATGCAGACCGGCGGCTACAAGGGCCGCTCGCGCGAGGTGCCCGCGGAGGAGCTGCGGGCGTCGATCGCGCGGGCGCTGGGCGTGCCCCTCTCGCATGTGGTGAGCGAGTACGGCATGACCGAGCTCTCCAGCCAGCTCTACGAGGGCACGCTCGCGGCGGCGCTCGCCGGCGCACCGCGCGCGGCGCCAGGGCTGTACCTCGCGCCCCCCTGGACGCGCGTCACCGCGGTGGACCCCGAGACGCTCGCGCCGCTCCCTGCGGGCGCGATCGGGCTCGCGCGGATCGTCGATCTCGCGAACGTCGACTCGGCGGTCGCCATCCAGACCGCCGACCGCGTGCGCGTCACCGCGGAGGGCGTCGAGCTCCTGGGCCGCGCGTCCGGGGCGCCGCCGCGCGGCTGCTCGATCGCGATGGACCAGATGCTCGGCGGCGGCCCGTGATGATGGACGACGGCGCGGCGCGGCGCCGCCGGGTCGAGCGCGCCGTCGCCGCGGCGGCGCGGATCGCGGACGCGCGCGATCCGCTGGGCGAGGAGGCGCGCCAGCGGCTGCCTTCCACGAGCGGCCTCTCGCAGGAGGGCGTGGAGCTCGCGCTCGGCCGCCACCTCGAGATCGCGCCGAGCGATCGCGAGCTCGACGCGCTCGTGGCGGCCTCGGGGCGCGCGCGCCGCTGCCACGTGGTCCTGGCGGCCAACGTCTGCACGGCGCCGCTGCGGGCCATCGCCGTCGCGGCGGCGACAGCGCCGGAGGTCGTCGTGCGCCCGTCCCGCCGCGATCCCGTCGTCGCGGAGCTCCTCGTGCGCGCGCTGCAGGCCGACGAAGGTTTCCGCCGCGCAGGCGGGACCATCGCGCTGGTCGCGGACATCGCGCTCGGGGACGCCGGGGCGCCGGCGGCCGGTGAGGGCGGCCCCGGGGATCTGCCGGGCGCCGAGCTGCACGTCTACGGCTCGGACCAGACCGTGGCCACACTGCGGGCCCAGGTCGGCCCGGGCGTGCTCGTGCGCGGGCATGGCGCCGGCCTGGGGCTCGCCGTCGTCGGCCTGAGCGCGAACCTCGCCGAGGCGGCGCGGGACATCGCGGCGGACGTCGCGCCGTTCGATCAGCGCGGCTGCCTGTCGCCGCGCTTCGTGCTGGTGGAAGGCCCGGCCGAGCGCGCGGAGGCGCTCGCGCGCGCCCTGCACGAGGCGCTCGAAGAGCTGGGCGCGCGCGTCCCGCGCGGGCCGCTCGACGGCGCCGCCCGCGCGGAGGTGACCATGTACCGGGCCACGCTCGAGGCCGTGGGCTCGTTCTGGGAAGGTCGAGGGCACGGGGTCGGCCTGGATCCGGCGCCGCGATCGCTGCTGCTGCCGCCCGCGGCGCGCGTGGTCCACGTGGCGGCGAGCAGCGCCGAGGCCGCGCCGGCGCTGCTCGCGCCGATCCGCGGCGCGATCACCGCGATCGGCGCGGGCGGAGCCGGGCCGCTCACGCGCGCGGCGGCCGCGGCAGCCCCGCGCGCGCGGCTCTCTGCGCTCGGGTGGATGCAGCGCCCGCCCCTCGACGGACCCGTCGACCTGCGGACGCCCTGACCTCCGGCTGCCCACCCGCGCTCTCGCCGCGCGGGCGGCTCGCAGCGAGCGCGCACACCGCGCGGCCGCGCCGTCCAGACCGCGCCGCGGTCCGGAGGCGGCGGGAGCAAGGTGCGCTCGAGCGACGGTGTGTGATAGCGATCATGGCATGTCGTCGCGCACCGATCCGAAGGCGACCCATCCGCCCACGGAGCTCGAAGCGATCGCGAGCCCGTCCGCGACGCCGTCCGACGTGGAAGGCTCACGGGACAGCTTCCCGGACCGCGCGCTGGACGGGCCCGGCCCCGACGAGGAGGACGCGTCCGTCTCGAGCGACCCGGCCCGCAGCTCGGCCCGCGCCGCGGATACCGACGACGAGGGCGCGCCGCCGTCGGTCGCCTCCGCGAGGATCCAGGTGCGCCGCGATGAGCGCCTGGATCTCGTGATCGAGTACCTCGCCTTCGTGGCGAAGCCGATGCCGCTCTCGCTCCTCCTCGACGAGGCGCCGCAGCGGATCGCCGCGATCCTCGGCGCCGACGTGGCCTCGCTGTACCTCCTCGAGGGCGACGGCGACGAGCTGGTGCTGCGCGGCAACGTCGGCTTTCCGCGCGAGGCGCGCGGCACGGTGCGGCTCTCGGTCGGCCAGGGCATCACGGGCATGGCGGTCGAGTGCCTGCGGCCGATCTCGGTCGTCCAGGCGACCGAGCACGAGCGCTACCGGGCGTTCCCCGAGCTCCGGGAAGAGCGCTTCCCGGTCTTCCTCGCGGCGCCCATCCTCGGCAGCGGCCGCCCGCTCGGCGCCCTGGTCGTGCAGCGGGCGGGCGATCGCGCCTTCACGGCGCGCGACGTCGAGCTCGTCATGGCGCTGACCGCGCCGATCGCGGCCGGCGCGCGCCACGCGCAGGTGCTCGACGAGCTCCGCGAGCGGCGGCGGCGCACGGGCGGCGGCACGCGCAAGGTCACGCTGCCGGGGTTGCCCGTCGTCGCGGGGCGCGCGCTCGGCGCCATCGCGGCCCTGCGGCGGCCGGCGACCTCATCGCTCGGCGCGCGGCAGGGCAGCGGCGATCCGAAGCTCCTGCGGTTCGCTTTCGACATCGCGGAGAAGGCGCTCCTCGACCTCAACGCCCGCGCGGCGAAGCGAGGGCTCGCGCAGGAGGCGGCGTTCCTCTCGACCTACCTCCTGATGATCGGCGACGGCCGCCTGCGCGCGCGCGCCTTCGAGCTCACGGCCAGCGGGCGCAACGTCGCGCAGGCGCTCGGGACGGTCGCTCGCGAGGTGGCGCGGGCCGCCAACGGGATCGTCGGCGACCCGTTCTTGCAGGATCGCGCCCGCGACATCGAGGATCTCTGCGATGCGATCCTGATGCTGGCGACCCCGGACGCCCGGGCCGAGCTCCCGTCGAAGGCGGTCCTCGTGGGAGACCAGCTGACGGTCTTCGACCTCCTGATCTCCGCCCGGGCCCACCCGGTGGGCGTCGCGCTCAGCGACCGGTCCGGGCCGCGCTCGCTCGTGCTCCTCCAGCTGCTGGAAGTGCCGTCGATCGTGGATGTGGCGGGGGCGTTCCGCTGGGCATCGCCGGGAGACGTCGCGCTCCTCGACGCAGACCATGGCTTCCTCGTGATCAACCCGTCCAGGGCCGAGGTCGCGACCGTTCGCGCGGCGCGGCGCAGGGGACCGGCGTCGCCGGGGCCGGACGACAACGAAGAGGACGAGCCGGCGAGCTGAGCACCGGCCGCGGCCGGTGCTCGCGGCTCAGCTGCCGGATCGCGCGGCGGCGGCCGGCTCGGCCGGCGTTCCCTGGGCGCTCTGCAGCTCCTTCTTGGCGCGCCAGTTCGCCAGGCGCTTCGTGTCGCGACGCTTCTTCTTGGCTCTCACTGCGGGCTTCTGCGGCATGGCCGGGGGTATAGTCGCTCGAGCGCCTCGAGGGAACCCCGTACCTCGCACCGCCCCTCGCGAGGCCGCGGGACGTTGACGCCCCACGGCGGCCGCCCCATGACCGCTGCTCCGATGAACGTCCGTCTCGTACACGAGTTCCGCTTCGAGGCCGCCCACCGCCTTCCCAGGGTTCCGCAGGGGCACAAGTGCGCGCGCCTCCACGGTCACAGCTTCAAGGTCGAGGTCGCGATCCGCGGCCCGGTGAACGAGGAGACGGGGTGGTTCATCGATTACAGCCACCTCTACGAGGCCTGGGCTCCCCTCCACGACCTGCTCGATCACCACTACCTGAACGAGGTCCCCGGGCTGGAGAACCCGACGAGCGAGGTGCTCGCCCGGTGGATCTGGAGCCGCCTCGCGCCGTCGCTGCCGTCCTTGAACCGGGTCACCATCTTCGAGACCTGCGACGCCCGCTGCGAGTACGAGGGCGACTAGGTCGATGAAGACGCTCGTCTGCCGCTGCGAGGACGTGACGCTGCACGAGCTCGAGGCCGCGATGGATCGTGGCTACAAGGACATCGAGTCCGTCAAGCGCTACACGGGCTTCGGCACCGGCTGGTGCCAGGGCAAGTGGTGCCTCGCGCTCTGCGCGCGGCTCATCGAGGAGCGCGGGGGCGACGCCCGGAAGCCGATCACCCCGCGGCCGCCGTACCACCCGGTCTCGCTCGCGGCGCTCGCCGGGCTCGACGAGCTCGGGCTCCGCGGCGGCGGGCGCGAGCGCTAGCGCAGGCCGCGCTCCGCGCGACCAGCGCCCCTCGCTCGATCGTCAGCCGTCGTCAGGCGATCGTCAGCCCAGCGGGCGCCGAGCGCTCACGCACCCGACGTTCACGGTCAGCTCGAAGACCCCTTCGGACCAGTACTTCGAGACCGCGTGGTGCAGGTACTTGAGCATCGAGTCGATGATCTGCGGCTCGACGTCGAGCATCGCCGTCGACTCGGGGATCACCATCAACCTCGAGATGGGATCCTCGAGGAACTCACGCCCGCTCTCGAACGACACGGCGATGAGCTGGACGTCGACCTCGACCTCGTCGAGCCCCGCGCCCTCGATCTCCTCGGCGATGGTCTCGATCGTGGGGCGGCTGACGGCGGCGGCGTCCACCGCGGCGCCGAGCTCCGAGAGGTCTTGCTTGAGCGCGCACTCCCGAGCGATGTCGGCGATCTCCGGGAACGAGCCGCGCAACGGCAGCGCGATGAGCGCCTGGCCGCCGGGGACCAGGACCCGGCGCAGCTCGGCGAGGAGCTGCGCCCGCTCGTCCGGACGGCAGACCGGGTGCAGCGTGAACGCGTGGGAGAAGCTCGCGTCGGGCAGCGGCGTCGGCAGGGCGTCGGCGAGCATGTAGCTCGCGTTCATCCCGGAGAACAGCGCGGCCTTGTCGCGCGCGAGCTCGAGCGCGGCGGCGGAGCCGTCGACGCCCACGAGGGTCGCGCCGGGCAGCTTGTCCGCCACGATCGCGTCGGGGAAGCCGCTCCTGCAGCCGAGGTGGACGATGCGCGCCGCCTCGGAGGGCAGCAGCATCTCGACCGCCAGCGAGGCGAAGAACGAGAGGTAGCGCGGGACGACCGCGTGCTCGAACAACACGGCGTCCGCCGCGCTCAGCGGCGGGCCGATCATCAGGCGACCCCGTCCTCCTCGTCGTCGTAGGGCGCGAGGAGGCTGAGCGCCTCTTCGGCGAGCTCGCCGATCGTGACCTCCGACGTCGCGTCGTCGCCGCCGTCGTCCGCGAGCTCGACCGTGCGCTTGTCGTCGAGCAGCGGCTGGATGAGCGGCGCATGCGCCGGGTCACCGATCTCGACGAGCGTCTCGATCGCCGCCGCGACCGCGTCCGGATCCTTGTGGCTCAGGAACTGGCTGAGCAGCTTCGGCACGCCCGGCTCCGGCACCTCGGCGATGAGGTACGGCAGCTCCGGGAGCGCCGACGAGCCCACCGGCAGCCGCTTCAGCGCGCGCTCGATCGCCTGCGCGACCTCCTTGAACCGATCGTAGGCCAGCGTTTCGATCTCCTCGCCCGCCGCCTGGCGCGCCTCGGGGTGCTCCGACGCGAGCACATCGATGAGCGCGTCGAGCGCGCGCGGACCCTCGTGCTCGCCGAGCAGCGACGCGATACGCACCAGCCGGAGCGCCGCCTCGTCCTCGTCGTTCTCGCGCGTCGCGGCCGCGATGGCGTCCGTGAGGACATCCAGCAGCCCATCGCCGGGCGTGGCCGTCAGGTCTTCGTGGAGCCGGCGAGCCGTGCGCTCCGCGTCGAACAGCTTGTTCAGGGTCGTCTCGATGGCTTGACGATTTTGCACGAAGAGGAGCTATCAACAGCGCGTCGCCTCCGCAAGCCGGCAGGCAACAAGGGCCTGTTCCTCGCGAATTCCCGTCCACGGCGGGCGCGGCCGCGCGTGCCCGGCGCCGCCCACGCCGGGGCCGCCGCGCGCAGGCCGGGCGGGACGAGCGCGCCGCCGCTGCATCGAGCTCGCCCGCCGCGCGCGATGCGGTAGACCGTTCGTGGCATGCGTGTGTCCGGCTCATTGCAAGCCCGCCCGACGAGGGCAGCGGTCTCCCCTTCCCCGCTCGTGCGCGGCGCCGCGGCGTCGGCGCTCGTCCTTGCGCTCGGCGGCATCGACGATCCCGAGCCGCCGCCGCCCGCGGTCGTCCCTCCGGCGGCCGCAGCGCGCGGCGCCGCGGGCGCGGCGGCGCTCTGCGGCCCGCGCACCGTGCCGGAGGGCGCCGCCTGCGTCCCGCTGCCTGCTCCGGGCGCGCCGCTCCCCGAAGGCGGCGCGGCGTCGCTCTCTGACCCTGCCAGCCCGCGTCCCGCTGGAGCGGGCACGCGCAGCCAGGCCCACGAGCACATCCCCCGCCGCCCGGAACGTCCGGCGAGCGCCGCCGCGTACACGTTCCCGATCGGCGCGCCGGACGGGCCGCCGGGGTTCCTCCTTGTCGAGGACGCTCCGGCCGGGGCGGGAACGCTGCCTGCAGCGGGCTTCGTCGCCGCGATCGGCGCCGCGCGGCCCGAGCCGCCGTCGTGGCTCGGCGGGATCGACATCGCCGCGACGCGCGGCGAGCGGGTGGCAGCGCTCAGGCTCGAGGGCCAGTATGGGAAGGCCGAGGTCATCTTCGTCGGCGCGCTGTCCGGCATCACGGTGGCCACGGCGCACGACGTGCGCGACGGGGATCGCGTGCGCAGGTACGTCCTTCTCCATGGCCACCTCGATCGCCCTGGCCCTGGCGTCGTGGCGGGCGCGCGCCTCGACGCGGGCGACGTGGTCGGGTACGCAGGCGAGACGGGCAGCCCGGGCCTCGTCCGGCTGCGCCTCGAGGCGCGTCAGATCCGCGAGGGGGCGCGCATCGAAGAGCTAGATCCGAAGCGCATCACCGACGCCGCGGTGACGGTGCCTTGCGACCTCCGCAACGTCCTGCCGCTCCGTCAGGGAGCGAGCTTGTAACCGAAGCCGTAGACCGTGAGGATGTGCTCCGGCTTGTCGGGCGAGCGCTCGATCTTCTTGCGCAGCTTGACGATGAAGTTGTCGACCGTGCGGTTCGACGGTCCGGCCTCGATCCCCCAGATCTTCTGGAGGATCTCCTCGCGCGAGACCGGCTGGCCCAGGCGCTCGTGCAGCAGGCGAAGGAGCTCGACCTCGTAGAACGACAGCTGATCCGAGCGAGAGCCCCGCGAGACCGTGTGGGCCGTCATGTTGATCTGCACGTTGCCGATGGTGAACACCTCGACGGGCGCCTCGGCCGGCCGGGCGGCGCGGCGGAAGAGGGCGCGCAGGCGGGCGATGAGCTCGCCCACGCTGAACGGCTTGGTCACGTAGTCGTCGGCGCCCGCGTCGAGGCCGCGGATCTTGTCGATCTCCTGGCCGCGGGCCGTCAGCATGATGATCGGCACGAACGCGTCCCAGCGCCGCAGGTCCTCGCAGACCTTGAAGCCGTTGGTGTCGGGGAGCATGAGGTCGAGGAGGATGGCGTCCGGCTTCTCCTGCCGCGCGAGCAGCACGCCGTCCTTCCCCTTCGAGGCCGACGCCACCGAGAAGCCCTCGAACTCGAGGGCGTCCGTCAGCCCCAGCACGATGTGGGGCTCGTCCTCGATGATGAGAATCTTCTTGCGTGCCACCACGAAGGAGTCCGGTCTTAGCACAAAACCGGGCAGGTCCCCCCGAGCGCTCCGCCGGCCGGCTCGCCGGAGCCGCGCTGAAGCCGCAAAGCGCCACAAAAGCGCCGCGGGGCGCGATCTCACGATCGCACCCCGCGCGCCGGGCTCAATCAGACGCTAGCTGACGCTAGCTGACGCCCGCTGACGCCGCCTACTCGCCGGAGCAGGTGATGAACAGCGTGGCCCCTTGCTGGGCTTCACCCTTGCCCGTGAACCGGATCTTGCGCTGCTCGGTCGACGGGCAGTCGGCCACGATGGCGGCGTCGCCGAGCCGGATCGACGGATCGACGTAGCACCACCCGTGCACCGGCTGGCCACCGGACTCAACGTTGTCGCCGACGTTGGTCCTGCACTCGTAGGCAGGCTCGCCCTCGTTCATGCCCTCGAGCTGCTGGATCTCGCACACGCAGTCCCAGCCGGAGGCCTTCGCGATGTCGAGGGAGAGCACCTCGTCCTTCGCGGGCTTATGCTCGCCCGTCACCTCGAGGCGCCCCGGCATCCGCTCATCCGCGCAGTTGCACTGGCCCTGCGAGTTGCGCGCCTCGAGGATCAGGCAGGAGACCTGCTGGTTGTCGTGCGGCGTCAACGTGCGCGGCAGGCACTGGCCGCCGAGCACCGTCTTCAGGCGGTCGATGATGGCGCCGATCGCCGGCCGGTAGCCGTAGTCGGCCGCGCCGTCGTTGTTGAGCTGGCGCGGGCACACCGAGCCGACGATGCCCTGGGGGCCGAGCTCCCGGATCAGCTGCAGCTCGCGGAGGCCCGGGTAGGCCTTCGCCTTGATCTGCGTCGTCGACCTGGGCTCCGGATCCTCCTGATCGTTCCCCGCTTCGGGCCTGCACAGCGGGTTGTCGGTCGCCTGACCGCCCACCGCCCTGCAGTCGCAGCTCTGAGCCTGCCCGTCGCAGGTCTTCACCGCGTCTTGGGGGAGATCGAAGATGCAAGCGTACTGGAGGTCCCCCGTGCTCCCCTCCGGGATCGTGTACTCGCGGCCGTTGATGGTGTTCCAGCCCGCCTCCTGCGGCCCGACGATCGTGTCGTTGGTGATCGGGTTCGTGCCCGAGCGAGGCTTCATCGACTCGACCATGAAGGGATCCTTCGGCGCCTGGTACTTCGCGGGATCGCCGAGGATGAGCTCCCAGGCGCTGGCGGCGCCGCCCACCGGAGCGCTGAGCTCGTCGGAGTTCTTGAACCCACCGACCGGCTCGCCGTCCTGGTTGAGGCCGTTCAGCAGGTCGGGCTGGCCTTGCGCGTTCTGACGCGCGATGTCCTGCCACGGCACGCCGACGATACCGGCGAAGAAGACGAGCCCGGGATCGCGGACGTTGGAGTCGAGGTCGTCCGGGTTCGGATCGCTGAAGATCGGGTTCGGGACCAGCTCGCCCTTGCGGTTCGGGATCTGCGCCTCGGTGAAGGCGCGCCGGTAGCGGTCGATCGGATAGAGGAAGTCGAAGCCGAACCGGCGCTTCTGATCCCAGCAGCGAGAGTTGACCGGATCCTCCGCGGGGGTCAGCCTGGCGGCGTTGCCGTCCGGGCCCGTGCACGCGTCGTCCTTGGGGCAGCCTTCCTGTCTCTGGCTGCACGACCTGCAGCACTTGTTGCCCGGATCGGTGGCGCACTCGGCGCGCGGCCGCCACAGGCGGAAGCCCGGCCCGGTCTCTGCCACGAGGTAGTTCTTGCCCTCCTCGCGGATCGAGCAGTCGTTCTCGTCGGTGAGCATGATGATCGCGAGGAGGGAGCTCGGCCGCATGAAGTCGGCGCGCTGCTTCTTGACGACGGCATCCTCGCCGGTGACGACGATGTTCTCGTCCGCGTCGATGCCGATCGTCTCGTAGGGCTCCGGGTCGACGAGGAAGCGGTACACGCTCTCGAGCTGCGCCTCGAAGCCGCAGCCGGTCTGCCCCGTGCCCTTGACCATATCGGTGAGCTGCTTGACCAGCGACGTGTCGTTGAGGTCGGCGTTCGAGTCGGCGGTGATGTCCGCCTCGCCGTCGTTCGGATCCGGCTGATTCGGCTCGCCGTCGAGCTTCTGATCCGGGTCCCAGGCCAGGAAGCCCAGGTTGAGGTAGGTCGGGATGTCGTTCGTCGTGGAGGTCTCGCTCCGGCGCGCGAGGAGGTGCGCCATGTCCACGTTCGAGGCGCTCGTCGTCCCCTGGCAGGCGCCCGACCCGTGGCCGCCGAGGCTCGAGCTGATGATGCCGATGTGGATGTCCTTGACCGGCTCGAACTCACGCTTGTAGTCCTGCGGACAGGGCGTGTTGGGCGAGGCGACCGTGGTCGCCATCGTGCCGTCCTTGTGGATGCAGCGCGGGTTGACGAGACCCTGGACGAGGTCGGGGATCGCGGTGGCGAGGATGGCCTGCTTGTCGGCCATCGAGCCCGAGTTGTCGATCGCCAGGAGGAGATCGATCTTGTCGACCGAGCTCTGCGTCAGCCGCTCGACGATCGTCGACGTCGACCGGGGCTTGTTCTCGGCGATGGGGCGGCTCAGACATCCGAAAGCGCTGCCTGTGCCCGCGATCAGCAGGCCCGCCATGGCGAACCTCACCGCGCCCCTCCACGGGCGCCTGCTCTCACGCTCTATCCGCGTCATATTCGACTTTCCTTTCGACCACCGATCCAGTTGCGCGGCGGTCAAGCCACCGAAAAGGCCCGCCGTCCACGGGCCCATGACCGACTTCCGCAGGCGATCCACGGCTCGACGGGAGCCCGATGCTAGGGACCCGACCGGAAGGCTGTCAATTCGACCCGGCCGGCCCCGCTCGACCCCGCGAAGGGGTGCCGTAGCAAACGAGATGCCGCAGCCGCAGCGCCGTACCCTCCATGCCCCGCGGGCCGCCGCGACGTCAACCTGATTGCGCGACAGCCAACGCAGTAGGCGACCCGCTCCTCAACCTGGGTCGACCTGGCTCCCGACCTGGTCCCCGACACGGGTCGGCCAATAGAGAAAGTTCACTTATCACTGTAGTGCAAATCACCCGTTCACGGTCCCGGGAGACCGGCCTCCATCGCTCGCGACCGGGGGTCGCGGGAGGCTCAACCTCGGTCGGCCGCGGCGCCGCAACCCAACCTCGGTCGATGCGGGGGTGGGTTGCTCGCGGGCCCGGCGCCGGTGGGGTTTGCCGCTTCCCAGCAGGGCCGAGTTGTGGTCAGTGCCCGGGCATGTTGCGCGTCGCCCTCGCCATGGTCCCGGAGGTACGGCAGCTGCTCACCGAGGATCCGGCGCAGCTGTCCGACCTGCTGGACGAGATCCATGACGAGGATCTCGCCGACCTCATCGGCCTGCTGGACGACGCCGAAGCGGCGAAGGTCCTGATGGCGCTCAAGGCCGAGGAGGCCGCGCCGATCTTCGAGCGCCTCGACGGCGAGACCCAGGAAGCGCTCGTCGAGCAGATGGGCATCGAGAGCATCGCGCCGATCGTCTCCGAGATGGCGGCCGACGACCGCACGGACCTCATCGAGGCCCTCCCGGACCAGGTCAGCGGCACGCTGCTCTCCACGCTGGAGAAGGTCGACCCCGAGGCCGCGGCCGAGGTCGAGGAGCTCGCCAAGTGGCCCGAGGACAGCGCCGGCGGCCTCATGACCACCGACTACGTGTCGGTGGGCATCCACCTCAAGGTCGCCGACGTGATCGAGCGCATCCGTGCCGTCGGCGAGGACGCCGAGACCATCTACTACGTGTACATCGTCTCCGATCGCGGGCACCTCATCGGCGTCGTGTCGCTGCGCGATCTGCTGCTCGCCTCGCCGTCCGAGAGGCTCGCGGACGTGATGACCGAGAACGTCTTCGCCGTCAGCCCCGAGACCGATCAGGAAGAGGTCGCGCGGACCATGGCCAAGTACGATTTCAACGCGCTGCCCGTGCTCTCCGCGGATCGCAAGCTGCTGGGCGTCATCACCGTCGACGACGTGATGGACGTCCTCACGGAGGAGCAGTCCGAGGACATGCAGCGGCTCGGCGCGGTCGGCCCCATCGAGGACAGCTACTTCAAGACGAGCTTCTGGACGTTCATCCAGAAGCGGGCCCCGTGGCTCGCCGTGCTGTTCGTCGGCGAGTTCATGACCGGCGAGGTGCTCCGGCGTTTCGAGCACGACCTCGAGGCCGTCGCGACGCTCGCCTACTACGTGCCGCTGCTCATCTCCACGGGCGGCAACTCCGGCTCGCAGTCGTCGTCGCTCATCATCCGCGGCCTCGCCGTCGGCGATCTGCGCGTCGGCGACTGGGCGAGCGTCCTCGTCCGCGAGCTCGGCCAGGCGGTCGTGCTCGGCCTCATCCTCTCCGCCATCGGCATGCTCCGCGTCTGGCTCTGGGGCGACGGCACCGGCTTCGTCCTGACGATCGGCGCGACGCTGATGGCGATCGTCCTCATGGGCTGCACCGTCGGCGCCATGCTCCCCCTCCTCCTCCGGCGCATCGGCCTCGATCCGGCGACCAGCTCCACGCCGTTCATCGCGAGCCTCGTGGACGTCCTGGGGATCCTCCTCTACTTCACGATCGCCCGGCTCTTCCTGTCCGACCTCCTCGCGCAAGCCGGAGCGGGCGGGTGAGCGGAATCACGCGGCATTGCGCGGAACCGGGCGAAATTGGACGGCGATCGGACCGTGATCGAGCGGCGCTCGAGCGACGCCGCGCCGCCCGTGCCGAGGCCCACGCCGGTCCCGCCGCGCGGGCGCGCCGCGTGCTTTTCGGCGCGCCACGACCCTTGACGCGTCGGCCCCCATGGGGGAGTGAAGCAGGCGACGTTCGTTCAGCGCAGCGTGCGCTGAGCCCCTCCTAGGGAAGGAGTGACGATGGCCGAAGGCTTGAATCGCGTAATGCTGCTCGGCAACCTGGGCGCCGACCCAGAGCTCCGGTTCACCCAGGGAGGTCAGGCCGTCTTGAACCTGCGGCTCGCGACGACCGAGTCGTACCTGGACCGCGACAAGGTCCGGAAAGAACGGACGGACTGGCACAATGTCGTGATCTGGGGCAAGCGCGCCGAGGCCTTGGGCAAGATCCTCAGCAAGGGTTCCTCGATCTTCATCGAGGGCTCGCTCCGCACGTCGAGCTACGACGACCGGGATGGCAACAAGCGCTACAAGACCGAGGTGATCGCGAACAACGTCCTGCTGACGGGCGGGGCCCGCGGTCGCGGCGCTGCCGGTGATGACGCAGGCGCGTTCGGCGCGGATCCCGGCGGTGGCTACGGTGGTGGTGGTGGCGGTGGCTACAGCGGCGGCGGTGGCGGTGGTGGCGGCGGTTACGGTGGCGGCGGCGCCGGCGGCGGCGGAGGCCGCCCGGCGGGTGGCGGCTACAACCGCGGCGGCGGTGGTCGCCCCGCGCCGGCTGCGCAGGATCCCGGTCCTCCGCCCGACGATTTCGGCGGCGGCGGTTACGGCGGCGGCAACGACGACGACATCCCGTTCTGATCGCTCCCCCTGCCCGGCCGAGTGATCACCCCGGCGACGCCTCTCTCTTCAAACATCTCGAATACCGTCAGGCCCTCGGAGAGGGTGCTCGTCGCGCGGCGCACGCAGGGCCGTTGTCTGAGCCCATTGGACGCTTTGTCTCCGGCGTGCGCAGCGCGCCGGAGACAAAGCGTCCAAGGCGAGTTCGGCCCTGCGTGCGCCGCGCGACGAGCACCCTCTCCGAGGGCCGGGCAGTTCTCCACGAGCCCCTCTTCCCCGTCCTAGGGCCGCGGTCGCGGCCGCCGCGCCAGCAGGACGGTCACCCCCGCCGCCGCGAGCACTCCGAGCGCCGCGGTCGTGGCGACGGGCTGCTCCGCGGCGAGGAAGATCATCCGCACGACCAGCCCCGGCTCAGGCGGCGCCACGAACGTGCCCTCGAACGCGGTCGCCCCGAGCAGCGCGCCGCACCGGGCGCCCGCCCCCTGCGCAGGCTCGAGGCAGGCCAGGCTGCAGAGCGCCGCGTCGTGCTCGCTCCCGGCGAAGCCGAGCACGTGCTGCCCCCGGATCACCACCGCGCGCGCACCAGCCCTCCCGGCCCCCTCGAACGCCTGCTCGAACCGCTGCGACTGCGCGTGGATCGGCCCTGCTTCCCACCGCTCGATCGCCACCCCGAGGCCCCCCCGCACGAGCCCCGAGGCCCGATCGAGCACGAGCTCCTCCAGGCCGGTCACCCATTGCCGCGACGGGGCCGTCACGCACACGGCGCGCAGCGAGAGCCCATCCGCCTCGACGCCCCGCAGGAGCGTCACCTTCGCCCCCGGGATCGCGGAGACGTCGATCGCGGGCAGCGCCTCCTTCGGCGCCTCGCTCGCCCCGGCCGGCAACGCAAGGCGCAACCCGAGGCCCGGCGCCACGCCGTGAAGCTCAGACGCGCTCGAGCTCATCCATCAGCGCGAGCACCTCGGTCCGGATCTCGACGAGGGCCGTGCGCATCCGCTGCACCTCCTCGTGGCTCGCGCCCGCGTCCGGCGCCGGCGGCTCGATGCCGCCCTCGCGCAGCTTGCGCCGCGCGCCCGCGATCGTGAAGCGGTGCGAGTAGAGCAGCTCCTTGACCTTGAGGAGCGTCTCGACGTCGCGCCGGCTGTAGACCCGCTGCCCCTTCGCCGACTTCTGCGGGCGGATGGAGCGGAACTCCGTCTCCCAGTACCGGAGCACGTGCGGCTCGACCCCCACGATGCCGGCCACCTCGCCGATCCGGTAGTACAGCTTCGCCGGAAGCTGCGCGCGCACCGCCAAGCGGTCTACTCCTCGGCCGCCGAGGCCGTCTCACGCGGGTTGAGGACCTGCTTCAAGATCTGGCTCGCCTTGAAGTTCAGGACCCGGCGCTCCGTGATGAGGATGGGGTCGCCGGTCTGCGGGTTGCGGCCCTGCCGCTGGCGCTTGTCGCGCAGCACGAAGTTGCCGAATCCAGAGATCTTGATCTTCTCCCCGCGCCCCAGGGTTTCCTTCATGGTCTCGAACACGAGGTCCACCAGATCGGCAGATTCCTTCTTCGAGAACCCCCCAAGGCGGGAGTAGACCGCCTGAACGATTTCGGCTTTCGTCATGACACCCCCATCGCCCTTGCAGAAGGGGGGACGCGCCGCAACCCCTGAAGACCGTTCAGGAAGCCGCGTGCGGTCCCCCGACCGGCCTGGAGGGCAGAATGCCAGCCTGCGTCGGTGAGGTCTAGGGGGTTACGCAGGCTTCGCCCGATGTACACCAGGCACGCTTCGTGGAGCCCCCCGGGCAGCGCGGCGCTCGGAGCGGACCCGCGACGACACGAGCAGCGCCCCACACCTCGCACCCTCGAGCCGGCGGCCAGGGATCCGGCAGGCCCACCGGCGCGACCGCGGGCGCTGGCTGGGCTCGGCGGCGACGATCCGCTCAGACGGCAAGATCGCCGAGGTGGCGTTCCTTCGTCGACTGCCGGGACCAGGCGCCCACGACGGCCGCCTCGCTCGGCCGCGCGTCGCTCCAGCCGACGACCGGCGCGCTCGAGGTCGCATCGCGGCGGCGCACGATCTGCTCCTGGACGACCAGGACCGCCACGTAGAGGTAGCCGACGGCGAAGAGCACCGCGAACGGCGTGGCGAAGTAGTGCCCCGTCTCCACGGACGCGACCACCGCGCCGCACGACAGCACCGAGAGCATCGCCTCGGTGATCGGCAGGTCCGTGCGGACCTTGTACCGGCCCTTGTTGTCGCCCTGCTTCGGCGTCCGGACGAACTCGCCGGACATGCTGCGGAGCCCCTCGATCACGGCCTTCGACAGGTACGGCGCGAGCCCCGTCCCGAGCGCGATGAGCATCGGCAGGCGCCTGACCGCGCCCCAGCGCGAGCGGCCCTGCGCCGTCTCGGCCAGCATGTAGAACGCCGCGAGCGACCCCGTCGTCGCCGTGCAGAGCGGCAGATCGATGGCGACCATCGTCAGCGTGTCGGCCGCGGGGAACAGGACGAGCGCCGGCAGCAGGAGGACGCTCAGCAGCACCAGCAGCGGGTAGGCGAAGTGCGGCGTGAGGTGGAAGAACGCCTCGATCCGCTGCCCGACCGAGAGCTTCGCGCTCAGCACGGTCGCCATCAGCTTGCGCGACGTCTGCACCGTGCCCTTGGCCCAGCGGTACTGCTGCGCGCGCAGCGCCGAGATGTCCTCGGGGAGCTCCGCCGGCGAGACGACGTCCTCGCGGTAGATGAAGCGGTAGCCCGCGAGCTGCGCCCTGTACGACAGGTCGAGGTCCTCGGTCAGCGTGTCGTGCTGCCAGCCGCCGGCCTCGCGGATGGCGTCCTTGCGCCACATCCCGCCGGTGCCGGAGAAGTTGAACAGGAGGCCGGCGCCGAAGCGCGCGCGGTTCTCGACGAGGTGGTGGCCGTCGAGCATGAGCGCCTGCACCTGCGTGAGGATCGAGACGTCGCGGTTCAGGTGGCCCCACCGCGTCTGCACCATGCCGACCGTCGGGTCCTCGAAGTGGCCGACGATGGACCGGACGAAGTCCGGCTGCGGGATGAAGTCGGCGTCGAAGATCGCGACCAGCTCGCCCTTCGCGACCTTGAGCCCCGCGTCGAGCGCCCCCGCCTTGTAGCCGACGCGATCCACGCGGTGCAGGTACACCGCGTCGAGGCCCTGCGCGCGCAGCCGCTCGACGTGCGCGCGGACGAGGCCCTGCGTCTCGTCCGTCGAGTCGTCGAGCACCTGGATCTCCAGCTTGTCGCGCGGGTAGTCCATCTTCGCGACGGCATCGAGCAGCCGCGCCGCGACCGTCGACTCGTTGAAGAGCGGGAGCTGGATCGTCACCGGCGGGAGGTCGCGATCGGTCAGGGCCGCGACCTCCTGCGCGCGGGTGATCTTCGCGCGGTTCAGGCGACAGAGGACCACGAGGTGCAGCCGGTGCAGGCCGTAGGCGCTGAGACCGAGCAGCACGCCGAAGTACAGGACACAGAGCAGCAGGGAGAGCATCGCGAGCACCTACCGCCGGCGGGTTGCGTGCAGCCGTGGGAACGGGCGAGAGCGCCGATCTCCACCCCTGCAGGCGCCGGCAGACAACGAACGCGTACCATCCGCCGGATCCGAAGTTGTCAGGCACTTGTAATTCGTTGCAACTCACTGTCGCGAGGTGCGCAAAGTTGACTTCGGCCCGAGTCGCTCCCCGCGGAAAATGACAATCGCCGACAATCCCGCTTCGCCCGGGCGCGCGGCGCTGCCCGCAGGTCTGCCTCGCGAACGCACGTGCGCGAGCGGCGCGGCGACTCAGGGCGTCCCCGGACACTGGAGCTCCAAGTAAGGTGTTTTTGGTAAGGCTCCTCCGAATCCACGTTCGATGAGTAGGGTGCTCACCCGCTGGGCAGATTCACAGTACTGCGCGATTTCAAGGCTCGGGCAGGGGCCGCGCGCCGCGCGCCGCGTGCCGCGTCGGCGGAGGCCCGGGGTCATCTGCGCCTGGCACCAGCGGGGGCTCGGGGCTATCGGTTCCCCGATGGATCGGGCGCTACTTAATGAACTGAAGGCTCGTCAGATCGCGTTCCTCGAGGCGCGGCTCGTCTCCGAGGCCGCCGCGCGCGACTTCCGGGAGCGGCTGCCCGCCGGCTTCGCCGCGCTGCTCGCGACGCCGCTGGGCGAGCTCGTGGACGCGGGGGCGATCGGGCGCGCGCTCGAGGCCCTTGCGGCGGAGGAGCCGCTCCGGCGGGCGGTCCGGCCCGCGGCCGCCGCGGCGCTCGCGGCGCTCGTCGAGGCGGCGCGCGCCGAGCGGCGGCGCGGGAAGGAGCTCCTGCCGGAGGGCGCCCGCGACAAGCTCGATCGCATCCTCGAGCAGCCGAAGATCGTGCCGGAGCGGCTCGTGCGCGAGGTGCTGGAGAGCGCGGCGCTCGACGCGGTGATGCGCGACGTCCTCTACGACACGCTGATGGAATTCTCCGAGAAGGTGAACCCGTTCTTCGCCGAGTGGGGCCTGCCGGCGCTCCTCAAGCGGGTCGCCCCCTTCGGCCTCGGCGGGGTCGGCAAGACGATGGGCGCGATGCGGGGCGAGTTCGAGCGGCGGCTCGAGCCGGAGATCCGCCGGTTTCTGCAGGGCTTCTCGCGCACGGCGATGCGCCAGGTGCACGACCTCCTCGTCGCCAAGGGCGACACGCCCGAGTTCGTCGGCCTGCGCAAGCAGGTCGCCACGTGGGTGCTGGAGCAGGAGATCTGCGCGCTCGTCGGTCAGCTCGACGCGAAGAGCTCGGCGATCGCCGAGGAGCTCGGCGCCGACATCGCCGCGCAGCTGCTCCGGGATCGGCCCGTCCGGGCGCGGACCAGCGAGGCGATCGCGGCGTTCGTGGCGGCGCACGCGGGCGAGCCGCTCGGCGAGGCGCTGGGGCGCCTCGGGATCGCGCCCGAGCTCGACGTCGGCGCGCTCGCGGATGCGCTCTGGCCCGTCGTGAGGAGCGTGTGTGCGACCGGGCCGGTGCGGGCCTGGCTCGCGTCCGTGGTGGAGGAGTTCTTCGACGGGCTGCCGGACGGGATCGAGCCGTCCGCCTGAGGCGAGCCGCTGCGATGGGCGCCTGCCGCGGGTGGGACCAGGCCCGCGGCGAGCGCGGGCCCCGGCCCGCGACTGGCCGCGCTCAGCCCATGGCCGAGGCGTCGGCCACCGCAGACTCGATGTACGCGAGGCCGCGCGACGGGCACGCGGGCACCGTGGGCGCAAACGCCTCCATGTCCAGGATCAGCTCGGGGCCGGCCGCGGGCGTGAGCACCACGACGGGCACGCGCGGCGACATGCGGCGGAGCTGCTCCATCTCGCTGTGGAGCTCCGCCTCCTCCCGCGGCACGAGCACCATCACATGAGGACGCCAGCGGGCAAGCACGTCACGCGCATGGCCGAGCCCGCAGCACGTCTCCACCGTGTAGTCCCGGGATGAGAGGAAGTGGACGAGCGGCTGGGAGTTGCTGGCGTCGTCATCGATCACCAGAACGCGGGTCGTGCTCTCAATCTCCATGGGTATCCCCCGTCAGCGGCCGGCGCTGACCGCCGCTGTGAAAACCAGGTCTTCATGGCCTGGCTCACAGTGACCATACTCCATATTCGGCAAAGAGCGATATCAATCGCGCCTCAGCGCATCACGCGATGCGTTGATACGCGCTTGAAACACCAGCGCTTTCCGCCTGTCTCTTTTGCGATCCGCTGCGATCCGCTGCGATCCGCTGCGATCCGCGATGATCTGCGACCCGTCCGGGGGATTCGCGGCGCGCCGACACGCGTCGACGCGGGAGCGGCGGGATCAGCCGCCGAGGTAGGCCGCGCGGATCTCTTCGTTCGCCGCGAGGTCCTTCGACTCGCCGCTCATGGCGATCTGCCCAGTACGGAGCACGTAGGCGCGCATCGAGTACTTGAGCGCCAGTCGGGTATTCTGCTCGACGAGGAGTACGGTAGTTCCCGACGCCGCGATCTTGGCGATCGACTCGAAGATGTCTGCGACGAGCCGCGGCGCGATGCCGAGCGACGGCTCGTCGAGGAGCAGCATGGCGGGGCGCGCCATCATGGCGCGGCCGATCGCGAGCATCTGCTGCTCGCCGCCGGAGAGCGTGCCGCCGTGCTGGTGCATGCGCTCGCCCAGCCGGGGGAAGAGCTTCACCACGTCGTCGACGGTCTCCGCCATGGTGGGGCCGTGCTTGTGGCACCACGCGCCGAGCTCGAGGTTCTCGCGGACGCTGAGGTTCGAGAAAATCGCACGCCCCTCCGGGACGAGCGAGACGCCGGCCGCGACGAGCTCCTCCGTCGAGACGGACGCGAGGTCCTTGCCGTCGTAGCGGACGCGGCCGGAGGCGATCGGGAGGAGGCGGACGATCGTCTTCAGCGTGGTCGTCTTGCCGGCGCCGTTCGCGCCGATCATCGCCACGATCTCGCCGCGCCGCACCTCGAGGCTGACGCCCTTGAGCGCCTTGATGCCGCCGTAGCTGACCGCGAGATCCTCGACGACGAGCAGGGGGTCGCCGGGGGCCACCGAGGGGGGCTGCCGCGTCGGATGCGATGTCTTCATGCGGGCTCCTCCGCCGCCGCGCCGGCCGCCTCGTCGTCGATCTCCTCGCCGAGGTACGCGGCGAGGACCTTCGGGTCCCTGCGCACGACCTCCGGGGTGCCGTGCGAGATGGTCTCGCCGTGATCGAGGACGTGGATCTCCTCGCACACGCCCATCACGACCTGCATGTTGTGCTCGACCAGCACGACCGTGATGTCGAAGGTGTCGCGCAGCCAGCGGATCTGCTGCTTGAGCCCCTCGGCCTCGCCGTAGTTCATGCCCGCCGCCGGCTCGTCGAGCAGGAGCAGCCTCGGCTTGAGCATCATCGCCCGGGCGATCTCGAGGCGGCGCTGGTTGCCGTACGAGAGCGACGTCGAGATCTCGTCGGCCATCTCCTCCAGCTTGAACACCGAGAGCAGCGAGAGGGCGCGCTCGGTCATCTCCTGCTCGTCCTTGTAGAAGAACGGCGAGCGCAGCAGGGCGGAGGCGAGCGTGGATCTCCGCAGGTTCTCGCAGGCGACGAGCACGTTCTCGAGCACCGTGAGCTGGCCGAAGAGGCGGATGTTCTGGAACGTGCGGGCGATGCCGAGGCGCGCGATCTGGCTCGGCCGGAGCGGCGCGAGGTCGGTCCCGCCGAAGCGGATCGCGCCCTCGTCGTGCTTGTAGACGCCGGTGATCAGGTTGAACACCGTCGTCTTGCCCGCGCCGTTCGGGCCGATGAGCCCGAAGATCGAGCGCTCGGGCACGGTGAAGGAGACGCCGCCGACGGCCCGCAGGCCGCCGAACCGCTTGGTCACGTGCTTCAGATCGAGGTTCACTCGAGCTCCCTCCCGGTCGGCGCGCCTTCGCGGCCGACGGTGATGCCGGGCGGCGGCTCGTCCGGCGGCGCGCCCGGGCTGGGCAGCGCGCCCCCGTGCCCGACGGCCACCTCCACGCCGGTCGTGGCGGGGACGGGCTCGGCCGGGCCCACCGGGGAGCGCTTCCTGCGCGACCAGCGCCGGCCGAAGAGCTCGCGCTCGCCGAACAGGCCCTCGGGGCGGAGGACCATCAGCCCGATGAGGATGCCCGCGTAGAGCACCATCCTGAGGGCGTTCAGATCGAGCGCGGGGTAGGCCGCCTTCAGCGCGAGGACGCTGTCGAGGCCCTGCAGCTGCTCGATGAGCTTCACCGTGAAGGTCACGAACACGCCGCCGAGGATCGCCCCGGAGACGCTGCCCGAGCCGCCGAGGATCACCATCGTGATGGCGTCGAACGAGTAGTTGAACGTGAACTGGTCCGGCTGGACCGTGGGGTTGCCGTCGCGCATCGAGGAGAGCAGGGCGCCGGCGATGCCGCCGCCGGCGGCGGAGATGACGAACGACGTGACCTTGTAGCGCGTCGGATCGACGCCCACCGCGGCGGAGGCGATCTCGTCCTCGCGGAGCGCGCGCAGCGCGCGGCCCCAGCCGGAGAACTTCAGCCGCCAGGCGAGGATCGTCGCGATCACGACGGCGCCGAAGATCCAGAACGGGCCGGCGTACTGCGGCACGCCGGTGTCGTCGGGCCCGGCGTAGCCGATCGGGCCGCCGAGCGCCCCGAGGAGCTTGCCGAGCGCCCCCTGGTCAGGGCCGCCGGTCGTCGCCGTCGCGATCGTCAGGCGGAAGATCTCGGCGAACCCCAGGGTCACGATGGCGAGGTAGTCGCCGCGCAGCCGGAGGCTCGGCAGGCCGACCACGAGGCCGAAGAGGGCCGCGACGAGCCCGGACGCGAGCAGCGCCGCGGGCATCACGACGAACGAGTTGCCGAAGAGCGGCTCGCCGCCGCCGAGGTGCTGGTGCAGGTTGCCGGCGACGACCGCCCCGGTGTACGCGCCGATCCCGACGAAGCCGGCGTGGCCGATCGAGAACTGGCCGGCCATGCCGTTGATGACGTTGAGCGAGAGCGCCGCGATGACGTTGACCATCGCGAACAGGGCGAGCTGCCGCCAGGCGGCGTCCGGCAACAGGGTCTCGAAGCCGAACTCGAGGGCGACGACGACGCCGAGGAGCAGGAGCGCAGTGAGGACGCGCTGCAACGGTCGAGGCATGGCCGGCCAGAGTTGGAATGGCCGAGCCGCACCGTCAAGCAGTAGCGTCAGTAGCGTTACTTGATGACCCGCAAATAAGGGGGCAGTTCCCGCTTCGGCTTGCCCGCTCCCTGGCGAGGCTTGGGCTCGGGCTCACCAGAGCCCCCCGATTCGTCGTCTTCGCGCTCCTCGGTGGACCGCACCGGCGCGAGCGCCGGCGCCGGCACCGGCGCGAGCGACCTCACGGCCGCACCGGCGTCCCGCGCCGGAGCCTCGCCCGCGCCGAGGCGCTCGCCGGCCTCCACGGCCTCGAGCTGGGGGCGCGCCCTGTCGCGCGCCCGCGCCTCGTCCGCCGCCTCGTCGCTCCGCTCTTCGTCGCTGCTGGGGGGCGCGACGGCGGCGAGCCGGGGGCGCGGCCTCTTGGCGGGCTTCTGCGGCGGGGCGACGGCCGGGCGCTGCTGCTTCTGCGCGGCGAGATCGGCCGGGATGTCCTCGGGCCACACCATGCCGCGCTGGTCCTCGCTCACGAGCGCCCAGATCGCGTGCCACGGCAAGCGGCACCAGAAGGGCGCGCGGTTGAACGACAGGGTGCAGCTGATCCCGTCGTCGTCCACCTTGAGGTCGGGGATGGCGATCGCCATGTTCATGCCGACCTGGAGGATCAGCTGCGGCTGTCCCGTGAACCACTTGGGGACGGAGACACCGGGCCGGCGCGGATCGAGGTGGATGAACACGCTCGGCTCTCGCTCGAGGAGAGCCAGCGCGACGTCCTTCTTCGGCGGAAGCGGTCTCTGCACGTCGGACATCGTACTGCTCTGCCCAATACCCCGGACCGCGCGGCTCCGCCAGCGCTTCGGGGGACGCCGCGCGCCGAGGACCGTGACGGGTGAGCAGGCCGCGGCGCGCCGGCCGCCAGGCGCTCCAGCAGATCTGTAGAAAGCGCGCTGTGACCGTGAGCGCCGCGCTTGGCGTGGGGCGTGGCCGCGGCCGGCGCCGGCGCCGGCGCCGGCGCCGCTCGAGGCCCCGGGCAGCCCAGCGTCGCCGGGGGCGCCGCGCGGCGCGGCGCGGCAGGCCCGCGCCCGACCCCGGCGACGCTCATGCTGCGCGCCCCCGGCCCAGCTGGACGGGGACCTCGGAGAGGGTGACCCGGTGCTTGCCGCCGCTCGTGAGGGGGATGTCGTCGACGATCTGGACGCGGACCTCCGCGCGCTCGCCCAGGTGCTGCCGGACGACGCGCTCGATGAGCCTCGCGGTCTCGGGCTGGAAGCCCTTGCCCGGCACGAGCTTGACCGTGAGCGCGCGCCGCCGGTCCTGGTAGACCTGGTAGCGGGCGATCGTCGGCTGGTCCTTGATGAGGTGCGGGAAGAACTCCCCGGCGAGCAGCTCGCCGTCGGGGCCGACGAGCAGGTCGAGGACGCGGCCCTCGACCGAGGCGAGCATCGGCAGCCCGCGGCCGCAGGCGCACGGCGCGCCGGCGGCGATCGCGACGTCCTGGTTCTTGTAGCGGATGAGCGGCATCGAGCGGCAGACGAGGTCGGTCACGACGACCTCGCCAGCCTCGCCGGGCAGGGCGTGCCGCCCGTCGCGGATCAGCTCGACGAACACGTTCTCCATGTTGATGTGCTTGCCGGCGTGCCGCCCGCACTCGGCGGCGATCAGCATGAGCTCCCGGCAGCCGTACCGATCGAACACCGGCGCGCCGAACGCGCGCTCGATGGCGTCGCGCTGGTGCGCGAACAGCCGCTCTGCGCTGGTGACGATGCCGCGCGGCGCGGGGAGCGCGCGGCCGTCCGAGAGCGCGTAGCGCGCCGCGTGGTACAGCGCGCTCGCGTAGCCGACGATGAGCTGCGGCCGGTACCGCGCGATCTCGTCGAGCAAGGCGGCGAGGCGCCGCTCGGACAGGTCGAAGGCGGAGACCATCTTCTTGCGGAGGATGGCCTCGTGAAGGGAGCGCTTGGCCTTCTTCGCGAGCGTCTCGCTGACCAGCACGGCGCTCCACAGGTGGAGCTCCCGGTCGCCGAGCCGGGCGCCCGCCCACCCGTCGGACCGCATGGCGGCCGCGATGCGGCGCTCGTACGTGCGGTGGTCGAAGCGGAACTGCACCGGCTCCCCCGTGGACCCGCCCGTGCCGCTCGCATAGAGCCGGCCGACGAAGCCCTCGGCGAGGAGGTCCTGCCCGTGGGCGCGGAGGTCGGCCCTCGTGAGGACGGGGAACCGCAGCAGGTCCTCCGGCGCCTTCACCGAGGCGGCGCGCACGCCGTGCTCGGCGAAGCGAGCCCGATAGAACGGGACGTGCTGCTCGGCGAACTGGAGGGCGGCGAGCATCCGCCGGAAGCTGAGATCGCGAATCTCGTCTTCCGATCGCCACTGGGAGCGCTCTATCTGCTCCAGGTCTTTCAGGGTCTCCCTGCCCCTCAAACGGGTCTCGTAGAACGGAAACAGGATGTTTCGAAACAGCCCACCATACATGGGCGAAGCGTTCTTTCGAATCATCGACCGTCAAGCGCGCGCGGGCGGCTCTCCCGCGAAATCCCTGTGTTCGTGGCGCGGAGTCCGACCGGAGCGGCGCTCACGGGCAAGCTCCGTCCCGGCAGAGCCGGTGAGCGCTCGGCGCGACCGCTGCACGGACACACGCTGTCACGCCTTCACGCCGCGACGGGCATCGCGCGCCAGCCGGGGCCGCGGCGCGGGAGGGACGCGTCAGCCTGCGCTCGTGGCCGCGGACGAGCTCGACCCGAGGATCGCGACGGTGGCGCCGAGGAGGATGACCGCGGCGCCCGCGATCTCGAGGGCGGTGGGGGTGGCGCGGAGCCACAGGGCGCCGATGGCGATCCCGCCCAGCGTCTCGCCGGGGGACACGAGCGCGACGATGGACGGGGACATGCGGCGCGCCGCGATCTGGACCGCTGTGTGGCCGACGACGGTGGGGACGAGCGCGAGCGCGACGATGGCGACGGCGGCGTGGGCCGGCGGCGGGGCGACGCCCTCGAGCGCGCCGGGCGCGAACGGGAGCGCCACGGCGAGGAAAACCGCGGCGCTGCCGTAGACGAGGACGGCGTAGCTCCGCGCTGGCAGCGCGTCCCGGAGCGCGCGGGCGAAGGAGACGTAGAGGCCGTAGAGGAGGGTGGCGCCGACGACCAGGAGGTCGCCCGAGAGCCGGTGATCGCCGGCGCCGGCCGAGCGCGCGACGACGAGCGCGCCGACGGTGGCGAGGAGCACGCCCGCCTGCTCGGAGCGCGTGGGGCGGACGCCGAAGAACGCCCACGCGCAGAGCACGACGGCGAGCGGCTCGAGCGAGACGAGCGAGAGCGCGGCGGCGAGGGACGTGCGGTCGAGCCCCCAGAGGAAGAGCGCGAAGTGGACGGCGAGCAGGAGGCCGGCGCAGAGGACGGCGGCGCGCTGGCGCGGCGAGAGGCCGGCAGCCGAGCGGGCGATGGCGCGCAGGTCGACAAGGGAGAGCGCGATCGCGGCGAGGGCGACCCGGCCGAAGGCGATGGCGAGCGGGTGGACCGGGCGCGCATAGCGGGCGAGCGGGCCGCTCGCGGCGAAGGCGAGGCTGGCCAGGACGACGAAGAGCGCGGCGCGGCGGGCGCGACGTGCCGAGGAGCGCGGCTCGTCCGTCATGCGAGGGTGCTAGTTCAGGAGACCGGGAAAGACAACCAGCGCGACGCGCGACGACGATCACCGCGCGCGGTCAGCGCGGCGGGGGCGGCGGAGGCGCGATGACGACGAGGTTGAGCCCGCCAGGGTACTGGTAGCTCGTGTAGGCGCCGTAGCCGAGCACCTGGATGCCGACAGGGGCCGAGGCGGTCAGCACGTGCGCGCCGCCGTTGCCGGGGCCGAGCCGGACGCGCGCGACGCCGAAGCCGGAGCCGTTGCCGATCGGGGTCGGCGCGACGTCGACGGGGGCGTCGTCGAGCGTGATCCTCGCGTCGAGCGGCTGGATGATGTCGACGTAGCTCTCATCGTAGTCGCTCGGCGCGAGGAAGACGTACTTGGAGCGGTATTGCTCGACCGCGGTGGGGTGGCTCTGCGACGGATCGCCCTTCTGGCGAGACTCGGTGTCAGCGTCGACGATCTCGGCGCCCAGCATGAACGTGCTGACCGCGAACTCGTGGTCTCCCACGACCTCGAAATCCCGCCTCACCACGTCGAGATCGACGACCTGACCGGCGTTGATGGTGGTCGGCGCGCCGTCTGGCCTGCCGGACGGATACGTGAGCGCCGTGCCGTCGACGTTGCCGTAGAGGCGCACGAGGTGGCCGATGACGTGGCCGCCGGGCGACGTCGGGACCGTGACGAAGTACCGCTTGCCCAGCGTCTCGGCGGGGAACACGGACTCCTCGATGTGGTCGCAGGCCTGGTGGCCGACGGGCGCCTGCACGCACGGTATGCCCGTCAGCACCTGGACAGGGCGGGTCGCTGTGACGAGGCTGCCGCTGAGGTCGCTCCTCGGGTGCCCGAGGACCTCGACGACGTCCCCCGCTTCGAGCTGGACGGTGAAGCTGCCGCCGCCGGTCGTCCGGGGGATGCCGTCGCCCGCGACCACCGAGCCGCCCTGGGCGACGTTCACGGTGACGCTGGTGCCGTCCTGGATCCCGCTGATGACGATGTAGCCGCCGAAGTCCGCCTCCGCCCAGCCGCGCTGGCCGGTGATGCGGTAGTTGCCTGTCATCGCGGTGCTCGGCAGGAGCAGCGACGCGTCGTTGGTGAAGGAGAAGCAGCCGAAGGGTTCCCCGTCGTTGGCCGCGCACGCCTCGTTGCCAGGGCAGGAGGACCAGTCCTTCCCGGACGGGCCGCCCTCCCCCTTGTACTCGAGCGCGTTGAATTGATAGACGGTGACCGGCCTGGTCGAGACGAGGTGGTAAGCGCCGCCGTCGACGCGGACGGAGCTCGTGATCGAGTCGCCCCCGGTGCAATGGGTGGCGTCGGGCCCCTTCAGCTCGCGCACCCAGGGGAGGTAGATCTTGCTCAGGCTGTTGGGCTTGACCTCGGCGCGCGCCACGGCGGCGCCGGCGCGTGTCACCTCGACCTCGGCGATCTCGTCGCCGGCGTTCGCGACGACGACCGCGTAGTCGAAGATCGACCAGACGATGTTCGCGGTGACCGTGGGCCAGAAGTCACAGCCGATATAGGACTTGCTCGCGGCGGCCTCCGCGCACGTCTTCGGGTCGCCGGCCAGCTCGGGGCCGACGGCGTCGCCCCCGGTGCCGGCGCCGATGTCGTCGCCGAAACCGCCGGAGCTCATCGACCCGACGTCGTCGCCGCCCGAGCCGCCGCCGGCGCTGGAGGTGGTCCCGGGCCGAGGGGCGCCCGCCGACGAGCCGCTGGCGGAGCACGCCGCCGCCGAGGCGGCGCCCACCCAAAGTCCTACGCCGAGAAATAGAGCATGCTTCGAGATCTGCATGGGCCCTCCCGTCAACGGATCTCGAGCGCAGGGGCCTGTACGACAGCCCCGCTGGCGCGAGATATCATGATGTTTTTTTGCTGAAGGTGCTGGTCGGGTGCTCGCGCACTCCTGGACACGTTGGTGTCCATCGATCCCGGCTACGCGCTTTTGTGCCGCGGCGCAAGCCGATCGAATAAATCCGTTATGGGCGCCACCAATGAATATCGCGCTTATCTGAAATGGATGGTCAGCAGGCGACGCAAGTCACAAGTACGCCTGTCTCAGGCCTGACGGAGTGAGCCGTCGCAGACGTTCTCTGCCCCACTCTGCCCCAGATGATCCATCGTCGAGCGGCCAGCGCCTGCGCAGGGCATAGGCGTTAGCCAAGCTCGTTCGTTTGCACTCAGCGCACGAAGCCCTCCCCCACCACCCCACCAGCGGTCACCAACGTGAACGTGGTCGTGAACGTAAACGTGGTCGTGGTCGTGAACGTAAACGTGGTCGTGAACGTAAACGTGGTCGTGGTCGTGGTCGTGGTCGTGGTCGTGAACGTGAACGTGAACGTGAACGTGAACGTGGTCGTGGTCGTGGTCGTGGTCGTTCACGGTCTACCGTTGACGACCACGACCACGACCACGTTTACGTTCACGACCACGACCACGTTTACGACCACGACCACGTTCGAATGTAGGAGAACGCGGCGCGAGGCGTTGGTTAACGCGGGAGAAGGGGGCTAAGGAACTGCCCTGTATACGAGCCCTTCACCTTCGCGACGTGCTCCGGCGTCCCCTCGGCGATGATCCGGCCGCCGCCGGCTCCGCCCTCGGGGCCGAGATCGATCACCCAGTCCGCACACTTGATGACGTCAAGGCTGTGCTCGATGACCACCACCGTGTTCCCCGCTTCGACCAGCCGGTGGAGCACGCCGAGCAGCTTGCGGATATCCTCGAAATGCAGGCCCGTCGTTGGCTCGTCGAGGACGTAGAGCGTTCGCCCCGTCTGGCTCTTGCCGAGCTCTCGGCTCAGCTTCACGCGCTGCGCCTCGCCGCCGCTCATCGTCGGCGCGCTCTGGCCGATCTTCATGTAACCGAGGCCGACCTCGACCAGCGTCTCCAGGACGCGGCGCAGCGCGACGTGGTGCTCGAAGAGACGCAGGCAATCCTCGATGCTGGTGTCGAGGATATCCGCGATGCTCTTGCCCTTGTACCGCACCGCCAGCGTCTGCGCGCTGTACCGCTTGCCGGCGCACACCTCGCACGGGACATAGACGTCGGCGAGGAAGTGCATCTCCACCTTCACCATGCCGTCGCCGCTGCACGCCTCGCAGCGCCCGCCCTTCACGTTGAAGCTGAACCGCCCTGGGCCATAGCCGCGCGCGCGCGACTCCGGCAGCTCGGCGAAGATCTCGCGGATCTGGTCGAACGCCTTCGTGTACGTCCCCGGGTTCGAGCGCGGCGTGCGGCCGATCGGCTTCTGGTCGATCGCGATGACCTTGTCGAGCGCCTTGAGCCCCTCGATCGCGCGGTGCGCGCCGACCGGCTCGGTGCTGTGGTGAAGCGCCCGGCCCAGCGCCGGCAAAAGGATGCCGTTCACCAGCGAGCTCTTGCCCGCGCCGCTCACCCCGGTCACCGCGAGCAGCACCCCGAGCGGGAAACGGACGTCGATGCTCCTCAGGTTGTGCTCGGCCGCGCCGAGGATCTCCAGCCACCCGCGCGGCGCGCGCCGCGCGTCGGGCACCTCGATGCGCGCGCGCCCCGCCAGGTACGCTCCGGTCACGCTCTCGGGGTCACGCGCGATCTCCTCGGGCGTCCCCGCGGCCATCACCCGGCCGCCGAGATGCCCCGCCCCCGGGCCGAAATCCACCACGTAGTCGGCGGCCCGGATCGTCTCCTCGTCGTGCTCCACCACGAGCACCGTGTTGCCCAGATCCCTGAGGCGCCGCAGCGTCTCGATGAGGCGCTGGTTGTCGCGCTGGTGCAGGCCGATGCTCGGCTCGTCGAGCACGTACATCACCCCGGAGAGCTCGCTGCCGAGCTGGCTCGCCAGCCGGATGCGCTGCGCCTCGCCGCCGCTCAGCGTCGGCCCCGAGCGGTCGAGCGTCAGGTAATCGAGCCCCACGTTCAGGAGAAAGCTGAGCCGGCTCGTGATCTCGCGCCGCACCCCCTCCGTGATCTTCTGCCGGTTGCCCGGCAGCTCCAGCCGGGCGAAGTGCTCGTAGGCGTCCCTCACCGTCATCGAGGTGACGTCGGCGATCCCCTTGCCGGCGACGCGCACCGCGAGCGACTCGGGGCGCATCCGCCGGGAGCCGCAGGCGTCGCACGAGCGCTCGCTCATGAACTTGCGGTAAGCCTCCCGCGCCGACTCGGACGACGACTGCTGGAACCGGCGCATCAGGCTGGGGATCACGCCCTCGAACTTCATGCCCCACGTGCCGTGGGTCTCGGTCCCCTCCTTCCCCCACGTCACCGCGATGCGCTTGCCGGAGAGGCCATGGAGCACCATCTCCTGCTTCTTCGCCCCGAGCTTGCGCCAGGGCACGTCGAGGTCGACGGAGCACGCCTTGGCCACGGCGTCGATGATGCGGAACGTCCAGCCCTCCCCGCGCGCCATGGCCGACGCCCAGGGGGCGATGGCGCCCTCCCGGATCGACAGCGCAGGATCCGGGATCACGAGGGCCGGATCGATCTCGAGGCGGGTGCCGAGGCCGTTGCAGGCGCCGCACATGCCGAGCGGGCTGTTGAACGAGAAGCTCTGCGGCGAGAGCTCGGGGAAGCTCTGGCCGCAGCAGGAGCGCGCGGCGCTGAACAGCAGCGGGGCGTCGGGGCGACGCCGCTTCCCGGACGCCCCCTCGTCGGCCTGGAGCTCGACCCGGAGCTCGCCGCGCCCCTCCTGGAGCGCGAGCTCGACCCCCTCCGTGATGCGCTGGCGCTCGTCCGACCGCACGACCAGCCGGTCCACCACGAGCGCGATGGTGTGCTTGAGCTTCTTGTCGAGCTTCGGCAGCTCGTCGAGCCGGTGCTGCGCCCCGTCGATCTCGACCCGCACGAAGCCGCGGCCCCGGAGCTCCTCGAACAGATCCTTGAACTCGCCCTTCCGGTGGGTCACGAGCGGCGCGAACAGCACGAACTTCGTCCCCTCCGGCATCCCGAGGAGCTCGTCGACGATCTGCTCCGAGCTCTGCGCCTTCACCGGCTTGCCGCAGAGGTGGCAATGCTGCTCGCCGGCGCGCGCATAGAGCACGCGCAGGTAATCGTAGACCTCCGTGATCGTGCCGACCGTGGAGCGCGGGTTGCTCGACGCGCTCTTCTGCTCGATGGCAATGGTCGGCGACAGGCCGCGCAGGTGCTCGACCTGCGGGCGCTCGAGCTGACCCAGGAACTGGCGCGCGTAAGAGCTCAGCGTCTCGACGTAACGCCGCTGCCCCTCGGCGTAGAGCGTGTCGAACGCCAGGCTCGACTTGCCCGAGCCGCTCACCCCCGTGAACACCACGAGCTTCCGCTTGGGCACCTCCAGCCGATCGATGCGGAGGTTGTGCTCCCGCGATCCGAGCACCTCGATGAAATCCGGCTCGCGCGCCGCGTCGAGGAGCTTGAGCGCCGGCCGGTGGTGCTCCGCAGGATCGAGCTCCGTCGCCGCCGGCCCGGCGCGCCGCGCGCCCGATGAGCTGCCCTTCCCCGGCTTGCTCAGCGCCGCGCTCCGGGACGGGGATTCGATGGATTGCGGGTGTGTGGAGCCGTTCGTTCGCGCGCCCATTGGATTCCCCACCGCCATTAACACGGTGGCGCGCTCTCCGGCACGCGGTGTTCCATGGAAAAACCGGCGAGCTGAGCGCAATGCTGTCGCCCCCACACCGCCGGAGCGGCGGGGCGGGCGCGCGGATCAGCGCCTGGTGGGGCCGCCGGGCGAAGCGCGCCAGCGCACGACAACGCAGGTGACGTTATCGGGACCACCGTTCTCGTTGGCACGCTTGACGAGCCGCGACGCGATCTCGGCCAGATCGGCGTGGGTCGCCAGGATACTTGCGATATCTTGCGCCGGCACCACGCCGGACAGGCCGTCTGAGCAGAGCAGCAGGACATCGCCTGCCTCGATGGCGTCGATCCGCGTCTCCACGTCGACCGCCTCGTCGGTGCCGAGGGCGCGGGTGATCACGTGCTGGAGCGGGAACGAGCTCGCCTGCTCGGGGAGGAGGTGGCCGAGCCGGATGCACTCGTTGACCAGCGAGTGATCCCGCGTGAGCTGCTCGAGGCGATGATCGCGGAGGCGGTATACGCGGCTGTCGCCCACGTGCGCGACGGCGATGAAGCCGTCGCGCGCCAGCACGGCCGCGATCGTGGTGCCCATGCCGCGCTTCTCCCGGTCGCGCCGCGCCGCGGAGAAGATGCGGCCGTTCGCGAGCTGGATGCCCGCGACGAGCAGGGGGAGCCCCTGATCGACGTAGCGCGCCTCCGAGCCCCGCGTCGTGGGCGGCCCCACGCCGACGGCGACAGGCCAGGTGGAGTCCGGATCGTCGAAGAAATCACGCACCGTATCGATCGCCATGCGCGAGGCGACCTCCCCGGCGGCGCGCCCTCCCATGCCGTCGGCCAGGAGGAACAGCCCACGGTGCTCGAGGATCGCGAAGCTGTCCTCGTTCGTGTCTCTGACCATGCCAGGATGGGTGATCCCGGCGGCTTCAAAAACGAGGTGACGCTGCACGGCGCTTCCCTCCAGCTTGCTCGCAGGCACGCTCTGCCGGACTGCCGGACGACGGGCGCGCGTCTTCCGTCATCGCGTCATCCACGCCCTTCCGGCACACCCTTCCGGCGCCTTCATCGGACCGATCGCGCGACACGGGGTGCTTCGTCTGCTCATCTTGCCGCCCGCTCCGACTGCTCGTAGCGAGCCTACGCGCCAAGGATCGGTCGCGTCCACCAGATCAGGCCTCGGGCCGCGCCCGCCCGCGGCTGTCCGCGCCGGGCTCGGCGCGGCGCGCGATCGCGCCTCACGCTGCGCGCCCGTCACCGTTCCGTTTCCAACGTCTCGATTTGCCGCGGCTTCGGGGCAGCCTCCCGTCGGGCCGCCGGGCCGCCGGCGCGCGGCGGCCTCGTCACGGGACCGCGAACCGCTCGGCGCCGCCGCCGGAGCACGCGCTCAGCGCGAAGCCGAACCGCCGGTCCTCGGTGCCGTCCTGCATGATCCGCTCGAGGTTGCGGCACTCGTGGCGGAAGACGCCCCGGAGCGCGTAGCGATCCTTGCTGTTCACGACGACCACGACGCCCGTGAGCGTGACCTCGAGGCGGTAGGTGACGGGGTCGCCTTCGATGGTGTACCGCGTGGTCGTGAACTCGGACGGGTCGTGGTTCCTGTACGCCTGCCAGATGCACTCGCGCGCCGCGCCGTTGTAGCCGTCGCCGTGCTTGACCACCTCGGTGCCGCACTGCTTGAGCGGCGGCGTGAGCGGCCCGCTCTGCACCTTGTCGGGCGAGGACGAGCAGGAGCCGGCGAGCAGGAAGAGCGCGAGGGAAGCGAGCGATCGGCCTGGCGAGCGAAGCATGGGGACTACTTACCTAACGCGATCCGCGAAAAAGGGATTCTTTTTTTCGGGCGGACCGGGCTGGCCGTCGGCGAGGGGCAGCGTCGCTGCTGGTGTTCCGCGGGGCGGCCTTTTTCCGCGCTGGCTTCTCGGGCTGCGGCTCGAGCGCGGCGGCCAGGGCGCCGAGGTCCTGGAGGCTGGCCACGAGCGCGCGCAGGTAGTGCTCCGAGAGCCGCTCGGCGGCGCAGAGCGCCCGGGCGGCGAGCACCTGGGCGTTGTAGGGGCCGGCGTCCTCCGGCACGTTGTCGGCCGCGCGCGCGACGGCGAGCGTGGCGCGAGCGCTCACCAGCGACTCGTGGAACAGCGCGGTGGACAGCGCGCTGCTGAGGGCCTGGGCTTGCCGCTTCACCCGGCGCTCGACGACGTCGCCGTCGCACGGGAGCTCCGCGAGATCGCGCGCGAGCGGCTCGGGGAGGCGCACGTCGCGCGCGGCCACCTCGCCGCGGAGGCGCGCGAGCGAGGGGACGGCGGTCGTCTTCCGCTCGGCGGCGAGCGCGCGCAGGCGGCGGCGCGTGGTCCTCACGACGGCGGGGAAATCGCCGAGCGCGAGCGCCGCGGCCAGGGCGCCGTCGTGAGGGAGGCCGGCGTCGGCGAGGGCGCGGAGGTGGGCCTCGGCATCGGCGCGGGCGCGGTGGAAGGCGGCTTCGAGCGCCGCGAGCCGCGCGGAGGCGCGGGCAGCGAGGCGCGCGCGGGCGCCGCCGTCGAGGGCGCGAGCGCGCTCGAGGAGCGCCTCGACGAGGCGGAAGCCCGCCGGGTCGAAGCGGTGGGCGCCGGCTGCCCGCAGGGCAGCGAGGCGCGCGTCGGCCGGGGGCGACCCGGGTTGGGGCGACGCGGCCAACCCGGGTTGGGGCGACGTGGCCGACCCGGGTTGGGGCGACGTGGCCGACCCGGGTTGGGGCGACGTGGCCGACCCGGGTTGGGGCGACGCGGCCAACCCGGGTTGGGAGGGCATGGGCATTGTCGGCGAAAAATCCGCCGTGGATGTCATCAGGGCGCGCCTCGCCGCGGGATCGGCGAGATCTCCACCCGGCGGTTCTTCGCCCGGTTCTCGCTCGTGTCGTTGGGCGCCACCGGGTGCCGCTCTCCGAAGCCGGCCGCGAACAGCGATGTGTCGGGGACACCCGCCGCGGCGAGCGCCCGCGTCACCGTGAGCGCTCGCTGCGCCGAGAGCTCCCAGTTGTCGGCATATCCGCGGGACGAGCTCGTGAGCGGGCGGTCGTCCGTGAAACCGCTCACCATGATGAGCTCGTCATGAAGATCGAGGTAGGCCTTGAGCGGGCCGGCCAGCGCGCGGAGCAGCGCGATGCCGGCAGGCTGAAGCTCGGCCGAGTTGAGCTCGAACAGGATGCTGCCGCGGATCCCGATGCGCCCCTCCGTCAGGGTGATCCGTCCCTCGGCGAGCGGTCCGGCCAGGGCGCGCTCGAGCGACTCCAGACGCGCGCGCTCCGTCGCGCGGGTGGCGCGCTCGGCCGCGAGATCGCGGGCCAGATCGACCTGAAACGAGATCGCCCAGACGAAAAAGAGCACGAAGAGGCCGAAGAGACAGGCCATGAGGTCGCCGAAGACCGGCCAGACCGCCGCCTGCTCGGGGACATCGTCTTCGGCCGGCGTCAGGGACATCGCATCGCGCTCGCGGCAGACGTCAGCAAACAACGCGGTGAGCGCTCGCCACGATCCTCGGAGCCCACGATCGCGAGGCGCGGGAGACCAGGGCCGGACGCACGCGAGGCGCGGCGCATCAGCTCGTCTTGCTCCTCAGCGCCCGCAGCTCGGAGAAGAGCTCGCGCTGGAACTGCAGCGAGTGATCGAAGACCTCACGGGTCTGGTCGAGGTAAGCGCCGAGGAGGTCCGTCGCCTCGCCGTGCTCCCGCCGCTCGATCGCGTCCTCGATCGCCCCCAGGCTGTTCAGCCAGCGATCGCTCGCGTCGCGGTAACGGTCGACCGCTACGGTGAACATTTCCGCCACAGCCGTCATCTCGGCACCGCCGGCCCGCACGAGCTCCGAGGCCTCCCGCACGACGGCTGCGGTTGCCTCGAGGCTCTCGCCGAGGCCGCGGGCGTGGGCGCTGAGCCGCTCTGCGAGCCCGTCGGCCGCCTCCCGCCGCGCTCCGTCGAGCCGCTCCTCGAACGCCAGCAGCCGCGCCGCCTGCTCCGCAAGCTGCGCCCGCGCCGCCTCGCCCAGCGCCGCCACGCGCGCCTCTGCGCGCGCCTCGCGCTCCGCGCCGCTGCGCTCCGCCGCCTCCGCCAGCGCAGCTACGCGCTCCGCCTGCTCCCGCGCGCTCCCCGCCATCCCCGCCGTCGCTTCCGACAGCTTCTCCAGCAGCGCGTCCAGCCGCGCGTCCCGCGCTGCGTCCGCCTCCGCGCGCGCCGACAGCCGCTCCGACGCCTCCCCGATCAGCCGCGACGCCGCCTCCGGCGCCGCCTGCGCTGCCCGCGCCGCCTCCGACAGCGCGCCCGAGAGCGCCTCGCCCAGCGCCGTCAGGTGCGCCGCGCGCTCCGCGTCCAGCTCCGCCTGCCGCTCCGCAGCTTCCGCTGCGCGCGCCGCGTGCGCTCGCTCCAGCCGCTCGATCGCGTCCCCCACCACCGACGACAGCCGCTCCGCCTGACCCTCCAGCCTCGACGCCGACGCCGTCTCGAGCTCGTGCCGGCGCGCGGCGGCCTCCTGGTCGAGCCGAGCGAGCCGCTTCGCAGCGCCCTCTTCCATCTGCTCGAGCCGCTTCGCGGCGCCCTCTCCCATCCGCTCCAGCCGCGACGCCACGCCCCCTTCCAGCTGCGCCAGGCTCTCGCCGAGGCCGCGGGCGTGGGCGCTGAGCCGCTCTGCGAGCCCGTCGGCCGCCTCCCGCCGCGCTCCGTCGAGCCGCTCCTCGAACGCCAGCAGCCGCGCCGCCTGCTCCGCAAGCTGCGCCCGCGCCGCCTCGCCCAGCGCAGTCACGCGCGCCTCTGCGCGCGCCTCGCGCTCCGCGCCGCTGCGCTCCGCCGCCTCCGCCAGCGCAGCCACCCGCTCCGCCTGCTCCCGCGCGCTCCCGGCCATCCCCGCCGTCGCTTCCGACAGCTTCTCCAGCAGCGTGTCCAGCCGCGCGTCCCGCGCTGCGTCCGCCTCCGCACGCGCCGACAGCCGCTCCGACGCCTCCCCGATCAGCCGCGACGCCGCCTCCGGCGCCGCCTGCGCCGCACGCGCCGCCTCCGACAGCGCGCCCGACAGCGTTTCGCCCAGCGCCGTCAGGTGCGCCGCGCGCTCCGCGTCCAGCCCCGCCTGCCGCTCCGCAGCTTCCGCTGCGCGCGCCGCGTGTGCCCGCTCCAGCCGCTCGATCGCCTCCCCCATTACCGACGACAGCCGCTCCGCCTGGCCCTCCAGCCTCGACGCCGACGCCGTCTCCAGCTCGTGCCGGCGCGCGGCGGCCTCCTGGTCGAGCCGAGCGAGCCGCTTCGCAGCGCCCTCTTCCATCTGCTCGAGCCGCGACGCCACGCCCCCTTCCATCCGCTCCAGCCGCGACGCCGCGCCCTCTCCCATCCGCTCCAACCGCGACGCCACGCCCCCTTCCAGCTGCGCCAGGCTCTCGCCGAGGCCGCGGGCGTGGACGCTGAGCCGCTCTGCGAGCCCGTCGGCCGCCTCCCGCCGCGCTCCGTCGAGCCGCTCCTCGAACGCCAGCAGCCGCGCCGCCTGCTCCGCAAGCTGCGCCCGCGCCGCCTCGCCCAGCGCAGTCACGCGCGCCTCTGCGCGCGCCTCGCGCTCCGCGCCGCTGCGCTCCGCCGCCTCCGCCAGCGCAGCCACCCGCTCCGCCTGCTCCCGCGCGCTCCCCGCCATCCCCGCCGTCGCCTCCGACAGCTTCTCCAGCAGCGCGTCCAGCCGCGCGTCCCGCGCTGCGTCCGCCTCCGCGCGCGCCGACAGCCGCTCCGACGCCTCCCCGATCAGCCGCGACGCCGCCTCCGGCGCCGCCTGCGCCGCCCGCGCCGCTTCCGACAGCGCGCCCGACAGCGACTCGCCCAGCGCCGTCAGGTGCGCTGCACGCTCCGCGTCCAGCCCCGCCTGCCGCTCCGCAGCTTCCGCTGCGCGCGCCGCGTGCGCTCGCTCCAGCCGCTCGATCGCCCCCCCCACCACCGACGACAGCCGCTCCGCCTGGCCCTCCAGCCTCGCGGCCGTCGCGACATCCGCCTCCCGCCGCGCGCGCGCCTCCTCGTCGAGGCGCCGCTCGACCGCCTGCAGCGCGCCGCCCGCGGCCGCGCCGGCGCGCTCCACCGCCTCCGCCAGGATCGGCCTGACCACGCTCGCCGCGACGTCGGCGGTCTGTCGGAGGCCCGCGGCGATGTCGCCGCGGACCTCGGCCGCGGCCGCCGCGAACGACGCGGCGGCCTGGCGCGCGCCCTCCACCTGGACCGCGAGCAGCCGCTCCTCGAGGCGCTCGAGGCGGCCCGTGGCCTCGTGGAGCGACGCCGCTGCGGCGGGGAGCGCCTCGCCCTGCCGCGCGAGCGCCTCCAGCGCCGCGAGCTGCCGCCCCGCCACCGTGAGGGCCGCGAGCGGGCCCGACGCGTAGGCCTGGAGCGCCGCCGCGGCCCGCGCCTCGGCCCGGCGAAGGAGCACGCCGGCGAGCCCGAGCATCCCCGACGCCGCGACGCCCGCCGCCGAGGTGCCGAACGCGCGCGAGAGGCCCTGCATGGGCGCGGCCAGGCTCTCCCGCAGCGCGTCGACGTCGGCGCTCATCGTCAGCGCCTCGCGAGCCCCCCGCAACGTCTCGAACAGGCCGAGGAACGTGCCGAGCAGCCCGATCATCACGAGCAGGCCGACGAGGTACGACGCGAACGTGGCGCTCGCCGGGGGCAGCGCGGCGCCGGCGATCCGCGCCTCGAGCATCGATCGGAGCGGCGCGCCGCTCTGCTCGATCGCCGCCCGCGTCGCCGGCCGCGGCAGCGCGCCGAGCTCGCGCTCGATCCGGACAGCCCGCCCCGCGCGCACGAACAGCTCCAGCGTGCCCAGCGCGAGCCCCAGCGCGATGAGCTGCACGAGGCGGTACGCGAGCGGGTCCGCCCCGCGGTAGACGAGCGCCGCCCGCCCCACCAGGGCGAGGCCGACCCCGCCGGTGAGGAGCACCAGGATCCGCGTCGTCCACTGCCGCGCCGTCGCGAGCCGCATCGTGAAGCCCCCCGCGAGCTACGCGGGCGCGCCCGCCGCCGCCGCCCCGTCGACCAGCGAGAGCAACCGGCCCGCCTCGTGCGCGAGCACCGCCTGGACCACGCGCTCCATGCGCTGGAGCTCCCGCAGGAGCCACTGCTCCTGCCCGAACCAGCCCGCGACGTCCTCGAGCCCGGCCCCCTCCGGCAGCGCGCCCACGGCCGCGCGGAAGGCCCGCGCGAAGGCGCGCGAGAGCCCGGGGACGAGCTCGGCGAGCGCGCGCTCGCGCCGCTTCTGGGTGGCGGAGGAGATCGCGGCGTCGAGCCGCTCGAGCCGCGCCGCGTCCGGGCCGAGCGCCCGCAGCGAAGGCGCGAGCTCCTCGCGCAGCGCGCGCGTCTCGAGCCGGATGCGGCCGAGGACGCGACCCACGAGCTCTCCGAACGGCTCCCAGAGCTGCCCTGCCGCGGACGCGAGCGGGCGCCCCCCGCGGTCGCGGGCCGCGCGGGCAGGCAGCACCCCGGTCTGCTCCAGCGTCGCGTGCACCGCCGCCGCGTCGGGGAGCTTGTTCCGCCGGTGGAACGGGGCGGCGAACACGTGGTCGAGCGCCTCCGCGAGCTCGCCGAGGCGATCGGCGGCGAGCGCCCGAACCTCGGCGCGCGCGCCCTCGGACGCCCGCGGAGGCGCGGCGTGGCGGTCGAGGAGCGAGAGCTCGCGCGCGAGCGAGACGCTCCCGTGCAGGTCCATGAGCCCGGCCAGGACCGCCGCAGGATCGGCGAGGTCCGCGAGCGGCGCGCGCGGGCCCTCCGCGAGCGCCGAGACGGCGGCCGCGAGGGGGCGCGAGATCAAAGGCCCGCGGCGCGAGGCCCCGGCTACGGGGTGAAGCGTTCGCACAGCGGCGCGTTGTTAGCCGTCGCGGCGCGGAGCCGCAAGCCTGTCCGTCGCCCCGCCCGCGGCGCGCGTCCCGCGCCTCCTGCGCGGCTCTCGTGGTGCGCCGCGCGCCTCATGCGTCTTGCGGCGTACGAGCGTCGCGCGCCGCACGCGCGGCGCCCGTCATGCGCAGCGCCGCGCGCCGCCTCGACTCGTTACTTGTTTGACTTGTTTGCCGGCGCCTGCGCGCTCGTGGCCCACAGCGCGAACGAGATCTGGTCGGCGCCCTTCGCGACAGCCGCCTTGATGAGATCCGCGCCGCCGTGCCCGGCGTTCCGCTCGATGCGGAGCAGGACCGGACCGCCCGCGCTCGCAGACTGCAGCGCGGCGGCGAACTTGCGCGCGTGCATGGGATCGACCCGATCGTCGCTGTCGGCCGACATCAGGAGGACCGGCGGATACCGCTTCCCCGCCTGGACGTGGTGATAGGGGGAGTAGGCGTAGAGCGCCTTGAACTGCTCCGGATCGTCGGCGGAGCCATACTCGCTGATCCACGTCTTGCCGGAGCCGAACAGGTGGTATCGCACCATGTCGAGCAGGGGGACGCCGCAGAGGACGGCCCCGAACAGGTCGGGCCGCTGCGTGAGCGCGGCGCCGACCAGCAGGCCGCCGTTCGAGCCGCCCAGGATGGCGAGCCGCTCGGGCCGCGTGTACCCCTCGCCGACCAGGTGCTCCGCGGCGGCGATGAAGTCGTCGAAGACGTTCTGCTTCTTCAGCAGCATCCCGTCCCGGTGCCACGCCTCCCCGTACTCGCCGCCGCCGCGCAGGTTCGCCACCGCGTACACGCCGCCCCGCTCGAGCCAGGGGTACATCGATGCGGTGAACGCGGGGGTCTGCGACATCTGGAACCCCCCGTAGCCATAGAGCAGCGCGCGGGAGCTCCCGTCCTTCTTCATGTCCTTGCGGCGGACGATGAACATCGAGATCTTCGTGCCGTCCTTGGAGGGGAAGAAGGTCTGCTCGACGCTGAAGGGCGACGGATCGACGGGCACCTCGACGCGCGCATAGAGCTCGGTCCGACCCGTCTTGATCGAGGTCGCGTGGATCTCGTGAGGCGAGGTGTAGGACTCGAACGAGAAATACGCCTCGTCCTCGTCGGGCAGCCCGGAAGGGCCGCCGACGGTGCCGATGCCCGGCAGCGGGACCTCGCGGACCAGCTTGCCGTCGAGCGTGCGCACCTCGACCCGGCTCGAAGCGTCCTTGAGATAGCTCAGCGCGAGGTGCCCACCCACGATGGATACGCTGTCCAGCGTGGCGTCGGGGCGCTCCGGGACGATCTCCTTCCACGCAGCGCGTTCCGGCCTGTCCGGATCGACCTCGAAGACGCGATAATGCGGCGCGCCCTCGTCGGTGTGGACGTAGAACCTGTCCTTGTAGACCTCGACGCTGTAGTGGGCGTCGCGCCCGACCGCGAGCGGCTTGTCCACGGCGGGCCCGCCCGGCCGGCGGAGATCGCGGAAGTAGACGTCCGCCGAGGTCCACCCGTGGGAGACGGTGAGCATCAGGAAGCGGCCATCCTTGGAGAGGGACGCGCCAAGGAACGTCCTTGGATCGCCCGTCCTGCCGCGCACCACGCGATCCTGCTTCGGATCCTGGCCGAGCCGGTGGAAGCGCACCTCCGCGTAACCCGGCCGCTCGGCGACAGGGATGGACGGGTCGGTGGGGAGCCAGACGTAGTAAAAGCCGTCGCCGGAGGGCGTCCATGACGCAACCGCGTACTTGCCCCCTTCGATGACATCCACGTCGGAGCGCTTGCCGGACGCGACATCCATCACATGGAGGGTCGCTTCATCCGAGTTGTTCTGCTGGATCTTGTAGGCGACGTTCTTGCCGTCCCACGACACCTCCCATCCGCCCAGCGAGACGCTGCCATCGTCGGACCAGGTGTTCGGATCGAACAGCACGCGCTCCTCGCCGCTCTTTCCTTCCTTCCAGTAGACGACCGACTTCTCCTTCGTCGCGTGCCGTCGGCTCAGGAAGTACCGGCCCCGGCGGTGGCGCGGCGCGGAGACCGCATCGATGTAGAAGAGCTGCTTCAGCCTTGACGCGATCGCGTCCCGCTCGGGGAGCCGGGCGAGCTCGGCGCGCGTGAACGCGTCCTGGGCCTTCATCCACTCCTTCACCTCGGGCGCGCTGCCGTCCTCGAGCCAGCGGTACGGGTCGGTGATCTCGACCCCATGCACGGCGTCCGTCACCGGGGCGACGCGGGTGGGCGGGTAGGCGGGGCGGCTGGGACCTTCGGACGCGGGAGCGGGCGCGGCGCTGGCCGCGGTGGGGAGCAGAGAGGAGCTTGCGGTCATGGTCGAACCCGATGGGTGTGCCTCGCCACCTCCGCAGGCGCCAGCGAGAAGCGCCGAGAGGAGCAGGCCGGGAGAGTACTTCATGGTGCGACAAGCATACCGTGCCCCAGCCGACAGGGGCACGCGGGTTCGCGGGGCGCGCGCCGGGGCGCGAGCGCCGTGCGAGGCGGGTCGCCGGGGAGGGCGGTGTTCCCGCGCCGGCCAGCGGGTGGGAGGCCACATGATGGGCTGGAATATCCGATGGATACGCTTCGATCGCGCTTCTCGCCGTGTCATGGCCTGCGGCTCGTGGCGGGCTGCGGGGTCGGCTGCGGCACGCCAGCAACGTCTTGCGGCGGGCGCCGGGGGCGGCGGGACCGCGGGAGGCGGCGCTCGTGTCGCTCGTCAGCGACGAGAGCATGAGAGCGACGCCCGGCCATTCGAGCCGCGTGGGCCCCGCTGAAGAGCCCGGAGCTCCCGTGCAGCTCGCCGCGCGCCTCCGCGATGCGCACGGCGACAGCCCAGCGCTCGCGTGCAGCCCGAGTCGGCCCCATCGGGCGACGCGGAGAACGGCTCCTCCCACGGCGTCCTCGTGAAGCTCGCCGCGTTCGCCGCCGCCATCCGGGCCGGCGGCGTCCCGATCGTCGCTCCCAGAGCTTCGATTATTGCGTCAATGCGGAAATCGCGCCAACCCGGCTCTGCCTCGATGAAGGCAGCCTGTGCCACGGAGATCGATGACAACAACGAGATCACGAGGGGTTCCCTTGACCTCTCCAGTTCGCGATTCGATGTATTGGAGTGACGGTCGTCACGCCGCACGACCACGCCGCGCCCAGGCGCAGCCTTCGACGCACGCGCAGGAGAAACCCCATGATCGGCCAACCGAACCACGAAACCGACGATCCGGGGATGAGCAGCGCTCGGGACACGGGCCCGACGTTCCGGGCGTTGCTCATCGGCATCGACGTCTATCTCCCGAACCGGCTCTCGAATGACGCCACGTACGTGTCGTTGCGCTGCTGCGTGAGCGACGTGGAGCGCATCGACAAGATCCTGAGCGCCCGGATCACCATGCCGTACAAGAGCACGAAGCTCCTTGCGCCCAACATCGGGCGCGGCGCGCCCGGTGGGGATCGGAAGACCTGGCCCACGTACAGCAACATGAAGGCGGCGCTGGATGAGCTGCTCGCCAGTACGCAGCCGGGCGACCATGTGTACATTCACTATTCCGGCCACGGGGGCCGCGTACCGACGATGTTCACCCACTTGAAGCCTGGTGGGGTCGACGAGACGCTCGTGCCAATGGACATTGGGGATGGCTCGACACCCTATCTGCGAGATCTCGAGATCGCGCATTACCTCGACGCGCTCACGACGAAAAATCAGGCGACCGTGACCGTCGTGCTCGATAGCTGCCACTCCGGTGACGCGACGCGTGGAAACGACTTCGCGCCGCGGTGCGCGACGGGCGCCCGCAAGGGCGCCGATCCGACGCTTGACACCACGGAGCGCCCGACGGGCGGCGTAGCCCCCGACGACGCGCTGAGCGCCTCGTGGAATCGGCTCGAGGCAACGGGCAGGGCGCTCCGCGGTGCCGCCGCCACGACCTGGCTCCCCGAGGCCAAGGACTACGTGCTGCTCGCGGCGTGCCGCGACGTGGAGACAGCGATCGAGTTGCAGAGAGGTGACGAGGCGGGAGGCGTGTTGACGACGGCATTCATCAAGGCGCTCACAGAGGCCGGCGACGACCAGACCTGGAAGACGCTCTACGAGCGCGTGCTTGCGCACGTGCACAGCAGGTATCCGTCGCAGACACCCCAGCTCCTCGGTCAGGGGGCGCGGCAGATCCTCGGGAGCAAGCTGCGGCCGGTCGTGAGCACGGTGACGGTCAAGGACGTCGACGTTGCGAGGCGGAGAGTAAAGCTGGGTGCCGGTCGAGTGACCGGGACCCCCACGGGCGCCAAGTTCGGAATTTACCCGCTGGGGACGACAGACTTCACGCAGGTCGACCGGCGCGTGGGCGTCGCGACCATCGAAAAGATGATGGCCGTGGAGAGCTGGGCGTCGCTGGAGGAGGGCGCCGCGATCGAGGCTGTGAAGCTGGGCGCCCCTGCGGTTCTCGAGGACGTGGGATCCATCGCGCTGCGGCGCGCGGTCAATCTGTTTCACAGGGACGACCTGGCGCCCGGGATCGATCAGGATCGGGCGCTCGGCGCCGTGGGAGCCGAGATCAAGACGCGAGGGCGAGGTTTTCTCGAGCTCGCCACCGGCGAGGCACCGTACTACCAGGTCGCTCTCGACAAGGATCGACACTACGAGATCTGGGACGGGTCAGGGAAGCCCCCAACGTGGGGACGGTGGCGATCGACGCACCGGACGGCGCCGAGGTCGTGGTCGCTCGACTTGTCCATCTTCTCCGGTATCAGACCATCCTGGAGGTTACCGCCCCTCTCTCGGGGCTCAAGGACAGGCTCCGCATCGAGCTCCTCGCCCCGCCGCCGGCGTGGTCGGTGGGCAAGCCAGCTGTGGGCGGGGCCGTGATCGAGCCGAGCGGCGAAGCGTACGTGATGAAGCCTGACGCCTGGGTGTTCGTCCACGTCGTGAACGACAGCAGCAGCCCTGTCAACGTCGCCGTCATCGGCCTCGGCGAGGACTGGGGGATCCGTGCTCTCGAGCCTGCGCCGCCCGGAGGGCGCATGTTCCCCACGCAGCGGTATTCCACCGTGGATACCAACAAGGAGAGCCGATTCCCGTTGCAATTCTTCCTGTCCGAGGGGCGCGCCTCGTCGATTGACGTCATCAAGATCTTCGCGACGGTCGGTGATACCGATTTCTTGTGGCTGCTGCACACCCCGATCAATGAGCCCGTGACCCGGTCCATCGACATGAGGGAGGAGGCCGCGCGCGACGCGCTCTTCCGGCTGCGCGAGGCGCTCGATGCGGAGGAGAACGACCAGCGCGAGGTGCGCCCCAGGTCAGCGCCGGGGGAGGACTGGACCGCAAGGCAGTTCCGCATTGTCACGAAGCGGACGTGAGCCTCGATGGGAACGGCGCTCGGCGGCCACACCACGGCCGGCGCGCCGGGGCGCGTCAAGCGCTCGGCGGATGGATCCAGTCGAGGAAGTGCAGAGCGCCCGCGGCGTCTCCAGCGAGGATGGTCTTGGCGTCCGTTGTGGTGGCGCAGCAATGCATGTGTGAATGGGTTTTCAGGGTCGTGATGGCCTGGAGCGTCTCGACAATGTCCCACACCTTCAGGGTATTGTCATACGAGGCGGAGACGGCGGTACGACCATCCAGCGTCACCGCCACGCCGTTCACGATATGGGTATGCCCTTCGAGCGTGCGGAGGACCTGCCCCGTCCCCAGGTCCCACACCTTCAGCGTCTTATCCCAGGAGGCGGAGACGGCGGTACGACCATCCGGCGTCATCGCCACGCCGCTCACAGCTTCAGTATGACCTTCGAGCGTGCGGAGGACCTGCCCCGTCCCCAGGTCCCACACCTTCAGCGTCTTATCCTGGGAGGCGGAGACGGCGGTACGACCATCCAGCGTCACCGCCACGCCGAACACAAGCGAGGCATGCCCTTCGAGCGTGCGGAGGACCTGCCCCGTCCCTAGGTCCCACACCTTCAGCGTCTTATCCCGGGAGGCGGAGACGGCGGTACGACCATCCGGCGTCACCGCCACGCCGAACACAAGCGAGGCATGCCCTTCGAGCGTGCGGAGGACCTGCCCCGTCCCTAGGTCCCACACCTTGAGTGTCGTGTCGACGGAGGCAGAGACGGCGGTACGACCATCCGGCGTCACCGCCACGCCGAGCACCCATTCGGTATGCCCTTCGAGCGTGCGGAAGACCTGCCCCGTCCCTAGGTCCCACAGCTTCAGCGTCTTATCATAGGAGGCGGAGACGGCAGTACGACCATCCGGCGTCACCGCCACGCCGATTACAATTTCGGTATGCCCTTCGAGCGTGCGGAGGACCTGCCCCGTCCCTAGGTCCCACACCTTGAGTGTCGTGTCGACGGAGGCAGAGACGGCGGTACGACCATCCGGCGTCACCGCCACGCCGAACACAAGCGAGGCATGCCCTCCGAGGGTGCGGAGGAGCGCCTCGGAGTCACGGCTGAAGGGAAAGCGCTCGCGCAGCCAGGACCACCGGTGCTCCCCGAGCTTCGCTTCCGCCCGCGTCCGTATCTCCCCGATCCCCATGTCCAGGCATCGATTGCGGAGCTGCTGGAGAAGGAACTCGGGTGCCTTTTCCGGATCCCACCTGCGCAGAATGCTGGACTCTCGATCCAGCGGCCGGCTCAGCGCCTCCAGCCTGGCTCGCCCGGGCTCCCCCGCGAGCTTGATCCCGATCCGCAGGTCCGTGAGCACCTCGTCGATTTTCCTCTTCGCCACCTCCTTGTGCAGCCGATCCAACTCCCAGAGCGCCTCGCCCAGCCGCTCCCCGCAGGTCGCGGCGAACGCCTCCGGTGCTTCGATCTTCTGCTTCACGAACTCCCACACCAGCGGTTCCAGGCGGACGACGTCCCGTCCCCTCATCGGCTCGACGAAAGACAGCGCGCTGATCTCCCGAAGCGCATCATGGAGTGGGATCGGAAACCCTTCTTCTGCCTCGCTCGCGAGCCCGGTGAGCAGAGAGAGGCGCGCTTGCGGGATGTCCGCAGCCACCTCCAGCAGCGCGGCTGTCTTCAGCACCTCTCGTGCGTCGGCGTTCTCCAGCGCGTCCCACTGCGATTGCAGCGTCGCCTTCACCGTGGCTTCGTGCCGCATCGCGAGCTCTTCCGGCGTGACGCCGGTCGTGTCGGTCGCCCTCAGCAGTCCATATTTTTCCATCCGGCGCGCGTAGCCAGCGAGCGAGATCGCGGGGTTCTTGCCCAGGAACGCCGCCGCGAGCTCGATGGCCAACGGCATCGCGCCAAACCGCCGGCAGATCCTGCCCGCCACCTTGGGGTCGTCGGCCGGCTCCCGCGCTCTCCGCTTCGAGAGCAGGAGCTTCACCGCGGCATCCTCCGGCAACACCGGGACATCGATGCTCTCGAAGAGCGCGTCGCGCCGCCGCGTCGTCACGAGGACGCGGCATCCCAGGTTCGCCGGCACGAGGCCGGCCGCGCGGTCCGTCCCGAGATCGGCGGGGTTCTCGACATAGTCGAAGATCACCAGCGCCTCCGGCCGCGCCCGCAGGTACGCGTCGAGCGCCGCCACGAGCCGGAGTTGCCGCTCCGCCTCCGGCGCTGCCTCCGCCTTCAGATCCAGGTCGACCGCGAGCTTCGCGATCGCTGGCCGCCAGTTGTCGCCGGTGGCGTTGATGAAGTATACCCCGTCCGGATAGCTCGCCTCGTGCTTGAAGGCGTGCTCGACCGCGAGCTGCGTCTTGCCGATCCCGCCCATTCCCGTGAGCAGCACAGGCCGCCTGCCGCGGGGTCGCGGTTCCCGCAGCATCCGGTGCAGCTGTTCGAGCTCCTCGTCGCGGCCAACGAAGGACGGGTTGCGCGCGAGCGGCACCCTGAATTGCACCTTCGGCAGCTCCGCGAGGCCGAGCTTCTCCGATGTTCCAGGGACGCGCGGACAGAGCTCGTACACCTTGGAATCGCCGAGACGCCCAAGATCCACCTCGATGCGGCCCAGAGCGAGCGCCTTCTCGATGCTGTCACCGTTGAAGAGCCCGCGATAGAGCCCCTTCGAGAAGGCGATCGCGGCCTGGTCCCCGATCGCGCTCGACGTCCCGATGGCGCAGTCCACGTGCTGCGCGATGGCCTTCGCCTGCGCGAGCGAGTAGCAGGCGTTGAGCACCACGCAGCGCACCGAGCCCCCTTCGAGCTGGAACAGCTTCGCGAGCGCCTCGCTCGGGACCGGCGCAGGGCGCCCGGCCGCGTCGTTCAGCAGCAGCTCCGTGCGCTCGTCGAGAGGGCGTCCGGCGCCCGGGATCGGGCGAACGTCGCGCCCGCCGGCGGCGGGCCCGGCGTGCTGCCCGTGGCCGCCGAAGTGCACCACGACGGGCCCGTACTGCTGGAGCGCACGGCCCACGTCCTCGATGCGCGCGGCGAGGACGGGGCGTAACTCGAACGCGTCGCGCAGGCGCGCTCGCATCCGCTCGTCCTCGATGTCCCGGTATTCCTCGTCGAGGTCGAGCTGCCTGGTGCCGGAAGGGTTGGCGCTCAGGAAAAGGATGGTGACAGGCATCGCGACCCCTCGCCGGAGTCCGGCATCCGATGTGCCAGAGGACGCGTGAGGATTCTGCTCGACGCGACGCATGTTCCTCGCCCATTTCAGACAACTTGCGTGGTCCGGCGCTCGTCCCCTCGCGCACGAGGCCATAAATCTCTTGATTCTCGAGAAGGCGTTTGCTCCTCTTACCCCTCACCCCGGACGATGCCTCCGCGCGGCACAAAAGACGCGACACCGAGCCACAGCGCTGCTGCCGGCGCCTTCCTGTCGATTCTCACGTTCGCCGATCAGCTCGCCCCCGGCGCTGCGAGCCGCCTCCGCGCCGAGGTGCTCGCCGGCATCGCGCTGGACGGCGTCGACGCCCGAGGTCCGGCCGAGAAGCTCCCCGAGCTCCTGGCCGCCGCCGTCGAGCTGACCCGCGTCGACGATCTCGGGCTTCGCCTTGCGAAGGCGGCGGATCCGCGCCGCTTCGGGGTCGCCACCTATGCGGCCTCCACGAGCCCCACGCTCCGCGCCGCCTACGAGCGGGCCGCTCGCTATTTCAGGCTCTGGAACGAAGGAGTCCGCCTCGAGCTCGAGCGCGATCGCGCGGCGCGCCTCACGTCGATCGTGCTCCGGTCCCAGGGGAAGACGGCCATGGCCGCTCCGGAAGGCCGTCGCCAGCTCGCGGAGCTGGGCAGCGCGACGATGCTGATGCTCGGCCGCTCCTTCACCGGCGCGCCGATCTCCCCGGCGCGCGTCGAGCTCGCGTCCGCGGCCCCGGCCGACGTGCGGCCTCACGAGCGCATCTTCGCCGCGCCGATCGCGTGGAGCGCGCCGGTGCCGCGGCTGATCTTCGATGACGCCGCGCTCGACCAGCCGCTGCCTCAGCACGACGCCGTGCTTCAGGAGATCGTCTCCCGCTCAGCGGAGGCGCTCCTCGCCGCCCTGGCGACCAAGGAGACCTGGTCCGCACGGACGCGGGAAGCGCTCCTCGGCCTCCTGCGCGACGGCTCGCCCGACATCGCCCGCGTCGCGAAGTCGCTGGGGACGAGCCGGCGCACGCTCCAGCGGAGGCTCACGAGCGAGGGCCAGACCTTCGAGTCGGTGATCGATCAGGTCCGATACGAGATGGCGGCGGGCCTCCTCGCCGACGAGCAGCGATCGATCGCCGAGGTCGCATGGCTCGTCGGGTTCCGTGAGCTCAGCGCCTTTTACCGGGCGTTCCGGCGGTGGAGCGGGCGCACGCCAGCCGAGTACCGCGCTTCGCTTTCGCCAGGCGCCACGACACAGCCGCGTCCCGACGAGGCGCCGGCGCGCCGGGTTCCCTAGAGCGCCGGGCCCGCGCGCCGGCTCGATCCCTGGCAGCGCGCGGCCTCTGGCGAGATCGCAGGACACCGTGCGCTTGGCGTCGCGTGCCACCTTTCTGGCACGTCCGGACAATGTCCGCCGTCGGGCAAGGCGCTAGGGTCGAGTCATCGAAGCCGCCACGGCGCGCCCGAGCGGGACGATCCGCGCGCGTGCGGCTTCGAAAAGAGCCTTACCACGAGCGGTTCGGCGAGCGCGCTCGCCGCCCGCCGACAAGGAGCCTCCATGGCAACGCACACCCTCACCATGCCCGGCCACGGCCAACTCGATGTCACCGTCGACGCGTACGGCGCCGGACACCCGTTCCTGCTGCTGCACGGCGGCGCCGGTCCGCAATCCGTGGCCGGCTTCGCCAGGACCCTTGCCGAACGCCACCACGCCCGGGTGATCGTTCCCATTCATCCTGGCTTCGACGGGACCCATCGCCCGCAATGGCTGACCACCATCGCCGGCCTCGCCCAGCTCTACCGCGCCTTGCTCGACGACCTCGATCTCGTCGATGTCACCGTCGTCGGCAGCTCCATCGGCGGCTGGATCGCCGCCGAGCTCGCCCTTCTGCAGAGCCAGCGCATCAGCAGCACCCTCCTCGTCGACGCTGTCGGCATCGACGTCGCCGGCCAGCCCGTCGCCGACATCTTCTCTCTCACCCTGCCCCAGCTGGCTGAGCTCAGCTACCACAACCCAGAACCGTTCCGCATCGATCCGGCCAGCCTGAGCGACGCCCAGCGCGCCGCCATGGCCGCCAACCGGGCCGCCCTGCGCACCTACGGCGGCACCATGACCGATCCGACCCTGCGCCCACGGCTGGCCGCCATCTCCCAGCCCACGCTCGTCCTCTGGGGCGACAGCGACGGCATCTGCACCCCCGACTACGGCCGCGCCTACGCCGCCGCCATCCCCGGCGCCCGCTTTGCGTTGCTCCCCAACGCCGGTCACCTCCCCCAGTTCGAAGCCCCCGAACCCCTCCGCAAGCTCGTCTGGGACTTCGCCGAATCCCACGCCACCCATCGATCCGCCGCTCGCTGACCGAGGATCGCGCCCGCGTTCATCCAGGAAGCAAGCAGCCCGGGAACAGCGCGGGCGAGCGCTGGCCGGGCTCTTGAGATTCCCGCGGTTCGTTGGAGGCGCCTGCCGCATCGCCCCGGCTACACCGCGGCGAGCCCGGTAGCGCCCTGGGGCAAGCGGCCTACCGGCGGGCCCAGCGAGGTCAGCGCGCCGCTCGGCTCGATCCGGTAGCCGTGGACGACGGCCGGGCCCGCGCCGGTGAAGGGGGGCACGCTGAACCCGTCAGGGCTCAGCACGTAGAGGAAGTCGTCGCCCATGCTCACGGCGCAATCGAGGGCCAGTCCGCTCGTGAACGCCGCCTGCTCCGTCGCGCTCAGCGGCCCCACCGGCGTCAGGCTGCCGCTCCTGTCGACGCGGAGGGCGGTGACAGAGCGCGAGCCCGCCGACGTGATGAACGCGAACGTCGAGGGGCCGGCGGTCGCGGTCGCCACCCAGCACGCCGCGGTCGTGAAGATGCGCTGCTCCGCGATGAGCCGCATTTCCCCGGTGGGGGCGACGCTGTAGCGCGAGACCGAGCTGTCGCCGGTCAGCGACAGGTTCGAGAGGATGACGTGGCCGCGCCGATCGAACGTGAAGCCGAACGGCGCCTGGCCGGCCTTCACCACGTCCTGCCGGCGGACCGGCCCGGGCATCCCGTGGTCGTCGACGGTGACGGTCTCGAGGCTCCCCATCGGCTCGCCGTCGCCGCGGCTCGCGATCACAAGGACATCGCCCGTCCGGTTGAACGCGATGGTGGCGATACCGGAGCCGCTCAGCGAGCGCGAGGCGCCGGCGAGCATCGTCAGCTCTCCCGTGTGGCCGACACGGTATCCCTGGATGCTCTTGCTGTCCGCGCTCGCGACGTAGAGCACGCCCTCGTGAAGCGCGAGGGAGACAGGGCGCGTGCCGTTCGAGGAGACAAGGCCGACCCGCTGGAGCTCCCCGCCTCGGCGGACGACGAACGAGGAGATCGTGTCGCTCCCTGCATTGACGGCAAAGACCATGCGCCCGTCCCGGCTCAGGACCAGGGCGCTCTGGGACTCGAGGATCGGGAAGCCGAGCGGAGGGTTCGGGGCGTGGCCGTTGCCGCCCGTCGGGTAGGACGCCCCCGGGGAGAGCATGCCGTCGCCCGCCCGGTGGAACACCTGGATGGCATTCGGGGTCGCGTTCGTCATCACGTAGACCGCGCGTCGATCGTCCTTGGCATCGTTATGCATGATTCGATTCCTTGAGTTGAGCGTGGATGGATGCGGTGGAATGGGCCCGTGAGGCTCAGAGCACGCCGATGCCGGCCGGGCTCCCGCCGGGGCCGAAGCGCTCCTCAGGCGCCCTGTCGCCGTCGACGGTCCTGGGGAGCCCGCCGTATTCGCCGATCTTGGTGAGGCCGCCGTCGTCCTCGATCCGCCAGGCGCCCACCTTGCCGGAGCCAGGCAGGACGTCGTAGAGGAACCTGCCATCGGGGCTGATGCCGAGATCGAGCGGCGTCGAGCCCTGCTGGCTCGCGCCGGCGGTGCCCGCGCGCTCGTCGGTGAGGCCGGCTTGCTCGTCGAGCACGGTCAGGCTGCCGTCGTCGCCGATACGGAAGCTCGAGAGGGTGCCCGAGGTGTAATTCGCGGTGAACGCGAACTCCCCGTTGTTCTCGAGCCAGCACGGATCGAGCTGGCTCACCTTCGCGTTCCGCGTGATCGGCGTGAGCGTGCCGTCCGCGTTGATCTGAAACGATCCGGCCGCGCCGGCGAGATCATCGCCGCCCACGAACATGGCCGTGAGCAGGTGCCCGGCCGCGTCGAACGAGAACCCGAACGGACCGTCGTTGTCGAGCTCGGTCTGCGTGAACGTCTGCGCGAGCTGGCCGTCATCGAGCACGTCGAACACGAGCACCCGGCTCGGGCCGGTCGGGGTCACGCCGCCGATCAGGCCCGCGGCGGGCCCGTCCTTGATCGTGACGACGAGCTGCCTCCCATCCGGCGTGAAGGACGCCTGGGCCGGGTTGAACAGCGTGTCCGGCGGGCTGGCCTGGTTCGCGGAGAGCAGCCGGGTCGAGCCGGGGATCGGCGTGAGCTTCCCCTCGTCGCTCAGGCGGAAGCCGGTGACGCTCCCCTCGCCGGCGCCGTTCAGCGCATAGACGAGATCGCCGTGCTGGGTCACGCTGTTCGGGAAGCCCGGCCCGGCGCCATCGCTGGTGGGCTGGACGTCGGTGACCTCGAGGGTGTCCTTTCGGACGCGGAGCGCGGAGAGCGTGTCGCTGCCGGCGTTCGTGACGAGGAGGAATGCCCGGTCCTGACTGAGCACCATCGAATGGGACGAGCCGAGACCATCGCCGGCGAAGCGCGCCGAGGGCCCGGACCCCTGGCCGCCGGTGTCGACGTGATCGGCGAGCTCGAGCGATCCATCGGCGAACCTGCGGTACACGGTGACCTGGTTGGCAGGTTCGCCGGCGTCGTGCGTGTTGTTGTGGTTCGTCCCCACGAACACGAATCCGACGGCGCTCTGGCCGTCCGCGGGGCTCTCGGGTTCACCCCCGCAGGCGCTCAGACAGGCCGACGCGAGGGATACGAGCAACAGGGCGCCAAATGACTTTCTCATAGCTGCCTCTCCATTCTCTGATGGTTTGCGCTGTCCGCGACGCACCATCCGCGCATTGCCACCGTCGTGCGGCGTCCACGGGCGAGCCCGTGTCCGGATACGGCCGCATGCTTCGGCGTTCGACGCATCGCCGCGCTCGTGTCGAGCGGTGCCCAGTCCTACGGCGAAGGCGCCGAGCGGTTTCTTGGCGAGCTCGATCTTTCAGATCGAGGCGGCCACGGGGGCGGGATGGGGGAGCGGGAACGAAGGACGTCGATGGCAGCGGCCGGACTACATGTCCTGGACGACCGCGGCCTTCTGCTTCAGCGCGCGGGCATCGCGCAGCGGCGAGTTGCCGAACATGCGCGAATACTCGCGGCTGAACTGCGAGGCGCTCGTGTAGCCGACCTGGAACGCCGAGACCTCGGCGCCCGCGCCCTCTTCGACCATCAGGCGGCGCGCCTCGAGCAGGCGCAGGCGCTTCTGGTACTGCAGCGGGCTCATGGCGGTGGCCTCCTTGAACCGCTTGAAGAACGCCGCCCGGCTCATCCCTGCGGCGCGCGCGAGCGCGGCGATGTCGACGTCCTCGTCGAGCGACGCCTGCAGGTGATAGACCGCCTCGGCGATGCGGTGCGCCTGGCTGCCCGCGCGCACGAGCTGGCGGATCGCCGGGCCGTCGGGGCCTTTCAGCAGGTGAAAGGTCAGCTCCTTCCTCACGAGCGGCGCGAGCACGGCCGCGTCGTCGGGCGTCGCGAGCAGCGCGCCCAGCCGGACCGCGGCGTCGAGCATACGGTCGCTCGCCTTGCCGATGAAGATCGCGCGCCCCGGGTTCTCGAGGCCGTCCGGCCGCGCGCCGTCGAGCTGCGCCGCGACCTCGCGCAGCAGCGCCGCGTCGAAGTCCATCTTCAGGCCCAGAAGCGGCTGCGCCGGCGACACGCCCATCACCCGGCTCGTCACGGGCAGGTCGATGGGACTGACGATGTAGTGCGGCTCCCGCTCGCGAAAGACCTGCCGCTCGAGCAGGATCTCCTTCGTGCCCTGCACGACGATGCAGAACGACGCGCGCCAGTGCCGCTTCGCGCGTTGCTGCGGGCGCGAGACTTTGATGCAAGAAATCCCGGGCACCGGCGAGGCGTGCACGCCGTCGCTGGGGCACCAGCGCGAGATGAGGTTCTTCAGCTCGTCGCTCCCGGGGATCACGGTGGCAGCCTAGCCCCGCGTAGACGATCGGGCAAGAACTGGAGACGGCCGTGTATTTCGCGGTTGCCGCGGCGGTGCCATGGTGGATCGCGAACCAAGGAGAGGTTTCCTATGCGCATCTTCCTCACGGGAGCCAGCGGCTTCATCGGATCTTCCATCGTCCCCGAGCTCGCCCGCGCCGGCCACCGCGTGGTCGGTCTCGCGCGCTCGGACGCGTCCGCCGAGAGGCTCGCCGCCGCCGGCGTCGACGTGCACCGCGGCTCGCTCACGGATCTCGATAGCCTGCGCCGCGGCGCCGCCGCGTGCGACGGGGTGATCCACTGCGCGTTCTCGCACGACGACTTCACCGACTACGCCGGTAACTGCGAGAAGGACCGCGGCGCGATCGAGGCGCTCGGCGGCGCGCTCGCCGGCTCCGGACGCCCGCTCGTCATCGCCTCCGGCATCGCGCGCTTCGCGCCGGGCCGGGTCGCCAGCGAGGACGAGGCGCCCGACGCGTCGGCCGGCGGCCTGCGGGCCGCCTCCGAGCAGCTCGCCCTCTCGTTCGCGAGCCGCGGCGTGCGCGTGTCCTCGCTGCGGCTGCCGCCATCGGTCCACGATGACGGCGACCACGGGTTCGTCCCGATGCTGATCGAGATCGCGCGCAAGACCGGGCGCTCCGGGTACGTCGGCGGCGGCGAGAACCGGTGGCCCGCGGTGCATCGGCGCGACGCCGCGCGGCTGTTCGTCCTCGCGCTCGAGAAGGCGCCGGCCGGCGCGCGACTCCACGCGATCGGCGACGAGGGCATCCCGACCCGCGACATCGCCGGCGTGATCGGCCGCAAGCTCGGCGTGCCTGTCGAGTCGGTCCCCAAGGAGCACTTCGGCTGGCTCGGCGGGTTCTTCGCGCTCGACACCCCCGCGTCGAGCGCGCTCACGCAGGCGCGGTTCGGCTGGAAGCCCGAGAAGGCGGGGCTGCTCGCCGACCTCGAGCACGGCACCTACTTCGCGCGCGCATAGCGGCGTACGCGATCCCGGCCCTCGCGGCCGAGCTCCAGGCGCGCCGAACGCCGCCCAACCTCGAGCACGAGCTCGCCGGCAGCGGCCACGAGGAGTCCGCGGAAAGACCCCCGCTTCCTCATCCAGGTCATCGTACCCGGCACGAACGCCGCGCAACGCAGCCTCCTCGGTCGTCATCTCGGAGAAGGGGTGAGCCCTCCTCGGCTTGCTCCCGGCATTCCCATGGCGCGCTCCTCCGAACGGCGAAACCTCCTCATCTCGCGCGGCTGGGTCCAGGCGACGGCCCTCGTCTTCCTGCTCGGGTTCTTCGTGCTCGGCCTGCTCGCCTACCGCACCTACGCGGCACAGCCACCCATCCCCGCCCGGGTGGTCGACCCTGCGGGCCGCATTCTGTTCACGGGCGACGACGTGCTCACGGGTCAGGAGCTGTTCCTGCGCAACGGGCTCATGGAATACGGATCCGTCTTCGGCCACGGCGCCTACCTCGGCCCGGATTTCACCGCCGATTACCTCCGTCGGGCCGCCTCCCACGCCGCCTCTCGATACGGCGGCGCGGGCTCGGCGGAGGCGCTCGCGCGCACCGTCGGCGATTTTCGTCGAAACCGCTATGATCCCGCGACAGGGACGCTGGTCTTCACCGACGCCCAGGCAGAGGCCTTCGAGCTGCTGAAGGATCACTATCGCCGCTTCTTCGCCCAGCCCAGCGGCAAGCACGGCCTGCGCTCCGGCCTCTTCTCGGACGCGCGCGAGCTCTCGCAGCTCACCTCGTTCTTCGCCTGGACGGCCTGGACCGCCGCGGCGGAGCGACCCGGAGAGGCCTACTCGTACACCAACAACTGGCCTCCAGAGCCGCTCGTCCGGAACCAGCCCACGGGCGAGCTGGTGGTATGGAGCGTGCTCTCGCTCATCGCGCTCCTCGGCGGGATCGGCTTGCTCTTCGCGGTCTTCGGGCGATGGCGCTTCCTCGGTTGGCACGGGCGGGAAGGGCACCGGCTCAGCTTTCGCCAGCCGGGCGAGGTCGCCTTGACCCCAGCCCAGCGCGCGACGGCGTGGTTCTTCCTGGTCATGGCATTGCTGTTCGCCCTCCAGTCCGTCCTCGGAGGCGCCACGCAGCATTATCGCGCCGAGCTGTCCAGCTTCTTCGGCATCAACCTGGCCGGCGCCTTCCCCTTCAACCTGGTGCGCACGTGGCACCTGCAGCTCGCCATCTTCTGGGTCGCGGTCTCCTATCTCGGCGCGGGCATCTTCATCGCGCCCATGATCAGCGGGCGCGAGCCGAGAGGCCAGAGCTGGCTCGCCTATGGTCTGCTCGGGGCGCTCGTCATCGTCGTCGCGGGAAGCCTCCTCGGCGAGCTCCTCGCCATCCACGGCGCGTCGGACAGCATCTGGTTCGCGCTCCAAGGGTTCGAGTACCTCGATCTGGGCCGCTTCTGGCAGGTGCTCCTGACGCTCGGCCTGTTCTCCTGGGTGGCGCTGCTCTTCCGCGTGCTCCGGGGTCGGCTCGCCGTCGAGCACCGGGGCAACATGCCCTGGCTCTTCTTCTTCGCCGCGCTGGCCATCCCGGCCTTCTACGCCGTGGGCCTCCTCGCGCACCCGCGGGCAAACTTCACGAGCACCGACTTCTGGCGCTTCTGGGTGGTGCACCTCTGGGTGGAGGACTTCCTCGAGCTGTTCACCACGCTCATGGTGGCCTATCTCTTCGTCCTGCTGGGGGTGGTGGCCGAGGCGATCGCGCTGCGGCTCATCTACCTGGAGATCATCCTCTATTCGGCAGGCGGGGTGATCGGCACCATGCACCATCTGTACTTCTCCGGCACGCCCGTGGAGCACATGGCGCTCGGCGCCTTCTTCTCGGCCGCAGAGGTGATCCCGTTGACCTTCCTCACGGTGGAGGCGTGGACCTTCCTCCGCCTGGGGATCGTGCAAGGCGAACGGTCGACGAAGCCCTTCCCGCATCGCTGGGCGATCATGTTCCTGGTGGCCGTGGGGTTCTGGAACTTCCTGGGGGCCGGGATCTTCGGGTTCCTGATCAACTTGCCCATCGTGTCCTATTACGAGATCGGCACCGCGCTGACCGCCAACCACGGGCACGCCTCGATGATGGGCGTCTATGGCATGCTGGCCGCCGGGCTCGCGCTCTTCGCGCTGCGCTACCTGATGCCCGCCGCGCAATGGTCCGACAGGGCGGCCAAGATCAGCTTCTGGTCGCTGAACGTCGGGCTCGCGTGGATGGTCTTTGCCACGCTGTTCCCGCTCGGGCTCATGCAGCTCCACCACGCGGTGAGCTACGGGTATTTCGAGGCTCGAGAGCTCCAGTACCTGACGAACCCGACGAACCGCCTCATGGAGTGGATACGCCTGCCGGGCGATGTGCTCTTCATCCTCGGCGGCACCCTGCCGCTCCTCCTCCTCGCCTACCGCGGCGTTCGCCATCGCGTCCCGCAGCTCGCGGGGCCGGAGGCCCAGGACAACCTCTTCACCGAGATCGAGGCGCCGCCCGACAGCGCCGGGAGGGCAGCGCCCTCGGGCGCGGGGCAGGGCGAGCTCTCGTGAGCGTCGCGCTGGAGGCGCTGCTCGGCGCCGGGTATGCGGTGCTTCTCCTGGGGATCGCCGCCGGGATCCGGGCCTTCGGAGGAGCCAGGGCCGAGCCCGCGCCCGGGTGGCCGCACGACGACGCGCGCCGGTTTCACCTCGGCCTTTCGCTCGTGGTCCTGCTCGTGGGCGATTGCATCGTCGGGGCGGTCGCGCTGCGGAACCACGGCCTCGCTGATCTCGGGATCCTTGGCCTCGCCGCGGCGCTCGTGACGAGGGCGCTCGCCAGGGGCCTGGCCGCGTTCACCCGAGGCGGTCGTCGCGCCTAGAGCGGCTGTTCCAGGCGCGGTGGAGGGCGTTCTCCGAAAAGGGACCTGCTTCATGGAGAGGAGGCCACACGATGACCGAGAGTCTGAAGAACCCTGGGGCAGGCAACGGGCAGCCCGAGACGGACGAGGCCGGGCGCTTCCATTCGCTGCTCGTCCCCGTCGATCTGACGGCCATTGCGGACCGCGTCCTCGGCCGAGTTGCACTTCTACCTCTGGCCGATGGAGCTCGCGTCACGCTGCTTCACGTCGTTCCCGGCAACCTCCCCGCCAAGGCCCAGGAACGCGCCGAGCAGGACGCCAGGAAATCACTCGTGAACGAAGCGCGGCACCTCGCAAGATCGCTGCCCGAAGGCGTCGACGTCGAGCCGGTGGTGAAGGTCGGCACCCCGGCCGCGGAGATCGCGGGCTGCGCGACCTCGACGACGGCCGAGCTCATCGTCATGGGTCGCGGCGGCAGCCGCGCGCTCCGGGACATCTTTCTCGGCTCGACCGCGGAGCGTGTCATCCGTCGCGGGCAGCTCCCGGTCCTGGCGGTTCGGCTGGCTCCTCGCGCGGCGTACAGCCGGCCCGCGGTCGCCCTCGATCCCGAGCAAGGATCCACGGATGTGCTCGCTCTGATGCTCCGGCTGATTCCGACCCCGCGGCCGCGGGTCATGGTGATCCATGCATTCGACACTCCCTATCGCGGAGCCATCTATCGCAGCCTCCCGGAGGAGGGCGCAGAGGCAATGCGCAGTGAGCTCGAGCAAGCAGCTACACAGCAGCTCGTGAAGCTGCTCGCTGCCTCGCTTGCGCGGGCGAAGGTGCGGCCAGCGGAGGCGCCGCCCTGGAAGATGCATGTCCGATGCGGCTCCGCGCGGCGCGTGATCGAGAAGGCAGTCAAGAAGGCAGACAGCGACCTCCTGGTGCTGGGCACCCACGGCTATTCCGGGGTCGCTCACGCCTTCCTCGGAACGGTCGCTGGAGACGTGCTGCGTGAGGTCGCCAGCGACGTGCTGATCGTGCCTGCTCGGCCGTGCGCCGAGGAGCCCGAATGAGGCAGAACCGCCCTCAGGAGTCGCGGCGTGGAGTGAGGGGAGGCGGAGCGTAGGCCGCTCCCGCGGCACGGCGGCGGAACAGGGCCACACGTGCCAAGAGCAGCGTGGTCACAGGGACCGTGATGGAGAGCATGATGACGATGAGCCACGGGTGCAGCACGGGCCGGGACTCGATCATCGAGGAGTAGAGGACGCCTGCCAGCGCCACGCACCAGCTGCCGAAGGTGTACGCCAGCGCAGGGGGATGCATGCGCAGGAAGAAGTCTGGCAGGCGCAGGAACCCGAACGCGGAGATGACCACGAGCAGACAGGAGTGCGGAAACAACCGATCGGTAGAGTGGCCATCAATCAGAGAGGGGGCACTGCTCGTAGCAGCGCCAGGCCTCCGTGTTGCGGTCCGTGCCGCCGGCGAAAGACGCCTTGATCTCGTCGCAGGGCGCGTCGAGCACGCACGACGCGCGACACTCCTCGTGTCCGGAGCAGCCGACGAGGTCGTCCTCGAGCTCGAGGCCGTCGACCCCGCAGGCCTCGGCGTGCTCGACGGCATCCGCGCATGTCCCCGTTTTGCAGCCCGCCGCGAGGAGCGCGGTCGCGACGAAGATTGACGCCATGAGATAAGTCTTGCGCATGGTCCAGCTCTGCAGCTCGCAACGTGTGGATGGAGGGGAGCCGGCCGGCCCATACAGCGCGGCGCCCCGGAAGCGGCCCGCCGTTGTCGCCGGCCCCTTCGCCCCAGGAAGAACGTGGGGGAGCCAGCTTGGGCACGGGCCGATGTCGATTTTTGAGTTCGAGTCTTGCTGGAATCCGGCGGAGGTTGAACCGGGGGATCCGCCCGCTCGGATGGGAAGTCGGCGATGATCCTCCGGCAGCTTCGAGCCGACAAACGAAGCTGCACCCCGCCCTAGATGCGATCGAGCGCCTTCATCGCATTGTCGGGCAAGTCGAGATCTGCCGCCGCGAGGTTCTCGCGCAGGTGCTCGACGCTCGACGTCCCGGGGATGAGAAGGATATTCGGCGAGCGCCGCAGGAGCCACGCGAGCGCGACCTGCATCGGCGTCGCGCCGAGCCGACGCGCGACGTCGGACAGCGTCGAGGACTGGAGCGGCGAGAAGCCGCCGAGCGGGAAGAACGGCACGTACGCGATGCCCGCCGCGGCGAGGCTGTCGATCAGCGCGTCGTCCTGCCGGTGCGCGAGGTTGTACAGGTTCTGCACGCACACGATCTCGGTCATCGCGCGCCCCTCTTCCACCTGCTTCGCGGTCACGTTGCTGAGACCGATGTGGCGGACCTTGCCCTCGCGCTGCAGCTTCATGAGCGCGGAGAGCGGCGCCTCGATCGAGCCTTCCGCGGCTCCCTGCGCGTCGAACAGGATGCGCAGGTTCACGACGTCGAGCGCTTCGACGCCGAGATTCCGCAGGTTGTCGTGGACCGAGCTCGTGATGTCCTCGTCGGCGAACGCCGGCTCCCAGGATCCCTGTGGGCCGCGTTTTGCGCCGACCTTCGTGGCGATCACCAGATCCCTCGGATACGGGTGCAGCGCCTCGCGGATGATCTGATTCGTGACGTGCGGCCCGTACACGTCGCTCGTGTCGATGTGATCGACGCCGCTCTCCACCGCCTCGCGCAGCACGGCGAGCGCGGCATCGCGGTCTCTCGGCGGTCCGAACACGCCCGGCCCGGCGAGCTGCATGGCTCCGTAGCCGAAGCGCTTCACCGTGCGACTGCCCATCTTGAACGTCCCGACCTTGGCTATATCCGTCATGGCTGTCGACGGTAGGCCACGGCGGGGTGTATGATAAGAGCCTCGAATCAGTACGGCCCGTACGGAAAGGCGAACAATGGCAGTGGATCTCGACGATGTCCGGGTCTTCGCCGCGGTGGCGCGCGCCGGCGGCTTCCGCGAGGCGAGCCGCACGAGCGGCACGAGCGCGTCGAGCGCGAGCGAGGCGGTGCGCCGGCTGGAGGGCGAGCTCGGCGTCCGGCTTCTTCATCGGACGACCCGCAGCGTCGCGCCGACCGAGGCAGGCGCGCGTCTCCTCGAGCGGCTCGGTCCTGCGCTCGCCGAGATCGCAGCGGCGCTCGACGTCGTGAAGAGCACGAGCGAAAAGGCAGCCGGCACGCTCCGGTTGAACGTCCCCGTCGTCGCCGCGCGGCTCGTGCTCCCACGGATCTTGCCGCCGTTCCTCGCCGCATATCCAGATATCCGCGTCGAGGTGACGGCGGACGACACGCTCGTCGACATCCTCGCCGCAGGCTGCGACGCAGGCATTCGTTACGAAGAGACGCTCGAGAAAGACATGATCGCCGTCCCGATCGGCCAGCGCGAGCAGCGCCTGGCGCTCGCGGCGTCGGGCGCCTACCTCGAGCGGCGCGGGCGCCCGACCCATCCGCGCAAGCTCCTCGATCACGCATGCCTGCGCGGCCGCTTCCCGAACGGCGCGCTGTGCCCGTGGGAATTCGAGCGCGACGGCGAGGTCGTGAAGGTCGACCCGACCGGCCCGCTCGTCGGCAGCCTCGGGAGCGCGACGGACCTCCTCGTGGACGCCGCGATCGCGGGCACCGGCCTCGTCTACTGGTTCGAAGACTGGCTGCACCCGCACCTCGAGAGCGGCGCCTTGAAGCCGGTCCTGGAGCGCTGGTGGTCGCGTTTCCCGGGCCCCTTTCTCTATTATCCGAGCCGCCGCCACATGCCCGCGGCGCTTCGCGCGTTCGTGGACTTCATCCGCGCGGACAGCAAATAGTCATGGAGGGAGCATGAAAAAGAAATGTTCGACGGACGACGTGGGCAAGACGTTTGTTCTACGACGCGACGCGCGCCGCTTCGGCCTGCGCCGCCGTTCCGGGCATCGCCCCAAAGGGAGCAGCGCGGCCTCGCGGCAGATGGTGTAGCGAGTGCGCGGCTTGCGCGCCGTCACTGCCTTGGCGATCACTTTGGCCGCGGCGTCAGCGGACAAGCTCGCCGGTAGCGGCCAGGAGGAATCCGCGGAAAGACCCCCCGCTTTCTCGTCCAAATCATCGTACCCGGCACGAACGCCGCGCAACGCAGCCTCCTCGGTCGTCATCTCGGAGAACGGGAGGGCTCTTCGCGGCTTGCTCCCGGCATTCCCATGGCGCGCTCATCCAAACGGCGAAACCTCCTCATCTCGCGCGGCTGGGTCCAGGCGACGGCCCTCGTCTTCCTGCTCGGGTTCTTCGTGCTCGGCCTGCTCGCCTACCGCACCTACGCGGCACAGCCACACATCCCCGCCCGGGTGGTCGACCCTGCCGGGCGCATTCTGTTCACGGGCGAAGACGTGCTCACGGGCCAGGAGCTGTTCCTGCGCAACGGGCTCATGGAATACGGATCCGTCTTCGGCCACGGCGCCTACCTCGGCCCGGATTTCACCGCCGATTACCTCCGCCGGGGCCGCCTCCCACGCCGCATCTCGCTACGGCGGCGCGGGCTCGGCGGAGGCGCTCGCGCGCACCGTCGGCGATTTTCGTCGAAACCGCTATGATCCCGCGACAGGGACGCTGGTCTTCACCGATGCCCAGGCAGAGGCCTTCGAGCTGCTGAAGGATCACTATCGCCGCTTCTTCGCCCAGCCCAGCGGCAAGCACGGCCTGCGCTCAGGCCTCTTCTCGGACGCGCGCGAGCTCTCGCAGCTCACCGCGTTCTTCGCCTGGACGGCCTGGACCGCCGCGGCGGAGCGACCCGGAGAGGCCTACTCGTACACCAACAACTGGCCTCCAGAGCCGCTCGTCCGGAACCAGCCCACGGGCGAAGTGGTGGTATGGAGCGTGCTCTCGCTCATCGCGCTCCTCGGCGGGATCGGCTTGCTCTTCGCGGTCTTCGGACGATGGCGCTTCCTCGGTTGGCACGGGCGGGAAGGGCACCGGCCAGCTTCCGCCAGCCGGGCGAGGTCGCCTTGACCCCGGCCCAGCGCGCGACGGCGTGGTTCTTCCTGGTCATGGCGCTGCTGTTCACCCTCCAGTCCGTCCTCGGAGGCGCCACGCAGCATTATCGCGCCGATCTGTCCAGCTTCTTCGGCATCAACCTGGCCGGTGCCTTCCCCTTCAACCTGGTGCGCACCTGGCACCTGCAGCTCGCCATCTTCTGGGTCGCGGTCTCCTATCTCGGCGCGGGCATCTTCATCGCGCCCATGATCAGCGGGCGCGAGCCGAGAGGCCAGAAGTGGCTCGCCTATGGTCTGCTCGGGGCGCTCGTCATCGTCGTCGCGGGCAGCCTCCTCGGCGAGCTCCTCGCCATCCACGGCGCCTCGGACAGCATCTGGTTCGCGCTCCAAGGGTTCGAGTACCTCGATCTGGGCCGCTTCTGGCAGGTGCTCCTGACGCTCGGCCTGTTCTCCTGGGTGGCGCTGCTCTTCCGCGTGCTCCGGGGTCGGCTCGCCGTCGAGCACCGGGGCAACATGCCCTGGCTCTTCTTCTTCGCCGCGCTGGCCATCCCGGCCTTCTACGCCGTGGGCCTCCTCGCGCACCCGCGCGCAAACTTCACGAGCACCGACTTCTGGCACTTCTGGGTGGTGCACCTCTGGGTGGAGGACTTCCTCGAGCTGTTCACCACGCTCATGGTGGCCTATCTCTTCGTCCTGCTGGGGGTGGTGGCCGAGGCGATCGCGCTGCGGCTCATCTACCTGGAGGTCATCCTCTATTCGGCGGGCGGGGTGATCGGCACCATGCACCATCTGTACTTCTCCGGCACGCCCGTGGAGCACATGGCGCTCGGCGCCTTCTTCTCGGCCGCGGAGGTGATCCCGTTGACCTTCCTCACGGTGGAGGCGTGGACCTTCCTCCGCCTGGGGATCGTGCAAGGCGAACAGTCGACGAAGCCCTTCCCGCATCGCTGGGCGATCATGTTCCTGATGGCCGTGGGGTTCTGGAACTTCCTGGGGGCCGGGATCTTCGGGTTCCTGATCAACCTGCCGATCGTGTCCTATTACGAGATCGGCACCGCGCTGACGGCCAACCACGGGCACGCCTCGATGATGGGCGTCTATGGCATGCTGGCCGCCGGGCTCGCGCTCTTCGCGCTGCGCTACCTGATGCCCGCCGCGCGGATCGCCGCCGGGATCCAGGCGTTCGGAGGATCCAGGGCCGAGCCCGCGCCCGGGTGGCCGCACGACGACGCGCGCCGGTTTCACCTCGGCCTTTCGCTCGTGGTCCTGCTCGTGGGCGATTGCATCGTCGGGGCGGTCGCGCTGCGGAACCACGGCCTCGCTGAGTTCGGGATCCTCGGCCTCGCCGCCGCGCTCGTGACGAGGGCGCTCGCCAGGGGCCTGGCCGCGTTCGCCCGAGGCGGTCGTCGCGCCTAGAGCGGCTATTCCAGGCGCGGTAGAGCGTCGTGCTGGAGTTCTCGACCTCTCGACCGCCGAACCCATCGATGCGATGGCGGAGCCGCCACGAGACGACACGAGAAACAGCGTCCAATGGGCCCGGATCGGCACGCCTCGAACATAGAACAACGTCGGCGAGCCGCGCTCAACCATGAGCCTACCTCTACTGCGGGAAGTCGGCCGGGGAAGCGAACCGCCAAGCCGCCAAGGGCGCCAAGAAAACCGGGGAATAGGGGGGATGCCCGGACGGCCCCCTTCCCCTTCTCCCCTTGGCGTCCTTGGCGGCTTGGCGGTTTTTCTTCTGATCCGGGGCAACTTCCCGCAGTAGAGCTACGCTACGCACCGTATGTGCCAGTGCCAAGGTTCCCGGTCCGCCGCCGAGAACGTGGCGCTCGTGAAGTGGCTTCGTCTCGGTGGCGTCGGGCGCGCCACGAGGGGACGTTCAAAGCCGTTGGGCACCGGCGGCACGTTCTGCTCATCGGCCGGTTGACACGCAAGATCTGCGCTGACCCGCCGCCGTCCGGCGGCGACCAAGGTCGAGCCTGGTCGGGTTTCGACCACTTCAGGCCTGCACGGCATGCCAATTGCGCGAATCATGCATACCCCAGGGCGGAGGGGGGCATGCTGCCCGGAGATGTACGGCCATGATGAACCCGGGGACCAAGCAGAGCACTCGCGCACGGCTCAGGCGGATCGCCGGTCACCTCGAAGGGATCGAGCGCATGGTTGAGGCAGATCGCCACGCTGTGGACCCGTTGCACCAGCTTCCTGCCGTGCAGGCGGCGCAGGGGAAGGTAAGTTTCGCGCTGGAAAGGCGAAAGGTTCCCCGAAGACGTGACGCGGTTGCCCCAGAACGAAGCGGCCAGCGCCACGGCACACGAGAGGCCATCATGACCTCGCGCGTGGATGGTGACGGGCACGACGAGGCGTTGGGTGGTGCCGATCCCTTTCCGGAGACGGAAGAGCACCGCACCGCACATCGTGCGCTCCGATGGTTCTCCTGGATCTTCGGCCTCGCCATGCTCGCTGCGGTCATCATCGTCGCGCTCCACTTCCCGGAGGAGCGAGAGCTCGCGCGCATCACTGAAAGGGCACAGCCGTGGTGGCTCGCGATCGCCATCGTCCTTCAAAGCGGCACCTATCTCGCGCAGGGCGAGACCTGGCGGGTCGTCACGCGTGCTGCGAAGGTCTCGGTGCCTCTCTCCGCGGCCTTCAAGCTCAGCCTCGCCAAGCTCTTCATCGACCAGGCTCTCCCCTCGGCCGGAATCAGCGGAACGGTGGTTGTTGCCAAGCTGCTCGAGCAGCGCGGGGTTTCGCGCGCCGTGGTCATGGCGGCGGTCGTCGTCGACACCGTCTCGTACTACGCCGCCTATGTTCCGGCCCTCGCAATCGCGGTGCTCATCACAATCGTGGGAGGTCACGCGAGCCCGCTCATCATTGCGGCCGCCCTCTTCTTCGTGTGTTCAGCGCGGTGATGACGGCGGCCGCCCTCGTGCTGTCGGGTCGGAGCAGCGTCGGTCCCAAATGGCTCAAGCGCCTTCCCCTCCTCAAACACGCGTTGGCGCTCCTTGGCCAAGCGGACCCGAAGCTCGCGCGCAGCGTGCCTCTGATCGTCAAGAGCGGATTGTTCCAGCTCGCGATCGTCTTGCTCGACACCGCCACGGTCTGGGTGCTCATCCGCGCGCTCGGCGAGACGGCGTCTCCCACCGGGGTGTTCGTCAGCTTCATGGTCTCCACGCTCCTTCGGACGATCAGCATCGTCCCCGGAGGTCTGGGCGCCTTCGAAGCGGCGTCGGTCTTGACGTTAAAGGTCGCGGGGGTGCCGCTCGCCGTGGCGCTGGCGGCGACGCTGCTGTTCCGAGGGCTCAGCTTCTGGCTTCCGATGGTACCCGGCCTCGTCTTCTCGCGCGGGGCTTCTCGCGCGGGGGCACGAACGGCAACATGATTGCCGACGCGCCCAGCTGCGCGAACGCGGCCACGGGCTTGTCAGAGGCCGAAGCCTCGGAGCGGCTGGCCCTCCACGGGCCAAACGTCTTGGAGGCACGGCAAAGGCGCGCGCTCGTCCTTCAGCTTCTCGCTCGATTCAAGAACCCGCTGGTCATTCTCTTGCTCGCGGCGAGCACGATGGAGGCAGCGACGGGGGACTTTGTCAGCGCATCGATCATCATGGTCATGGTGGCGCTCAGCGTCACCATGGACTTCGTCCAGGAGCACCGAGCCGGGCGCGCCGCCGACAAGTTGCGCAAGGCAGCCAGCGTCCGCGCGTCGGTCGTCCGCGACGGGAAAATTCGTGAGGTGCCGGCAGAGGAGGTCGTCTCAGGCGACGTGGTGCTCCTTTCCGCCGGCGACCTGGTGCCCGCAGATGGGACTCTTCTCGAAGCCCGGGACCTCTTCCTCAACCAGGCGCTCCTGACCGGCGAGCCCTATCCTGTCGAGAAGCGCCCCGGCCCGAGCGGAGATCCCGGGGAGGTGGCAGCGGCCACCGGAACGGTATTCATGGGCACGTCGGTCGTGAGCGGCAGCGGAAGGGCTGTCGTCACCCAGACCGGCTCACGCACCTCCATCGGCCAGATCGGCCTTGCGCTCACGCGACGGACGCTCCCCACTGCGTTCGAGAGCGGCACGAAGAACTTCGGTCTGCTCATTCTGCGGCTCGCGATGCTGATGGTCCTTTTCGTCATCTTCGTGAACCTCATTCGCGATCGACCCTGGCTGGAGACGTTCCTCTTCGCCATCGCGCTCGCCGTCGGCCTGACCCCCGAGCTCCTCCCCATGGTCGTCTCCGTGACGCTGGCCCGAGGTGCGATGCGCATGTCGAGTAGGAAGGTGTTGGTCAAGCGGCTGGCGGCCATCCACGATCTCGGGAGCATGGACGTCCTTTGCACAGACAAGACGGGCACCCTCACGGAAGCGCGAATCAAGCTCGACCAGCATCTCGACGCGCAGGGCCGAGAGAGCGCGCGCGTGCTCGAGCTCGCATACCTCAACAGCCAGTTCGAGACCGGCCTGCGGAGCCCGATGGATGAGGCGATCCTCCGCCACGAAGAGGTCGACGTCCGGGCATGGGAGAAGATCGACGAGGTGCCATTTGACTTTGAGCGGAGGCGGGTCTCCGTATTGGTCGGAAGGAGCCACACGCGTCTCCTCGTCATCAAGGGGGCATTCGAGGACATTCTCGAGCTGTCGACGCAGTATGAGGCGAACGGCCCCACGGAGCTTCGGCCGATAGATGACGCCACTCGACGCGCGCTGGTCGAGCGGTTCGAGGCGCTCGGCCGCGAAGGGTACCGGGTGCTCGGAATCGCATGGAAGGCCGAGGCCCCCGAGTGCCAGCACATCGTCATCCGCGACGAGATGAATCTGGTGTTCGCCGGGTTCGCGGTGTTCGAGGACCCTCCGAAGGAGAGTGCCGGTGCAACCATGCGCGGGCTCGCCGAGGTGGGAGTGTCCGTGGTCATCGTAACGGGGGACAACGAGCTCGTCGCCCAGCACGTCTGCCGGCACGTCGGCGTTCCCATTCGAGGAGTGCTCACGGGAATCGAGCTTCAGAGTCTCGACGAGCAAGCGCTGGAGGCGCGCGTCGAAACCACCAACCTGTTCTGCCGGCTCAATCCCGCGCAGAAGGACCGGGTCATCCTTGCCTTCAAGAAGCGAGGCCACGTGGTCGGCTATCTCGGGGACGGCATCAACGACGCCCCCTCGCTCCATTCGGCCGATGTCGGGATCTCCGTGGACGGCGCGGTGGACGTAGCGAAGGATGCCGCTGATCTCATCCTGCTCGATCGCGATCTGGCCGTCGTCAAGGAAGGCGTGCTTGAGGGACGCCGGACGCTCGGCAACATCATCAAGTACATCCTGATGGGAACGAGCTCGAACTTCGGAAACATGTTCAGCATGGCCGGCGCGTCCGTCTTTCTGCCTTTCCTACCGATGCTCCCGATGCAGATCCTAGTGAACAACTTCCTGTACGACGTGTCCGAGGTCCCAATCCCCACGGACAAGGTGGATGATGCGTTCGTGGCTCGTCCTCACCGATGGGGCATGGCCTTCATTCGCAAATTCATGATGGTGATCGGGCCCGTCAGCTCGGTGTTCGACTTCGCAACTTTTTTTCTGCTGCTCCGCCTCTTCCCCCGCAACGAGCGGCTCTTTCACACGGGGTGGTTCGTCGAGTCGCTTGCGACCCAGGTGCTCGTCATCTTCATCATTCGCACACAGGGCAATCCGTTGCGAACGCGCCCCAGTCGCCCGCTTCTGCTCACGTCGCTGGCGGTGGTTGCGCTCGCCGTGCTTCTGCCCTTCACGACCATCGGCGCGAAGATTGGCTTCGAGCCACTGCCGATGGCGTTCTTTGCCATCTTGGTCCCGCTCGTGGTGACCTATCTCGCTACGGTCGAGTTGGTAAAACGGTGGTTCTACCGGCACCACGTCCTGGCGTAGGCAGGTGGAGAGAGGCGGATGGATAACCGCGAGAATGAAGGGACCCCCGCGCACGAAGAGGGAGGGACGCGCAGCGTCGAGCGAGGAGCTCCCGCGTCAGAAGGGGACGCCGCCGTCGTCGGGCTGGTTGAGCACCCGGTTGACGGCCGAGGGTAGGAGCGGGTGCGGGCGCCTTCGCCGGGGACGCCGAGCCTCCGGAGCACAGCTCGACGATCCTCGCCCGCCCGCGTCGACTTCGCGGCACGAGGTTTGCACCGGAACTCGTCCGACGACGAGCGTCACCGGAGACCACGGGGGAAGGAGCTGGGTGGCATGATCCTCACGCTGACGCCGAATCCAGCCGTCGATCAAACGGACTGGCTCGATCGCGTAGAGCTCGGCGCCGTCAACCGAACACGCGAGACGCATTTCGACCCGGCAGGCAAGGGCATCAACGCCTCGCGCATGGCGCACCGGCTCGGGTGGCCCACCATCGCCTTCGGCTTCCTGGCCGGAGAGACCGGCGCCATCATCGAGCGGGCGCTGCGCGCGGAAGGCGTCCAATACCACTTCGTGCAGGTCCCGGGGCTCACACGCGTGAACATGACCATCATCGACGATGCCGGTGTGGTCACCAGCTTCCATGGGCCCGGAGCCCGGGTGAGCGCGGCGGACGTCGCCACGCTCGACAGCATGGTCCGCTTCTGGCTTCGCGGCGTGCGCGTGCTCGTCCTCGCCGGCAGCCTGCCGCCCGGGATGTCACCCGACACCTATGCCGGCTTCATCGCCAGAAGCCATGAGCAGGGTGTCAAGGTGATCCTCGATGCGGACGGCGAGCCCCTGCGTCTCGGCGTGGCCGCGCATCCCGACGTCATCAAGCCGAACGTGCAGGAGGCGGAACAGCTCCTCGGACGCAGGCTCCCCGACTTGGCGACGGTGATCGGAGCCGCGCGCGAGCTGTCGCTCCGGGGTATCGCCGCCGTGGTGATCTCGATGGGCGCGGAGGGGGCTGTCTGTGCGTCCGGTGAGCGGGCGTGGCGCGTGCGCTCGCCGCGGGTCCAGGCGCGCAGCACGGTGGGCTCGGGCGACTCCATGGTCGCGGGGATCGCCGTTGCGCTCGCACGGGGCGAGGACCTCGTCGATGGGCTGCGCCGCGGTGCTGCAGCGGGAGCTGCAACGGCCGCGACCGCGGGGACCGCGCTCGGGGCGGCCGAGGACGTCGAGGCGCTGCTCCCCCAGGTTTCCGTCGAGGCGATAGGATGACATCGAGCGAGGGGAAAGGCGACGCAGAAGGCAATCGTCCCTTCAACCCTCGGGAGCGCGCCGCGCCCGGATGCGGGCGGGCCGCTGCGCCGTCAAGCGCTCATAGCTGCGCTGGATGAGGTGAGCCTCGATCTGGTTCACCGTGTCGAGCGCCACGCCCACGACGATCATCAGCGACATGCCTCCAAAGCGGAGTCTCCCCGCCCGACCGATTTCGGTCCTCGCGGCCGAGCTCTAGCTCTACTGCGGGAAGTCGGGCTGCGAAGCGAACCGCCATGACGCCAAGGGCGCCAAGAAACCAGGGGAGTAGGAGGGGAAAATGCCGGGGCGGCTCTTCCCTTGTCCTCTTGGCGGCCTTGGCGCCATGGCGGTTTTTCTGCCGATCCGGGGCAACTTCCCGCAGTAGTGCTAGGCGCCCCGAGCGCCGCCTTCCGCCGCTCAGCGCGGCGTGCTGCTCGCCGCCGGCACCGCCGTCCGCTGGCCCGAGCCCGAGCGCGCGCCGCCCTTGATGCGCGCCTCCGTCACGACCTCGTCCCACTGCGCATCGTAACCGTCGAAGTGGACGCGGTAGGAGCCGAGGGCGACGACGCTGGTGATGATGGCGGGCTTGTACGAGCCCTTCCACTCGACCTCGATGCGGTCGCCGACCTTCCGCGCGGCGCCCTCGCCCGAGGCGCGCTGCTCCTCTTCCCGCAGGCGCCGGGCGCTCCCCTCGTGAAGGCATTGCTCGCGGTGGCAGGCGAGGCCTGAGGCGCAGTCGTCGTCCGCGCGGCACGGAGACCCGAGCGGCGCCTTCTTTCCACAGGCGGCGAGCGCCCCAGGCACGGCGGCCACGATCAACAGCGCTCTCAGGAAGGTAATGGCTCGAACGCGCACGACACGGCATCCCAGCAGAGCGGCCGCGGCCCGACAACAGGGATCGCAACGCGCTTCACCGGCAACGCTTCTCGACTCGCGCGCGTTCCCAGCGCCCTCGCCAACCACGCCGTTCGGACGGCGGCCCGCGCGCGCCCGCCGCCGCCCACCGCCCCTCCCGGGCGCGCCGCCGCCCTCCACGCCCGAGCACCCCCGCTTCCGATGCGCCGCCCCCTGCGCGCCGCGCCCGCCACCACGCCCACCACGACCCGCCTCCGCCACCGGGGCGCCCTACCAGGGCCGCCCTCTGCTATGGTCGCCCCCGCTGTGCGTCTGCTCGCCGCCCTCGCGCCCGTGGCCCTGCTCGTCGCGGCGCCGCCGCTCCTGGGCTGCGGCGGCGGCCCCGCGAAGGACGCGGGCGTGTGCGCAGGCGCGGGCGTCTGCGGCGCCGGCTACTGCGTCGCCGGGCGCTGCCGGCCGGCGAGCGCCCTCCCAGCGCCCCTCGACGCGCGCCGCGTGCTGCTCCCGCCCGCGGACCTCGCCGTCCTCGTCGAGGACGACGCCGCGGCCACGCCGGGCGTCCCCGACGCCGTCGCGCTCGGGCGCGCCGGGGCCGGCGATGTCGTCCTGCTGCTCCGGTTCTCGCCGACCTTCGGCGTCGGCGCCGACATCGCGAGCGCCTTCGTCGTGCTGGAGCCGGCCCCGATGGCGCCCCCCGCCGAGCGCGCGCTCACCCTGGAGGTCGCGCGCATCCTCGAGCCGTGGCGCTCCGAGACGGCGACGTGGGGCCGGCAGCCGCGCCTGTCGATCCCGGAAGCCGCCGCCATCGCGCGGCCCCGACCGGCGACGCCGCTGCGGATCGACGTCACCTCGCTCGTGCGCGACTGGGCCAGGCGGCGCAAGGACGACCACGGCATCGCCATCCTCGCGCCGGGGAGCGACGCCGTCGGGGCCGCCTACTCGATGGGCATCTCCCAGGGCGTCGGCCCCCGCCTCGAGGTGTACGTACGGTGAGCAACGGCCAGGACGACGAGGACGACGACCTTGGCGCGCGGAACTCGCTCCCGCTTCCCCTGATCCGCCACGACCTCGGCGAGAGGAGGCCGGCCGTGCCGAGCGCGCCCTCTCTGCCCAGCGCTCCGACCACGCCCGACGCCCCGAGCGGGGGAGCTCTTCCCGCGCCCACCACGCCGCCCGCAGGCACTCTCCCCGCGCCCACCACGCCAAACGCGGGCGCTCTCCCCGCGCCCAGCGCCTCCGCCCTCCCACGCGGCGCCCTCGCGCGCGGCCTGCTCGACGACGACGAGCCCGCAGTCACCCAGCGCTCAACGGCGAGCGGGCGCCGGTCCGTGCTCCCCCGCACCGCGCCGCCCGTCTCGCCCGAGGAGGCCCCGCCGCCCACGCTGCTCCGGGTGAGCGACCTGCGCGTGTCGTTCGCCGCCGACGGCCGCGTCACGCGCGCCCTCGACCGCGTCTCGTTCACGGTGCCGCGCGGGCGCACCGTGGCGCTCGTCGGCGAGTCGGGCTGCGGCAAGACCGTGACCGCGCTCAGCATCCTGCGGCTCCTGCCCGCGCCCTACGCGACCATCGACGGCGGCTCGATCGAGCTCGACGGCCAGGACCTCCTCGCGCTGAGCGAGCGCGAGATGCGCGCCGTGCGCGGCGGGAAGATCGGCATGATCTTCCAGGAGCCGATGACCTCGCTGAACCCCGTGTACACGGTCAGCGCCCAGATCGCCGAGGCCATCCGGCTGCACCGGCCCATGTCCCGCGGCGACGCCCGGCTCTACGCCGTGAACCTCCTGCGCAAGGTCGGCTTCCCGGAGCCCGAGGTCCGCGCGAACAGCTACCCGCACGAGCTGTCCGGCGGGATGCGCCAGCGCGTCATGATCGCCATGGCCCTCGCGCCGGAGCCCTCGCTGCTCATCGCCGACGAGCCCACCACCGCGCTCGACACGACGACGCAGGCGCAGATCCTCGACCTCCTCGAGCGGCTCAAGGCAGAGACGTCGATGAGCCTCCTGCTCATCGCGCACGACCTCGCCGTCGTCGGCGAGCTCGCGGACGAGATCGTCGTCCTCTACGCCGGCGTCGTCGTCGAGCAAGGGCCGGCGCGCGACGTGCTCGCAGCGCCCTCGCACCCGTACACGCGCGCGCTCCTCAGGAGCATCCCGGCGCGCGGGCTCCGCCCGCACCGCGTGCGCGGCGAGCGCTCGCTCCGCCTGCCGACCATCCCGGGCGCGCTGCCCGATCTGCGCGATCCGCCGCGCGGCTGCCGCTTCCAGGACCGCTGCGACGCCGTGTTCGACCGCTGCCGCGCCGAGGCGCCGGACCTGTACGCCGTCCCGCCCGGCGCCGGGCACCACGCGGCGCGCTGCTTCCTCCTCACGGGCCCGGGGCGCGCGGGGAACGAGGGCGCCTCGTGACGCGCGACAGCGGCTCCCCGCCCCCCACCCAGCGCGACGAGCCCGGCGCCGCCGCGGCGCACCCGCAACCTGCAGCCGCGGCGCACCCGGAAGGCACGGAGAGCGCGCCGGGCGAGCGGCCGCTCGTCCAGGCGGAGGGGCTCTCGAAGTTCTACCCGGTGCAGCGCGGCGCCTTCGCGAAGCCGTCGTTCGGGCAGGCCGTCGTCGAGGCGACCTTCCACGTCCACCGCGGCGAGACGCTCGGCCTCGTCGGCGAGTCGGGCTCCGGCAAGAGCACCCTCGGGCGCCTCGTGCTCCGGCTCACCGAGCCAACGGTCGGCCGCGTCCTCTTCGACGGCCACGACCTGAGCGCCCTGTCGAGCCGCGCGCTGAGGGCCATGCGCCGGCGGATGCAGATCGTCTTCCAGGACCCCTACGGCTCGCTCAACCCGCGCATGACGCTGCGCGAGATCGTCGGCGAGGGCATCGTCATCCACCGCCTCGCGAGGAGCCGCGACGAGGAGACCGCGATGGTCGAGGGCGCGCTCCAGAAGGTCGGCCTGCGGCCGGACATGATGGAGCGCTTCCCCCACGAGCTCTCCGGCGGCCAGCGGCAGCGCGTCGCGATCGCCCGCGCCCTCGCCGTGCGCCCGGACTTCATCGTCTGCGACGAGCCCGTGAGCGCGCTCGACCTCTCGGTGCAGGCCCAGATCGTCAACCTGCTGGAGGAGCTCCAGGACGAGCTGTCGCTCGGCCTGCTGTTCATCTCGCACGACCTCCGGGTCGTCGAGCACGTGAGCCACCGCGTCGCGGTGATGTACCTCGGCCGCATCGTGGAGATCGGCCCCACGCAGGGCGTCGCCGGCCGGCGGCACCACCCGTACACGCGCGCGCTGTTCGATGCGACGCCGTCGATCGAGCGGGGGAGCAAGGCGCGCCGCCTGCTGCCGGGCGCGCCCGGGAGCGCGATCAACCCGCCCGACGGCTGCGTGTTCCACCCTCGCTGCCGGAAGGCCGAAGAGGGCAAGTGCGATGTCGAGATCCCGCCGCTCGAGGAGCTCGTCCCCGGCAGCGGCCACCGCGTGGCGTGCTGGTACCCCGAGATCGAGTGAGGGCACCGCGCCGGCGCGTCGTGGGATGTGCCGGGCCGGCCGCTGGTTCGTGCGTTGAGATGTCGCCGGGATGCCCCGGAATAGCTGGTTCGCCGGGAATGGCGCCCTGCGAGCGCAGCAGCTCACAGCCCACCACGGCCCAAACTGGCACAATCGAAGATCCCGGGTGCCGCGAACCAGAGGCGCTCCTGCGGGAAGCTGCGCTTGCCGCGCGAGGCATCCCTTTTGCTGCACGCCCCGCGCCGCCGCGCGCGAGGTTCGGTGGCGGCGCCACGAGGTGATGCGATGACGAGCGACGTGCTTCGCGTGCTGGCGGCAGCCCTGCTGTCCAGTGCGTGCCTGATGGGATGCAAGGACAGCGTGAATGACGGCGTTGGTGCCAGCGGCGGCAACGGCGGCAGCGGCGCCAGCAGCAGCAGCAGCGGCGGCGAGGACGGCACTGGCGGAAGCGGCGGCCACAACAGCGGTGGCGGCGGCAACGACGACAGCGGCGAGGACGGCACCGGCGGCTGCGGCGAGGGCAGCGGCGGCGGCTGCATCGACCCGTCGGACGGGCCGTGCGCGGTGCGTGACGTCGAGGGCACGATCCCCGGCGTGAAGATCTCGATCGAGTCGAGCCGCTGCAACTACCGCCAGGGAGAGCCGGCCGAGTTCATCTACACGGTCACGACCGACTCGAGCGTCCCCCCGATCGACGTCGCGGCCTCCACCGGCTGCGGGCGCTGCGTCGAACCGACGAGCGATCCCCTCTCGCTCGTCTCCTACAAGATCAGCGGCCTCTCGTGGGGTGCGGATCCGCAGCCGCAGCTCTACTGCCTGTGCGACGTGGGCTGCTGCGCTCCCGACGAGGCGGTGACCGTGCAGGTCGACGCGACCACGGCGACGCAGACGATCCGCTGGTCGGGGCGGCAGTGGACCGGGCCGTCCGACACGAGCAATCCGGAGGGCGACCCTTTCGCGCCGGGGAGCTACGAAGTCGAGGTGACGTTCGATGGCAAGGAGCAGGGCGTCGTGACGGCAAAGCTGGGGATCGAGATCTATCCCTGAAGCACGGCTGAGGCGAAGCTGGCCGCGGCCCAGGCTGGCACAGTCGACGCCCCGGGGTGGGCCGAGCCACGGCCTGTCCCGCCGGAGCCCGCACGCGCTTCGTGGAGCATCTCCCTTGCTGCCGATCGCGCGCCGCCGCAGACAGGCGGCGTGGCGCGAAGGAGGGAGAGGTGAGGGAATGGCGAACGACATGATTCGAGCTCTGGCGATAGCCTTGCTGTCCGCTGCGTGCGCGGCCGGATGCGGCGGCAGCAAGGAGGGCGGCGGAAGCGGCGACGACGGCAAGAGCAGCAGCAGCGGCGGCGACCGCGGGCTGCCGCCGGGGGCGGAGCCGTGCGCGGTGCGCGACGTCCAGGGCACGATCCCGGGCGTGACGATATCGATCGAGTCCAGCCGCTGCGTCTACTGGAGGGGCGAGCCAGCGGAGTTCATCTACACGATCACGACCGACGCGAGCGTCCCTCCGATCGAGATCGCGGCCTCCGACGGGTGCGGGCACTGCGTCGTGCCGAGCGCGGATCCGCGCTCGTTCGTCACGTACCAGATCACAGGGCTGTCGACGGCGGGAGATCCACAGCAGTACTGCCTCTGCGACACCGGGTGTTGCGCTCCCGACGACGCGGCGACCGTGCAGGTCGACGCGACGGCGGCGACGCACACGATCTCCTGGTCGGGGCGGCAGTGGAGCGGGCCGTCGGACACGGACAACCCGGAGGACGAGTTCTTCGCGCCGGGGACCTACGATGTCGAGGTGACGTTCGACGGGCAGGAGCAGGGCTCCGTGACGGCGAAGCTGCCGATCGAGATCGTCCGCTGATCGCGCGCGCCGGCGATCCCGCAGGGGATCCGCGGCGCGCGAGGCCGCGCCGCCGCGGCTTCCGCCGGGTCGCCCGGGCTTTCTGCTAAGGTCCGCGCGCATGCACGCCTGGCGCGGACACGCCTTCGGTCCCCCCGAGATCCTCGTCTGGGAAGAGGTGGACGACCCCCCGCTCGCCGAGGGGGAGGTCCGGATCGAGGTGGCCGCCGCGGCGATCAACTTCCCCGACGTGCTCTTCACGGCGGGCGCGCACCAGGTCAAGCCGACTCCGCCGTTCATCCCCGGCTTCGAGGTCGCCGGCGTCGTCGTCGAGAGCCGCGAGCCATCCCTCCCGCCGGGCGCCCGCGTGGCCGCGACGCTCCCCGGCTCGGGGGGGTACGCGACGCGCGCGATCGCCGGGCCGCGCACCACCTACGCGCTCCCGGATGCGATGCCGTTCGAGGACGCCGCGGCGATGACCATCACCTACCAGACAGGCTATTTCGCGCTCCACCGACGCGCCGGCGTCCAGCCCGGCGACACGGTCCTCGTGCACGCCGGCGCGGGCGGCGTCGGCAGCGCAGCGATCCAGCTCGCCAAGGCGGCCGGCGCGACGGTCATCGCGACCGCCGGCGGCGAGGAGAAGACGGCGGTCTGCCGCGCGCTCGGGGCGGACGTCGCGATCGACTACCGGCGCGAGGACTTCGTCGCCATCGTGAAGGAGCGGACCTCGGGCCGGGGGGCCGATATCGTCTTCGACCCCGTCGGCGGCGACGTCTTCGATCAATCGACGAAATGCGTCGCGTTCGAGGGCCGCATCGTGGTGATCGGCTTCGCCTGCGGCCGCATCCCCGCGGCGCGCGCGAACCACCTGCTCGTGAAGAACTATTCGGTCGTCGGCCTCTACTGGGGCACCTACAGCCGCACCCGGCCCGATCTCACGCGGAGGGCGCAAGACGAGCTCTACGCGCTCTACGGCCAGGGCGCGATCAAGCCGCTCGTCTCCGCCGCGATGCCGATGGCGGACGCGAAGGCGGCCATGACGGCGGTCGCGTCCCGCGCGACCACGGGCAAGGTGGTGCTCACGACCGCGCGAGGCGGCGGCGCGCTGACGCGCTGACGCGTTGAGCGCGGAGACCCGGCCCGCTGTGCAGCGGGCTGGGTCCCTCGGCCTATCTCACGAATGCCGCCGCTGCAGAGAGCGGGGAGAGCGGCAGCGGCGCGGAGGGTGGGATCAGTTGCAGCCGCCGGCGGTGGACGCCTCGGGGAGCGCCGCAAGCGTATCCTGGTCCGCCGTCGTCAGGCCGAAGCCGTACGGGAACAGCGCGCCGTCTTCCCCGCGGTTGATGCGCTGGCAATCGGTCGCAGGCCAGGAGTACGACAGCTTGCCCTGGAACGGCTGCTTGCCGAACAGCACGTCGGCCACGCCGCCGCCCTCGGAGCCCGGGAGCCACGCGGCCACGAAGGCGTCCGAGCGGTTCAGCTCCTTGTTGACGTAGAGCGGACGGCCCGACAGAAAGACCGTCACGATCGGCAGATCCGGCTTGGCCGTGCGGATCGCCTGGAGGACCTGCAGATCCTCGGGGTGGTAGACCGCGTGCTCCAGCGTCTTCGCGTGCGGGTTGTCGTCCGTCGCGAGCTGGATGTCCCCGTACATCTCGGCATAAGGCGTCTCGCCGATCACCACGATCGCCGCGTCGAAGGTCCCCGAGCTGGCGGCGGAGCCGTTGGCGCTCAGCGTCGCCTGGCCGCCGCCTGCCGACACCAGATCCTGGATCCCCTTGAGGATCGACGTCGCGCCGGGGAAGTCGGCGTTCGTGAGGTCGGTGCCCTGCCACGTCCGCGACCAGCCGCCGGACTGGTTCGGGATGCTGTCCGCGGACTTGCCCGCGACGAGCACCTTGGCCGACGCGGCGAGGGGAAGCACCTTGCCGGCGTTCTTCAGGAGGACGAGCGACTTGCTGACCGCCTCGCGCGCGAGGGCGCGGTGCGCCGCTTGCCCGAGCACCGACTGATCGCCCGCGAACATCCGCTTCGACGGCGCCTGCTTGGTCTTCTTCGGGCCGAGGAGCCCCGCCCGCATCTTGACCCGCAAGATCCTCGTCACGGCGTCGTCGACGCGCGCCATCGAGATCTGGCCCCCCTTCACCTGACTGAGGGTGTTCTCGTAGAACATCTTCCAGTCGTCCGGGACCATGATCATGTCCACACCGGCGTTGATCGAGGCGGCGCACGAAGCGTTCGTGCAGCCCGACACCTGCCCATGACCGTTCCAGTCGCCGATGACGAAGCCGTCGAAGTGGAACCTGTCCTTCAGCACCCCGGTGAGCAGATCGCCCTTCCCGTGCATCTTCGTGCCGCGGACGCTGTTGTACGACGCCATGACGGTCTGCGCGCCCGCCGGGATGGCAGACAGGTAGCCCTGAGCGTGGATCGTGCACAGCTCGGTGTCGGAGGCGAGGTTGTTCCCCTGGTCATCGCCCTTGTCCGTGCCGCCGTCACCGATGAAGTGTTTGGCCGTCGCGATGACGTGCATCGCGCCGAGGAGATCAGGGCTGTTCGCGGCGCCCTGGATGCCTTGCACGATCCGACCCCCGTAGGCGTTCACGATCTCGGGATCCTCGGAGTAGCCCTCGTACGTGCGGCCCCAGCGGTCGTCGCGCACCGTCGCGAGCGTCGGCGCGAAGGTCCAGTCGAGCCCGGTCGCGAGGACCTCCTTGGCCGTCGCGGCGCCGATGCGCTCGAGCAGCTCGGGGTCGTGGGCCGCGCCGAGGCCGATGTTGTGCGGGAAGAGCGTGGCGCCGCGGACATTGTTGTTCCCGTGCACCGCGTCGATGCCCCAGATGATCGGGATGGCCACGCGGCCACCGCTGGTGTCCACCGAGGCGTTGTAGAAGTCGTCGGCGAGCTTCACCCAGTCCGCCGCCGTCGCGTTCTTGTTCTTCCCCGGCCACGAGCCGCCGCCGTTCAGCACGGAGCCGATGTTGTACTGCTTCACCTCGGCCGGCGTGATCTTCTGGATCTCGGCCTGCACCATCTGGCCGACCTTCTCCTCCACCTTCATCTTGCCGAGCAGCTCGGTGATGGCCGCCTCGATCTCCGGATCCTGCGCGATCGCGCTCCGCACCTCGGGCCAGCCATTGTCGCAAGGCAAGAGGCCGCCGCTGTCCCCGGCGCCGCTGCCGCCGCCGCCGGTGCTGTCGCTGCCGCCGGTGCCGCCGCCTCCGGTCCCGGAGCCGCTGGCGGAGGAGCCAGCGCCAGCGCCGGAGCCGCTGCCGGAGCCGCTTCCGGAGCCAGCGCCAGCGCCGGAGCCGCTGCCGGAGCCAGCGCCAGCGCCGGAGCTGGCTCCGGAGCCGGTCGCGTTGTCGGACGTGTCGTCACCGCAGGCGGCCGGCGCGAGAACGACAGCCGCCGCCAAGATCCATGTTGCATACCGTGTGAGGCGCATGGGTGCTCCCCTCTCTTGTCTATGAGATGAAGGATGGGCTCTGAGGTGAACCGTGCCGGGCAGCAGAGCCCTGTCGAGCCGTTCGCCCGAGCGAGGCCGAAAGCCGATCGAGGGCGTGAGCATGGGAAGAAATGATCTCCAAGCGATGGGTGTAAGAAATATAAGACAGAGAGCGAACGTTCTAATCCATGACTCCACCGGCACGCAAGCCCCCCTCATGCCGCGAACGAGGGTTCGGTCACGTGGTCGCGTGGTCGCGCTTGCGCGATCGTCGCCGCCGCGACGAGGCGATGAGGCCGAGCCAGCCCTCTCTCGTGCCTCGTGGCGCACCGGATGACACGGTGCGTCCTGGGACGCCACCGGTTAACCATAGTTCGAGTCGGGCCGCAAGTTGCAAACCCGATGGCGCAGCGCGGTAATTTACCCGTGGCATAACGCGACAACCCGTGCACGAGCGAGGACGCGACGGGCTCATCGATGGATGCGGGCTCACCGGGGTCGAGCACATCCTCTCCGATCCGATGATCGAGAGACGGCGCGAGGGAGACAAGGAGGAGAGAGGATGGCGGCGCAACGACGAGCCATCCTCAACGGAGTTGACATCACCAGCGTTCCACGGGTGGTCGAGGAGTCGGCGCTCAACGCTCCATCATGAAGATGGCGGTGAACAGCTATCATGTGCCGTGGCACCTCGGGGATACGATGCAGCCGCGGCACCACGCCGCGCGCGCTCCGGATCGTCGAGCCCGTCCTCGCGCGGTCGTACACCTGCAATGAGGACTCCAGCCGGGCGCGGCGTGATCGGCGCGGTCCAACAGGGCCGGCGGACAGAGCCGTGGCCTCACTGGAGCGGGAGCCGACGGGCGAGCCGGGGCGTCGACCGCCGCGATTCAGCGGAAGCATATTCCGTCAAGGGAGCAATGATAAAATCTTGTCTTCTGTGCGGCAGCATTTACCCGCGATACTGCACGCGCCTATTCTCCGCGCATGGTCTCTATCCCGCGTACTTCCATTCGTCTCTTCATGACCACCGGGACGCTGCTCCTCGCGCTCACCGCGTGCGGTGACGACGAGGTCGGCTTTGGCACAGGCGGCGCAGGCGGTGAGGGCGGCGGCGGCACCTCCACCAGCACCGGCGTAGGAACTGGCGGCGGCAGCACCAGCGGCAGCGGCGGCGAGGGCGGCACCGGCGGCGCTCCTGGTACGGGTGGCGAGGGCGGCGCCGGCGGCGCTCCTGGCACGGGTGGCGAGGGCGGCGCCGGCGGCGCTGCCGGCGCGGGTGGCGAGGGCGGCGCCGGCGGCGCGGGTGGTGAGGGCGGCGAGCCTTCCACCGGCGCGAGCGGTGAGCCTTCCACCGCTGCCAGCACCAGCGTCGCGGCTAGCTCCAGCGGCTCGGGCGGCGAGTCCTCCACGGCTGCCACCTCCGGCGCCGCGGTTGGCGCGGGCGGCTCGGGCGGCGAGTCCTCCACCGCCGCCACCACCAGCGCCGCGGTTGGCTCCGGCGGCTCGGGCGGCGACTCCTCCACCGCCGCCACCACCAGCGTCGCTGTTGGCTCCGGCGGCTCGGGCGGCGACTCCTCCACCGCCGCCACCACCAGCGTCGCTGTTGGCTCCGGCGGCTCGGGCGGCGACTCCTCCACCGTCGCGGTCGGCGCAGGCGGTGCGGGCGGCGAGTCCTCCACCGTCGCAGTCGGCGCAGGCGGCGAGTCCTCCACCGCCGTCGCAGTCGGCGCAGGCGGCGCGGGCGGTGAGTCCTCCACCGTCGCGGTCGGCGCAGGCGGCGCAGGCGGCGAGTCCTCCACCGCCGTCGCAGTCGGCGCCGGCGGCGCGGGCGGCGAGTCCTCCACCGTCGCGGTCGGCGCAGGCGGCGCAGGCGGCGAGTCCTCCACCGCCGTCGCAGTCGGCGCCGGCGGTGCGGGCGGCACTGGCGGCGCGGGCGGCGCGGGCGGCGATGACGCCGAGCCCGTGCGATGGGCCGACGTGGAGCCGATCCTGCTGGCGAAGTGCTCGCCCTGCCACACCCGCACGGATCCCCCGCCGGCCAGCGGCTTCTCAATCACCTACGAGTCCGCGAAGCTTCCCTCGAACTCGGCCCAGTGCGCCGTGGGCCCGGGTGAACCCGCGCGGACGCAGGGGGCGTGCACCGTCATCCGCATCCACGACGTCGACAACGCCACCCGCATGCCGCGCAACCGCGGATGCACCGGCGACCCGGCGCTCGACGCCGCGAACGCTAACTGCCTGACGGCCGCAGAGCAGCAGACGCTCGTCGACTGGATCGCGGACGGTCAGCTGGAGTGACGAGGCCAGGCGCGGCCCCCGCCGCGCCTCACCTCACCTCGGCTGCTCCAGGAGCGCGCCGTCTCGATACGCCTCGATGAGCCGCTCCAGGATCTCGATCTCCCGCTCGATCTCCTCCCCCTTCTCGGTGTCTCCGACCCGGCGCTCGGCCTCGTAGACCTCCACGTCCGAGATCACGGGGATGATGTCCTCCCCCGCCTCGACGGCCTGCTCGACCGACGTGAAATGGTGGTGCTGCGCGAGCCGCGCCCCGCTCGCCTCGAGCACGAGCGTGTACCCCTTGTCGCCGTACGCCTCCGAGAACGCCCCGTCGATCGTCACCGCGCGGCGCGACGCCTTGATCGGCGACTCCCCCCGCTCGACCCTGACCGGCACGTGCCCGTTCACGATGAGCCCGCGCTCCTCGTCCACACCGAACTCACGGCACACCCGGCCGCAGAACGCGGCGTCGTGGATCAGGTGGAAATACGGGTTCTTCGTCTCCTTGTGCGTCCTCTCGTCGGCGACGAAATACGACTCGAACGTCGTCATCCGGTCCTTGCCGAACATGGGCGAGAGCGGCCCAGTCCAGAGGTACCAGAGCATGTCGACGTCCTCCTGCGCGCCCGCCCGGAAAGCCCGGCGCACCGTTCGCTCCAGCGCGTCGAACAGCGCCCTGCCGCGGCGAACCTCGCCGTCCACCACGAAAGGAAGGAGCTCGCCCTCGCCGTCCACCGGGACACAGCCGTGGAAGATGAGCGCCCGGTCGCGCCTGAGCCACGTCGTCCCCTGCTGCACCATCCAGCGCATCTGGCGCGACAGCGCCGGGCTCCTCAGGAAAGACTCCTTCAGAAGGGCGATGCACGCCGCCTCGTCCGGCGTCAGCGCGTACGGATCGCCGGGGTCGAGCGTCGGGAAGCGCGCGTCGAGCAGCGGAAACACGTCGCCGTCGATCGCGACCGTGCCCGCGCGCGGGTCGATGCGATGGAGCAGGCAGCGGTGCTCGAGCGCGTACTCGGGGCGGCGTCGGCAGAGCTGCCCCTCCAGCTTGAACTGGAGGACGGCCGCGGCCTTCTGCATCCGCGCCAGCAGGAGGGCGTCGCGCAGCCCCTCGCCCCGGACCGCGAAGCGCTCCGCCGGATCGTCGGCGTAGGCCGTGCGCGCGAGCCGATCGAGCGGCGCCACCGGGATGCCAAAGCCCTCTTCCAGCTGCGACAGGCGCCCGTACCGCAGCGAGAGCCGGACCACCGTGGCGATGAGCGCCTCCTGGCCGAGGCTCGCGCCCATCCAGCTCACGTCGTGGTTGCCCCACACGACCCGCACGCGCGGCTGGCGCATCAGGTACTCGATCACCTTGTCCAGCCGGGGACCGCGATCGCCGAGATCGCCGGCCACCACGAGCTCGAAGACCGTCAGGTTCCGGATGGCGCGCGCCGTGGCGCGCAGGATCTCTATCTCACGACCGTGCTGCACGAACGGCTCGATGAGCGCGTCGAGGTAGCCGCCCTCGCCGAGGGCGGCGCGCGCCGACACGAGCTCGCGGAGCAGGCCCCGCATGTCCTCCGGGAACGCCGCCTCCACCTGGCGGAGCGTGTAGCGCAGCGACAGCTGGCGGATGACCTCGATCTCGCGCGCGAGCGTCCAGAGCAGGAAGCCCCGCCGCTCCCCCTCGCTGCGGGACGCGACGCGGGCATAGCTCTCGCGAGGGTAGTAGACGACCGAGAGCAGCGCGCGCTTCTCGGCCGCCGTGAGCCGGTCGCCGAAGACCCGCTCGACGAGCGGCCGCAGGCTCCCCGAGGCGTTGTTGATGATGTGCTTCAGCTTCCTGTGCTCGCCGTGGACGTCGCTGACCACGTGCACCGTCCCCTTCGGGAGCGACAGGATCGCCCGCAGATGGCCGATCTCCGAGAGCGCGGCCTCGGTCGTCGGGTACCGGCCCGCGAGGGCCCGGAGGAGCGGCAGCTCCCGCGTGTCGAGCATGGCGCCACAGCATAGAGCAAGGCCGCGGCTCGACGCACGCACGCGCGCGCGACGTGTGCCGCGTGCCGCGCTGAAGCAGCCGGGCAAGCGCGCAAGGCGAGCACATGTGCCTGGCTCTGCCGCGTTTCTCCTTGCGGCCGCGCGGCGTCCTACTAGCAAATGCAATGGGAGCCCATGCAATTTCGGGGCTGCGAGGCCGCCCCTCTGCGCCGGACGGACTCGACGCCGGCCTCACATTCACCAGCGAACGCCCTCTTCACTACATGACCAAGTCTGTTCTGATCATCGATGACGACGTGGATCTGGCGACGACCCTGGCCGAGACGCTGCGCGACCTCGGTTATGAAGCGACGCCCTTCTTCAGCGGGCGAGAAGCGCTCGAGCGGCTCCTCGACGGCGAAAGGCCCGGAGTGATCCTGCTCGACCTGATGATGCCGAAGATGAACGGCTGGAAGGTGTGCGACGAGCTCTGCGCGGTCCCCGCGCTGGAGGAGATCCCCGTCGTCATCATGACCGCGGCGTCGAACATCAAGCAGCCGATGCCGACGCACGCGCGCAAGGTGCTCAGCAAGCCGTTCGAGCTCGAGGCCCTGCTCAGGACGATCGACACCGCCTGAGCGGCGCTCGATGACGGCCGGACGGCCGAGAGCGACGGCCGCCCCTGGGCTCCGCGACGGCGCGATGCCGCGGTGAAGGAGCGCGCGCGTGGAGTGGAGGCGCGCCGCGCATCGACCGCAAGATTCTCCAAGAGCGCCGGGGGCACCCCTCGCTAGCGTCTCCGGCGTGGAGGCGCCCTCTCGTGGGTCCTCCTCATGAGGAGGCAACATGTACGATCACATCGGACTGAAGGTGAAGGACATCGAGGCGAGCGTTCGCTTCTACGCCGCTGCGCTGGCGCCGCTCGGTCACGTGCTGTGCGCCCGCGACGAGGCTTATGCGAGCTTCGGTCCCGAGGGGGCCCCGGCCCTTTATCTGCAGGTGGACCACGGCCCCCGGGGCCCCGGCGCGCACATCGCCCTGCGCGCCGCGGATCATGCCGCGGTCGATCGGTTCTACCGGGAGGGGCTGGCGGCCGGCGGCCGCGACAACGGCAAGCCCGGCGTGCGCGCGGATTACGCCCCGACGTATTATGCGGCTTTCCTGCACGACCCCGACGGCAACAACCTGGAGGCGGTCTGTATGAAGTAGGGGCGCGCGGCCATTGCGCCATTGCCGCAGAGGGCTCCGGCCGCCGCACCGAGGCGGCCTGGGCGCCGGGCGCCGGGCTACCGCTTCTTCTTCGCCTTCGGCGGTGCGCTCGGCTTGATATCGATGCTCGTGGCCCCCTGGCAGGGCACCTGCGCCGTCACACCCGCGCTGAGCCACTCGGGGAACTTCGTCTTCCCGGGCCGGCCGACGCGCACGAAGAAGCGGCCGCAGCGCACGGCCAGCGCCTGGTTCACATCCCCCGCGTACTTGCCCGTCATGTAGACGCCCCCCGGCTGCGGAAACCCCACCGTGAGCAGGCCCTGATCCTTGGGCAGCGACGCGGGATTGCCCCCCTGCTTCGCCTGGCTCGCAGCCTCCTTGGCCGCCGCGTCCTTCGCCGCAGCGGCTTCCTTCGCAGCGGCCTCCTTCGCAGCGGCCTCCTTCGCAGCGGCCTCCTTCGCAGCGGCGGCTTCCTTCGCAGCGGCCTCCTTCACCGCAGCGGCTTCCTTCGCAGCGGCCTCCTTCGCAGCGGCGGCTTCCTTCGCAGCGGCCTCCTTCGCCGCAGCCTCCTTCGCCGCGGCGGCCTCCTTTGCTGAAAGCGTCTTCGCCGCCTGCGCCTTCCCTGCCGGAGCCTTCTTCGCGGGGGGCGACTCGCTCGCAGCGGACGCCGCCGCGGCTGTGGGCTCGACGAGCGCGGGCGCCAGCTCCACCGCGGCAGCGGCATCCGGCTCGGGGCGATCCCGTCGCGCCACGTAGATCCAGAGCCCCGCCACCACCGTCGCCGTGATCGCCGACACCGCGATCGTCCCGGCAGGCGACAGCGAACGCGGCGCTTGCCACGCCAGCGCAGGCAGCCGCGGGCGCCGCGACGACGCGCCCGCCGGGGGCGACGACTCCATCGGAGAGCCGCTGCGGCCCTCCGCGCTCGGCCTCGGGTACGGCACGCCCCCGGGCGGCGTCAGCCCCGATGAGCCGTCCACTGGCACCGTCACCCCGGGCGGCGTCAGGCCCGACACGCCCATCGGCACGGTCACGCCGGAGGGGGTCACCGGCGAGCCGGAAGGCGGCTTCGGCGGCGCTCCCAGGAACGCGGGCGCGAGATCCGCCGGGAGGGCCGGCGGCGGACCGAAGCGGATCGCCTCCGGGATCACCGAGGTGGTCGGCACGAAGCGGGCTGCCTCCGCGCCCGTGCCGGGCATCGTCGTGCCGTCCTCCTCGAAGAACACCGGATCGACCTCGGTCAACGTCGGCGGCCCGCCCCCCGGCGGCCCCTCGTCGGCCGCCGCCGCGTCGCGCTCCGCCGCGCGCTTCGACGCCTCGAACAGGCGGCCGAATGTCTCGCGATCCGGCAGCGCGGGCCTTCGTCCCTCGACGCCCTTCGCGCCCTCGCCCCGCACCTCGAGCGCCGACGACGCATGGCCCGCCGGCACCGGGATCGTGATCGGCTCGGGCGCCGGCGCGCCGAGCGTCGGCTTGCCTTCCTGCCGAGCCGACCCGCTCAGCGCCTCGGACGCCGCCGCCGAGGGAGGCGCGGTCTTCGCCTGCGCGCCGGGAGTCCGCAGCCTCGCGGCGCCGCCGTCCCTGGCCGCCTGATCCCTGGCAAAGAGATCCTTCGCGAGCCGCTTCGCCGCGTCCGCCGCGGGCCGCGCGGTCTGGCCGCCCTTGCCCTTGACCGGGATCGTCGGCCGCCTGTCCTCCTCGCGATCCGCGTCCTCGATCTCGATCGTCGCGTGCGCGGATTGCACGCGCGTCACGAGCTCGGCCTTCCCCTTCTCAGGGCGAGCGACCTTCGCGAGCGCCTGCTCGATCTCGTGAACGGTGATCTTCCGATCGTCCGGCGCGGGCGCGAGGGCCGTGTCGAGCAGCGCCACGATCGGGCGCGGGATCTCCGGCCGGATCGTGGCGATCGCCTGCGGGCGCGTGCCGTCCGCGGGCGGCCGCCGCCCCGTGAGCAACGACCAGAGCAGCAGCCCCACGCCATAGATATCGGCCTTCACCGTGACGCGCTCGGCGCGCGCCTGCTCGGGCGCCATGTAGCCCGGCGCGCCTTTCACAACGCCCGCGATCGTATCCGGCGTGCGCCCGAGGATCTTGCCGATGCCGAACCCCGTCAGGCGCACCTGCCCGTCCCACCCGATCACGATGTTCTCCGGGTGGAGGTTGCGATGGATGATCGGCGTGGGGCTGCCGTGCTCATCGACGGACCCGTGCGCGTGCGCGAGCGCCCCGGCGATGCAGTGGACCAGGTAGTAGACCGCCGCGTCGGCGAGCTTCTGCTGCCGCGCCGCGAGGTGCTGGTGCAGCCGATTGAGGTTCACGCCCTCGACGTGCTCGAGCACGAGCACGAGCCGGCCGGCGTGCTCGAAGAAGTCGAACATCCGCACGATCGCCGGGTGGTTCATCGTCGCGCAGATCGACGCCTCGCGGGCGAGCTCGTCGGCGAAGCGCGGATCGCCCTCGGCGGTATTCGGGACGAGCTTCAGCACGCAGACGCGGCGAAACCCGAGCGGGCCATCCAGTCGCCCGAGATAGACGCTGGTGGGCCCAGAACCGGACAGGTGCCGGAGAATCTTGTAGGCCCCAATCGTCTCGGGAGCGGGCTCCGTCGGAAACATCCGGGGCCGATCATACCCAAGCGGGGCGAAGCCCCCAAGCCAACGACCAAGACCGATCACTTCGCGGCGCCAGGAGGCGTCCCCGGGCGCCTCGGTACGAGCCCATGCTCCACGCGCCCTGTACGGCGCGTCGCTCTCCCGTTCGCCAGAGAGCGGTACGGCTGATCAGCAGAAGCCCGAACAGCTGTGACGGATCACCGTGGAGAAACCTCCGGCCGCGCTCGCGCGGCCGCGCCTCCGGCTTTCGAGCGGCGCGGGGCCTGGGCTATAAGCCGCCGCGATGAAGCTCCGTGCCTGGCATCGATTGCTCGCCGTCGTCCTCCTCGCGGGCTGCGAGGCCGCCGTCCCGCCTCCTCCGCCCGCGCCGCCCCCGCCCCCGTCGCCGAACGCCGCCTCCGCCTCGGCGCCCGCGCCCGCGCCGGCCGCGCCGCCCGCGCCGGCGTCGCGGTTCCCCGCCGGCTGGCCTTTCCCCGAGGGCGCGCCGCCGGTGCGGGGCCCCTCGATGGTCACGAGCGACGCCGCCCTGGCCACGAAGGTGGGCGCGGAGGTCCTCGCCTCGGGCGGCAACGCCGTCGACGCGGCGGTCGCGACGGCGTTCGCGCTGGCGGTGGTGCACCCGACGGCCGGCAACCTCGGCGGCGGCGGGTTCATGGTCGCGCGCGTCGGCGACAAGGAGCACGCGCTCGATTTCCGCGAGACCGCGCCGGGCAAGGCGACCCACGACATGTACCGGGGCAAGGACGGCAAGGCCACGGAGAGCGCGCGCGTCGGCCACCTCGCGGTCGGCGTGCCCGGCAGCGTGGCGGGGCTCTGGGAAGCGTACGACAAGCTCGGCTCCAAGAAGAAGACCTGGGCCGAGCTCGTCGCGCCCGCGATCCGGCTCGCGAAGGAGGGCTTCCCGGTCGACGAGAACTTCGCGACGACCGTCAAGGCCGCGTCGGCCAAGCTCAAGCGCTTCCCGGCGTCGGTCGCGCTGTTCCTGCCGGGCGGCGCGCCCATCGAGATCGGCGCCACGTGGAGATCGCCCGAGCTCGCGGCGACGCTCGAGCGCATCGCCGAGAAGGGGCCCGCGGGCTTTTACGAGGGCAAGACCGCCGAGCTCTTCGTGGCGGAGATGCGGCGGGGCAAGGGCATCATCACGGCCGCGGACCTCAAGGGCTACAAGGCGAAGTGGCGCGAGCCCGTCGTGTTCGAGTACCGCGGGCGCCGCGTCGCCTCCATGCCGCTCCCGTCGTCGGGCGGCCTCGCCCTCGCGATGATCGCGCATCAGCTGGAGGGGCTCGACGTCGCCAAGCTCGGCTGGCACTCGCCGTCGCACGTGCACGTGGTCGCCGAGGCGATGCGGCGGGTGTTCCTCGCGCGCAACGAGGTCCTCGGGGATCCCGATTTCGTGAAGAACCCGGTGGACGACCTGCTCTCGGTCGCGTGGGCCGAGAAGCAGCGCGCCACGATTGCGGCGGACCGCGCGACGCCGACCGACGAGCTCGCCCGCGGCGCGGCGGTCAAGGACTCGGGCGGGCGCGGCCCGCACACGACGCATTTCTCGGTGGTCGACGCGCAGGGCAACGCCGTCGCGCTGACCACGACGCTGAACGGCTGGTACGGCTCGGGGGTGACGGTGTCGGGCGCCGGCTTTGTGCTGAACAACGAGATGGACGACTTCGCCGCCGTGCCCGGCACGCCGAACCAGTTCGGTCTGGTGCAGGGGGAGGCCAACTCCATCGCGCCCGGCAAGCGCATGCTCTCCTCGATGTCGCCGACGATCGTGACGGGCAAGGACGGGCGCGTGGAGCTCGTGCTCGGCGCCGCGGGCGGCCCGACGATCCTCACTGCGGTGTTCCAGATCCTCTCCAACGTGGTCGACTTCGGCTTCGACGTGACCACGGGGGTCAACGCGCCGCGCTTCCACCAGCAGGATTACCCCGACAAGCTGATGGTCGAGCAGGGCGGCTTCCCCGACGAGCTCAGGAGCGCGCTCGGCGCAATGGGCCATACCCTCGACGACCGCGAGCACATCGCCGACGCGCCGTCGATCGGCCGCGAGGGCGCCGCGTTCGCCGGCGCGCGGGAACCGCGACGGCCCGGCTCCGAAGCGGCTGCCGGAAAGTAGCGTCGACAACGTCGACAGCGGGCGCCGCTCCCCACATCGGCCCACGCGACGCCCGCGTATCCCACAACGGGCGGGATCCATGGTCTGCTGCGGACCGGCAGACCGGCGCCGCCGCGTGCCGGGTGGCGCCGCCGGGCGAGAGCCTCAACAACGAGCCACGCCCGTCGACGGACCCACCCGACCCACGTTGTCGCCCGCCGGGCGACGCATGTTGTCGGGACGACATTGCGACGATCAATCGGTCAGGCGTCTCCTTACCTCTCTCTCAGAGCCCAATCGCCGCTCATTTCGACGGCTTACCGCCCCGAGACGCGCCGCGCGCATCAGGCACTCCCCTAAGGAAGCCCCTCTCTGTCTGGCGCACGTTGGCCGTTCCCGGCACGCGCGTGTGCCCAATGGACTATGGCGCCCCTCCTCGTGAAGGCGTCATCGCGTGATGCACATCCGACGGCCCTCTGCGCTACGGAGCGCCGTGAGTCCGGGCGGCGAGGCGACGCTGTGTCGCATTCGCTCCGGGCCCTCGAACCGAGTCGTGCGTCGCTGGCCTGACGCGCGGCGTCTCGGCGCGGCGGCGGATCCACGCAGGAGCGCTCGATCCGCGCGCGGAGCCGCGGCGGTTCGACCTTGACACAACCCGCCCGTTTCGATTGCTTATGGCGATGCGCTTCGCCGAGCACGTTCGCTCCCTCGGCGGATCGCGCGCCCGCCTGTCGCCATCCTTGAATCTAGCGCCCCGAGGAGCTGCCGTGAAACGGGGGACTTCAGCTTGACACGGACCGAGATACCGGCTGAACGCCGCGCTGTGGGTAGATAGCCCTGTCACGCAGGGGGGGGTCGCCGTCATGGTGGAGCTGTTGAATCACGAGTTGCTCGAGACGTTGCACGACGGTGCTCGCAGCAGCGTCTACCTCGGCCGGAAGAAGAGCACCGGCAAGATGTGCGTCATCAAGGTCGCGCGCAAGGGCGTCAATGGCACCCGCAACGTGGCGATCCTGAAGCGCCAGTACGAGATCACGAAGCACCTCGACCTCGACGGGGTCGTCCGGGTCCACGAGCTCGAGGTCCGGCTCGATTACGCCGCGCTCGTCATGGAGTACTTCGCCGGTCGTTCGCTGCGGGCGATCATCGACGGCAATGGGCAGGGCGTCGGCCTCGCGCAGGCGGTGAGGATAGCGCTCCAGCTCGCGGACACGCTCGGGGCGATCCATGAGCGGAACATCGTCCACAAGGACATCAAGCCGAGCAACATCATCGTCGACAGCGACGTGCGCACATCGAAGCTCACGGACTTCTCCATCGCCTCGCTCCTGCCCGGGGAGCGCGCGGCGGTGGTCGACCCCTGGTCGGTCGGCGAGGGCACGCTGCAGTACATCTCGCCCGAGCAGACGGGCCGGATGAACCGGTCGATCGACTTCCGCTCGGACTATTACTCCCTCGGGGTCACGCTCTACGAGCTCACGACGAGGCGCCTCCCCTTCGAGACGACGGATCCGCTGGAGCTCGTGCACCATCACATCGCGAAGACGCCTATCGCGCCGCACCTGATCCGGCCGGCGATCCCGGAGGCGCTCTCCCGGGTGATCATGAAGCTGCTCTCGAAGACGGCGGAGGAGCGGTATCAGAGCACCTTCGGCCTGAAGGCCGATCTGAAGGCCTGCCTCGACATGCTGGAGCACGGCGCGCCGGTGGCGGACTTCGTGCCAGGGAGGAGGGACAAGCCCACGCGGCTCCAGATCTCGCAGAAGCTGTACGGCCGGCAGAGCGAGGTCGGCGTGTTGATGGCGGCCTTCAGGGACATCAGCGGATCTGGGCCGGAGGCCGCGGAGGGTGGCCGGTCGGAGCTCGTCCTCGTGGCCGGCTACTCCGGCGTGGGCAAGTCGGCGGTCGTCAACGAGATCCACAAGCCGATCGCGAAGGAGGCGGGCTACTTCGCCGCCGGCAAGTTCGACCAGTTCACGCGCAACGTCCCGTATGCGGCCGTGCTCGCGGCGCTGCGGGAGATCGTCCGGCAGATCCTGACCGAGACCAGGAATGAGCTTGCCGACTGGAGGGCCCGGATCCTCGCGGCGGTCTCTCCGAACGGGCGGGTCATCGCCGAGGTGATCCCGGAGATCGAGCTCATCATCGGCGAGCAGCCGCCCGTCCCGGCGCTGGGCTCGATGGAGACGCGGAACCGCTTCAACCTGACGTTCCGGAACTTCATCGGCGCGATCGCGCTGAAGACGCGGGCGCTCGTCTTGTTCCTCGACGATCTCCAGTGGGCCGACACGGGGTCCCTGAACCTGCTCAGCGTGCTCCTGGAGGACCCGGACATCCGCCATCTCTTGCTGATCGGGTCGTACCGGGACAACGAGGTCGACGACGCGCACCCGCTGACGATGATGCTGAGCGCGCTCCGGAAGAGCGAGGCGCGCGTCCGCACGATCACGCTCACGCCGCTCGGGCCCGATCACGTCAACCAGCTCGTGTCGGACACGCTCGACGCGCCTCGGGAGGAGTGTCGCGAGCTCTCGGGTGCCATCTTCGCCAAGGCGCACGGGAACCCGTTTTTCACCATCCAGTACCTCGAGAGCGTCTGCCGCGAAGGCCACCTGCGCTTCAGCTCCGAGACGGGTGCCTGGCGCTGGAACATCGCCGACATCCAGCGGATGGAGGTCGCGGACAACGTCGTCGACCTGATGGTCCGCCGGATACAGGGCCTGGGTGAGGCGACGCAGCGGGTCTTGAAGCTCGCCGCGTGCATCGGCAATCAATTCGATCTGAGGATGCTGGCCCTCATCCACCAGAAGAACCGGCGCGCGACCGACGAGGACCTGTGGGGCGCGCTGGACGCAGGGCTCGTCGTGCCCGTCGACGGCGAGTACGGGATCGCGCGCTTCCTCGACGACGCGGACGAGGACGCTGTCACGTTCAAGTTCCTCCACGACCGCGTGCAGCAGGCGGCTTACAAGCTGCTCCCGGAGGGCGAGCAGAAGCGGATCCACCTGGAGCTGGGGCGGCTCATGCTCGGAGAGAGCCCTCCCGCGTCCGTCGAGGAGCGGATCTACGACATCGTGATGCACCTCAACATGGGGGCAGAGATGATCGTGGACAGGCGCGAGCGCGAGGAGGCCGCGACGCTCAACCTGAGGGCCGGGCAGAAGGCGAGGCGCTCCACGGCCTACGGCCCCGGGGTGCAGTGCCTCCGCGCCGCCGCGGCGTTCCTGCCCGAGGACTCGTGGGAGACGAACCACGAGCTGTCGCTCACGATCTACACCGATCTCATCGAGCTGGAGTACCTGACGATCAACTTCGACCGCGCAGAGGCCTGCGCGAAGATCGTTGAAGAGCAAGCCAGGGATGTGCTGGAGAAGATCCGGGTCTACGAGACGCGCATCCAATTTTACATATCACAAAATCGCATGCACGAGGCCATCGACGTGGCCCTGAGCGTGCTCGCGATGCTGGAAGTTCGGCTGTCCGAGGCGCCGCCGGAGGACATCGACGTCTCCCGCCTGGCGCACCTGCCCCCGATCTCAGACAAGCGGATGCAGGCGGCGCTCCGGATCATGACCACCGTCAATCCGGCCGTGTACCTCGCGAGGCCGGCGTTGCTGCCGACCAACGCGTTCACGATGGTCAACATCTGCGTCAAGCACGGCAACTCGCCTCTCGCCGCGTTCGCTTATTCAATCTACGGCGTCATTCAGTGCCTCATGAACAACACCGACCAAGCCTTCGAGCTCGGTCGCCTGGCGATAGAGCTCGCTCACACCTACGGTGCGGTCGAGCTGGAGTCCAGGATCCATGCCACCGTGTACGTCCTCATCCACCACTGGAAGCGTCATTTGAGGGAGACGCTCGACTCCCTGCTCCACGCCGCTCAGATCGGCCTGGAGACGGGGGACATAGAGTACGCCGTATACGGCTCGATATTCCATTCGGTGCACTCGTTCTTCGTCGGAGAGGATCTGGCGACGACCGAGCTACGGATGAAGCATTCTGTCGAGCTAGCGTCGAAGCTCGACAACAAATATTCGCTCTATCAATGTAGCATATGGAAGCAGCTCGTCCAAAGCCTCCGAGTTCCGTCCGCGAACAAGCTGCTCCTCGTCGGTGACAACTTCGACGAGACGACGATGCTCGCGTGCCTGGGGTCAAGCAGGACCTCGGTCCTGTCACTGCACCTCGCGAAAGGCATGCTGCTGTACTATTTTGGCAATACCCAAGAGGCGTACGCCTGTCTTCGCGCCGGCGAGGAGTACCAGGACGCGGTTCTTGGCATGGCCGCCGACCTTGAATACACGTTCTACGACTCGCTCTCGATCCTCGCCGTGCTCGATCGGCTCCCGGACGGGGAGCGGAGCGCCGCGCTCGCCAAGGCTGACGCGCACCTGCGAAAGCTCGAGCTGTGGGCTCGCTCTGCACCGGAAAACGTCCAGCACAAGCGCGACCTCGTGAGCGCGGAGCTGGCGCGCGTGAAGCAAGCAGGGTTTGAGGCGATGGATCTCTATGACCGAGCGATCGAAGGCGCTCGGAAGCACGGATACATCCAGGAAGAGGCGCTGGCGTGCGAGCTGGCGTCGTCGTTCTACCGAAGGATGGGGCGGCGCGAGATCTCTCGTCACTATTTGACCCTCGCCTATCGCGGTTACGCGCTGTGGGGAGCCGACGCGAAGTGCCAGAGCCTCGTCACCGTCTTCCCTCAGCTCATCCTCGAGGGGACGTTCGATCAGCGGACGTCGGGAGTCGCAACGTCGACCCACGAGGGCACGCCCCTGGATCTGCTCAGCGCCATCAAGGCGTCGCAGGCGGTGGCGAGCGAGATCGTCCTGGAGAGGCTGCTGGAGAACCTGATGACGATCGTGCTCGAGAATGTCGGCGCGCAGTCCTGCGTGCTCGCGCTCGCGCGCGGCGACGCGCTCTTCGTCGAGGCCGAGGGGGCCATCGAACCGAAGCAGATCAACGTGCTCAAGGGCACTCCCGTGACCTCGTTCAGCAAAGTTCCATTGTCCGTGATAAGCTACGTGCAGCGCACGCTGAAGAGCGTACTCCTGGACGACGCGACGGATGAGGCCAGGTTCGCTGTCGATCCCTACATCCAAGAACGGCGACCGAAGTCGCTGATGTGTTCGCCGATCATGCGCCAAGGTCGGCTGATCGGCGTGCTCTACCTGGAGAACAATCTTTCGACCGGTGTCTTCACGAAAGACCGCTTCGAGCTCCTGGGGCTCCTCTCTACGCAGATCGCGATCTCCATCGAGAATGCGAAATTGTACGAGGGGCTCGAGCAGAAGGTCGCCGCGCGCACCGATGAGCTCCGCGTCTCCAATGACCAGCTCCGCACCGTCAACGACAGGCTACAGGTGGAGCTGGCCGAGCGCGTCCGCCTGCAGGAAGAGCGTGTTCAGATGCAAGAGGAGATCATCCAGGCGCAGAATGATCGGCTCTTTGAGCTGTCGACGCCAGTCATACCGATCACAGATGATATTATGGTCATGCCCATCATCGGGACGATCGACGACAAGAGGGCTGCGCAGATGCTCGAGACCGCAATGGCGGGCGTCGCGGCCAGCTCCGCGAAGGTTGTGATCGTCGACATCACGGGGGTCAGGAGCGTGGACACTAGCGCTGCGAACAGGCTGATGAGCTTGGCGAAGGCTGTGGGGTTGCTCGGAAGCAAAACGATCCTGACCGGACTCCGTCCGGCGGTGGCGCAGAGCTTGGTCGCGCTCGGCTTGGACCTCGGCTTGCTGGAGACGAGAGCCAACCTGAAGGCAGGCATCGCATATGCCATGAAGCGCACCTCTGCCCGACTGTACGCGTGAAGCTCGCGAGCCTCTCGCGGCAACTGAAGACCCGGAGCAACCAGCCACCACGCCCCGTCGTCGTCGCCGTTCCGCTTGCCGCCGGTGAGCGCGATCGGCGCTGCGTTCACCCGGCGTTCGCGACGATGCCCCCAAGCTCGGCGTAGCGGAGCGCTGCCAGCGCCCAGCGCTGATGGCCTGCGATCATGGCGTCTGTCGCGGCCAGGTACTGGCGGATCCCGCTGGCCGACCATGACGAGAGCACCTTCTCTTTGACGTCCTGGTACTCTGCGACCCGGGCGTCGTGCATGCGCCTGAGCTGTTCGACAGCTTGCGCCAGCGTCAGCCCCGCGTTGTCCCGAAGGACGACGATCAGGTTGTGCACCTCGCCCGACCTCAGCTCCTTTTCGAGCGAGAAGTAATCATTGGTCCAGCAGAGAATATCGTTACATATCTCGCGGACGCTCTGCAGCAGCGGGTGTTGTACTATCTCGAGAGGCAGCGGCTGATCGAGCAGCAGTTCCATCAAATCGCAATAAGGATATACGGCTCCACTGTAGCGCCGCATCATGATGTATTCGTCGATCCCGGGAACCCTCCGTTGCTTGCGATTTTTCGCTTCCCAGAGGTTGGCCTCGTAGTAGTACTGAAAATGCGAGAGCCAGCGGTTCAGGAAGAAATGTGGATGACATTCCTTTATACGATCGCGGACGTCGAGTAGCCCACGCGTCAGGGGATCATCGAGGTCCGGTTCGATATAACCGAAGAGCTCGCCGAGGTATTTCTCGTTCAGCTTAGCGACGGATTGAGGGTCCGCGCTGAGCTTGCCCTCGTCATACGCATCGTCCAGGAGGAACAGTACGGCGGTGAAGTCAGACGCCAACTGCAATGTCTGCACGTTTGCTGAAGGGAACACCCAGGCGGCCAGATATGCGACGTGCGCCGCCTCGATGCGCGATAACGCACGGTCGTCGGTCGCCACCCGTAGTCGACGAGCCCATTGCAACGTGCGGAGCTCGATGACATCCACCTCGGGGTGGCATGACGCGGAAATGGGTACTCGAAGTACTCAGCTTCACTCTTACTGACGACGATGCTTTTGCGATCAGACGACATCATGGACTCCATCGCAGACCGTGGTCTTCCTGCTCGTGACGCCGAGCGCAGGGCGGCACCTCACAGTCTGCCAAAAGGGATGTTGGCGGTGGATTCTACGCACCGACAGGTCGCGCCTACCACGTCCGGGTGCGCTGTCGTACCGCTTATGTGAAGATCAACGGTATTGTCAAAAGGAGACATCCGGCCGAATGTGGCGGTACGGTGCCATCATACCCGAGAGAGAGAAGGCGCTCGCTGGCGGCGTATGCACTAGAAGGGGATCAATTCGATGGGTAGCGTGACCGGGCAGCGGGTGTTGAGGACCGAGTTCCACTCGACACGCTCAGCTCGGAGCTCAAAACGATGATATCGGGTCAGAAGCTCTTCCAGCACCACGCGGGCTTGCGTGCGCGCCAGCGAAGCCCCAAGGCAAAAGTGAGCACCGTGACCGAATGCCAGGCTTGTCGGCTCGCGACGCTCGGGCTCGAAGCGGTCCGGATCCTGGAATCTCGTCTCGTCGCGCAGGCCCGAACCCAGAAGCAGCGCCACGACCGAATGCGCGGGGACGCGCACGCCGCCTATCTCTGTCTCTGCTAGAGTCAGCCGCATCGTGGCATGCACGGGCGGCTCGAAGCGGAGCACTTCCTCGATGAAGCGCGGAATGAGCGCTGGCTCGGCCCGCAGACGATCCATCCACGCGGCCCGCTGGGACAGGATCAACGCCATGTTGGTCATCAGCGAAACCGTCGTTTCCATCCCCGCGACGACGAGCAGGAAAAGGAGGGCGACAAGATCTCTATCTGTGAGCGAATTGTCGTTTACCTGGGACCGGAGCAGATCGCTGACCAGATCGTTCTCCATCTGGTGACGGCGGCCTGCCAGCAAATCCTGCATGTAACGCTCCATCTGGTCGATGGTCTGGCGCACCTCATCGAGACGCGTGTGATCCTCCGGGGATAGGCTGCCGACGCTGACCAGATCCGCCGTCCATCGATTAAAATGCTTCTCCAGTGAAGGGTCGAGGCCGATCAATTGGGCAAGCAATCGGATCTGCGCACGACACGCAACTTCAGGGAGGAAATCAACCACGCGCCGCCGCATCAGATCGTCGGCGATCTGCGCGGCCGCAGAGCGCATCCGCGGCACCATCGAGCCCACGGTGTTCGCAGTGAAGCCGCGGTTGATCAGGTTCCGCAGTTGAGTATGTCGCGGCGGATCCGCGACGATCATCGAGTCGGACAAGGGGTTGTATCGCCCGAGGAACGGGGGCTCGGTGGCCATGCGCAGCCCCGCGGACGAGAACACCTGCGTGTTCTTGAACGCCGCCACGATGTCATCATACCGGGTGACCACCCACATCCCGTTGGGGTCCACCTGGCACACGGGCGACTCGCGGCGCAGCGCCGCGTAGAAGGGGTACGGGTTCTCTCGGACCTCGGGGGCAAACAGATTCAGTCGACTCATCGCGCTCTTCCTGTGGCGAAGGCAGGACGCAGCCGCAACGCCATGGCGGCACGCGTCGATCAGCCTGGAGTGTGGTGTTGCCTCGGATGACGCGCTGGGCGACGCGATGGCGTCGATTCGGTGCTGCCTTGAGGCAGCTGGCCCCTAGCGCTGATAAGGAGCACGAAACGGAACCCGCAAGCCGCGTTTCCGCGATGCTCCAGCGCGTGGTCACCTGGGCGCATCTCCCGCGAGCAGGGCGCTGAACAGCCGCCACGCGGTCCGAGCCAACGCTCGGCGTCCGCACGACACGGCTGCACTCCTCGGTCGTCGCTGCGCTCGCCAGGATGCGAGCATGCGACTCACGAGCGCCTAGACTGCTTCCAGGGCATCTCCCGGTGCATCATGAGACCAGAGCAAGCGAGAGAGCCGCTAGGCTCTCTTCATGGCTGCAGGGGTCCGATGGTTCGTGGGTGCTCCTCCATCTGATGACAGCATCCTATACCATGCGGACGAATGCGCAACTGTATTCTTATTTGCGGACTTCACACGACGACCTCGTCGTGTTCGAAACTTCACGGACAACGAATCTTCCAACGCTTCAATACGATGGCCGAGCCGCCACAACATGCCGCGTGAATAAAAATACATTTGAGCGTCCGCGACCTGCGCGCCTCCAGCACGCGCCGAGAACATCTACTGCCCCCGGGCGACACCTCGATGGCCATCCGATAGAGATGCGTTGCGATCGATGAGCGCAATGATCTCTGGATGATCTACGTCATCTTTCGTGAGCGACTGTGCAGCAATGCAAGATGCAGTCGACTCGGGTTTCATTCGTGAACGCATAGCGCATGACCCTGAGCCGCCCCCGCTACGCTCCGGATGGAGCGAGCCGTGGAGACGAGAACACTGCAGGCATGCGTCGGCCCGGACGCCCGCGGCGTCGGCCTGGGATGCTGATGGCGAAGTAATGCACCATCGATGTGACGTGCATTGCAGTAATGCACGGCCGCACGAGGGTGCTCCTGCGCGCTATGCAAAATGAACGCCTCGCTCGGGCGGACCACGGTCACGCGTGCCGGCATCCTCGACGAGGATGCGGGTCGCTCGATGTCACGCTCGGCTCGATCTCGTGACCTCGAAAGAGGGCGCTTCTCCCTGGAACCACACCTCCTCCGGAGGCGCGCCGACCCACGCCGGAGGCGCGTTCAGGATCGGGTGTCGCGCTCTGGACACGTCCGGATCGTGCTCAGGGAGAGCCGCAGTCGTGCTCAGGGTGCGCCCTGCCCTGAACCGCTGAACAGCGGCCAGCGACGCGAACCGCCCCCGCCTTGACGATGCGACCGATCGGTCATATGACTGACCGGTCGCATGCCGAAGAGCACGTTCTTTGGGTTGCCCGAGGAGCGGCGGGACCGCCTCGTGCGCGAGGCGATCGCCGAGTTCGCGGATCGCCCCTACGCCGAGGCCTCGCTCTCGCAGATCGCGCGCCGCGCCCGCATCCCCAAGGGGAGCTTCTATCAGTACTTCGAGGACAAGCTCGATCTCTACCGGTGGCTCCTCACGGAGGAGGTGCCGCGGCAGAAGCGCGCGTTCCTCGGCGCCGCGTGCCTGGAGGGGGACTTCTGGGCTCGCCTGGAGGTCCACATCGAGCGCGGCATGGCGTTCCTCGTGGAGCACCCGCGCCTCGCCCGCCTGTCCGCCGCGGCGGCCGACCCGACAGCGACGGTCGAGGTCCGCGGCCTCCACAAGGCCATCTGCGAGGCCGGCGCCGCGGAGCTCCGGGCCCTCCTCGAGGAGGGGATCGCGAGCGGCGCCGTCCGGTCCAACGACACGAGCCTCGAGGTGGCGACCCGGCTGGTCGCCGCCGTCATCGGCCCCGGGCTGACCGAGGCGGTGCTCCAGGAGCTCGGGGCCGAGCTCCACGACGTGCTGGCCTCCGACGCGCTGCGAAAGCAGCTCGGCCCGAAGCGCCGCCGTCGCCTCGCCCAGCAGGCGGTCCAGTTCATCCAGCGCGGCCTAGGCGCGAACACTGCGTGATTCCACCAGGAAAGGGAGCTTCATGATCAGCTACGACTTCGCCGGACGGGTCGCCCTCATCACCGGGGGCACCTCGGGCATCGGCCTCGCGACCGCGCGCGCGTTCGCGCGAGGAGGTGCGCGCGTCGCCATCGCCGCGCGCGACGGCGACGCCGGGCAGCGGGCCTGCGCCGCGCTCGAGCGAGAGGGCGCGCCGGCGCTGTTCGTCCAGACCGACGTGCGGGACGACGCCTCGATGAAGCGCGCCGTGGAAGAGACGATGGGGCGCTTCGAGCGGCTCGATTTCGCGGCGAACTGCGCGGGCATCGGCGGCGACATGGCCCGCCTCGAGCACGCCGATCAGGCGGTGTGGGACGACGTCATGGCGACCAACGCCCGCGGGATCTGGCTGGCCATGCGGCACGAGATCCCGGCCATGCTGGCGTCGGGCGGGGGCGCCATCGTCAACATGAGCTCCATCTACGGCGTCGCCGGGAAGGCGGCGCACCACGCCTACGTCGCGTCCAAGCACGCGGTCCTCGGGATGACGCGCTCGGTGGCGCTCGAGGTGGCACCGCTCGGGATCCGCGTGAACGCCCTCTGCGCCGGCGTCACCCGCACGCCCGCCATGCAGCAGGCAGAGGCGCTCGCGCCCGAGCTGGTGCAGGCGCTGGTGGCGCAGCACCCGATGGCGCGGATGGCCACCGAGGACGAGATCGCCGGCGCCGCGCTGTGGCTGTGCTCGGAGGGCGCGGGCTACGTGACCGGCGCGGCGGTCCCAGTCGACGGCGGCTTCCTGGCCGCGTGACCGCGCCGATTGCGCAGGCCTCGGCCGTCTGTTAGAGAGCACGGCTGACGCAAGAGGAGAGTGCTCCGGTGAAGATCAACTCCTGAATCGGTCTCCGTCGCAGGTAGCGAGCGCGACAGGTGGCATCCCTGCCTCCCTGGTCGCGCGAGGCAGCCTGCCCGTCCCGTGACCGGGCCATGTGGCCCTCTGGATTCAGGAGCTCGTATGTCGTCGTTGCGCGCGCAGCGCCTCTCCTTCTCTTATTCCGACGCGTCCGCGATCCTCGCGGACGTCGATCTGTGCCTGACCCCCGGGTGGTACGGGATCGTCGGGCCGAACGGCGCCGGCAAGACCACGCTCCTCCGGCTCTTCGCCGGCGAGCTCGCGCCCGAGGCAGGGAGCTTGCGGCTCGATCCGCGGGGCGCGACCATCGCGGTCTGCCCGCAGGCCGTGGAGCACGCCGACGCGGCCATCCATGCGCTGGCCGACGCCGAGGACGGCGCCGCGCGCAGGTTGCGCGGCGAGCTCCTCCTGGATCCGGCGGAGCTCGGGCGCTGGGCCACGCTGTCGCCCGGCGAGCGCAAGCGGTGGCAGATCGGCGCGGCGCTCGCCGCGGCGCCGGACCTGCTCCTGCTCGACGAGCCGACGAACCACATCGACGCGGACGCGCGGGCGCTGCTCGCCGGCGCGCTCGCCGGGTTCCAGGGGATCGGGGCGTGCGTCTCGCACGATCGCGAGCTCCTCGACGCGCTGACCACCGGCACGATCCGCGTCGAGCGGGCCGCGGCGAGGCTCTATCCCGGCGGGTACAGCGCGGCGAAGGCGCTCTGGGAGGCCGAGGCGCGCGGGCGCGAGGAGGCGCACCAGCGGATGCGCGCCGAGGAGCGGCAGCTCCGCCGCCGCCTCGGCGAGGAGCGGCGGGCGCAGGCCGCGGCCGACGCGGACCGGAGCACGAAGCGGCGCATGAAGGGCCCGCGCGACAGCGACGCCCGGGGCCTGCTCGCGGACTTCCGCGTGTCATCGGCCGAAGCGCGGCTGTCGCGCAACGTCGGCGTGACCCGGCGCAAGCTCGAGAAGGCGTCGGCCGAGGCGGGAGAGGTCGAGCTCGAGAAGGCGGTGGGCCGCAGCGTGTTCGTCGACTACGAGCGATCGCCCGCGCCGTGGCTCTTCGTGCTCGACGCGCCCCGGATCCGCGCCGGCGGCGAGAGCGACGGCCGGACCCTGCTGCGGGACGTGCGGCTCGCGGTCGGCCGCGAGGACCGCATCCGGATCGCGGGCCCGAACGGCGCCGGCAAGACCACGCTGGTGAACGCGCTGCTCGCCGGCGCGCGCGTGCCGGCGGACAAGGTGCTCCATGTGCCGCAGGAGCTCGACGAGGCGGAGCAGCAGGCGCTCCTCGCGAGGGCGCGGCGCCTCCCTCCGGACGAGCGCGGGCGGGTGATGTCGCTGGTGGCCGCGCTCGGCGTGGAGCCGGGGCCGCTGCTCGGGTCGGCGCGGCCGTCGCCCGGCGAGGCGCGCAAGCTGATGATCGCGCTGGGCCTCGGGCAGCACGCGTGGGCGCTCGTGCTGGACGAGCCGACCAACCACCTCGACCTGCCCTCGATCGAGCGGCTGGAGCGCGCCCTCGCCGACTACCCGGGGGCGCTGCTCCTCGTCACGCACGACAGGGCGTTCGGGCGGAGCTGCACGTCGATCCTCTGGACGGTGGCCGGCGGAGAGGTGCGGGTGTCGTCCGACGACGCCGGCGCGTGACCCGCGCCGGCGTCATCGCGATCGTGCTGTCAGCGCAGCGCCGCGCTCACTCGATGGCCGGCTTGCCGCCCATCTCCTTCAGCACGGCGTCCGCGCCCGACACCGCGTCCATCACCCACTCCATGTAGCGGTAATCGACGTGGATGGTCCGGGTGATCGACGGCATGAACAGCCAGTCGGACGCCATCGCCTCGTAGTTGCCGTCGAAGGCGAGGCCCACGAGCTCGCCGCGCGCGTTCAGCGTGGCAGAGCCGGAGTTGCCGTTCGTGATGTCGAGATCGCTCAGGAAGCAGACGGGCACCTCGCCGAGGTCCTTGTCCACGTACGGGCCGAACCGCTTCTCGCGCGCCGCCTCGAGCAGGGTCGCCGGGGTGTTGAACGGCGCCTTGTCGGTGCTCTTCTTCACGACCTCGCTGAGGGTGGTGAACGGGCGATACGCCGGCTTGTTGGCCTCCGGGCGGTACCCCCGCACGGTGCCGTACGTGATGCGGAGCGTGCCGTTCGCGTCGGGCGCCAGGAGGCCGCCCCGGTACACGCGGAGCGCCTCGACGAAGCGCGGCTTCACGAGGCTCATCGCCCCGGCGTAGGCCTTGTCCCGCGCCTCGATGGCCTTGTCGACAGGCGCGAGCTCGAGCGCCAGGCGGATCATCGGATCCCGGCTCGCCTGGAGCTCCTCGAGCGTCGCCGTCTTGAGGAGCTTGATCCGGGTCGCCGCGTCCTCGAGCGCCGTCTTCTCGTAGAGCGCGTCGATCGCCGCGGCGACGCCGGCCTCCGTCGGCGACTGCGTGCCCGCGAGGCTCCCGAGCAGCGCGGGCCTGTCCTTCGGATCGAGCTGCAGCGCGCGCTTCGTGGCCAGCTTGAAGGTGCTCCGATCGAGCGCGCGGTCGTACGACTTCTGCAGCGACGCCTGCGCCTGCTCGAGGCGCTCCCAGTTGCGCTGCTGGTACTCGGCCTCGCGCTCGGCGTCGGCCTTCGGCCGCTCCTCCGCCATGCGCACGATGGTGACCGCGGCGTCGAGGAGCCTCGCCGACGAGGCGATCTCCGACACGGCCGCGTCATGGTCGCGCGTCGCCCGCTGCTCGGCGTGCAGCGCGGCGATCCGCTCGATCGCGCCGCCGTAGGCCGCCTTGCGCTCCGGGTCGGCGTCGATCCAGGCCTTGAGGTCGGCCTCCTGCTTGGCCTTCTCCTTGGCGAGGCCGCCCTGGACCAGCCCGTCGAGCAGGCCGCGCGTCTTGAGCAGGTAATTGGCGTAGCCCTGGATGGTCGGCTCCGCCTTGATCCGCAGGGCCGGGTCGTTCTTGCCGAGCTCCTCCAGGAGGGCGATCGACTCCTCGTAGAACGACACCCGCTTCGGGTACAGCCATGAGACCGCGGACTCGACCTCTGCCGCGGTCCGGAGCCGGTTCGTCGTACCCGGGTAGCCGGCGACCATCACGAGGTCGCCCTGGTGGAGCGGCGACGACGCGAGCTTCAGGTGGTGCGCCGGACGGTAAGGCACGTTGTCCTCGGCGTGGGCCGCAGGCCGGTTGTCCTTGCCGACATAGGCCCTGAAGAAGGCGAAATCGCCGGTGTGGCGCGGCCAGCGCCAGTTGTCGATGTCCCCGCCGAAGTTGCCGATCGCCTCCTGTGGGACATAGACGATGCGAACATCCTTGATCTCCAGCTGCTCGATCAAGGAAACCTGGCCACCGCCGAAGTACTCGGCGACGGAGCAGCGGATCTCGGGGCGCCCCTCCTCGCACGCCGTCACGAGCTGCTTCTTGCGCTTCTCGATCTCGTCGTAGCGCTCGAGATCACCCTGGATCGCCTCGATGCCGCGCCGCACCTCGGCGGTGACATCGCGGAACGCGCGGGTCACGAGCACGCGCGCGGTGGGGCCGGCCCATCGCTCCTCGGCGCGGGATTTCGCGAGGTAGCCGTTCGTCAGGAGGTCCTGCTCCGGGGTGGAGTTGTACTGGAGCGCCCGGGTCGAACAGTGGTGGTTCGTGGCGATGAGCCCATCGGGCGAGACGAACGAGGCCGAGCAGCCGCCCAGGCTCACCACCGCGCCGAGCGGGGACGCCGTGGGATCGGCGAGCGACTCGGGATCGATCTCGAGCCCGAGCGCCTTGAGCTGGTCCTTGTGCTGCGCCATCTGCTCCGGCATCCACATCCCGCCGGGGTTCTCGAAGGGCGCCCCCTGACCGGGCTCGGAGCCCGGTGGCCTGGTATCGCCCGCTTGCGGCCGCTCCGAGCCGCAGCCCGGCGCGAACGCGGAGACCGCGAACAACGCCAGGAGCGTATGACTACGTAGAGAGGAGTGAGACATGCGGTGTTGTTACCATCGTCGGTAGACAGTGCAACCACACACCAACTTTCTAGTGATACGAGACACAGTAGAATGAGCCTCCTGCGGGCCGATGCGTTCCATGCGTGATGATGGACACCGGATCTCATCGATGTTCGTGGAGGCGAGCTTCGCCTGCTTCAGCGGGCTTGTCGGGACTTCATGTTCTGTGCGCCGGGCGGCCGGACTGGCATCCACGGCATTCCGGACAAGGCGCGCGCGGGGTGGTGGGGGAATACCCCCACCCTGACGGAAGGATGGAAGAGATGATGGAACCGCCAAGGCGCCAAAAGACGCCAAGAAAAATACAAAAAATCTTGGCGTCTTATGGCGCCTTGGCGGCTCCAAAGCCCTCCACCTTCGGTGGAAGTCCCCGCCACAGCGCGCAGGGGGATGCCGCGCCAGGGCGGCGCGGGGGTCTATCGAGCAGCGGGGGCGATGTGGCTCAGTCGACCTGGTGAGCCCGGAACGCGGTGACGGCCCCGTGGGTCTCCAGGCAGCGGTGGATCCAGGCGGCGTCGCGCGCGCGCACGGCGATGAGCCGGACGTTGCCGGAGCCCTCGAGCGCCTGGAGGCCCTGGAAGCCGACAAGCGCTGCTTCCTGGAGCGTCATCACCTGCGCGCCTGTCTCGCTCAGGACCTCGTCGCTGAGCAGGCCGGCGCCGTCGGATCCCTCGGCGAGGTGCACCTCGAACACGGTCATCATGCGGCCATGGTCGCCGGGCGGCGCCGCGCCGACAAGGGTCGTCGTGCGAGGCGGGTCGCCCCCTGCACCGCTGGCCAGCGGCCTCGCGCTCGGTCGCGCCCTGTCACGCCTTGCCGCGCTCCTCGCGCTCGGTCGCGCCCTGTCACGCCTTGCCGGCGGCCTCGCGCTTCGTCTCGAGCTCCTCCCAGCGGCTGACCAGGCGCGCCGCCTCCTGCTTGGCGCGCTCGAGCTCCGAGAGCAGCGCCGCCACGTCCGCGCCGCGGCTCGCGTAGAGCGTCGGGTCGGCGAGCTTCGCCTCGAGCTCGGCGACCTTCTGCTCGGCCGCGTCGATGCGCCCCACGATGCCGTCGAGCTCCGTCCGCTCCGCGAACGTGAGCTTCGGTTTGTCGCCGGCCCGCGCGGCGGGCTTCGCCGGCGCCGCCGCCGGCCGGGCCTCCGCCGCCTGGGCCTTCGCAGCCCGGGCCTCGGCCTCGCTCTCGAGCGCCGCGTTCGCGCGCTGCTCGCGGTAGGCGTCGTAGTTGCCCGCGTACCGCACGACCCGGCCGTCGCCCTCGAACGCGAGGATCGAGGTCGCCACCCGGTTCAGGAACCAGCGGTCGTGGGTCACGACGAGCGCCGAGCCGTCGAGCTCGATGAGCATCTCCTCGAGCGCGGCGAGGGTCATCACGTCGAGATCGTTCGTGGGCTCGTCGAGGATGATCACGTTGACGCTCTGGGTGAGCATCTTCGCCAGGGCGACCCGCGCCCGCTCACCGCCGGAGAGCGAGCCCACCGGCTGCCGCGCCTTGTTCGGATCGAACAGGAACCGCTCCAGGTAGCTGCGCACGTCCATGGATCGGCCGCCCACCTCGACGCGCGTGTGCGAGCCCGCGATGTTCTCGAAGATCGATTTGTCGAGGTCGAGCCCGCTCCTGTGCTGGTCGAAGTAGGCGACGCTCGAGTTCTTTCCGAGCACGACCTCGCCTTCCATGCGGGGCCCCTCGGCGGCGGCGCCGTCGCCTTCGGCGCCGAGCTGGCCGAGGATCGCGCGGAGCATCGTGGTCTTGCCCGTGCCGTTGCGGCCGACGATGCCGACGCGCTCGCCCTTGGTCAGGGTGAAGTCGAGGCCGCGCACGAGCCATTTGCCGTCGAGCGAGAGGCCGAGCTTCTTCAGCTCGAGGATGGTCTTGCCGGTGCGCACCGACTCCACCGAGAGCTGCGCGGTTCGCTCGGCCTTGGGCGGCGGCGCGCTCTTGGTCGTCTCGGCGCGCTGGATGCGGGCCTTCTGCTTGCCGGTGCGCGCCTTCGGCTGCCGCCTGAGCCACTCGAGCTCGGTGCGCAGGAAGTTCTGCCGGTTCGACTCGGTGCGCGCCTCGAGCGCGAGGCGCTCGGCCTTCTGCTCGAGGTACTCCTCGTAGCCGCCGTCGTAGCTGTAGACCTTGCCCTTGTCGATCTCGAGGGTGCGCTCCGCGACGCGGTCGAGCAGGTAGCGGTCGTGGGTGATGAGGAGGAGCGCGCCGGGGTGCTCCTCGACGAGGTAGCGCTCGAGCCACTCGACGGTCTCGACGTCGAGGTGGTTGCTGGGCTCGTCGAGCACGGCGAGGGCGGGCCGCGACACGAGGAGGCGGGCGAGCGCGACGCGCCTGCGGTCGCCGCCGCTGAGCACGCTCATGGGCGCGTCGGGCCGGGTGACGCCGACGTGGCCGATGATGGCGTCGACCTGGTGCATCATGTCCCACCCGCCCAGCCGCTCGACGTCGGCCCCGGCCTCGGCCTGCTCGGCGAGGAGCGCCTCGGCGTCCCCCGAGCCGGCCGCGAGCGCCCGGCTCACCTCGTCGTGGCGGGCCTTGGCGGCGTGCCAGGCGGAGAGCCCGGCGAGCACCACGTCGCGCGCGGTGTCGGTCGGCTCGAAGACCGGATCCTGCGAGAGGACGCCGATCTCGGCGCCGCGGCGGCGCGCGATGGTGCCGCTGTCGGCCTGCTCGACCCCGGCGAGGATGCGGGCGAGCGTGCTCTTGCCGGAGCCGTTGACGCCGACCAGGCCCACGCGCTCGCCGGTGCGGATGTTGACCGAGACGCCGTCGAGGATCGTCTGGGGACCGAAGGATTTGTGGAGATCGTGAGCGGTGAGGACGGGCACAGGGCGCGGAGCTTAGCGCAGCCGGGGGTGCATGGGCCGGCTTTGCTGGGCCCGTGACGGAGGGTTCCGGCCCCAGGGGGCGCGGCGCCGCCCCAGCCCTTATGGGGAGGGCGGGTGTGCCGTGTCCTGCCACGAGAGGCGGAAAGGCGCTCAAGGCAAGCTCTTCTGTGCTGATCCGATGAATCGTCATTTTCGGGATCGCCCGGGCGCGAGACGAAGGGTTCTCCCCGGTGGCAGAGGGCGCCGACGCGACCCATCTTCGCGATCCACGCTACCAGGCTGGCGCGTTCTGTCGCGCAGCGCTGTCGCGCGGCGGAGACGTGTTGAAGGAGCAGTGCTCGCAAGGAAGAAAGGAGGCGCAGGATGCGAGATCGATTCGACAGGGACACAGGCTATGGACGAAATGAGCCCGGTTGGGATCAGCGCTACAGAGACGACCGGGGCCATTTCACCGAGCGCGGCTATCCTCGCGACGAGCGCCGCAGCGCGGGCCCGATCTACGATCACGGGGCCGCGCCGCGCGACGGCCGCGATGGGGGCCGCGAGCACGCTCGCACGGGTGAGCCCGCGACGCACCGCGACCCCATGCGCCGCGCGTCCGGCGACGGTCGCTTCGCCAACAGCGACAGTCGTCCCGGTGACCAGGAGCGCGGCTGGCCCCACGACGACCGCGGCGGCGATCACGTCGGCGGCCGCGATGACGGCCACAGCTTCGGCGGCAATCCCCTTCCCGCTGTGGGCAGCGCCTACAACTTCAACCTCGGCGGCGCCTATTACCTTGGCATGACCCGCGTCGTGAACCCCGACTACGGTCCCGATGCGGCCTGGCGCGGCGGCGCGTACCGCGACGAGAGCCACGATCTCGGCGAATCCGGCCACTCGGCGCTGGAGAGCGTCGGCCACGCGCTCGGCGAGATCGGAGACCGCGTGCGCAGAGCGTTCGGCCGCGGACCGAAGGGCTACAAGCGCTCCGACGCGCGCATCCAGGAGGACATCTGCGAGACGCTCTCGGAGCGCCACGACATCGACGTGAGCGACGTCACGGTCCAGGTGGAGAACAACGAGGTCATCCTCGAGGGCACAGTGCCCCAGCGCCACCACAAGCGCATCATCGAGCTCGTCGCCGAGGGCACGCGGGGCGTCGAGGACGTGCACAACAGGATCCGGGTCCAACGAGGGATGGAGTCGACGACCCGCTCGACCGCCACAACGGGCACGATGGGTGATGCCGCGCTGGCGGGCACGGCAGGGGGCGCCACGCCCGACGGCGAGCCACACGGCCCGGATCTGAGCCCGCGCGCTGGCGCCTATCGCACGAGGTGCTGAGGGCCTGCCGATGCGGAGGGCGCCGCGGCGCCCGGCCTGGCGCCTGCCGCGCCCAGCGGCGCCGCCGAGGGCGCCGCGCCGGCGTCGCGCGCGGACGCCCCCGCGCCGCCCGTCTCACCTTCGGCCGCGACGAACCGGACCCGACCGAACCGCCGCGCCCTGTGGAAGTTCCCCTGCCCCAGGATGGGCGACCACGCCGCCCCGCCGTTGTTCTGCATGGCGTAGAAGTTCATCCGCCACGCGTCCCCCGGCGCCGGCGGCGCGGCCTTCGCCTTCGCGAACGAGCTCCACGGGATCTTCGCCTCGACGACATACCCCCGGTCCTCGTCCGAGTCGTCGTCGAGCGTCCCTCCCAGCGCGACCGCGCTCGCGAGCCCCGCGCTCCACTCCTCATGACCGAAAGGCCCGCTCGGGCCGCCCCTTGGAGCGTTGTAGTCGTCGAACTGCGAGTCGAAGACGAGGTTCTGAGGGTTTATCTGGATTTCGTAATAGTCTTTATTATCTCCGTCTCCGTCCGGATCGATCATCACCTCGACGGTATCCCGCTCCCACAGGTGCGGATCCCGCGCGCCCTCGGGGAACCCGCCGGTGAGCGTCCTGTCGCTGACGTCGAATCCGACGTAGAGGAACCCGTCGTCCCAGAGCAGCCGCGCCTCGCCCTGCGTCGGCAGCGACCGATCCTCGCGGCCCGTGCCCACGTTGACGAACGGGCCTGTCGTCGCCGCGGCCTGCCACGCCGGCTCGTCGAGGCGGCCGTCGATGACGATCGCCGCGCCGGGCGCGAGCTTGCGCACCGAGAGCTCTTTCACGAGAGCGGGCGGTCGTCTCTGACTCTGCCCGGCGCCCGCGCCGCTGCTCGCCGGCGCTGGCGAGCGACCCGTCGCCCCGGACGGCGCCGCCTCCTGCTCGCCCCCGCCGCCCCGGGAGCACGCGGCGGCGAAGGCCACGGCGACAAGCGCGAGCGCCCGCGCGCGAGCGTGCGCGCCGTGCGGGCCGTGCGCACCGTCAGCAACGCGCCGCCGGCCGCAGGGCCCGCGCACGCGGCCGCCGCTACTTCCGCCCCTTCTTGCGGGCGTCGCGCTCGCGCTTGCGCTGCGCCTTCTTCGCGTTGCGCTCGGAGGCGCTGAGCGTCTTCATCTTCGTCATGTTCGGGCCCCCGGCGCCGGCGCCCGGGAAGCCGCCCATGCCCGGCATCCCCAGCCCGGGCATCCCCATGCCCGGGAAGCCCATCCCCGGAAAGCCCATGCCCGGCATCCCCATCCCGGGCAGGCCGCCGCCGGCCATCATCTGCTTCTGCATCTCCCGCATGTTCTTGGCCATGGCCATCTGCTTCATGCCGGGGATCTTGCCCATGAGGCCCATGTTCTGGCCGAGGCCGCTCATCATCTGGCGCATGAACAGGAACTTCTGGACGAGCTCGCTCACGGCCTCGGGCTTCGAGCCCGAGCCCTTCGCGATGCGCTCCACCCGCTTCGGCTCGCGGACCAGCGCGTACGGGTCGCTCTTCTCGAAGCGGGTCATCGACTGGATGATCGCCTCGATGCGGACGAGCTCCCGGTCGTCGAGGTTCACGTCCTGGGGCAGGCCGCCCGGGAACATGCCGCCGAGGGGCAGCTTGTCGACGAGATCCTTCAGCGATCCCATCTTCTGGATCATCCGCACCTGATCGAGGAAGTCCTCGAGCGTGAAGTCGCCCTGGAGCATCCGCGCGGCGTCCTTCTCGGCCTTCTTCTGGTCGACGACCTCCTCGAAGTCCTGCATGAGGCCGACGACGTCGCCCATGCCGAGGATGCGGCTCGCCATGCCGTCGGCGCGGAACGGCTCGAACTTGTCCGTCGTCTCGCCGATGCCGGTGAAGAGCACGGGCGCGCCCGTCACCTCCTTGATGCTGAGCGCCGCGCCGCCGCGGGCGTCGCCGTCGAGCTTCGTCAGCACGACGCCGCCGATCGACAGCCGCTCGTTGAAGCCGCGCGCCGTCTTCACGGCGTCCTGGCCGATCATCGCGTCGACCACGAGGAAGATGTTCTCCGGCTTGGTCGCGTCCTTGATCTGCGCGAGCTCCTGCATGAGCGGCTCGTCGATCGCGAGGCGGCCGGCGGTGTCGTAGATGATGACGTCACGGCCGAGCCGCTTCGCCTCGCCGCGGGCGGCGGCGCAGATGGCGACCGGCGACTCGCCCGGGATGTTGAACACGGGGATCTTGAGCGACTCGCCGAGGACCTTGAGCTGCTCGACGGCCGCGGGGCGCTGCATGTCGGCCGCGACGAGCAGCGGCTTCTTCCCCTGCTTCTCGAGGTAGCGCGAGAGCTTCGCGCAGCTCGTCGTCTTCCCGGAGCCCTGGAGGCCGACCATCATGATGCCCGTGGGCCCGCCGTCGGCCCAGGCGATCTCGTCGCCCTCGTGGGTCATCATCGCCTCGAGCTCGTCGTGGCAGATCTTGATGAAGTGGTCGCTCGCCGAGACCTGGTGGACCTCGCCGGCGTGCTTCACGCGCGTCTCCAGGGTGCGGCCGACCGCGGCCTCCTTGACCCGGGCAAGGAACGCCTTGACCACCCCGATCTCGACGTCCGCCTCGAGCAGGCTGAGCCTTACCTCGCGGAGCGCGACGTCGATGTTGCCCGCGGTGAGCTCCGTGAGCCCGGCGAGGCGGTTTCTGGCCTGACGAAAGCCCCGTGTCAGCGTGTCGAACATGGCAGGGCGGGTCTTAGCACAGGGGACCGCGAGCGCGGATGCCCTTGCCCTCTTCAAAACGCCGCACGCGGCGCGGCGCGGGCGCGGCCGGCGCCCCTCCCCGGGGGCGCGCGGCGCGGGCGCCTCGGGCGACGCGGACGCGGCCGACGCGGCCTCGGCCGACGCGGGCGCCGTCGACGCGGCCTCGGCCGACGCGGGCGCCTCGACGCGGCCCGTCACATCCCGCGCCGGCCCGAGCGGCGGAGGATCGCGAGCGCCTCGGCGCACCTCGGCATGACCTCGGCGCTCTCCTTGACCTTGGCGTCCGCCGCGGCGAGATCCGCCAGCGCGCCGGGCCCGGCGGCCCCGTCGGGCGCCTCGAGCAGGGCGCGGACGCGCGCCTCGGCGGCCGTCGCGTCGAGCAGCAGGCGGTAGGCCCGCGCGCACGTGTCCTTGGCGCTCGCGGCAGGCGGCGTCGATGCGGGCTGGCGCTCGAGCTCCGCCAGCAGCGCCTCGCGCGCTTCGCGAGGCTCGCTCGGCGCATCGCGGAGGACGTCGATCGCATGCAGGAGCGCGTCCGCCTCCTGCTGCTCGGCCGACCGGCCGCATCCGGGCGCCGCCTGGGCCATGGCGACGGCGGCGAGCACCGCGGCGATCCGCTTCGCTAAAGCCATCCGCCGGACGGCCGTCCCAGCTGCGCCCGCCGTCCCTGCTGCGCCTGCCGCCCCTGCCGCCTTCGCTGCCCCTGCTGCGCCTGCCGCCTCTGCGCTGCCCGTCGCGCCGGGCCTCGTCGTCACGCTGGGCGCCCTCAGTCGGCCGGCTTCGCGGGCGGGCCCATCTGGATGCGCTCGCCGAGGTAGGAGCCGATCAGCGTGAAGAGCACGCCGATGAGCGCCATGATCACGTACATGAACAGCGGCATCGTCCGGACGGTCTGGCTGTGCAGGAGGTAGAACACGGTCGGGATCGCGACGAGGAACGACGCGACGACCGGCTCGAGGAACGTCTTGCCGGGCGAGATCATGCCGAGGAGGACGCCGCCGATGAACCAGACGGGGATGGCGACGATCATCCCGTTCGACCCCTCGAAGTCGAGCTGCTGCACGATCATGGGGAGGCCGCCGACGAGGGCCGCGGTGAGCACGCTCTGCAGGACGAGGGCGATGAGGCACCAGAGGATCGAGAAGCCCTCCTGCTGGTAGCGGCGGTGGCGATCGAGCTCGGAGTCGCGGAAAGGCGCGAGCGAGCCCATCCTGGCGCCGCACGCGATGCAGCGCCCGCTCGCCGTCACGGAGGCGTTGTTCGCGCCGCATGACGGGCACACGATGGAGCTGTCGTTCTTCGAGGGCATCGCGGCTAGGCTAGGCAAGGCGCCGCTTGCGGGCAAGCGCGCGGCGCGGCCCCCTGCGCCGCGGCCGGGCGAGCGTGCGGCGAGCTCGAGGGCAGCCCGAGAGGGCGGTGGGCCGCTCGACGGTGCGTGCGGCGCCTCGCGACCACGCCGGCCCATGGGAGGGTGCCGCCCCCGACGCCCCCCGGCGCGTGTCCGGGCGCCGGCGCGGCGATCGCGCCGCGCGGTTCCTGATGGGCGAAGGCACGGGCTAGACTCGGAGCCCCGCCGACGGACGCTCGCGCGGCGGGGCTCCCGCCGGCTGGTGCGAGCCACACGAGAGGCGCACGAATGGGCCTGGACGCGACCGTGATGTGCAGATGTTGGCTCGACGGGACGACGCGGACGCCGCCCCCGCACGCGGAGCACGTGGGGTTCGATGACGATGGGCAGCTTTGCCTGACGCTCCCCGAGGAGCGCCGGGACGCGCACGACGCGTTCTATGCGTGGCTTGAGGACTGCTGCCCGCACCCACGCATGTGCCTCGCCTCCGAGTGGATCTCGAACTGGGCAGGTCTCAGGGCGTTCCAGGCGGCGCTCGATCGGATCGGCTGGCAGCATTTCCCGACGCTGCAGGCCGAGCTGCCGGCGGCGAACGGCGGCATGATGCTGGCCGAAGCCAGCGCGCAGGCGCTGGGAGAGCTCGCGCGGTTCGCCGAGCTCGTCGCCTCCGTCCGCTCGGCCTTCCTTGTCGATTCCGAGACCGGCGATGAGCTCTATGACTTCATTCCGCAGTACGACGGCATCTTCATCATGAGTGGCTCGGAGCAGATCGACCTCGGCTTCGACGTGAATGGCTTCTTCGTTCAGAGCCGCGAAGCGCCGCCCTGCGAGCTGTTCCGCGCCCTGCGCGTCGCGCAGATCCTGCTGGAGCCCGAGCGCACCGAGGCCCACGAGGACGGCCGCGTGCTGCTCCGGAACCTCGACACGGGACGCGAATTCGAGTCCAGGATCGCCGTTCCCGGCGCGTGCATTCCTTGGCCCGACGGTCGAATGCAGGACGGTAGAGGGCGCGTCCGCTCGGCGTATCCGCGCTCCTTCCACGTGAAGCAGCGCGCGCTGGGCATCGCCGATTTCGAGCAGATCCTCGGCTCCCTGCGGCGGGTCTTCGAGGCCTCGGTGGCCACGGGCAACCCGGTGTGCTGGTGCTGAGCCCGCGTACGCACGCCGGGAGCGTGTCGTTCGCCCGTGTCTCGCGTGCCGCGCCCGACGTCCTGCGCGCCCAGGGCCGCCACGCCCGAGCCCGCTCCTCCCCTCGTCCGAGGACGGGCGAGACGGCGGTGCACCGCGGCCGGCGCTCCGGCTATATACTCGACGAAGCGTGCCCACCGACCCGACCTCGACCCTGGAATCCATGACGTCCGGCCCGCGCGGCGCGGGCGGCGATGGCCTCGACGTGGCGGGGCCCGATCCGGAGCTGCTCGCGCTGCCGTCGCCGCCGAAGCAGGAGCGCACGGTCACGGTGGCGCTGATGGCGGCGACCGCGATCGCCGCGCTGTGGATGGCCGTCGCGCTCCTCGGGGAGGCGCGTTACGCGCTGTCGCCGGGCCAGCCGACCGACGTGGGAGAGCTCGCGTCGCTGCGGCCGCAGGCGGACCTCGCCAACCGCTACGTGCGGGCCGTCGGCCTGCTCGGGACGCGCGGCGCGATCCGGTACGGGCGCGCCGCGGAGGGCGACTCGTTCCGGCTGGCGCCGGTGGCGGGCAACCCGGGGCTGTGGGTGGAGATCCGGGTGCCGGAGGGGTTCGAGGGCCCGCGCTTCGTCCCGCCGAGCACGTTCGCGGGGCGGCTCGTGCCGTTCAAGAGCGCGGGCATCCGGCACGCGCGGCTGGCCGCCGAGGTGGAGGAGCAGGCGGGGACGGCCGTGACGGACGACGCCTGGATGCTCATCGACGGCAGCTCGCCGCGCGCGTCGCGCTGGGCGGTCGCGCTCGTCGCGCTGTTCGTGGGCTTCGCGGGCTGGAACCTGGTCGGCATCGCGCGGGTGCTCCACCGCGTGCGGGACGCGAGGGACGCGCGCCGCGCTTCTTGACGCGCTCGCGGCAGGGGAGCAGGACGCTCCCGGCCACCGATGCCCAAGGTCACCTTCGTCAACGAGCACAGGACGGTCGAGACCTCGCCGGGTCGTCTCCTCAGCGACATCGCGGCCGAGCTCGGGATAGCGGTCTGCCGCGAGGCGTTCCGGGGCACCGGCATCGGCGATTACACGTGCTGGGTGAAGGGGGAGCCCGGCGCGACGTCGCCCCCGACGTTCCTGGAGAAGCTGCTCGGCGCGCGCGGCCAGCGGCGGATGGCGAACAGGACGCGCGTGCTCGGCGACGTGCAGGTGTGGACCCAGGCCGGCCCTGGCAACAGGCTGCGCGCGCCGCGGCCGATCGCGCCGCCGCCGAGCCCGGCGACGGATCCGGAGGCCCCGCGCAAGCCGATCGACGCGAGCGGCAGCGCGGCGTTCCCGTACGGCGATCCGCGCGCGGTCGGCCACGGCAAGCGCGAGCCGATCGCGGCGGGCGCGCTCGAGGCGAAGGCCGCGAAGGAGAAGAAGGCGAAGGCGGCCCCGGCGAAGGCGGCGGAGGCCGCGGCGCCGGAGGCGGCGGCGAAGGCGGCGGAGGGCGCGGCGCCGGAGGCGGCGGCGAAGGCGGCGAAGGCGGCGGCGAAGGCGGCGGATGCCGCGGCGGCGAAAGCGAACGAGGCCTCGCCGACGAGTGCGGCGGAGACCGGGACGGCGGAGGTGAAGCAAGGCGCGGCCGCGGTGGCGAAGGATGTCACGGCAGCCGATGCCACGAAGGCGCCAGAGGATGTCGCGGGAAAGGCACCAGAGATCACGACACCTGAAACCGCGCACACATCGGAGGCGACGGCACCTGAACCTGTGAGGGCGCCCGGGCGTAGCGGAGGCCGAAACTCCAGCGAAAACGCCCGGCTCGACAGCGACAGCCGAGGAGGTCCGTGGAGGGACCTCGGAGTAGCGACCACCACGCCCTCCTCGGGACGAGCGGGTCAGCGCGGAGGCATCGAGGGCCTACTGTCGCGAGGATCGTCGCGCGGGCCGATGATCCTCGTACGATGGCTTGAGGGCCATGCGACTACACCTCGGACCATGGTTCGAAAGGATTGAGCAACCGGACACCGGTCCGAGCAACGTCGCGCGTATTGCGCGTAACGAGGATGAGGTTGTGCACAACGGCTGTGGCGGCGAGCAGACCGTCTATCTCAGGTAGCCGATCAGGGGCGGGTAGCCGCCCCCAGACGTCTGCGATCTCCACGGTGACGGGAAGGACCCGTGAGCCGAATGACGCGATGACCGCGTTGAGCCACGTGTCGAGCGATCCCGCCTGAACGGGATCCCGTATGCGCACCCCCTCGATGCCACGCCGAACCTCGCCGATAACCAGCGCCGACAAAAACAGGTCGCTCTCGCGGTTTGTTGCAGCCCATCGGAGGACGTTGCTGTTGGCCCGCGCCTGCTTGCGCAGCTCCGAGAGCACATTGGTGTCGATCAGAAACCCCATTCCGGAAGCTCCACTGGGAAAGCGCCTCAATCGAACTCGATGACCGGTCGCCCGTAGTCCAGGGGGCGCTCGAAGTCGGCGTCCTCTCCTACGTCGGGCATGCTCAGCAAGAGGTCCATCAACGTCCCCTCCTTCTCGGGCAGGGGCGGCGCGGCGAGGTCCTCGGGCGGGGCCGGCGCGGCGAGGTCATTTGCTGCTTCCGGCGCGACGTCCCCTCGCGCGACCCAGAAAGCCGTCGCCGCATGCCGCATCTCTTCAGCGATCTGCTGCGAGGTCTTGGGCGTACGGAACGCATCTTCCCGTATTTCCACGACGATCCTCATTCGACCCTCCGCATTTCTGCAGAACTTAGCGCTTCCTCGGCGCAAACACACTGCCCACGCCGCTTCCAGCACCTGGCAGCGCTTCCCTCTTCCCCTGCCAGCCCCGGCAGCGCTTCCCTCCCACCCCTGCCGGGTTTCCCCAGCGCAAGTGCTCCGAAAGGCGCACGCCCCGACGCCGCCCCGCGGTCGCTCGTCGATAGAACCTCCCCCTCACCGGCGCATCCCGCGCACCAGCCCCCGCTCCCATGTCGCAGTGCGCCGCGCTCGCTGCGCTCCAGGTTGTGTGGCTGCCCTCGGCGCCCGGCGTGCTATGCACGCGCCGATGAGCGACGTGGTGGTGATCGGCGGCGGCGTGGCCGGGTGCGCCTCGGCGCTGGCCCTGGCGCGGCGCGGGCTGTCTGTCCGCGTCCTCGAGCGCAACCAGGGCGAGGGCGCTTCCTGGGCGGCGGCGGGGATCATCGGCCCCCAGCTCGAGGCCGCGGGCGACGGCCCCCTCGCGCGGCTCTGCCTCGCGAGCCGCGCCCTGTACGCGGAGCTCGCCGGGTCGCTCGTCGAGGCGACGGGGATCGACGTCGGGTACCGGCAGAGCGGCGCCCTCCGCGTGGCGTTCACCGCTGAAGGACGTGAAGAGATCGCGCGCGAGCTCGCGTGGCAGCGGGAAGCCGGCCTCGCCGTCGAGATCTGCGACGGCGACGGGGCGCGCGCGCACGCGCCGGCCCTCTGCGACGAGGTCGCCGGCGGCGCGTGGCTCGCCGACGAGGCGCGCATCGATCCGCCGTCGCTCATGCGCGCGCTGCGCATCGCGGCGGAGCGCGCGGGCGTGCAGTTCAGCACCGGGGCGACCGTGCGGCGCATCGTGGTCGAGCGGGAGCACGCGCGCGGCGCGCAGCTCGAGGACGGAACGAAGGTCGAGGCGCGCTGGACGGTGCTCGCCGCCGGGAGCTGGTCGTCGCTGCTGGAGGCGTCGGGCCTCGCGCCCTCGGCGGTGCGCCCGGCGCGCGGGCAGATCGTCGAGCTCACGCCGGCGACGCCGGTGCTCTCGCAGGTCGTCTACGGCCCCGGCTGCTACCTGTCGCCGCGCGACGACGGGCGCGTGCTCGTCGGCGCGACCACGGAGTTCGCCGGCTACGTCACCGCGGTGACGTCGCGCGCCGTGCGCGACCTCCTGACCGCGGCGCTCCGGCTCGTGCCCGCGCTCGGCGACGCGCCGATCGGCAGGACGTGGGCCGGCCTCCGGCCCCACCCGAAGGACGCGCTGCCGATCCTCGGCGAGGGGGAGATCGCCAATCTGATCTTCGCGACAGGGCACTTCCGCAACGGCGTGCTGCTCGCCCCGGTGACCGCGAAGATCGTGGCGGCGTTGATCGCCGGAGAGGAGCCGCCGCTCGATCTGTCGCCCTTCTCGGCCAGGCGGGCCGGCATCGCCGGCTGAGCGCCGCCCGCGCAGCTCGGGCCTGACCCGGCGACGGGCTAGCCGCTCGCACCTCGTCGCCCGAGGACGAAACCGCGGCGCGAACCGCCGCGAGCCGTCGGCACGCCGGGATCCCGGCGAGGCGTGACGGTCAGGAACTTTTCGCGGGGCTCGCCGTGTCCTCAGAGTGTCTGGGGAACGAGGCGGCGCACAGCCCTCCGGCTCCCGGTCCAGCCCATGCCCACGTCTCCCCACACCTCGTTCGTCGATCGGCTCCTCGCCGAGCTCCCGTGCCTCCTGCGCGCGGCGCGCCGCCTGACGCGCTCGGAGCAGGACGCCGAGGATCTGGCGCAGGCGACGCTCGTGCGCGCGATCGAGCGGCACACCGACCTGCGCGACGAGGATCGCATGCGCTCGTGGCTGCTCCGCATCGAGCGAACGGTGCTGCTCAACGCGACGCGCGGCGCGCGGCAGCGGCTCGAGGTGATCGAGGGCGGCCGCGGCGCCGAGTCGGTGCCGGAGCCGCAGGGAGATCTGGAGGCGGAGCTGCTCGAGCGCGGCTTCGCGGACGAGGTCGAGCGCGCGCTCGCGCGCTTGCCCCCGGAGTGGCGCGAGGCGCTGCTCCTGCGGGAGGTCGAGGAGCTCTCCTACGAGGAGATCGCCGATCTCCAGGGGTGCCCGGTGGGCACGGTACGATCACGGCTCTCGAGGGCGCGGCTGGCGCTCGTCGAGGGCCTCTCCGAACGATGCGAGGAGACGTCATGGCAGGGTGCAACCGCGAGTGGTTCGAGAACATTTCGGCGTGGCACGACGACGAGGTGACGCCCGAAGACGCGGCGCGGATCGAGGCGCACGTCGCCGGCTGCGGGCCCTGCCGGCGCGCCGCGGAGGTCCTCGGCGGCGTGCGGCGCGCGCTCGTCGCCAAGGCGGACGGGGAGGTCCCGGAGCGCCTGCGCGATCGGGCGGAGGCCGCCGCGCGGAACGCGCGCGCGCGGCGCCGCGGCCCCTGGGCGATCACGGCCGCCCTCGCCGCGGTCGCGGCGGCCGCCGCGCTGCTCGTCGGCAGCCCGAGCCGGGGCGTGAGCGCGGCGATGGCCGACGAGCTCGTGAGCCACCACGTGCGGGGCTTCGCGCGCGAGCGCCCGTGCGACTTCGAGTCCTCCGATCCGGGCGCCGTCGCCGGGTGGCTCGAGGGGAAGCTCGGCTACGCGGTGACCGTCCCGCCGGTGTCCGGCGCCCGGCTGCTCGGGGCGCGCCTCTGCCAGATCGGCGGCACGCGCACGGCGGCGCTCATGTATGAGAGCGGGGACAAGCCGCTCACGGTGTTCGTGCCGCCGCCCGGCTCCGGCGCCGCGACCGCGGCGCGTGCGCTCGCGGGGCGCAGCGTGGGGTGCACCCAGGGGCCGCTCGGCAACGCGATCTGCGCAAGGAGCGTGGAGCAGCCGGTGCTCGCGGTGGCTGAAGTGGACGCAGCGGCGCTCGCGCCGGCGCTTTTCGGGCGCTGATCCCGTCGATCTCGAGGACCCATGATGACGATCGGTTCATTGCTGACGCTCTTCGGCGCGGGGCTGCTGACGTTCGCGTCGCCCTGCGTGCTCCCGATGCTCCCCGTCTACCTGTCGGCCCTCGGCGGCGCCGGGGCGCTCGGCGGTCCGGACCCCGCGGCGGCGAAGCGCGGCGTGCGCCTCGCCGGTGTCGGCTTCGCGATCGGCCTCGCGATCGTGCTCGTCGCGCTCGGCGCCGGCGCCTCGGCGATCGCGGCGGTCCTCGCGCCCCACCGGCGCGCGTTCACCGTCGCCTCCGGCGTGATCCTGGCGCTCTTCGGCGCGAAGCTCCTGGGCGTGCTGCGCCTCCCGTGGCTGGAGCGCGAGGCGCGCCCGCTCCTCTCCCGCCTCCCGAGCGCGGGCGGCTTCTGGGGGGGCACGCTCTTCGGGATCGCCTTCGCGGCAGGGTGGACGCCGTGCGTCGGCCCGGTGCTCGGCGCCGCGCTGACCTATTCGGCCAGCGCGGGCGCGAGCCCGCTCACCGGCGCGATCCAGCTCGGCGCTTACGCCGCGGGCCTCGCCGCGCCGCTCGTCGCCGCGGCCTTCGTCGGGCCGGCTGCCGTAGAGCTCGCGCGCCGCGTGATGCCGGCCACGCCGGCCCTCCAGCGCCTGACGGGGGCGCTGCTCGTGGCCGCCGGGATCGCGGTCGCCGCCGGCCGTCTGGACGCCCTCTCGCCGGCGCCCGCGGCGGCCCTGGACGCGGGTGCGCCCTGCGAGGTCGGCCCCGCCGGCGCGTGCGCGGCCCCGGAGGGCGCCGTGGCGCACGGCGACGTCGCGCTGCCCGAGGGGATGCCTCGGCTGCTCGAGTTCGAGAGCGCGCACTGCGCGGTGTGCGAGCGCATGGCGCCGCTCATGAAGGAGCTCGAGGCGCGCTGCGCCAGGGAGGACGGCACCGTCCTGCGCATCCAGGTCGACGACCCGCGCGGGCGTGCCCTCGCCGCCCGCTACGGCGTGCGCTTCGTGCCGACGTTCCTCAGCGTCGACGCCGCAGGGCAGGAGGTGGAGCGCGCCGTCGGCGAGCTGCCTGCCCAGCGGCTCGCGAGCCTCATCGGCGACGTCCGCGGCGAGGCGTGCCCCCCTGCCCTGTGAGCCCCGACGACGGGGCTAGGCTCCCGCGAGGCGCGCGCGCACCTTGGCGAGCACCGCGACGTCGGCGGGGGGAAAGAGCTCGTCCCGGAGATCGGCCGCCTCAGCCCAGCGCACGGCGGCGACGTCGAGCGCGGCGGGCGCGGGCGAGCCCTCGGCGAGGGCGGCGGCGTAGAAGAGGAGGAGCACCGGCTTCTTCGGATAGCGGTGGTAAGTCACCTCGACGATGTCGCCGACCTGGGCCTCGACGCCGATCTCCTCGCGCAGCTCGCGGATCAGGGCGTCTCGCGGATCCTCATCGGCCTCGACCTTGCCGCCGGGGAACTCCCACGCGCCCTCGAGGTGCGCGCCCGCCTTGCGCTGCGTGAGCAGGACGCGGCCGCGCTCGATGATGACGGCGGCTGCGACGAGGACGAGGGGAGGAGAGGGCTCGGGCGTGGCGGACATGGGCGCGTAGAATGTCGGCCGCGGCGCGCAAGACAAGGGCGAACGGCACGCTCGACGCTGCGCTTCCCCCCGGAGTCTTCATTGCCTTTCTGGGCTGGGATTTCTCACCCTCGGACTCGAGCTCCGGCGGCGGCGGGAGCGGGGGCGCGATCGGCGGCACCGGCACGACAGGGAGCACCTCCGGCACGCCAGCGCGGCCAGTCGCGTCCCGTCATCACGGTTCGTAGCTGGGCAGCTCGATCACGTAGGCGTCGACGGTATCCCCGTTGCCCCAGTCGCTCCCGAACACGGCGCGCGTGCCGCTGGGGCTGGGCACGGTGTGCGGCTCGGCCCAGTACGGCTCGGCGAGGTGGGTGTTCTCCTTGCCCCAGCTCCGGTGGCGGCCAATGCGGCAGACCTTGCCCGTGCTCGTGTCGGCGATCAGGTTTTCCATGTCGAGCACCCCTCCGCCCGACGCATCGCCGATCGACGACACGAAGACCCACCCCGGCTGCTTGTACGCCATCCCCGAGATGTGCCCTGTCGGGGGATAGGGCCACCCCGTCTCCGGGCCAATGACCACCTTCGAGGTGCCCTCCGCGAGATCCCATGTCACGAGGAGCCCGAGGTCGTCGTTCCCGCCGGGGCCGGGATCATAGACAGCCCCGTTCCAGGTGTCGTGGCCGTTCACCATGCTCAGCGACGCGTGGCCGTACGGCTCCAGCAGGTCCAGCGTGCGCACCACGTTCAGCTGCGGATCGATCACGCCGCCGCTGTCGCTCAGGAACGCGAGCGTCCCGCTCGGCGCGACCTGGGCGGGGTTCTCGTCGAGGGCCTTCCTGGCGAGTACCGTATTCTGGCCGATATCATAGAGGAACACCTGATCGTCGCACGCGAGGCCGATGCGGTTCGAATCCCACGACATGAACAGCGGGTCGCTGCCCGCGCTCGCGCCGCCCGAGCAGAAGTCGAACGTCGTCACGACCTCCTTCGTCCCGGAGCCGACGTGGTAACGGATGAAGTCCTTGTCGTCCACGTAGAACAGGACGTCGGGCTCGGAGGTGTGCCAGTACACCTGCTCGATGTCCGCAGGCGAGATGTCGAGCGCCTCGATGAACTCGTAGGTTTTGCCGTCGTAGAGCTGGTGCTCGCCGGCCGCGACCGAGAAGAGGATGAGCCTCGACTCGTCCGCGTTCCACGCCGAGATGGTCGAGTACATCGGCTTGATGACCGGGTCGTTCCCGCCGCCCGGCGCGACCGCCGTGATCCGGCGGATCGTGGTGCCGAACTCGGCGTCGGTGACGGCCTCGCCGAGCGCCGGCTTGGCGAGCTCGGTCATCGGGCGCGCGTCCTTGTCCTGCACGAGGCCCGCGCAAAGATCGATCGGCTCGCCCGGGCCCGCGCCGCCCGCGCCGCCCACGCTCGAAGAGCCGCCCATCCCCGTCGCGCCGGCGGCGCCCGTCCCCGCAGCGCCACCGGATCCGGGCATTCCTCCGGTCCCGCCGTCTCCGGCCGAGGTGCCGCCGTCGGAGCAGGCGGCGAGGAAGGAAGAGGAGACAAGGACGGTGACAGCGACGCCGACTCTCATGGGGTTTCCTTGGCGCGAGCCACGACGCGTGGCCGCGGCAGCATACCCCGAGGCGACGTCAGGCGTACGCGACGGTTTGCAAACTTGCCGGCTGTCCCGCCGCACGGCGACCCCGGTCGCGGCACAGCCTGATCGGGTGTGGTGCTGTTGATATGGCGTCGCTTTTCACGCTACATTCTCGTGCAGGCCAGAGACGCCGGCTCCACTCGCCGGAGGCGGCCTCCGCACCGGACGATCGAACCCTCGCTGAGCACGTCAAGGACCTGGCGGACACCGTGCGCGCACCCATCTTTCAGCTCGATGCATTCACCACGCGGCGATTCACAGGGAACCCGGCGGCCGTCGTGGTTCTGCAGAATTTCCCCCAGGAATCGGTCATGCAGGCCGTCGCCGCAGAGAACAATCTGGCGGAGACAGCCTTCCTCGTGCGCGAGGACGCCGAGTACCGCCTGCGCTGGTTCACACCGATGACGGAGGTGCCGCTCTGCGGCCACGCCACGCTGGCGAGCGCGGCCGTGGTCATGGAGCGCCTGGAGCCCGCGCGCAGCCGGGTGATCTTCCATTCGGCGAGCGGGCCGCTCACCGTTACCAGGGCGAGCGCCGGTTACCTCATGAACTTCCCGGCGCGTTTTTCGGAGGCCGTGCCGCCTCCGCCTGGCCTGGCAGAGGCGCTGGGGCTCGCTCCTCTCGAAGTGCATGTCAATGCCTTCAACTACATGGCGGTCCTGGAAAGCGAGAGCGCGGTCCGGACCGTCGCGCCCGACATGGCACGTGTGCGCCGCCTCGATCGCAGCGGGCTCATCGTGACCGCTGCGAGCAGCGGCGAGTATGATTTCGTGAGCCGCTACTTCGCTCCCGCGAAAGGCGTCCCGGAAGATCCGGTCACCGGGAGCGCTCACTGCATGCTCACCCCCTACTGGGCCAAACGACTGCACAAGAGCGAGTGTCGCGCCTTTCAGGCATCGCAGCGAGGTGGAGAAATGACGTGCCGGCTGCTCGGCGATCGCGTCGAGATGGAGGGTGCCTGCGTCTTCTACATGGAAGGCGAGGTGGAACTCTGAAGCTCATGCGCTCGCATCGCTTGTTGCCGATCGGGTCATCCAAGAAGCCCATCCACGCGACGTCAAGACGCTTGCGGATGCCATACAACCTTCACCGGAGGAACGAGCGGCAGGCCGGCCGGTCGCCGGCCCGACCCGAGGCGCTCCCCGCGGCACGGGGAGCCCGGCCGCCCGCCGACCCCGGAGCCGCCCGGAGGCCGGGGCCGGAGAGCGAGCCCGCTTCCCTTTGCCGCCGAGGTGTGGGATGCGCCTGCCATGAGCGTCACGTACCGGGAAGCCGGGGTCGATATCGATGCAGGGGACGCGCTCGTCGAGCGCATCAAGCGGCTCGCGAAGCCGACGCGCATCCCCGAGGTGCTCGCCGACGTGGGCGGCTTCGCCGGGCTGTGCGCGCTGCCGGGCGGGCTGTCCGAGCCGGTGCTGGTCAGCGGCACGGACGGGGTCGGCACCAAGCTGAAGGTGGCGTTCGCGACGGGCGTCCACGACACGGTCGGCATCGATCTCGTCGCGATGTGCGTGAACGACGTGCTGACCGTCGGCGCGCGGCCGCTGTTCTTCCTCGACTACTTCGCGACAGGCAAGCTCGACGTCGACGTGGGTGAGGCCGTGGTCCGCGGCATCGCCGAGGGCTGCAAACAGGCCGGCTGCGCGCTGATCGGCGGCGAGACGGCCGAGCTGCCGGGCATGTACGCGGACGGCGAGTACGACCTCGCCGGGTTCGCCGTGGGCGTCGTCGAGCGCTCGCGCATCCTCGACGGCAAGCGGATCGCGGTCGGCGATGCGGTCATCGGCGTGGCGTCGAGCGGGCTGCACTCGAACGGCTTCTCGCTCGCGCGGCGCGTGCTCGAGAAGGAGATGGGCCTCACGATGAGCGACCGCGTGGCCGATCTCGGCGGCACCGTGGGCGAGGCGCTGCTGACGCCGACCCGGATCTACGCCCGCGCGATCACGGCGCTCCTCGCGGCCTGCGGCGATGCGGTCCGGGGGCTGTCGCACATCACGGGCGGCGGCCTGCCGGGGAACCTGCCGCGCGTGCTGCCGGACGGGCTGGGCGCGCGGCTCGACCTCGGCTCCTACCAGCGGCCGGCGGTGTTCCAGGTGCTCCAGCGCGGCGGCCCCGTGGAGGAGGCCGAGATGCGGCGCACGTTCAACCTCGGCGTCGGGCTTGTCGCGGTCGTCGAGAAGGGCGCCGCGGACCGGGCCATCGAGGCGCTCGCGAAGAGCGGCGAGCAGGCCTGGGTGCTCGGCGAGGTGCTGTCGGTCGGCGACGTGCCGTTCGAGGAGCGCGTGCTGTTCGGATGAGAGGGCCGGCGAGGGCGATGCGCGGCGCGCGGGCCGCGCGGCGCGAGACAACCGGGCGGGCCCGGATGCGCTGAGCGACCGCGCGGGACGCGCGGCGCGAGCTCAGCCGCCTTCGAGCCGCGATCGCAGCTTCTTGATCGCCTCGTCGATCGCCCGGTTCGTCTTGTAACAGGGCCTCACCGTCGTCTCGAGCACGACCAGGGTGCGCTCGTCGCCCTCGGAGACGGCGCGCTCGAGGAACGGGAGCTTCTCGCCGCACGTGGCGTCGCGCAGCTCGAAGGAGATCCGGACCGCAGGGGTCCCGCGGGCCGCGATCTCCGGATCGCGCAGCAGCTTCGCGGCCCGGGTGGCCGGCGTGGAGCGGCCGCGGGTCTCGACGATCTCGTAGAGCACGTCGATGCCCGCCGTCCCGAAGCGGCTCGAGAGCGCGTCGAAGACCTTGTCGGCGTGCTCCTCGCCCGTCTTCGCGATGGCGATGGCGACGTTGCGCGCCGCGATCGCGAGCGGGCGCTCGCGGAGCGCCGTCGGATCGTGCTCCGCGAGCTTCTGGATCGCGTCGGCGGCCTTCACCCACCGGCGCGCCCTGACAGCGTCGGTGAGCGCCTTCCGGGCCGCTTCATCCGGCGGAGGCTCGGCCGGCGCATCGGGCGCCGCCGACGCAGCGGCCTCGGGCGCCGGCGCCGTGGGCGCGGGTGCCTCGGGGACGGCGGCGTCTGCCGGGGCCGGCTCGCTCGTGGCGAGCGCGCTCGCGGGAGGCCTCGCGGGGCCGAGCTGGGGCTCCGGCTCGGGCGGGGCGCGCCCACCGCCGGCGAGCGCCGCGATCACGGCCGCCGCAAGGATGCCGCCGCCCAGGTACGGGGCCAGCCGGCCGACGCGGCCGCCGAGTCCTTCGTGGCTCAGCCGCGACGCGCGAGCTTCCCGGGCTTCCCGCTTTCGCCTGGCCTTCTCCTCGCGCTCGCGCGCGGCGCGCTCTGCCTCCTCGGCGAGCTTCCGCTTGGCCTCTTCCTCGCGCTCCCGGGCGACGCGCTCTGCCTCGGCGGCCTCCAGCTCCCGCAGCAGCGTCGGGGCGAAGGCTGGCCGCGAGCCGCTCATCCGCTCGGACGTCGGCTCCGAGACGGGCGCCGCCTCCTCTGCGGGCGGCTCGTCCAGCGGAGGGGACGCGGACGCCACGGGCGCCGGCTCGTTCTGCGGCGGCTGCGCCTCCACGGACGGCGCGGGCGATGGCGATGTCGCCGGCTCCGCGCTCGCCCCTGACGGCGGCTTCGACGACGCCGGCTTCGCCACGGATGTCGGCTCCGCAGCGGACGCGGACAGCGGCTCCGATGACGCACGCTCCGCTGCAGGCGACGGCGGCTTCGACGACGCCGGCTTCGCGACGGACGCCGGCTCCACAGCGGACGCGGACGGCGGCTTCGATGACGCGCGCTCCGCTACAGGCGACGACGGCGGCTTCGATGACGCGCGCTCCGCTACAGGCAACGACGGCGGCTTCGATGGCGCACGCTCCGCTGATGGCGGCTTCGATGACGCAGGTTCCGCCGCAGACGACGACGGCGGCTTCGACGACGCCGGCTTCGCGACGGACGCCGGCTCCACAGCGGACGCGGACGGCGGCTTCGATGACGCACGCTCCGCTGACGGCGGCTTCGATGGCGCAGGTTCCGCCGCAGACGACGACGGCGGCTTCGATGGCGCAGGTTCCGCCGCAGACGACGACGGCGGCTTCGATGACGCACGCTCCACAGCCGACGCAGACGGCGGCTTCGATGACGCGCGCTCCGCAGACGGTGGCTTCGATGGCGAGCTCTCCGCCGAAGGCGACGACGGCGGCTTCGATGGCGCCTGCTCCGCTCCAGGCGACGACGGCTCGTCCACGCCCGACGGCGATGGCTTCTTCGCCGAGGGCTCTACCGGACGACGCTCGGCCTGACCCGGCGACGACAATAGATCGTCCAGCGACAGTCGTAGGGAGCTCAGTCCCGTTGCCGCCGTCGCCACAGGCGCTTCGACCGACCGCGCTGCCTCCCCAGGCAACGGAGCCGCTTCCGGCGACGGAGGCGTCGAGGCCGGCCGCGCCGGCTCCTGCGACGGCGCCGCCGCATCGAGCAGCTGCGACGACTCGCGCGGCGGCCCCGGGTCATCGGCCCCGGAAGGAGCGCCGCCGCCTGCTGCTTCCCGAGCGAAAGCGGCCTGGGCGATGAGCGCGGCGCCGCCTACCGTCGTCGGGCGCGCGTCCTCCGGCACGCTCGAGTCGTCGGCCGCGGCGGCAGCGTCGGCCCTGGCGACCTCCTGCGCGAAGGCGACCTGCGCCATGAACGCCGCGCCGCCGACGGCCGTCGGGCGCGAGTCGCGCGTCAGCTCGGCGACGAGGGTCGGCGTGTTGCGCACCGGCGTCGGCCGCGAGTGGCTGAGGGCGTCCTCGTCGTCTTCTTCGTCGCCCTCCGGCAGCTCCGAGGCCGCCGCCGCCCCCGCCGGCTCCACGGGCGCCGTCATCCCCGCCAGCTCCACGCTGTCCGCGCGGCCCTCTCCCGGCTCGCTCGACGCGCGCGCTCGCTCTGCCTCCGGCGCGTCCGCGCCGCTCCCGGCCGGCGCCAGCGCGTCCGCGACGTCGTTCAGCGAGACAAGGCACGAATCCCCGAGGACGATCGCCGACGAGCCGCCGGCGCTCGCGTCGGTCGCGCGCGACGGCGCGCTGGGCACGGGCGGCCGGTTGCTCGGCACGCGCGCCGCGTCCGCGATCGCGGGCACCGACGTCATCTCCGCCCTCGATGACATCTCCCCCCTCGATGCCATCTCCGCCCGCGGCTCGTGCACGGCGATCCCCGACACGGAGCACGCGTCGTCGAGCGCCGCGATCAGCTCCGCCGCGGTCCCGAAGCGGGCGCGCGGATTCTTCTCGAGGAGGAGCCGCACGACCGCCTCGAGGGCAGGCGGGACCTCGACGCCGGGCGAGTGCGCGGCGATCGCCGGCACGGGCGCGCTCCGCTGCTGGTTGAAGAGCTCGACCGGATCCTTGGCCAGGAACGGGTGCTTGCCGGCCAGCATCTCGTAGAAGATCAGGCCCACGGCGTAGAGATCCGCGCGCTCGTCGACGAAGTCCATCCCGAGCGCCGACTCCGGCGCGAGGTAGGCGATGGTCCCGAAGATCACGCCCGCCGTGGTGAGCCGGACCGGGAGCGAGTCGGCCCCCGCCCGCGCGGACTCCGGCGACGCGACGGACCGGCGCAGCTGATCGACGCTCACCTTCGCGAGGCCGAAATCGATGAGCTTCACGAGGTCGCCCTGCGGCTCGACGACCATCACGTTGCGCGGCTTCACGTCGCGGTGGACGATGCCCATCGCGTGGGTCGCGTCGAGCGCGGCCGCGAGCTGCCTGGCGATCAGGGCGGCGCGCGCGGCGGGCAACGGCCCCCGCCGGATGATCTCGTGGAGCGTCGTGCCGCGCACGTACTCGAGCACCAGGAAGAACGACCCGTCCTCCGCCTCGCCGAAATCGGTCGCGGTCGCGACGTTCCGGTGCTCGATGTGCGCGCCGGCGATGGCCTCGCGCTCGAAGCGCTGCACGAGCTCGGGGAGCCGCTCGGTGTCGGGGTGCAGGATCTTGATCGCGACGCGCTTGTGCATGTGCACGTGCTCGCCGCGGTAGACCGCGCCCATGCCGCCCATCGCGATGACCTCGTCGATGCGGTAGCGCTTCGAGATCACCCGCCCGAGGTAGGACCTCGCCCGGTGCTTCGCGGCCTCGTCGGCGGTAAGGGTCGGCTCAGGCGGGCGTTCCGACATCGTGGCGCCGCCACCCTACCCCGAGCGGCGCGGCATTGGTAGGTGGCCGGCCAGAGGGGCCCGGCCCCGACGAGGCGGGAGCGCGCGCAGCCGCAAATGACAGCGCGAGCGGCCCGGCGGTCGCCTCGCAGCCCTCGAGGCGTCCCCCCGGGGGCCGGGCGGCCGCTTCCGCCCCGGATCTCTCCCGCGCCCGCCTCCGCCGTAGTATCTGCCCCCCATGCCCCCCCTCGATCTCGGCGTCCTCATCTCCGGCCGCGGCTCGAACCTCCAGGCGATCCTCGACGCGATCGCCGCCGGCCGCCTCGACGCCCGCGTGCGGCTCGTCCTGTCCAACCGGGCGGACGTGGAGGGCCTCGCGCGCGCCGAGCGCGCCGGGGTCCCCACGCGCGTCATCGCGCACCGGGACTTCACCGATCGCGACAGCTTCGACGCCGCCGTCGTCGCCGCCCTGCGCGAGGCGGGCGCGACCTGGGTCGTCCTCGCGGGCTTCATGCGCCTGCTGACGACGACCTTCCTCGACGCCTTCCCGCACCGGGTCGTGAACATCCACCCGTCGCTCCTGCCCTCCTTCCCCGGCGTCGACGCCCAGCAGCAGGCGCTCGATCACGGCGTGCGCGTCACCGGCTGCACCGTCCATCTCGTGGACGCCGGCACCGACACCGGGCCCATCCTCGCGCAGGCCGCCGTCCCCGTGCTCGACGGGGACGACCGCGACGCGCTCGCCGCGCGCATCCTCGTCCAGGAGCACGCCCTGCTCATCCGCGCGCTCTCGTGGATCGCCGAGGGGCGCCTCCAGATCGCGCCGCCTGACGTGCCGGGCGGGCGAGCGCGCGCGACGCTCGCCGGCGTCGAGACCGCGCTCGGGCTCGCCCAGAGCGGCCCTGCGCGCGGGGACGTCGGAGGCGTCGGAGAAGTCGGGGAAGGGGCGTGATCCACAAGCACTACGACGTCATCGTCCTTGGCCGGTCCATCGGCGCGCTCACGGCCGCGGCGCTCCTCGCGCGCCGCGACTTCACCGTGATGGTCGTCGGGCACGGCGAGCGCCCGGCCACCTACCGCCTCGACCAGCACGTCCTCCGCCGGCGCGCGTTCACCATGCTCGCCGAGCCCTCGCCCGCGTGGCGCCGCTTCCTCGTCGAGCTCGCCCAGTCGCAGACCTGGAAGCGCCGCATCGTCCCGGCCATGCCCATGCTGCAGGCCGTCGCGCCGCGCCGGCGCCTCGACGTGCCGCCCGACATGGTCCTCTTCGGCCGCGAGATCGACCGCGAGTTCCCCGAGCTCCGGCGGGTCGTCGACGAGCTCTACGCCGAGCTCGCCCACGTCAACGGCGCCGCGGACGACGCGTTCTCGCACGACGCCCTCTGGCCGCCGGGCACGTTCTGGGAGCGGCGCGAGACCGCGCGCTACGCCGGCCTGCTCCCGTACGCGCGCGCCGAGCCCGACGCCGACCTGCTCGTCGAGTTCCCGCGCGGCCACCTGTTCCGCTCGATCGTCACGCAGTCCGTCCTCTTCGCCACGGATCTCTCGGCGCTCCCGCCCCCCTTCGCGGTCGCGCGCCTGCACGGGGCGTGGACGCGCGGGCTGATGATGCTCCCGCGCGGCGAGGAGGAGCTCGAGGAGTTCCTCGTCGAGCGCATCCTCGCCCACGGGGGCCGCTGCCTGCTCGACGAGCGCGCCGCGTCGGTCCACGTCCGCCGCGGCACCGCCGCGGGGGTCGTCCTCGACGGCGACGATCACCCGAACGGCAGCAGCTTCGTCATCACCGACATGGACGGCGAGACGCTCGCGAGCCTGTCGGGCGGCGAGGGCATCCACAAGCGCGCGCTGCGCGAGTGGCCGCGGATCACCTCGTCGGTCGGCCGCTTCGTCGTGTCGCTCATCGTTCGCCGCGAGGGCTTGCCCGAGCCGCTCGGCCCGGAGGCGCTGCTGTTCCCCTTCCCGTCCGCGTCGACGGGCCGCTCGCCCGCGCCGCCGCGCGTGTCGAGCGACGGCGCGCCCGGGGGCCGGCCGAGCTCGCCGCGGCACACGCGGCCGGCCGGGCCCGGGCGCCCCGTGGTCCACCTCCAGCGCTGCGATCTGCCGGCTCCCTCGACCGACACGCTGCTCGTGGCGGAGATCCTGCTCCCCGACCGGGGCCCGCTGTCGCTTCTCGAGGCGCGCCAGGCGGTGCTCGACGCGCTCACGGCCGAGCTGCCCTTCCTCGAGCGCCACCTCGTGCTCGTCGACTCGGTGCACGACGGGCTGCCCGTGTGGCTCTACGACGGCCAGCGCCGCCGCCTCATCGAGCGCGCCGCGCTGAAGGGCGCCGCGCCGGGCGCCGAGCCGATGGTGCGGCAGCTCGAGGTCGACCCGCCCGGCTACCTCGGGCTCGCGGGCGAGCCGATCCGCGGGCCGATCGAGCGCACGCTGCTCGTCGGCCGGAGCGTGCTGCCCGGCCTCGGCCAGGAGGGCCAACTGCTCGCCGCCTGGGGCGCAGCGAGGCTCGTGACCCGGACCGACCGGCGGAAGGAGCGGATGCGGCGCGACATGTGGAGCAAGGTGGAGATCGGGTAGCGCGCGGGGGGCGGGCACTCGCTAGAGTGCCGGGTCCCCCCTCCACCGGTCACCAACGTAAACTTGAACGTGAACGTAAACGTAAACGTAAACGTAAACGTAAACGTAAACGTAAACGTAAACGTGGTCGTGGTCGTGGTCGTGGTCGTCAACGATAAGCCGTGAACGACCACGACCACGACCACGACCACGACCACGTAAACGTAAACGTAAACGTAAACGTTCGGATGATAGGAGAACGCGGCGCAAAGCTTCGTTAACGCCTATGCGCGAGGGCCTACCATTTTATGATCTCTCCAGTGCGCAGAGGACGAACCGTGCGTCTTGCGAAGCGGTGAGACGTGAAGGCGAGACTCCGTGCCTCAGAGAGATCGGGGGAAGACCTGGAAGAAGCCGTCGCGCTCGACGACGGTGAGGGGCACGTCGAACAGGCGCGACAGGTTGTCGTCGGTCAGCACCGCGCGCTTCGGGCCATCGGCGAAGACACGGCCTCTCCGCAGCAGGACGACGCGCCCGATCTCCGGCGGGATCTCGTGCACATGGTGCGTCACCAGGATCAGCGTCTTGCCCCGCTGCGCGAGGCGCCTGAGCAGGTCGATGAGCTCGAACGCGGCCTTCAGATCGAGGCTCGTCGTCGGCTCGTCGAACACCAGCGCCTCCGGGTCGTGCACAAGGGCGCGCCCGAGCAGGCAGCGCCGCTGCTCGCCGGCAGACATCTCCGCGATGGGCTTGCCGCCGAGGTGCGCGACGCCGAGATCGCCGAGCACCTCCTCGGCGCGCCGGCGCTGCGCGGCGGTCGGCGGCTCGTGCTCGTGCAGGCCGGCGCTCGCGAAGAAGCCGGAGAGCACCACGTCGCAGCCCCGCACACCCCGAGGATAGGCCATCTGCAGCTCGTACGACACGAGCCCTAACCTGCGCCGGAGTGCGGACACCTCCCACCTTTCGCGACCGAGTATTCGCACATGCGAGCTCTCGCGGTGGACCGGATAGATTTCCCGTGAGAGCAGCCGCAGCAAGGTCGACTTCCCGGCGCCGTTGGGCCCGAGGATCGCGGTGTTCTCGCCCTGCTCGATGCGCAGCGACAGCCCCTCGAAGACGCGCGTGTCGCCGCGGAAGACGTCGGCGTCCTCGATCTCGATGAGCGCGGGCGCGCTCATCGCTCCACTCCACGGTCCTGGTTCATCGGGCGCAGCCTACCCGCTTGCCGGCGTTCCGCACCGAGAAATCAGGCCGTTCGCGGTGGATCATCCGTGCCCCGGTTCGGCGATCCACTCCATCGGCCCACTCTCCATCTCTCGCGGACAGGCACCGTCGGAATGCGCCCGTGAACCGGCGTTCTCCGCTCTGGAGAGACGATGGCCCGGCCGTTGCAACGATCTACGAACCTTCCTTTCAACAAGCGCCCCGTGCCAAGCCGATGCTGGCACTCGGGAGTGGAAAAATCCGATGCGGCGCGGAGCCGCTCGGTCACTTGGAGATTGACAATGACGAAGATCAAGGGTTCGCTTTTCGGTGCTGGGGCAGCTCTGTGCCTGCTCGCCGCTGTCGGCGGGTGCATCGTTGTCGCGGACGATGGTTCCAGCGCCTCCGAAGAGGACGAGATTTTCGCCGATGAGGCAGCGGCGGCCGCGGCGGCATCGCAGATGCGCTTCGGCGTCGCCCCGCAGTGGAGCCAGACCTGGTCGCCGCCCCAGTCCGGACCCGCCAACGTCGAGGTGGTCGCCGTCGGGGACTGGTTGCAATCTGGCGGCTTCACCAGCACACATAAGACCAAGCTTCAGCAGATCGTCAACGCCGGGAAGACCCCCTACTTCTTCGGCTACATCGCCACGGACATGACGAAGAAGGGGCTCGGATCCGAGAACGATTGCGACGGCAACAGCGGCGCACCGCTGTGCCAGAAGGGCGCGGCGTACGTGCGCGCCAACATCGCCTCGATGGCGAGCGCCTACCAGAAGGCGGCGGCAGGGATCGGCGCGGCCCTCGGAGGACGCGAGGCGCTGATCCACATCGAGCCGGACTGGTACCAGTTCTCGCAGACGGCGCAGCAGAACGCGCTCACGGAGACGGAGTCCGACAGCTTCATCAACCAGATCCTCGGCGCCATCAAGTCGGGCTGCCCCTCGTGCAAGGTGGTCATCGACTTCAGCCCGTGGTTCAGCCCGTCGGCCACCAAGTGGGCGTCGTCGGTCGGCGACTTCTACGACGGCTGGGATCGCAGCGTGGTCAAGTACGTCGGTCTCACGGGCAAGCAATTCCCGTTCACCACGGGCAAGATCGACAACTTCACCTACAAGGAGATCACCACCGCGGTCAGCCTGCCGCTCGTCATCGTGGACGCGTACACGTTCGGCGGCGGCCCGATCAACGTCGACTCCACCTGGCTCAACGAGAGCAACGTCGCCAAGGCCGTCGACATGGGCGTCGCGATCGTCATGCTCTCCCAGACGGGCGACGTCGCCGGCTATGACAGCTTCATCGCCCGGGTGAAGGGCAGCAGCAGCTCCAGCTCCAGCAGCAGCACCTCCAGCAGCTCCAGCTCCAGCAGCTCCAGCACCTCCGGCAGCGGTGGTGGCGGCGGCGGCACCACCACGTCCTCGTCGAGCAGCAGCAGCAGCAGCACCGGCGGCGGCGGCAGCGGCGGGGGCAACCCCGGGACCGGGGTGCGCGTCGAGGGCGGCAACATCACCGTCAGCATCACCCCCAACTCGACGTGGACGGGCGGCTATTGCAACAACATCAAGCTGACGAAGACCGACAGCGGCGAGACCACATGGAAGCTCTACGTGCCCTCGAACGGCGCGACGCTCCGTGACTTCTGGAACACCAACGCCGTCAAGCAAGGCACCGACTTCGTGTTCACCGGCGTGAGCTGGAACGCCAAGATCAAGCCTGGGACGAACGTCGAGTTCGGGTACTGCGCGAACGGCACGCGCTGAGCTCCAGTCGACGAGCGCCGCGCCGATCGAGGAGGAGAGACGGCCTCCCGACGGCGCGGCGCACCTACCTCGCAGGAGGGGCCGAGCGACACGGGAAGAGCCCCTCTCGGGCTCCCCGCGGGGCCTCCGCGCCCGGTCGAGCTCGCCCGCAGCCCGCGCCCTCTGGTACCGTGGGCGCACCGTGCCCTCCGCCCCGCAGCGCTTCCCCCTCGCCGGCGATAGCCCAATCGAGCCCCTCCACGCCGCCGCGCTCCCTCGTCGCCGGGCGCGCCGTCCGGTCCGGGGCGCCGCATGGCGCTGAGGCTCCGGGTCACCTGGCGCAATGCGGGCAGCCCGCTGCTGCCCGACGCGCTCTCCGACGTACAGGCAACGGCCGACGACGCGCCGCTGCCGCTCGCCGGCTCGAGCCCGGGACGGCGCGAGTTCGTGATCCCGGCCGGGGCGTCGCGCGTCGCGCTCAGCGCGCGCTTCTCGGCGGCGTTCGAGGCCTTCGAGGACGTCCCCGCCCGGGAGGAAGAGGTCCTGTCGGTCGACCAGGCGTTCGACGTGACGGGCGGGGGGACGGCGCTCAGCCCCGCCCCTGACCCTGCGTTCGGGCAGGCTCACCCGCTCGTCGACGTGCAATCAGCGCCCGGCCTCGCGCTCGCCCAGGTCAAAACGGATTTCGTCGATATCACCCCGTTCTGGATGGCCTACGCCGGGTACACGGACGAGTACCAGCGCGAGCACCGGCCCGGGACCGAGCTCGTGGCCCTCGGCGCCACCGCGGGAGATCCGAAGATCTGGTTCGCGAGCATCCCGGAGGCCTGCAAGGCGCCGCCGGACGGCGGGATCTCCGCCCTCGTGTTCTACCGGCCGGAAGGGTACGCCTATACCCGGGTCGACCAGCGCCACGAGATGTTCGGGCTGAATCGATACCTGCTCACGCCCGACCCGTCCCCCGGCGCGTCGTTCTGGGCGCGCGACGTGTTCGAGCGCGATCCGCGCGACCAGTCCCGCTGGGTCTATGTCCGCTGCGGCTTCGAGGAGGCGCTCGCCGCGAGCGGCAGGGCGGTGGTCATGCTGCACCCGTGGCCGAGCGGGGCGAGCTTCGGCGCCGCCACGACCGCGAGCCTGCCCGGCCTCGCCGAGGCGGCGCTCCGCTTCCTCTGCGGGGCGCAGAAGGTCGGGTTCGGACAGGGCGGGCCGCGGCTCGGGAAGCTCGGGCTCGCGGGCTTCAGCGCCGGCGGACTGGCCCTGTGGCAGGCGCTCGCGGCCAACAAGGACCGCGTGAGCGAGGTGTTCGCGTTCGACGCCCGCGGCATCGCCAAGAACGAGGCCTTGCTCGTGCGCTGGCTCGGCGGCGACGCCTCGCGCCGCCTGCGGATGACCGGCGGCCACCAGCTCGACGCGAACGCCGCGCTCCAGCAGAAGCTCCCTGGCCCTTCGAAGGAAGCGCGCCTGACCCGCCTCCCGCCCGACAAGAGCGGCTATCTCCCCGGGGCGAACCCGCGCTGGGATCACGTGTGCTCCTCGCTCGAGCCGAGCGAGAAGGATACCTATCTGCACGCCGACTGGGTATGGCACCAGTTCGCGATGTTCGGGGGCTTCCCGGAGGCTGGAGAGCATGCCGCCGTCACGTTCCTCCAGCGCTTCCTGGAAGAGTCGGAGCTCTGAGCCGCACAGCGGCCGGGGCCGAGATCCAGCCGGCCGACGACCGGGCATGTCGGATTGAAACGCCAAGACGCCAGAAGACGCCAAAAAAGAGACGGGATTGTTCGCGACAAGATAGCCAGGGTCCTCGATATGGCGTTCCGAGGACCACGCGCCCCCTTTTCTCTCGTCTTTTGGCGTCTCTTGGCGTCTTGGCGTCAACTCTCTCTCACAACGCGATGAGGCGCGCCAGCACCCGCATGTCCTCGTCGTCGCCCATCCTCGCGAGCGCGGCGCGCGCCGTCGCGAGCGCGGGCTCGACGTAGCGCAAATACGTCGAATCCACGCCGATACGATCGAGAAAGACGAAGCGGCCTGCGTCCTTCAGCTTGCGCTGGACCGTGAGCACGTCGAACTCCCGGCCAAGCGCGTCGCGCGCCGGCCGGTCGAGCGAGGCGGCGGCCGCATAGTCGTCCAGCCGGGCCTCGACGAACGGGCGATCCAGGTCCTGGGCGCTGTCGTTCAGGAGCGTCGCCAGATCGTAGGCTCGCGGGCCGAGGAGGGCGTCCTGGAAGTCGAGCCAGGCGATCTCGAGGCCCCCGCCCGCCGCGTCCACGACCATGAGGTTCTGGCTCTGGTAATCGCGGTGAACGAAGCCACGCGGCCACGCGGCGATGCGCCGGGCGAGGCGATCCGAGACGGCATCGAGCTCGGCCCGCGCGGCGTCGCCCAGGCGGAGCCCGCGCGCGTCGAGCGCCCACGCGCGGAAATGGTCGAGCTCCCAGCGCAGGAGCGTCTCGTCGAGCGCGCACGAGTCGACGATCGAGCCGCTCGGGAGCGCCGCGAGCGCCCGCTGCGCCCGGGCGAGATCGCGCGAGGCCAGCGCGTAGACCTCGACGCGGCGGGCGGGCGCGCGCTCGACGAAGGCCGAGAGCGTCGCGTTCCCGAGATCCTCCAGGAGGAGCAGGCCATGCTCGCAATCCTCACCGAGCAGCGCCGGCACCCGGACGCCGCGCTCCCGGAGGAGCGCGTGCACCTCCAGGAAAGCCCACCGCGGGGGAGCGGCGCCGACCGCGACGCCGTCGCCCTCCGCGCTCGGCGCGAACATCGCGACAGCCGTCCCGGCCGGCGTCACGATGCGCAGATAGCGCCGGCACGACACGCCCCCGCGCAGCGGGACCATCGACGACGGGACATGGCCCGTGGCCCGCTGGACGAGCCGGAGCAGGGCGTCGGTGTCGAGCTCGCGCACACCCTCTCCTACGCCGGCGGACGGCGCGGACGCCAGGGCTGTCACGACATCGCCCCGCGCCGCGCTGCGGCCGTCACGCCTCGCCGCCTGTCCCCCTCGCCGCCTCGGCGCCTGTCCCCCTTGCCGCCTCGGCGCCTGTCCCCCTCACCGCCTCGGCGCCTGTCCCCACAACGCGTTGACGCCTGTCCCGGTGCAGGAACGGGCCAGGCGCTCAGCAGGCGCCGGCGCAGCCGTCGGCGCTGTTGAACCAGAGACCGCCGGAGTCCTCGCACGCGCTGCGGTCGTACCTGCCAGAGCAGCAGCGCTCCTGGCTCTCGCACACCTTCGCGGCGCCCTCGCCGCTCCGGAAGCAGCACTTCCGGCTCTCGGGCGTCTCGGGCGCGGCGGCCGCATCCTCGGGCGCGGCCGGCTCCCCGGGCGCGGTCGCCTTCTCGATGACCACCGGAACCGCAGGCGCGACGAGCGTCGCCACCGTGTCGCAGCCGAACGAGGCAATCATGACGAGGAGGGCGAGCGCCGATCCCAGCCCACGAGCGGTTCCAGCCAGCTTCATGATCGCCGTGGGTGGCATGGGCGCAGTGCGGCGGCAAGTTCGTGACGAGAGCCGTGCTATAACGCCGCGGAATGGCGAACGGTGCGACCAAGAGCGCGATGAACCGTGGGACGAACGGCGCGACCGGGCCCGTGAGGGTCACGCCGCTCAACGGAGCAGCAGCCGCCGCCGTCGCATGGCGCAGCCGGGGCGAGCTCCACATCACCGTCATCGTCAAGGCCACCTTCGCCTTCGCGGCGGACGCGGAGATGCCCAGGGTCGAGCCGCAGCAGGTCGTCCACGGGGAGGTCCATCACGGCAACAACCCTGGGCGGAGCGTCCGGCTCACGAGCGATCTCGCGCCGCACCTGGAGCGCGCCGACGTGCTCTTTACCGGCCACGCCCACGCGCCGCCGCCCGGCGCGCCCGTGCACGCCCTGCCCGTGCGACTCGCGATCTCCGATGAGGGCGGGCCCCTCCTAGACAAGGAGCTCCTGGTCAAGGACAGGGCCGGGTTCCAGCGGATGCCGCTCGTGTACGAGCGGGCGCTCCGCGGGGAGAACGACCAGGAGAACTTCCTCGGCGTGCAGGGGACGGGCGACGCGTCCGAGCCCGAGGCGAACATCGTCGATCCGCTCCAGCCGGCGCGCGCGGCCGGCTTCGGGCCGATCGCGCGCGCCTGGCCCGCGCGCAGGCGGCTGCTCGGGGCCACGCCCCGCAAGGCGCTCGACGCCGCCATCGCCGAGATCCCCGATCCCTTCGAGTGGGCCTATTACCAGGCGGCGCCCGCCGATCAGCGGACGCGCTACCTGCGCGGCGGCGAGTGGATCGAGCTCCACGGGCTCCACCCCACGCTGCCGCGCCTCCGGATGCGGCTGCCCGAGGCGCGCGGGCGAGCGCGCGTCCACGGCCTCTCCGGGTTCGGCGTGAGCGAGGGCCACCCGCTCGAGCTGAACGCGGACACGCTGCGCATCGACGGCGACGAGCAGCGCTGCACGCTCGTCTTCCGGGGCAGCCTGGTCGTCCCCGACGAGGCCGCGCTCGCGGCGGCCACCCTCGTGGCGGGGGTCGAGCTCCCCGGCGAGCCGCTCGAGTGGCCGGAGCTGCCGGCGGAGCAGGGCGCCGCGGGCGGACCCGCGCGAGGCGTCGACAGCGACCACGACGGCGGCCTGGGGGAGACCCTGGCCGCTCCGGCCGCCGGGGCGCGCACGTTGAGCCTCCCGGACGCCGGCGTGGCGGCGGCTGCCCTGGCCTCGGCGGCGGCGACGCCGTTCCGCCCCGGGTCGGCTCCCGGCGACATCGTCGGGCCGGCCGCGGGCGCGCCCGGGCCGCGGATCGACACCGGGACCCTCTCGATCTCCTCGGTGGAAGAAGGCCCGGAGGCGTCTCCGGCCACGACGCTGGCCCTGCTGCCCGAGCAGGACGCCGACGCGACGGACCAGCCGGCGCTCCCGTTCCAGCCGGCGCCCCCGGGCGCGGGGCTGCCTCCCTCGATGACGGCCCAGGAGCCGGTCGCGGCGGAGGAGCGCGCGGGCTCTGGCACGCTCGCCCTCGCGCTGGACGACGACTGGACGCCGGGCGCCGGCGCGCCCGACCCTTCCGGCGATCGCGCGCCCGCGGCCTCGCCTGCGATCACGCCTGCTCACGCGGGAGCGGCGGAGACCGCGGCCGCGCCGCTCCCAGAGCTGGAGCCGGCCGCGCCGCCTCCGGAGCCCGCGCTGCCGGAGCCTCCGCCCCCGCCGAGGCCGGTGCTCAGCGCCTCACCGGCGCGCTCCCCCGAGCCGGACGAGCCGCCGCCGGCCCCGCCGCCCCGACGGCCGCCGCCACCTCCGCCGGAGCGCCCGGCGCTGCCGACCCCTTCCCCTGCGTTGAGGAGGAGCCTTTACGAACGGTTCGATCGCAAACGGTAGCTCGCGCAAACGGTAGCTCGCCGAGCCCACCTCGACGAGCGCGAGGGGCGCCCGCGCGCGAGGCGCCCCAAGGCAGGAGATCTTCTCCCAAGGCACGAAGGATGGAGCTGCGACGATGACCACCCGATCCGATTCACTAGACATTCGACTCGAGCTCTCCGGCTTCTCGTCCGACCTCCTCCAGGTGAACAGGCTGTCCGGGCGCGAGGCGATCTCGCAGCTCTTCACGTTCGAGGTCGAGGTGGCCTGTCCGAGCGACGCCGGGGTCGACGGACAGACCTTCACGGGCGAGAGCGTCGCGATCGTCTTCGAGCAGGACGGGGTCGAGGTGCGGCGCGTCCACGGGATGATCGCGGAGGTCCACGACCTCCTCGCGAACCTGCGCGATTACCGCGCTTACCGGCTGCGCATCGTCCCGCGCGCCTTCCGGCTGACGCTGGTCGAGACCACGGAGATCTCGATGAACAAGGCGGTGCCCGACATCATCAAGCAGAAGCTCGAGCTCGTGGGCCTGAGCGGGAGCGACGTGGAGCTCCGGCTGACGGGCACCTACCCGCCGCGGGAGTTCACGGTGCAGTACCAGGAGACCGATCTCGCCTTCATCTCCCGCCTGGCCGAGCACGCCGGGATCAGCTTCTTCTTCGAGCACCAGGACGGGCAGGACACGATGGTCTTCACCGACGGCGCCGGATTCAAGCCCGCGGCCGGCGCCGAGTCCGTCCATTTCCGCGAGCGCGGCGAGACGCGGGACGTCTTCGAGCTCGAGGCGAGATCGCGGCTCGTGCCGAGCGTGTATGTGGCCCGCGACTACAACTACCGGCAACCGATGCTCGATCTGACGTCGGAGCACGTCCTCTCGACCGGGTATGCGGGCGGCATCATCGAGTACGGCGGCCATTACAAGACGCCGGCGGAGGGCAAGGCGCTGGCGCAGGTCCGGGCCGAGGAGCGGCAGGCGACGCAGCTCGTGTATGCGGGCAGGAGCGCGGTGTGCGCGATCGGAGCGGGCGGGCGATCGGTGCTGGAAGGGCACCCGAGCCTGGAGTCGCTCGATCTGCTCTTCGTCGAGGTGGAGCACCGCGCGTCGCAGGCGGCCGGCGGCCAGGGCGGCGGCGACGAGCCGCGGCGCTACGTGAACACGTTCCGCGCGATCCCGGGCAAGAACACGTACCGGCCGCCGCGCGTCACCCCGACGCCCCGGATCGGCGGCGTCGTCACGGGCATCGTCGACGCCGGGCCGGGGGGCGGGGGCAACGACGCCCAGATCGACGATCAGGGCAGGTACATGGTCCGGTTCCTCTTCGACACGGGGGCAGCCGGCGGCGTGACGTCCAGGCCGGTGCGCATGCTCCAGAACCACGCTGGAGCGAACTACGGCACGCATTTCCCGCTCAAGCCGGGGACGGAGGTGCTCATCGCCTTCGTGAACGGCGACCCGGATCGGCCGGTCATCGTGGGCGCCGCGCCGAACCCGCTGACGCCCTCTCCGGTCAACAGCGCGAACCGGTCGACTCACCGGATCAAGACGCAGGGAGGCATCGTCTTCGATCTCGTGGACGAGTGAGCGGCCTCGATCTCGTGAACGGGCGCGCCGCGCGCGGTCCCGGGGTGGCGGGCGATGACGCCGCTCAGGGAGCTGGCTTCTTGCCGGGCACCGGGCCCGCGGCGGGGGAGGCGCCCTGGGCGCTCGTCATGGCCCGGATGGCGTAGTTGAGCGCGGCGCGCAGGTTGCGTTGCGTGTTGAGCTGGGAGAGGTCGAGGCCGAGCGCGACCATGGTCTGGGCGACCGTCGGCTTGATGCCGGCGACGATGCCGTCCGCGCCGAGGAGGCGGATGGCGGTGATGAGCTGGATGAGGTGGCTCGCGACCCGGGTGTCGACGACCTCGACGCCGGTGAGGTCGAGGATGGCGAAGCGCGCCCGCTTCTCGACGATCTGCGCGAGCAGGCTGTCCATGACCTCCGCGGTGCGGACGCTGTCGACCGTGCCGACCATGGGGAGCGTGAGCACGCCGTCCCAGACCTCGATGATCGGCGTCGAGAGATCGCGGATCACCTTCTGCTGCGCCGCGATCTGGTCGAGCTGGATGCGCAGCTCCTTCTCGACGAGCCTGGAGTCCGACACGTCGAGCGAGACCCCGAGCACGCCGTCGATGGGGCCGCCGGGCTCGCTGCGGAGCGGGATGAGCCAGGTGTCCCAGTCGGCGCCGTGCGCCTCGCCGCGACCGCGGCGCACCTGGCCGTCGTACCATTGCCGCATGTCGGCGGCGGCCTCCGGGGTGGCCCCATAGAGGTCGTACACGCTGTGCCCGACGTGCTGCCCCCGTGTCAATCCGGCCTTCGCGGTCGACTTGCCGTCGTGATAGACGTAGATCCCGTCGCGGTCGAGCGCCCATATCGTCAAGGGATCCACGTGCTCGACGAGGCCGTCGAGGAGGCGCGCCTTGAGCCGGAGCTTGCTCAGCTCGTCCTCGGTCACCGGGGCGGCGGCCGCGGGCGCGGGGCGGAGCGTGCCGAGGACGGCGCTTCGGTCGGATGACCGGCTGACGCTGCACGACAGCGGCCGGTAGGCGCCGCCGCCGTCGCGCAGGCGCACGCTGAACGAGACCGGCTCGTCCCTCTGAAGGACTGTCGACCAGGCCGCCGAGAGCGCGGCGCGATCGTCCGGGTGCGCGAGATCCGCGAGGAGCGCGCCCCCCTCGACCCCGGGGCCCAGCGCCTCGCGCAGCCCGCCGCTCCCGTGGAGCAACGCTCCGTCGGCCGAGGCGATGAAGAGCAGATCGGCAGAACGGGCGAAGAGCTCGCCGAGCAACACACTGGAGGCAGATTCCATCAGTCTCACGACTCCTCAGAGAGCAGAGAAGGATAAGTATAACGTGGACGGAGCAGGCTGCGAAAGAGCTCCCTGGCGGCCGTTGTGCGATTGAGCCGGGAGAAACGCGCCACTTCGTGGGGGCGCTAGCGCTAGCGTGGCGGGCGCTGCGCGGCAAGACGGTGAGCTGGCCCGCCGCTGAATGAGCTGCGGCGAGGTGGGCGCAGGACGGCGGTGCGCTGCTTGCGTGGACCGGAGCGGGAGAGGTGGTGAGAGGTGCGGTCCAGGGGATTCCGGGAGCGCCTCACGACAGGCTCGTGACCACGAGGCCATGGGCTGGGTCGCTCTGGACGAGGGACCGGCATGTCATCAGGACCCAGGGGACGCCCCGCGGCGGAGCGGGCGTAGTGACCGAGGGAGACCATCATCGCGAGGTGACCCCAGCAGACGCTCGCGCCCTCAGGTCGGCGTCTACCGTCTCGAACTGCTCGACAAGGGCGGGATCGGCGCAAGAATCCCCACTAGGCTTGAGAGCACAATCCCGACAATGACGGCCCTGCGCGCTCCACCCCTTCCAATTCATGTGTCAGTCGACACTGCCGCCGAGCAATAGCTCGAACGCGTGGTAAGCCTCATAGCTCTTGAAGTGCCGCGCGTAGATGTCCGCGCCGTCATCAAGAGCGTCTGAAAGAACACGGCTTACATCCACAACGTGCTTCAGCTTCCAGTGAATCTCCTGCCCTAAAACATTGCTGAAGCATGTTTCATGCGCACGGCTGTGTTGCTCGGCGCGCGCGCGTGCCTGCTCCTCACCTTCGGCGCGCACCAGCGCGAAGCACTCTTCGCACATGGGTGTGTACGATGGGTCCGGTGACCAAGACTCGTAGAGGAGAACGGCAACATAGAGATCGTTGTTCGGGCTGGATTCCATGGATGAACTCGCTTGTCTATGCGGCTTCGACCGGGAGTGTAATGCCGCGTGATGCCGAGATCAGCCTGCCCTGTCGCGGGGCGCGGCGGTAGGGGCCTGCCTGTCCGGACGCTTCCCTTTCCTCAAGTCGGCCACCTTCCGCCGCGCAGGCGGCGGCCCCGTCGAAGCCGACCAACCAGGCGTGGCTGAGCAGAAGCCCGCGAGGTGCCGCGATCGCGCGCTCGCCGGCGTCCACCTCGACCCCGCGGGCCGGTCCGCAGGAACTGCTTTATGTGCACGTCGTCTCGCCCCGGGCTCGTCGCCTGTGGAGCGGCTCCAGCGTCGTCTCGCCCCGGGCTCGTCGCTTGTGGACCGGCTGCTGTGTCGTCTCGCCCTGGTCTCGTCGCTTGTGGACCGGCTGCTGTGTCGTCTCGCCCTGGTCTCGTCGCCCGTGGACCGGCTGCTGCGTCGAGCGCCACACCTCCCTGCTTCCCCTGCGCTTCGGTGGACGGCCCTGGCATCACCACGGACTCCCGTCGGATGCACCGGAGGACACCTCGTGGTCCGGCGACGGTCCGTGTGTTGACGACGGACGACATGGCGCACGAGGGCGCGATCCAGGGCCGAGCAATGTCCTGGCGCTTTGGTGGGGACGCTTGCTTCTGGAGGACGCGCGGACGAGCGTGCCCTGGCGAGAAAAATCGCGGGGAGGAGGCGATGAGCATGGGAACGAGGCGACAGATAAAGGTCGTCGCGGTGGCCGTGGCCGCCCTGGCGTTCGGCGCGACTGCGGCCGGGTGCTTGTGGAAGTTCGGGGACGACACGTTCGGGAGCTTCTGCGCGGCGGCGGCGGGCGGCGAGGAGCACTGCGTGGGCGAGAATCAGGGGCCGGCCGCCGCGTGGGCCCAGGCCGAGAAGGACGGCGCGCTGCCCATCGAGGTGTGGGCCACCTGGCCGAACAACAAGACGCCGGAGGAGATCGTCGCGAGCGAAACCTCGCTCGGCGTCTGGTTCGGCCACATCGACGAGGCGATCGCGTACGTGCGCGACGACGCGAGGAACGCCGAGTCGCTGCGGGCAACGCTCGCGGGCAAGCTCGCGCGGCTGCTCGACGAGGCGAGGGACCGCCAGAGGGCGCTGCTTGCGGAGGCGCCGGTCGATGCGGCCGGCAACTTCACGGCGGCGATGCTCGACAAGGCCAGCGCCGAGAGGGAGCCGCTCGCCGCCGCGCTCGCGGCCGACAGGCAGGCCATGGCGGCCGTGCAGGCGGTCTTCGACCAGGCCCGGAGCGACGTCGCGCCGCTGCGATCGAAATACGCGGGCGTCGCGGCGCGCTTCGCCGCGTACCGCGCGACCGAGGCGGCGGAGACGGCGGCGTACGCGACGCTCTCGAAGCAGGCGTCGCGGTCGGACATCGACGGCCTCGACGGCGTGGAGCAGGCGGTGCTCGCGACGGCGCGCGAGGCGAGCCGCTCACCCGGCGAGCTCACCGCGGAGATCCTGAGGTGGTCGGCGACGCTCCAGGTCTTCGCGGCCTCCTTCGATGAGGCGATGGCGCCGCACAGGGAGCTGCTCGCGACGCACGGCGCGGTGCTGCCGGACATGACGTCGGGCGCGCTGCGCTCGCTGAACGCGATGCTGGGTTACGGGAAGGGTCGCGTCGCCCGGAGCGACGCGACCGCGGCGGCGCTGCTCGGCGGCATCGCGCTGCGCCGGCAGGCGCTCCGCGTGCTGCAGATGGACGAAGGGGCGCGCGAGGCCGTCGCAGGCGCGCGGACCCGCAAGGCGTCGGACGCCTTCGGGGAGCGGGCGCGCGCGCAGGTCGCGGCCCTGTCGGCGGCGCCGCCGGTGAGCGAGAAGCTCGGGCTGCCGCTCTTGGCCGAGCGGTGCGGGGAGCTCCTGGCGTTGGCGCAGCTGCGACCGCTCTGCGAGGCGGCCGGGTCGTCCTGGCGCGAGGCCGGGTGCGCGGAGCTTCGAGGAAGGTTCGACGCCGCGGAGGCCGAGCTCAGGACGGGGGTGCCGCAGAAGATCGCGGCGGGTCTCGCGGCGCTGCGGGAGAAGGGCATGGCCGCGGCGGAGCTCGACGCGGCTCAGGCGAGGCTCGACGCGGGGGACGTGAAGGGCGCCGCGATCGCGTATGACGCCGCCGTGCGCGGCGCCCCTCTTCGTCGGGCATGACTTCTTCAGCGTGAACGACACGCCGCTGACCACCTACGAGGTCCCCGGCGCGCTGGTCGAGCACGCCGACGGCTCGGCTACCAACAGGGCGGAGACGGAGTTCGACTCGGTGCTGCTCCAGATTGGAGCGAACGACTTCCACTTCCACGTGCAGAACTCCGCCGGCGAGGACCGGTGCACCGACGCGCACGACGTGGTGCACCTCGTCTCGGAGCCGCTCGGGCTGAACAAGCCGCTATTCAATGTGCGGCGCAGCGGGACGGCGTTCCACGGCGACACGACGCTCGACCTGAGCCTCGCGGAGATCAACCCGACGCTGGCGCGCGACATCGAGGTCTTGCTGGCCGAGATCACCAAGGAGCGCGCGGCGCTCGTGGCGAACGCACGGGCGGTGGGCCAGCTGGCGGAAAAGCTGGACCTGCTCCAGCAGCTCGACACCGAGCTGAAGGACCTGGTGAGCCGGCCGCTGGACGAGATCTCGCGGACCGACCTCGAGGCGATCCTGGACCGGTACGAGGACGCGGTCGCGCCGGCGACGCGCACGGCGATGGAGCAGCTCGTCGACGACCTGAAGCAGAGCGTCAGCGATCTCGAGGACGAGCTCGCGCGGCTGATGGACGAGTTCGGCGCGCAGGCCGACGAGGTGGCGGACCTGGCGACGGAAGACGCGCGCGCCGAGGGGTGGGACCCGGACGACCCGCAGGCGTACGCGCTCGGGGAGAGCGAGGTGCCGTGGGTCGAGGTGCCGGACATCTCCGAGGTGGACGGCGCGTTCGAGGAGGGGAGGGACCCCTACGCGGCGTACGCGGACGCGGTGCTCGCGGCGCTGGAGGCGGACGTCAGCGGCCGGGTGGTGGTCCTCCGGGCGGACTTCGTGGCGAACGTGCGGGCGTGGAGGGCCAACAGCGCGGCGCTGGAGATCGCGCTGCGCGACCGGATGGGTGTATCGCTCGCGGAGACCAACGCGTTCCTGAAGGCGCAGAACCGGATCACCGGGTTCGTGCGGCAGTTCATGGATGCGTCGGACTGGTTCGAGGACTCGCCCGTGCCTGCCGACCTGCGGGCGCAGGTGGACACGGTGCTGAAGCCACGGTTCGATGCGCTCGCGGACCAGATGAAGGACAACCTCAACCTGTGGACGGGGGGCGGGCTCGACCTGGAGCAGACGCAGCTCTACCAGACGATCAGCGCGTTCGCGGGCGCGATGTCGACGGTCGCCGAAGGCTTCGAGGCGTACGCCGAGGTGATGCAGACGCTGGTGCACGCGACGACGCGCATCGGGGTGGGGTTCGTGCCCGTGGTCGGGCCGACGCTCGACCTGTGCGAGGCCGTGACGGGCAAGGAGTGGTGCCTGCCGGCCGGGCGAGAGCTCAGCGATGAGGAGCGGATCTTCTCGGGGCTGGGGTTCGGGCTCGGGGCGGTCGGGCACATCTGGCACGGCGTTGCTGCCGCCGGCGCGCTACCGCCGCGTGGGATCCGGATCGCCGGGGAGATCGCAAAAGTCGATAAGGTCGTTGTCGAGGGGTTCGAGGTATGGAGGCTCCGCGGGTTCAAGAACCTGAAGGGGCACGTCACGGAAGCCGCCTTCAACACCTTCGAGAAGGCGGCGATCAGCCACATGACCCGCGAAGGGCGGGCGCGCCTCGGCGTCGGCGACGAGGGCGTGCGCGAGATGCTCAAGATGCCAAAAGAGTCGCTCCCCGGCATGTCCGGCGGGAGGGCTCCTGACTTCGTGACGGTGTCCCGCGGGCAGAAGCTCATCGTGAGCGAAGTGAAAGGGGGCAACACCGTCAAAGTAGACGATGTGGTCAGGCAGCTGTCGAACGGGATGGAGGGGCTACGGAAGGAGGGGGTCGTCGGGGATGTCGAGCAGGTCGAGCTCATCATGAAGCGCGGTGCGAAATTCAAGCCGGAAGATACCTATACCGTCAAGGATGGGTACCTCTTCAATGTGAAGAAGGGCAAGAGGGAGCCCCTGAACGGGTTCAACAGACCCATCAAGGTGACCCAGCTATGAGTGAATCAGGACCGACCTTCTTCGCCTGGTGTGACGCGACAGAGACGCTCGAAGCGTTCCTGGCGGCGCTCTCGGCGCTCGTAGACCCACGGCTTCCTATCTGCGTGCGGAAAGACGGAACCCTCACCGACACGACTTCTATGGACGAGGCGGTCGAGATGATCCGCACCGAGTTCGCCGAAGGTCCTGCCGGTGGAGCACTCTTCGACGTAATGTTGAGCGCCTCCAAGCGCATCTTCCCGTGCAGCGGCTACTGTTACACGGAAGAGGCCGCCCGTAACATCTCGGCCGGTCCCATCGACATGTCCACGAGCGACCAGGAAGGCTTCCTCTACTCCTACCTCGAGCTCGCCTGGGGCAGGGGCCCGCGCTCGATCGAGGCCGAGGCCGCGGTCGCGTGGCACCTGCTCCGGGACGACCTCGAGGACCTCCTGCTCCGCCTCTGCGCGCCGGACGCGAGCGGCCGCGTCCGCACCGGCGCGTGCACGAACGGGGGAGACTGGATCGCGCCGGTGCGCATGTGCGCGACGTACAACGCGGACGCGCGGGACATCGCGCGCGATCTCGCCCTCTCGTGGCTACAGCGCCACGACAAGGAGATGATATCGCGCAATGCGGGCCTGTGTCTGGAAGCGCTCCACGCGGGCGTCGACGCCGCGCCGGCCGGGGCGCGCGTCCCGCTCAAGGGCGGAAGCGAGCGCGCGCACTCCCTCTCCCGCGAGACCGTCCTCAAGGCGCTGGCAACGCCGCCCTCCGCCCTGCTGGAGGCGCTCGAGGCCGCGGCGGCGCCCGACGAGGCGTGGCGCGCCGCCGAGCCGCGCGCGAGAGAGATCCTGGCGCTGACGAGCCAGATCGCGGAGACGGGCGAAGGCCCGCCCACGTGGCCGGTGCACACGGACACGCGTGCCCACGTCCGCTTCCTCCGAAAGCACGCGCCTTTTCACGTGCGCCGCCTCGCGGGCGGCGGCGTGATCCTGGCTACCCACCCGTTCCGCTCGCTCTGGCCGCTCTGGGTCGACGCGCTCTTCTCGCTCGGCCTGATGCCCTGACCCAGCAACCTCATGAGGGTGAACCAAGGATGAAACCAGGGCCGTACTTCTTCGCCTGGTGTGACGAGGCAGAGCGGGTCGACGCGTTCGCGGCGGCGCTGCCGGCGCTCGTCATCCCAGGGATGTATATCAGCGTGACGATGGGCTCCGACGTGGATCGCACCGTGAGCTTCGTGGACGAGGCGGTCGCGATGATCCGCGCCCACTTCGGACGCACCGACGCCGAAACCTACTTCGCCATGGAGTTCGACGACCGGCGCTCATTCTATGGCCACTATCGCTGCTTCACCGGCAAGAGCGAACGTCTCAAGCCACGGGGCCCCATCCACATGGTCCCTGCGAGCGCGGCGGACATTCTCCCGCTGGAATTGTACCCCGCCCTGGGCAGCGGCCCGCGCTCCGTGGAGGCGGAAGCCGAGCTCACGTGGCACATCGTTCTGGACTACCTCGAGGACTTGCTGCTCCGCCTCTGCGCGCCCGACGCGAGCAGGCGCGTCTCGACCGGCGGCTGCACGAGCGCGTGGACCTGGCTCGCGCCGGTCTCGATGTGCGCGACGTACAACGCGGACGCCCGCGACATCGCGCGCGATCTGGCCCTGTCGTGGGTCAGCCTCCACGACAAAGAGAAGGTCTCGTTGATCGCGGGCATGTCGCTGGAGGCGCTGCACGCGCGTATCGACGCCGCGCCGGCCGGGGCGCGCGTGGTTCCGACAGACAAGAGCGGGCGCTCGATCCCGCTCTCCCGCGAGACCGTCCTCAAGGCGCTGGCCATGCCGGGCTCCGCCCTGATCGAGGCGCTCGTGGCCGCCGCCGATGTGCCCGACGAGGCGTGGCGCGCCGCGGAGCCACGCGCCGAGGAGATCCACAACCTGACGGTGCAGGCCAGGGCGCGCGGCGAGCCGTTCACCCGCGGCGGCGGGTCCCTCACCTGGGTGAAATTGACGGGCGAGCACGTCTACTTCCTCGTGGATCACGCCCGGTTCCACGTCCGGCGCCTCCCGAACGGTGGCATCTTGCTGGCAACCCACCCCTACCGCACGCTCTGGCCGCTCTGGGCTGCCACCCTCTCCGCACTCGGCCTGATGTCCTGACGCAGAGTCTCCCCCGCTCTCTTCACTTCGGGCTTTGCACCTGTCACACCTGCGCCTGTCCTAGGTCCGGTCTCCGCTCGCAGCGACTCCACCCCTCCAGCCCCGGCAGGCCCCCCTCCAACCGCAGCTCGCGCCGTGTGATAGCCTCGCAGGACGCATGGCACCCTACCGCTCCTCTCGCGAGGACCGCGCCGCGCCCCCGCCGCCGCCAGGCCCGGTCGCCGACATGGTGCAGCAGTTCGCCGACCCGTACGCCTTCCTGCGCGAGCTCGTGCAGAACGGCATGGACGCCGGCGCGCGGAAGATCGCCGTGCGCGTCGAGGCGCTGCCCGGCGCGTGCGCCACCTCGGTCGCCGACGACGGGTGCGGCATGAGCCGCGAGGACATCGAGGGCCCGCTGCTCACCCTCTTCAGCTCGTCGAAGGAAGGCGACGCGACGAAGATCGGTAAATACGGCGTCGGCTTCGTCTCCGTGTTCGCCCTCCAGCCGCAGCAGGTCGACGTGGAAACGTGGCGCGACGGGAAGGCATGGCTCCTCCGGCTGCACAGCGACACGAGCTACGAGCTCGAGGACGCCGGACCGCGCCAGGGCAGCGGCACGCGCGTGACCCTGATCCAGCGGCTCGGCCGGGAAGCGTTCGTGGAGCACGCGCGCCGCGCGCAGGCGGCGCTCCGCCGCTGGTGCCGCCACGCCGATCGCGAGATCACCCTCAGCATCGCCGACCACGAGGGCGGCTCCCGCACGGGCGCCCTGCGGATCGACTCCCCGCTCGCCATCGCAGCGCCCGTCTCCGTGACCGCCGTCGAGGAAGAGACCACCGTCGTCGTCGGCCCCTCCGCCGGCGCTCAGCACCTCGCACGGCCCACGAGCGGGGACGGGGACCCCGCCGGCGAGCACGGCCAGAGCTTCGCCGGCTTCTACAACCGCGGGCTCACCCTGTTCGAGACCGCGGACGAGCTCTTCAGCGGGCTCTCGGGCGTGCGGTTCAAGGTGATGAGCCCCCACCTCCAGCACACCCTGAGCCGCGACAACGTGCGCCGCGACGACGCCTTCTGGGAGGCGATCGCGCGCGTGCGCGAGCTCGTCAAAGGTCCGCTCCGGCGCGAGCTCGCCGCCCGCCTCCCGCAGGCCGCGGCAGCCGCAGCCGCCGGCGAGGCCGAGGGCGCCGCCACCTACGCGGCGATGCTGGAGGCGGCGCTGTCGCCGCCGACCGCGCTCGATCCGGACGAGATCCCGTTCCCGCTCGCGAGCCCCGTCGCCGGCGACCGGTGCCGCGCGGGGCTCCGGGCGCTGGCGCCAGGGCGCGAGCCGCTGCTCGTGGCCAGGCGATCCGACGCGCTGACCGCGGCCATGGCCCGTGGCGGGCTGCCCGTCGTGCTGTGCAACCACCGCGCGACCAGGGCGCTGCTGAAGCGGTGCTTCCCGGCGGCGCGCATCGAGAAGGCGCACGCCGCCTACCTGCTCGTGCGCGAGGAGCGCGAGGAGCCGAAACGCGCCCGCGCGGCCGACGCCGCGCTCCTCCAGGTGATCGCCGACGCGCTCGCCCGCGCCCGGCACGGGGTCGCCCGGGTGAGCCTCTGCCAGGTCGAGGGCGCCCTCCGCCAGCGCAGCGGGTTCCTCCTGCCCGGGAGCGGGGAGCGCGCCGGGCCCGAGCAGAGCTGCCACGCGGCGCGCGAGGTCGTGCGCCGCGCGGCGCGCTTCCCGCCCGGGCACGCCCTCTACCTCAACATCGAGAGCGACACCGTGGCCCTCGCGCGCAGACGGGCCGCCGTCGACGCGGTGACGGCCGGCAACCTGCTCGCCCGCGCGCTGCTCGTCGAGGCCAAGGGGCCGCTCGATCCCGAGGACAGCGACCGGCTCCTCGACCTCTCGGCGAGCCCGCCGCCGCTCGCGGGCGCGGCGCGCGGCGAGCGGGCGCCCGCAGGCGGCCCGCGCCCCGCGCCAAGGGGGTCCCCGCGGTGAGCCGGGTCGTCGCCCGCGGCGCGATCCGCGTCGATGCCCGCCGCGCCGTCCAGAAGCTCAGGGAGCACCTGCTCGTCGACCTGGACCTCTACCTGCTCGAGCTCGTCCGCGCCGCCGCGGCCGGGGGCGCGACGCAGATCGATCTCCGCTACGACGCCGACGACGTCGTCGTGACCTTCGACGGAGAGCCGCCCGACGGGCCCGCGCTGGCGCGCCTCCTCGACCACGTGCTCAACGCCGCGCCCGACGCCGCGTCCCGGAGGCTCCGCCTGCTCGCCCTCGGCGTGAACGCGGCGCTCGGGCTGCGCCCGGCGCGCGTCGACCTGCTCACGACGGGCCGCGGGCCGTCCGGCGAGGCCCGAGGCACGACCTGCACGCGCGTGCGCTTCACGCCCGCCCTGCTCGAGGCGCCCGCCGAGGCCCCCGCGCCGGCCGCCGGCCCCGCCTGCGAGGAGGTCCCGAGGCCGCCCGGGATGCCCGCGGCCGGCCTGCGCATCGAGGTGCGGCGGAGGCTCGGCTGGTCGGTGCTCCGCCGGGCGATCACGGGCGATAGCCCGCCCGAGCTCGCGCACCTCGCCGCGGCCACCGGCGATTTCCCGGTCCCGATCGCGCTCGCCGGCGAGCCGCTGCGCCGCGCTCTCCCGAGCAGCGACGTCGCAGTGCTCGTGCGCGTGCCGTTCCATGTGCGCGGCGCGCGCCGAGCCGCGCTGGAGATCGTCGCGCCCCCCGAGCCCCCAGCAGGGCCGGCCAGCTCGGCGCCCCGCTCGCGCCCCCTCGCCGCGCCCGTCTCCGCGCCCCTCCCCACTCCCCTCCCCTCCGGCCTCCCCGCCGTCGACTACCTCGAGCACGGCGTGCGGCTCGTCCGCGAGCGCTGGAGCTTCGCCCCGCGGTTCCCCTCGGCGCCCTACCAGGGCGTCGAGCTCCCGGTCCGCGTCGTCGTCGACGCGGACGCGCTGCCCACCAACGCGTCGCGCTCGGCGCTGCGCGAGGACGCGCCCCTCCGCACGCGGCTCCGCGAGGCGGCGGCCGGCGCGCTGCTCGACGCCATCAAGGCCCTCGCCGCGCTCGTGTGCGGCGAGGGCGCGGTCCCCGACGGCGCGCTCGTCGTCGACGAGGACCGCGGCCGGCTCGCGAACGCGCTCGCGGCCTTCGCCTGCGTCGCGACCGGGGCGGCGCGGACCGGCGCCGAGCTGCCCGCCGAGGCGCAGGCCGTGCGCGAGCTCCCGCTGCTCCGCGACGGGCGCGGGCGACCGACGTCGCTCGCGGCGCTCGACGCGCACGATGCGCCGCGGCTCTTCCTCTTCCGCGGCGACGCGAAGCTCCCGAAGGAGCTCGCCCCCTGGGCCGGCGACGTGGTCTGGAGCCCGGGGGGTCTCGTCGAGCGCGCGCTCGCTGGGCTCCCGCTCGCCGACGCCGAGGCCATGATCGAGCAAGTGAAGCTCGGCGCCGAGCGCCGCAGGGCGTTCCTCCTGCACGCGACCGGCGATCCCGTCGTGCCGCCCTCCCCGGAGCACGCGTTCCGCGACGCCTTCCAGGTGGACGAAGGGCCGCTCGCCGGCCTCCGCGGCGAGCTCGCGGTCTTCGCCGACGCTCGCGAGCCCCCCCGCGGCGCCGAGGTCCGGGTGTTCGTGGAGGGGCGGCACCTCGAGACCGTGGAGCTCGATCCCGCCGCCGCCCCCTTGCCCGTCGAGATCGCGCTCGCGTGGAAGGGGCGCGTGCGGCCGCGGTTCGCGTACGACGGGGTCGAGCGCGACGCGCGCTTCTGGCGCGCCGTCCGCCATGCGCTGAAGGTCGCGCTCGCCGCGGCCGACCGCGAGGCGAGGCGGCTCTTCGGCCCGAGGGACGCTCGGCGAGGCCCGCGCTCGACGACGCCCGCGCCTGCGCCCGAGAGCGAGCTCGCGCGCGTGAGGCCCGCGCTGCGCGCCGCGATCGGCGCGGTGTTCTGCGCGCCGCCGCGCCTCGGCGCCGCGGACGGCAGCCCCGGGCGCGGAGGCGGCGCGGCGCCGGCCCCGGACGACGGCCTCGCGCCCGCGAGCTTCGAAGGCCTCCTGGACGCGCGGATCTGGCCCACGCTCGCGGCCGGGTGGTTCGTGAGCCTGAAGGGACTCTCCGCGCTCTCCCGGCCGACGCGCAGCCTCTGCACGGCGCCGCCCGAGGCGCGGGGGCGCGCGGCCGACCGGAGGACGGTGCTCGCCGCCTCGCAGCGCGAGCTCGACTGGCTCGCCGCCGCGCTCCCGGAGCGCGAGCTCGTCCCCTACGCGCCGGGGCTCTTCACCGAGGACGAGCTCGCGGCGCGGGGGCCGGCGCGGCGGCGCGCGCTCGCGGCGTCGCTGGAGCGGCTCGCGGCGCTCCCCGCCGGCGCGCCGGTCCTCGAGGTCAGCGGCCCCGGCTTCCTCGCGCTCGCCACGCCGAGCGACGCGATGGTGGAGGCGTGGCACCACGCGTCGCGGCCCCTCGCCACCCTGGAGGCCGCGCCGCTGCTCGGCCCCGCCGCCATCGCGATCGACGACGACACGGCGGCGCCGAACAGCGGCTGGGACGGCCTCCTGTCGCCGCGCAACGACGTCGTCGTCCACGCGGTCGAGCGCGCGCTCTGCGAGGCGCTCGTGGCCGCGCTGGAGGGCGACGCCGCGGCGCGCGCGCGGCTCGGCCTGCGGGGCGATCCGCTCCGCGAGCGCGGCAGGCCGGACGCCCGCGTGAGCGCCTACCTGCTCGACAGCGCGCAGGCGCTCGAGGCGCGCGCGCGGGCGCTCGGAAGCGCGCCCCTCAGGGCCGCCCAGAGCGACCTCGCCGCCCGCATCCGGCGCCTGCCGCTGCTCGTGATGCTCGACGCGCGCGGCCAGGAGGTCGCGTGCTCGCTCGAGGCCCTCGACGAGACCCACCCAGCGCCCGCGCCGATCCCGGTGCTCGACGCGGCGCCCGGCTTCGAGACGCTCTCCTGGCACCCCCTCGTCGCCCGCGACCCGCGAGAGCGCGCGGCCCTGATGCGGTGGGCCGGCGGGCGCGCCCTCCTGGCGCAGAGCGGGGTGCCGGCGCGGCGGCAGCGCGCCGCCGCCGCGCAGGAGCGCCGCGCCCTCGCCGGCGGGGCGCAGCAGGAGCATGGCCCGCGCGGCGCCGCGGGCCCGCCGCGCGCGCCGCTCGCGCTGACGGGCGCGCCCTCGCACCCGCTGCTGCGGGTGAGCGCCGCCGCGCTCGGCATGCAGGGGCTCGAAGGCGAGATCGAGATCGTCGAGGGGCCGGTATCGGACGCCCGCTTCGTCGGCCCCGACGGCGCGGAGCGGCGCGTGGAGGTGGAGCTGCCGATCCCGCTCCGCCTCCTCGTGCGCGCCGGCGCCGCGGACCCATCGAGGGACGCCTCGCGCGCGATCCTGACGCGCCTCGCGAAGGCCGCGGGCCGCCACCTGATCTCGCTTGCGCCGCGCTTCGACGAGCTGCCGCCGTTCGCGCGGAGCCACGCGCGCCGCGCGGTCCTGAAGACGCTGGCCCAGGGCAAGCGCGTCGTCGCGGAGGCGGCGCGCGCGCAGCTCTTCCACGACATCGAGGGGAACCTCTTCTCGCTCGACGACCTCCGGCGCGACCCGCGCGCCGAGTGGCTGTGCACCTCGACGCCGCCGCCCTACCCGACGCAGCGCTACGAGCGGCCGGTCCTCGCGCTGAGCAGGCCCGAGCGGCTGCAGCTCGCGACCGCCGTGCTCATCAGGGACATCACCGACGCTGTCACGCGCGATCGCGCGGCCGAGGAGCGCGTCACGGCGCCGCCGCTCGCCGCCGTCGGCCTCGACGCGGCCGCGCGCGCCGCGTGCTTCGCGATCCTGCCCTTCGAGCAGCCGGCCGGAGCGCAGGAGGGCGCGCCGCCCGCGCGCGGCGAGATCGGCCTGCTCGCCCCGGAGCACGCCGGGGCGGCGGGCATCGCGGTGCACGTCGGGCGCCGCCCGCTCTGCGCGCTCGACGCTGGCGATGGGTGGCCGCTGTGCGCGGCCGTCAACGACGACGCGCTCGAGCCGAACCGCGCCTTCGACGGGCTCAAGGCCCGCGGGGACGCGTCGCGGCTCCGGCAGGCGGTGCGCGACGCCGCCGCGCGGTGGCTGCGCGCCCGGCTCGCGCCGCCCGACGACGCGCTCGCGACGCGGTGGATCGACGTCGCCACCACCTGGCCCCGGCCGCTGTTCGTGACCGGCGCGCTCTGGCTGCCCGCGCGGTGGCCGCGTGCGCCCCGGGTGCTGGTTGCCGCGCCCTCCGCGGCGATCCTCGGCGAGGGCCGCGGAGGCGGCGGCGGTGGCGGCGGCGGTGGCGGCGGCGGTGGCGGCGGCGGTGGCGGCGGCGGTGGCGGCGGCGGTGGCGGCGGCGGTGGCGAAGGGAGCGACGGCGGCTTCACCCCCGTCGCGCTGCGCTGCGGGGCGGGCGTGGGGTCCGGGGTGACCGGCGTGGTCGAGCTCGCGCCGGTCGAGGGGAGGCTCCTCGTGTGGCCGCTGCGCGAGGCGCGCTGGGACGCCATCGCGGAGCTTGCCATGGAGGCCGCGGCGTCCATGGCCGCCGAGCTCTCGGACCAGGCGGCCGCGGCGCCGTACCTGTGGAACTTGCACCTGCTCGGCCGCCTCTCCGGCGGCAAGCTCACGGCGCGGACCGCCGCCGGCGAGAGCGTCGGCCCGGCGGCGGTCCGCGCCGAGCTCGCGGCGAGCGGCTGCCTGTGGATCTCCGATCGCCGAGGGAGCGCGGACGGCGATTTCCCGGACGGCACGCCGCCCTTCGTTCTACTCGACGACGGCTCGCCGCTCGTCGAGGTGCTGCGCCACCGCGCCGCCCCCGGCGCGCTGCGCGAGCTCGGCGCCCTCGCGGCGACGCCCGCCCCGGCCGGGGCGACCGCGGTGGAGATCGGGCCTCCCTCCGGGACGGGCCCTCCCGCCGCGGGCGCGGGCCTTCCCGCCGCGGGCGCCCACGGCGCGGAGGCGCACGCGGCCACGCGCGGCGCGGAGGCGCCCGCCGCCGAGGCGCCGCCCGACTCGAGCGGCGCGCGGGCCTGGGCCCTCGCGCTGTGGCGCAGCGTGCTCGGCCTGCTCGGCGGCGAGGCGGCGCCGCTGCCCGGCGCCGCGCCCGAGGGGCAGGAGGCGGCGACCGGGAGCCCGCTCGCGGCCGCGATCCACGAGGCCATCGCCCGGATGAACCTCGAGGGGGCCCCGGTGCGCGCCGTCGTCGAGGGCCGCTCAGGGCGGCCGATCCGTTACGAGGCGAGCCGGAGCCTCATCGTCGTCAACACCGAGCACGAGGCGCTCGCGTGGCTGCGCGCGCGCGGGGCGCCCGACCCGGCGGCCGTCGCGCTGCTGGCGGCGGCCGCCGTCGGCGAGGTCAACCGGGCGCTGAAGTCGGTCACCGACGCGGAGGAGCGCCGGGCGCTCGACCATCTGCTGCGCTCCATCGGGTAGAGCGCGGGTGGTGGTCGACGTTGCCCGAGAAAGACACAGGGAGACGGGGAGACAGGGAGATTCACTAAGCTTTTCTCCCGGCCTCCCGGTCTCCCTGTTCAAATTGACCAGTACCGGAGCGCGCGGGCGTCCCCGCTCCCCACGTTGCCCGCGCGCCGCCGGGGCGCAAAGCTCTTCCCCGTGGACACCCTCTTCACCATCGGCCACGGCACCCGCAGCGTGGAGGAGCTCGTCGAGCTGCTCGGCGAGGGGCCGGCCGACACGCTGGTCGACGTCCGGAGGTTCCCTGGATCGAGCCGCTCCCCTCACCTCGGCCGCGCTGCGCTCGCCGAGGCGCTGCCTCGGCTCGGGGTGACCTACGTCTTCCGCGGCGACGCCCTCGGCGGGCGGCGGACGGGGCGGGCCGACTCGCCGCACGTCGCCTGGGAGAACCCGAGCTTCCGGGCCTACGCCGATCACATGGAGACCGCCGCGTTCCAGCGCGCGCTCTCCGAGCTCGAGGCGGAAGCGCGCGCTGGACGGCGAATGGCCCTCCTGTGCGCCGAGACGCTCTGGTGGCGGTGTCACCGCCGCCTCATCGCCGACGCCCTCGTCGCGCGCGGGCTCACGGTCGTCCACCTGCTCGGCCCCGGCACGCGGACCCCGCACCAGCTGAACCCCGCAGCCCGGCCCGACGGCGCCGGCCACCTGATCTACGACGTCGGCGCGCAGCGCGCGCTGCCGCTCGGAGGCCCTAACCGGAGGGCCGTGCGGTAGGTGTCAAAAATCACGAAGTCCACGTAGTGGTCCAGTCGGGTATCACCTGAAAAATAGACCATCAGTCGTCGCACTGACGTCCTGATGCCGGCCCCCTGGAGCGCCATCCGCGCCCACGGGCCTTCCGCTGAGCTCGACATCGCGCGCTCCCCAGCCCGTCCGGTATGGCGGAGCCGCACCGATTCCGTTACCGTCCCGAAATCACATGAAGGCGCGCCCGATGTGGGCAGGGCCTCCTGGCTCGGGAGACAGTAATGAAAGTGCAACGCATTTCGGCGATCCTGCTCACCTCGGTCGCCTTCTCTGCAGGCTTCATCGGTTGCGGTGACGACGACTCGGGCGAGGGCACGGGCGGCGGCTCTTCCTCTTCGACCACGAGCTCGTCATCGGGGGGAGTCGCCCAGAGCAGCGGCGCGGGCGCGAACACGGCCGAGTTCCTCGGCACCCGCTGCACGGCCGACGCCGACTGCGGGACGGACGGCGTGTGCGTCCTGGAGTCGGATGGGGAGGCCGGTCCTGCGGGCGGGTACTGCACGACGGAGTGCGCCGACGACGGCGACTGTGAAGGCGAGGGCAGCGCCTGCGTCAATGGCATCTGTTACCTGGGCTGCGTCCTCGGAGAGCCCCAGATCTCGGCCCTCGACGATGAGCTCGATCCGCTCAAGTGCCACGGCCGCGACGAGCTGCGCTGTGAGGAGGTGGATGACGGCGTGACGGTCTGCATGCCGAACTGCGGCTCCGACTCCCAGTGCTCCGACTCCGGCCGCAGCTGCGATCCCAGGCAGAACGCGTGCGTCGACACGCCGCACGAGGGTCTGCCGATGGGCGCCGCGTGCGACCGCGACGCCGACGAGGATCCGTGCGCCGGATGGTGCGTGGGCTTCCCCGGCGGCGTCAGCGCATGCACCGAGTTCTGCGGCTTCGGCGGCGATCCGCTCGAGTCCGACTGCGGCGGGTTCGAGAACGGTATCTGCCTCTACCAGTTCGCGGAGGTCGTCGGCGCCGGCGACTTCGGCGCCTGCACCAGGGCGTGCACGGCGCACGACGATTGCCTGTTGCCTAACGCCCGCTGCGAGGACTTCGGCCTCCCGAACAACGGCTTCTGCATCTTCGACAAGCTGCCGTGCGAGGACAACAGCGATTGCAAGGACCCGGACGAGTGCGCCGAGACGCCTGATGGCTTCTTCTGCCTCGACCCGCTGTACCCGCTGAGCAACGAGGGCACGGGCGGCGCGGGCGGCAGCGGCGGCGCGGGCGGCAGCGGCGGCGGCGACGGCGGCGCGGGTGGCAGCGACGGCGCGGGTGGCAGCGGCGGCGCGGCCGCCAGCAGCAGCGCGGCCAGCACCACCGCGGCCAGCACCACCGCGGCCAGCACCAGCAGCGCGGCCAGCACCAGCGGCGCCGGCGGAAGCGGCGGCGCGGGCGGCGCGGGCGGCGCCGGCGGCGCGGGCGGCACCGGCGGCGCCTGATCGCCGAGTCCCAGGACAGGCACTCATCTCATCTCCTCTCGATCCCCAGGAGGTGAGATGAGCGCTTCGCGCTCCACGCCCCTTCCCCGAATTCCCCGAAGCACCCGAGACACCGCCGTGGCGGTCGCGACGACGCGTTTCCCAGGGCGCCCACGCGCCCAGGAAGCGGCGCGCGCCGCCCTCGCCATCGCCGGTCCCGTCGCGAGCGCGAGGTCTATTTATCGGCCCGCAGAGGGCGCGCTCGCCCGCGGCGACAGGCCGCGGACGAGGGTCGCCAGCGTGCGCAGCACCGGGGTGTCGACCCCGGCCTGGCGCCCGCGCTCGACCACCGCGCCCTGGAGGATATCGACCTCCGTCGCGCGGCCGGCCCGCACGTCCTGCAGCATCGAGGGCTCGGTGAGCGGGAACTCCGAGCGCGTGAGGGCGAGCATCGCGTCCGCGGTCGCCTCGGAGATCTCCGCCCCTTCCGCCCGCGCGACCGAGATCACCTCGAGCATCGCCGTGCGGGTGAGGTCCTCCATCCGCTCCGCGACCACGCCGGCGCGCTGGCCGGTCAGCGCGCAGATCGCATTGAAGGGGGCGTTCCAGACCATCTTCTCCCAGAGCATGGCGCGGTGGTCCGCCCCGCGGCGGACCGGGATGCCCGCGCGCTCGAGCAGCGCGGCGGTTGCCTCGACCCGCGCCTCCTGCCCAGGCCGGTAGGGCGCGAGCCCGGCGCGCGTCGGCGCGAGCGTCTCGATCTCGCCAGGCGCGGCCACGCCCGAGGACATGTACGCGATCGCGGCGATCACGCGCGGCGCGCCGACGTCGCGCGCGACCACGTCCTCGGAGTCGAGCCCGTTCAGGAGGGGCGCGGCGAGGCCGTCCGCGGCGAGCAGCCCGGGCAGCTTGGCGCTCACCGCGGCGAGCGACGGCGATTTCACGGCGATGAGCGCGAGATCGAACGGCCCGCGCGCCCCGTCGAGCTCGACGACACGGAGGGGCGGAGTGCGCAGCTCGCCGGACGGCGTGCGGAGGATGAGCCCGCGGGACCGCATCGCCTCGGCGTGCGCGCCCCGCGCGACGAAGGTGACGTCCTCCCCAGCGAGCGTGAGCCGCGCCCCGAAATAGCCGCCCACCGCGCCCGCGCCCACGACGAGGATCCGCATCGGCGGCGACCATAGCACGCTCGAGCCGGGCCGCAGCGGACCGGCGAGTGGCGACCCGCGAGGATTGCAGATATGCCTACGCCGAGATGCGTAGGCCGGAAGCCCCCGCCACGACGCACGAGAGCGGCCTCATGAGCGCAGGCGAGCCGAGCGTGACGATGGAAGCCGAGCAGCTCCAGCGCTTGCTGGACGCCCTCCCGGCGCTCATCTCGTATATCGACAGCGACGAGCGCTACGGCATCGTCAACCGGGCCTACGAGCGCTGGTTCGGCGAAGACAGCGGCTCCGTCGTCGGCCGGCACGTGCGCGAGGTGATCGGCGACGCCGCCTACGCCTCCGTGAAGCCGCACATCGCCGCGGTGCTCGCCGGGCGGCCGCAAGACTTCGAGTCGGCGCTCACCTACCCAAAGGGCGGCCGGCGCCACGTGCGCATCCAGTACATTCCCCACCTCGGGGCGGGCGGCGACGTGCGCGGCTTCTTCGTGCTCGTCTCGGACGTCAGCGAGCAGAAGCGCGCCGAGGACGCGCGGCGCTTCCTGGCCGACGCGTCGGCCGCGCTCGATCCGGCGCAGGGCCGCGACGCGGGCTTCCGGCGCGTCGCGGCCCTCGCGGTCACCTCGGTGGCCGAGCTGTGCGCCGTCCACACGCTCGAACCCGACGGCTCCGTCCACGCGCGCGTCGTCGCGCACGCCGATCCCGCCAAGGCAGAGCTCGCCGCCCGGCTGGCCCGGCGCAGCCGCACCCGGCCGGAGCCCGGGACGCCGCCGTCGCCGCTCCACGAGGTGCTCCACGGCGGCCACGGCCGGCTCCTCCCCGACCTCGCCGGCCACGCGCTGGCCGACGCGGATCACATCGCCGCCCTGCGCGAGCTCGGCTGCCGCTCCGCGATGATCGTGCCCATCCGCGGCGACGGGTGTGTCCTCGCGGCGCTCACGCTCGCGTCCGCGGAGGTGGCGGATCGCACCTCCGGCGCCGCCGATCTCGCCTTCGCCGAGGAGCTCGCGCAGCGCATCGAGGTGGCCTTGCAGCGCGTGCGCCTCTACGACATGGCCCGCGACGCCGAGTCCGAGGCGCGGCGGCGCTTCCTCGCCGAGCAGGAGGCGCGCCGGGCCGCCGAGCGCGCGGCGCAGCGCATGGCCGGCCTCCAGCGGATCACGGCGGCGCTCGCCGACGCGCTCACCAGCGAGGCCGTGGCGCAGGTCGTCGTCGACGTCGGCGTCGCCGCCGCGGGCGCGTACGGCGGGGCCATCGTCGTGACGGCGGGCGACGAGCTCGAGTGCCTCAAGGCGGCCGGCTACGAGGGTGACACCGTCGAGCGCTTCCGGCAGATGCCCCGCGACGCCGCGCTCCCGCTCACCGACGCGCTGCGGACCGGCGCGCCCGTCTGGCTGCGCTCGCGCGAGGAGTGCTCCGCCCGCTACCCGCACATCGTGAGCACCGCGCTGTCCGGCGCGACCCAGTCGCTCTGCTGTCTCCCGCTCGTGGTCCAGGAGCGGCCCATCGGCGTGCTCGGGCTGAGCTTCGCGGAGCCGCGCCCGTTCGACCGGGAAGAGCAGGAGTTCCTCGTCGCGGTGTCGCGCCAGTGCGCGCAGGCCATGGAGCGCGCCCGCCTGCACGAGGAGCGCGCCGCCTTCGTCGAGCGCGAGCGGCGCGTCGCCCTCGAGAACGCCCGGCTCTACCGCGAGGCCCACGAGGCGGACCGGCGCAAGGACGAGTTCATCGCCATGCTGTCGCACGAGCTCCGCAACCCGCTGGCGCCCCTCACCACCGGCCTCGAGCTCTTGCAAATGAGCGCCCAGATGAGCGCCGGCGAGCGCGCGGATCGCGACGATAGGCACATCCTGGCGACCCTCGAGCGGCAGGTGAAGACGATCGTCCGGCTCGTCGACGATCTCCTCGACGTCTCCAGGATCACGCGGGGCAAGATCGACCTGAAGCGGGAGCGGCTCGACGTCGCCTCGGTGATCGAGACCGCCGTCGAGTCGGTCCGCCCGCTGCTCGTCCACCGCGGGCACGATCTCGTCCTGTCGGTGGATCCGGGCGTCTTCGTGCACGGCGACCGCGTGCGGCTCGAGCAGATCGTCGTGAACCTCCTCAACAACGCGATCAAGTACACGAACCCCGGCGGCCGCGTCTCGCTCGCCTGCGCCGCGATCGCCGGCGACGCGCGGATCCAGGTGACCGACACCGGCGTCGGCATCTCCGCCGAGCTGCTCCCGCGCGTCTTCGAGCCGTTCATGCAGGCCCGGCGCACGCTGGACCGCTCCCAGGGCGGCCTCGGGATCGGGCTCACGCTGGTCAAGCGGCTCGCCGAGCTGCACGGCGGCCGCGTCGAAGCGCTGAGCGCGGGCCACGGCGAGGGGACGGCCATCAGCGTCTGGCTCCCGCTCGCGGGCCCGCCGAGCGCGCCGGCCGAAGCCCCCCCTCCGCCAGCGCCTCCGCCGGCGCTCGAGGCCGCCCCTGGGCGCTCCGGGGCGCGCGCCCTCCAGGTCCTCGTCGTCGACGACAACGTCGACGCCGCCGAGGGCCTCCGGCGCATCCTCCAGCTCCACGGCCACGCCGTCTCGGTGGTCCACGACGGCCCGGCGGCGCTCGAGGCCGCGCGCGCGTCGAAGCCCGAGCTCGTCTTGCTCGATATCGGCCTTCCCGGGATGGACGGCTACGAGGTCGTCCGGCGCCTGCGCGCCGAGCCCGAGCTCACGCGCTCCTACATCGCCGCCGTCTCCGGTTACGGTCAAGACCAGGACCGCCGCCGCTCGCGCGAAGCCGGCTTCGACGCGCACCTCACCAAGCCGGTCGCGACGGCGCAGCTCCTGTCCTTGCTCGCCGAAGCCGCCCCACGAGGCTGATCGGCCCGCGCTCCATTTCAGAAGTGCAATGCTTCCGCCCCGGGGCGCGATACGTCACTGAAACAGACTCTTTCAGCTCTGAAGGATGCGCCCATTTCCTTTCATCGACGCTGTCGCGTCCAGGTTCGCTCGGGGCCTTGTTGGGCTCGTCGATGACGGCGAAACATGCATGAAACAGAGGCGATGTCCCGGGCTGAGCGCGCCGTCGGGCCGACAATTTATTCGTGCGAAACAGTTGCGAAACAGAGCCCACAGTACACAGTTTTTGGTCCGGGACTGTGGCTGATGCCTCGTTCGGACGGCAGCGCGGCAGTGACGGTGAGAAGGACTCACCGGGTCCAAAGGTGGGTTTCATGAGCAAGAAGAAGGACCTCCTCGTCATCGGCAACGGCATGGTCGGGCACAAGTTCATCGAGAACATGGTTCTCGGCGGCTTCCTGCGCGAGTGGAACATCACGACCTTCTGCGAGGAGCCGCGGCTCGCCTACGACCGGGTGAACCTGTCTGCCTTCTTCAACGGCAAATCGGCCGAGGATCTGTCGATGGTCAAGCCCGGCCTCTACGAGGAGGCGGGCATTCAGGTCCACCTCAACGACAAGGCCGTCTCGATCGATCGGCGGAAGAAGGCCGTCACGTCGGCGAAGGGGAAGACGGTCTATTACGACAAGCTCATCCTCGCCACCGGCTCGTATCCGTTCGTCCCGCCGATCAAGGGCAAAGACGCGAAGGGCTGCTTCGTCTACCGCACGATCGACGACCTCGAGGCGATGGACGCCTACGCCAAGGTCGCGAAGGTCGGCACGGTCATCGGCGGCGGCCTGCTCGGGCTGGAGGCGGCCAACGCGCTCAAGAACATGGGCCTCCAGGTCCACGTCGTGGAGTTCGCGCCGCGCCTGATGGCCCTCCAGGTCGACGACGCCGGCGGCGCGATCCTCCGGGCCAAGATCGAGTCGCTCGGCGTGAACGTGCACACGAGCAAGTCGACGACGGAGATCGTCGCGGAGCACGGCCGCGTGGCGAGGATGGTCTTCGCCGACCAGAGCGAGCTCTCGACCGACATGATCGTCTTCTCGGCCGGCATCCGCCCGAGGGACGAGCTCGCGAGGGCGTGCGAGCTCGCGCTCGGGAACCGCGGCGGCGTCGCCATCAACGAGCGCTGTCAGACGTCGGATCCGGACATCTACGCGATCGGCGAGTGCGCGAGCTATAACAGCCAGCTCTACGGCCTGGTGGCGCCCGGCTACCACATGGCCAAGGTCGCGGTCGACGCCATCACCGGGGGGAAGGAGACCTTCGGCGGCTTCGACATGAGCACGAAGCTCAAGCTGATGGGCGTGGACGTCGCGAGCTTCGGCGACGCGTTCGCGACCCAGCAGGGCGCGCGCGTGCTCAGCTTCATGAACGCGACGTCGAACGTCTACAAGAAGCTCGTCGTCAGCTCGGACGGCAAGCTCCTCCTCGGCGGCATCCTCGTCGGCGACGCCGCGAACTACGGTCAGCTGCTCCAGCTCGTGCAGAACAAGATCGTCCTCCCGCCGCACCCGGAGGATCTCATCGTCACGGCGCGGGACGGCGCGAAGCCGGCGGGCCTCGGCGTCGACGCGCTGCCCGACACCGCGATGATCTGCTCGTGCCTGAACGTCACGAAGAAGGCCATCTGCTCGGCCATCTGCGACGACAAGCACGTCACGGTCGCCGGCATCAAGGGGCACACCAAGGCCGGCACGGGCTGCGGCTCGTGCACCACGCTGATCTCCGACATCCTGAAGAAGGAGCTCAAGAAGGCCGGCGTCGCGGTCAACAACTACATCTGCGAGCACTTCAACCACTCGCGCCAGGAGCTCTATCACCTCGTCCGGATCCACCAGATCAAGACCTTCGACGACCTGGTCGCCCGCCACGGCCAGGGCAAGGGCTGCGAGATCTGCAAGCCCGCGGTGGCGTCGATCCTCGCGTCGACGTGGAACGAGCACATCCTGAACAAGAAGCACCTCCCGCTGCAGGACACGAACGATCGGTACCTGGCCAACGTCCAGCGGGACGGCACCTACTCGGTGGTCCCGCGCGTGGCGGGCGGCGAGATCACGCCGGATCAGCTCATCGCCCTCGGGGTGGTCGCGAAGAAGTACAACCTGTACTCGAAGATCACCGGCGGCCAGCGCGTGGACCTGTTCGGCGCGCGGCTGGAGCAGCTGCCCGACATCTGGCGCGAGCTCATCGCCGCCGGCTTCGAGTCGGGGCACGCGTACGGCAAGGCGCTGCGCACCGTGAAGTCGTGCGTGGGCAGCACCTGGTGCCGCTACGGCGTGCAGGACTCGGTGGGCTTCGCGGTCGCGGTCGAGAACCGCTACAAGGGGCTGCGCAGCCCCCACAAGCTGAAGTCCGCGGTGTCCGGCTGCGCGCGCGAGTGCGCCGAGGCGCAGGGCAAGGACTTCGGCATCATCGCGACGGAGAAGGGCTATAACCTCTACCTCTGCGGCAACGGCGGGATGAAGCCGCAGCACGCCCAGCTCTTCGCCTCGGATCTCGACGAGGCGACGCTCATCAAGTACCTCGACCGGTTCCTGATGTTCTACATCCGCACGGCGGACCGGCTCCAGCGCACGTCGGTGTGGTTCAACAACCTCGAGGGCGGCATGGATTACCTCCGCCAGGTCATCATCGAGGACTCGCTCGGGATCTGCGATGAGCTGGAGAAGGAGATGGCCCACCTCATCGCCACCTACGAGTGCGAGTGGAAGGCCGCTGTCAACGACCCCGAGAAGCTCAAGCAGTTCCGCCAGTTCGTGAACGTCGGCGAGCGCGACCGGAGCATCGTGTTCGTCAGCGAGCGCGCGCAGCACCGCCCCGCGGCGTGGCAGGAGAAGTCGAACCTCGTCGAGGAGATGATCTGACGGCAGGGCCGAGGGGCCTTGTCTGAGGGAGACCGTCATGAGCGAGCTGCACACTTCGGAAGCGCCTCGGAGCGAGACCATGACCCAGGGGTGGATCGACGTCTGCGGGGTAGAGGACATCATCCCGAACACGGGGGTCTGCGCGCTCGTCGGGAAGCGCCAGATCGCGCTCGTCCGGGTCGGCGAGGGCGAGGAGGTCTACGCCATCAGCAACTTCGACCCGTTCAGCAAGGCGTTCGTCCTCTCCCGCGGCATCGTCGGGGACAAGGGGGGCGTCCCCAAGATCGCCTCGCCGATCTACAAGCAGAGCTTCGATCTGCGGTCGGGTCAGTGCCTCGACGACCCGGGCGTGAGCATCCCCGTGTATCCGATCCGGGTCCGGGCCGGACGCGTCGAGATCCAGGCCGCGGCGGAGCCGCTCGCGGCGGCGAGCTGACGGGATGACCTGGCGAGCCGGCGCCAGGCGCTCCCTTGCGGCGGACGCGCCGCCGTTCGCTGTGTCTCTCTTGGAGTTCTCGGGGCTGGGCTTCCGCGCCGGGTAGACAGGGAATTTCGATGAGCGTTGCAAAGGTCTCGGACACTCATTTTCGCTTACCCATCGTCAACTCGGCGCCGAAGATCCACGACAACAACAAGAGCCTGCTGGAGTCGCTCCTGGCCGACCAGCAGAAGCTCACGGCGGTCGAGAAGTTCTCCAGGATGCACGAGGAGCACGCGCTCCCGGCTCAGTCCAAGTACTACCGCGACCTCATCCCGCTCGAGAAGCCGAAGCCTGGCCAGCAGTACGGCTTCGAGGTCGACCTCGACGCGTGCACGGCCTGCAAGGCGTGCGTCACTGCCTGCCACAGCCTGAACGGCCTCGACGACAACGAGGTGTGGCGCTCGGTCGGGCTCCTCCACGGCGGCACGCCCCAGACGCCGGCGCAGCAGAGCGTGACGACGGCGTGCCACCACTGCCTGGACCCGGCGTGCATGTCGGGGTGCCCGGTCAAGGCCTACGAGAAGGACCCGATCACCGGCATCGTCAAGCACCTCGATGACCAGTGCATCGGCTGCCAGTACTGCATCCTGATGTGCCCCTACGACGCTCCGAAGTTCAACGCGGAGCGGGGGATCGTGCGCAAGTGCGACATGTGCAGCGACCGGCTGGCCAACGACGAGGCCCCGGCGTGCGTGCAGTCGTGCCCGAACGGCGCCATCCGGATCACGATGGTCGACCAGCAGCAGGCCGTGCAAGAGAGCCAGACGAGCCTCTTCCTGCCGGGGGCGGCGGCGCCGGAGATCACGATCCCGACGACGACCTACAAGACGCAGAAGTCGCTGCCGCGCAACATGCTCCCCGCGGACTTCTACCAGGTGAGCCGGGAGCACTCCCACCCTCCGCTCGTCGCGATGCTGGTGCTGACGCAGCTCTCGGTGGGCGCGTTCTGCGTGAACCTGGCGCTCAACGAGCTCCTCGGCGCGCAGGCGACGCGGGATTTCGGCGGCCACAGCGCGACGTTCGCGCTCGTCTTCGGGATCGCCGCGCTGAAGGCGAGCCTCTTTCACCTCGGCCGGCCGCAGTTCGCGTTCCGGGCCTTCCTGGGCCTCAAGACGTCGTGGCTCAGCCGGGAGATCCTGGGCTTCTCGCTCTTCGCGGGCGCCGCGACGCTATACGCAGCGTCCTTCTGGGTGCCTGCCATCCCGGCGCTCTCGATGCTGCCCCCGATCGGGCCCCTGCAGGCGCCGCTCTCCTATGCGGTCGCGCTGAGCGGGATCCTCGGGGTCTTCTGCTCCGTGATGGTGTACGCCGCGACGCAGCGGGAGCACTGGCGCGGGGCCCTGACGGGCTTCAAGTTCGCGACCACGGCGGCCATCCTCGGGAGCTCGACGGTCCTGATGATCGGCCTGCTCCTGAGCGCCGAGCACGCGGCGCTGCTCCTGACCCGGGGCTTCCGCGGGCTGAGCGCGTTCCTGTGCGTGACGACGGCGCTCAAGCTGCTCGTGGAGCTCTCGATGTTCCGGCACCTGCGGAAGCGGAGCCACTCCACGCTCAAGCGGAGCGCGATCCTGATGACGGGAGAGCTGAAGGGCGCGACGGGCTGGCGCTTCGCCTGCGGGGCGCTCGGCGGGATCGTCCTGCCGGCGCTCAGCCTCTTCTCGGCGCCGAACAGCGGCGTGAGCTCTGAAGTTCTGATGGCGATGGCGGTCGTGGCGTTCCTGTTCTGCCTCGCGGGCGAGTTCCTCGAGCGGTACCTCTTCTTCGCAGCGGCGCCCGCCTCCAAGATGCCCGGAGGGCTCTCCTGATGACGACCAGCGATGCGAGCGATGCGAAGAAGACGCCTCCGGCGCCCAAGCAGGCGGACAACCTCCTCTTGCAGCGCAACGGGCCGCTGACGCGCGAGCTGCTCCTCACCCCTGGCGAGTTCGGCCTCGGGAGGGTGCCTGCGCGGCTCAAGCCCGACCAGACGACGACGGTCGTGTGCGGGTTCTGCTCGACCGGGTGCGGGCTGAACGTGCACCTCAAGGACGGCGAGGCGATCAACCTCTCGCCGAACACCGACTATCCCGTGAACCTCGGGATGGCGTGCCCGAAGGGCTGGGAGGCGCTCACGCCGCTCCGCGCGACCGATCGCGCGACGGCGCCGCTCCTCAGGAACGCGCGCGGGAAGCTGGAGCGCGTGGAGTGGGACGTCGCGCTCCGCACGTTCGTCGATCGGTTCAAGGCGATCCAGGACGCGCACGGCAAGGAGTCGGTCGCGTTCATCAGCACCGGGCAGATCGTCACCGAGGAGATGGCCTTCCTCGGGGCGCTCGCGAAGTTCGGGATGGGCATGCTGCACGGGGACGGCAACACCCGGCAATGCATGGCGACGGCGGTGGTCGCGTACAAGGAGGCGTTCGGGTTCGACGCGCCGCCCTACACGTACCGCGATTTCGAGGAGTCCGACGTCGTTGTGCTCGTCGGCTCGAACCTCTGCATCGCCCACCCGATCATGTGGGAGCGGCTCTGCAAGAACAAGAACCGCCCCGAGATCCTCGTCGTGGATCCGCGCAAGACCGAGACGGCGATGGCGGCGACGGCGCATTATGCGCTCAATCCGAAGTCGGATCTGACGCTGTTCTACGGCATCGCCCACATCCTCATCCAGCGCGGGTGGATCGACCAGGGGTACATCGACGCGCACACGGTCGATTTCGAGGCGTTCAAGGCGAACGTCGAGGACTTCACGCCGGCGCGGGTCGCCGAGGCGACGGGGCTCAGCGAGGCGCAGCTCGCGTCGTTCGCGGAGAAGATCCACAGCGGGAAGCGGGTGTCGTTCTGGTGGACCATGGGCGTCAACCAGAGCCACGAGGGCGTGCGGGTCGCGCAGTCGCTCATCAACCTGGCGCTGATGACGGGGAACATCGGCCGTCCCGGCACCGGGGCGAACTCCATCACGGGCCAGTGCAACGCGATGGGCTCGCGGATGTTCAGCAACACGACGGGCCTGTTCGCCGGCCACGACTTCACGAAGGAGGAGCACCGGAAGAAGATCGCCGGGATCCTCGGTATTCCGGAGGAGGTCATCCCGACCCGGAACAGCCTGGCCTACGACCAGATCATCGAAGGCATCTTGAAGGGGAAGATCAAGGGCCTCTGGATCATCGCGACGAACCCGGCCCACTCCTGGATCAACCAGGAAGACCTGCACGAGCTCCTCGGCCGCCTGGAGTTCCTCGTGGTGCAGGACATGTATTCCACGACGGAGACGGCGGAGCGCGCCCACCTCGTCCTGCCGGCCGCCTCGTGGGCCGAAAAAGAGGGCACGTTCATCAACTCGGAGCGGCGCATCGGCCTCGTCAAGAAGGTCGCGCGGGCCCCGGGCCAGGCGCTGGCGGACTTTCACATCTTCCAGCTGGTCGCCCAGTACTGGGGCTGCGGCGAGCTGTTCAAGGAGTGGAAGAGCCCGGAGGCGGTCTTCCAGATCATGAAGCGGCTCTCGAAGGGGCAGCCGTGCGACATCACGGGCATCGAGGGCTACGCGATGCTCGACGAGCGCGGCGGCATCCAGTGGCCCTACCCCGAGGGGGCTGCCTTCGAGACGAACGAGCGGCGGCTGTTCGAGGACGGCCAGTACTACCGCCCGGATCAGAAGGCGAAGTTCACCTTCCAGGCGCCCCGCCAGCTGCCGGAGCCGACCGACGAGCAGTATCCCTTCACGCTGCTCACGGGGCGAGGGAGCTCCAGCCAGTGGCACACGCAGACGCGGACCAAGAAGTCGGCGGTGCTGCAGCGGCTCTATCCGAAGGAGATCTACGTCGAGCTGAGCCCTGTCGACGCGAAGAAGATCGGCATCGAGATGAACGAGTGGGTGGTCATCGCCTCCCGCCGCGCGGAGATCAAGGCGCGGGCGTTCGTCACGAACTCGGTGAAGCCCGGGGAGATATTCGTCCCGATGCACTACGAGATCACGAACAAGCTGACGTTCCCGGCCTTCGACCAGTACTCCCGGCAGCCGTCGTACAAGGCCTGCGCGGTGAAGGTGCGGCGGGAAGAGGATCGCGGGTAGCACGACTGCGGGAGGTCGCCCTGAGAAGCGAACCGCCAAGCCGCCAAAGGCGCCAAGAAACCAGGGGAATAAGAGGGGGAATGCCGGGACGGCCGTCCCCTTCTTCTCTTGGCGGCCTCGGCGCCTTGGCGGTTTTTCTGCTGATCCGGGGCAACTTCCCGCAGTAGAGGTAGCCCGCGCGGCCTCCGCGAGGGGCGCGCTGCGCGCGTGGGAGGCGCGCTCAGCCGTGAGCGCCCCGCCGCGTGCGCGCGACATCTTGCCATCGCAGCGGGCTGCGGGCCCTCGGCGCGGCCAGGCGCACGCCGCTCGCGGCCGGCGCCGGGGCGCTCAGGTGCCCGCTGCGCAGGTAGTAGGCCAGGAGCGTGTCCAGCAGCCGGGCGTCCATCGGGGGACACGCGATCGCCGTGCCGGCCAGCCCATCGATCGTGTTCTGGCAGTCGTAGGCCGGCATCTGCGCGTACAGCTCCCATCGGGTCAGGTCGCCGTGGACCTTCTCGGTCAGCATCGGCAGGAGGGGAAGGAACGGGCTGTCGCCCGATCGCCGTATCCACGCCAGCAGCTGCTCGCACCATTGCGCGTACGGCAAGCGCACGAGCGGATAGCCGCGGGACACGAGCAGGTCGAAGAAGCCGTTCAGATCGAGCCGCTGAGACGAGGGGGGCACCAGGTGGAACGCCTTCCCCAGCGAGCCCGGCCGGCAGGACAGGTGCACGATCGCCCGGCTGACGTAATCGACCGTCACGAATTCCTTGCTCTGCGCGGGGAGGTCGGGGGCACATCCCATCTCGACGCAGCCTTTGATCATCCTGCTCACGAAGTCGGCCACGTTGGCGGCGCCCGTCTGGCTGTGACCCAGGATGAACCCGGGGCGGAAGACGGTGACGGGCACCCCGCGCCCGTGCGCGAGCCACACGAGCTTCTCGGCAACCCACTTGCTCTGGGAATAACCCATGTCCGTGTGGAGGTGGTCCACCCAGCGATCGAGATCATCGCTCTCCCGCACGGTCCGGGCGCCCGTGAAATAGCCGATCTGGCCGGTGATCCCGATCGTCGAGACGTGATGCACGGGCTTCGTCCTGCGCAGGCAAGCGAGCCGCAGGACCTCCTGTGTCCCCAGCACGTTCGCCGCCTTGTGGGACGCGTAGGGCTTGATGTAATTGACCTCGGCGCCGGCGTGGTAGATCGCGTCGATGCGCTGCGCGAGCGCCTCGAAGCAGGCCGGGGTGAGCCCGAGCAGCGGCTCTTTCAGATCGCCAGGCACGGCGACGATCCTCGCGCTCGCCGCGGGATCCCAGAGCGAATAGGCCTCCAGGCTCCGCCGGAGCCTCGCCAGGCCTGCGGCGGCGTCGGGAGCGCGGACCAGGCAATGGACCGTGGCGCGCGTCTGCGTGAGGAGGTCGCGCACGAGAAAGGCGCCCAGGAACCCCGTGGCGCCGGTGAGGAAGACGTGGCGAGGCGGAGCGCTCGTGTCGACGAGCGAGCCGCAAGGGCGGATGTCGGGGGCGAGGGCGGCCTCCGCGCGGAGGTCGATCGCGCCCATCGACCCCCTGGCGCCGCGCGCCTTCCAGCGCAGCGCCTCCTCGACGGCGCGGGCGAGCCCGGCCAGGGTGGGCGACTCGAACAGCCGGCGCGCGGGCACGTCGACATGGAAGACCGTCCGCACCTGGAGGAGCACCTGCGCCGCCAGCAGCGAGTCTCCGCCGAGCTCGAAGAAGTCATCGTCGACCTCCGGGCGGTCGGTATGGAGGACGGACGCCCAGATCTCGGCCACCTGACGCTCGATCGGAGAGCGGGAGCTCTCCGGCTCTCCGGCGTGCAGCCGGCCGACGTCGGGCGGCGGCAGCGTCTTGCGATCGACCTTCCCTGTCGCGGCGAGCGGCAGCTTTGGCACAACGACGAACGCGGCCGGGATCATGTAGTCGGGCAGCTTCTCCTGCAGACACCGGCGCAGGCTCCTCGACAGGTCGCGGGATGCGGGGCCGCAGCTCGCGGGGCCGCTGCTGTCCACGCCGGCCTCCGCTCCCTGCGACCGATCCCCGCACGGCGGGCGCGACGGAGGGCCGCCCGGGCCGAAGTCCGAGACGACGTACGCCACGAGGCGCATGTCGCCGGGCGCGTGCTCATGGAGCACGACAACGGCCTCGCGCACGGAGGGGCACGCGCACAGCGCCGCCTCGATTTCGCCGAGCTCGACGCGGAAGCCGCGGATCTTCACCTGGGCGTCGATCCGCCCCAGGAAATCGAGCGAGCCATCGGCCAGATAGCGGACCTGATCGCCCGTCCTGTACAGGCGCTCTCCCGGCTCCTCGGGCAAGGGGTTCTGGACAAACGCTGCGGCGGTCAGATCGGGTCGGTTCAGGTAGCCTCGGGCGAGCCCGTCGCCGGCGACGTAGAGCTCACCGGGGACCCCCACCGGCACCGGCTGGAGCCGGCGGTCGAGGACATAGGCGCGCGTGTTCGAGATGGGCCTTCCGATCGGCACGCGGGAGGCGCCCTCCGGGACCGCGCGCACGAGGTGAGCCGTGGAGAACGTCGTGTTCTCGGTCGGACCGTAGCCGTTCACGAGGTGCTTCGGGGGGCCTTTCAGGAGCACCTCTCTGGACAGCGTCGGATTGAGCACGTCGCCGCCGACGACGAGGTAGGAGAGCCCCTGAAAGGCGTCCGGGCCCACACGCGCGAGGTGGTGGAAGAGCGCTGTCGTCAGGAACAGGACGGTGATGCCTTCGCGGCGGAGGAGCGCAGGCATCGCTTCCGGCGACAGCAGCGTCTCGTGAGACACGATGACGAGGCATGCGCCGTTGAGCAGCGCGCCCCAGATCTCGAACGTCGACGCGTCGAAGGAGAGGCTGGAGGCGTGGGCCACGCGATCCGAGGGCCCGAACGCCACATAGCCGGTGTCCCGTACGAGGCGGACGACCCCTCGGTGCGGGACGGCAACGCCCTTGGGCCGGCCGGTCGAGCCCGATGTGAACATCACATAAGCGAGATCGGTCGGGGCAGCAGGAATGGCGGGGTTTCTGTCGTCGCCGGGCGCGCCGTGGTCCTCGTCGAGGCACATGACCTCCCCGCGGAAGTCGAGCCGCGTCACCAGCGCTCGCTGCCCGAGCACCAGGCTCACCGCCGCGTCCTCCAGCATGAAGCGCAGCCGCTCGTCTGGATAGCTCGGATCGAGGGGCACGTAGGCGCCGCCTGCCTTGAGGACCCCGAGCAGGGCGACGAGCGCGCTCGACGAACGTTCGACAACGACGGCCACGCGCAGATCGGGGCCGGCGCGGCGCGCGGAGATCCGATGAGCGAGCCGGTTGGCGCGGCGGTTCAGCTCGCGGTAGGTGAGCGCCTCGCCGCCCTCGATGACAGCGATGGCGTCGGGCGTCCGCGCGACGTGCTCCTCGAAGAGCTCATGAACACACGCGTCGCGCGGGTAGGCGGTCCGCGTCGCGTTCCAGACCACGGTCATCCGGCGGCGCTCCTCCGGCGTGAGCAGCGGAATCTCGGCGATCGGCCGCTCTGCGTCCTCCGCGACGCCCGCGAGCAGGAGGCCGAGGTGGTCCAGGAGCCGCTCGATGGTCCCGGGATCGAACACGTCGGTGCTGTACGTCATCGTCGCGGCGAGCCCTCGCTCCGACGCCGTGACGGACAGCGACAGATCGACCGGCGTGGCTGGCCGGGCGCGCGAGCGCCGCGCCGCTGTCGCCGCCTTGAGCGCGGCGCGGCGCGGGACATCCCCGGGTCGCGCGAGCTCGAAGGTGGTCTGGAACATCGGGTGATCGCTCGTGTCGTCCGCCGCCCCGGGCTCCGCGAGCGGCTCGTCCGGAGGCACGTGCCGACGGCCCTCGGCCGAGGCGATCTGCGCGGCGATCTGCGCGAGGAGGTCTCGAAAGCTGAGCTCCTCGTCGATGCGGGCATGCAGGACGAGCGGATGGCGCGGCCCTGGCGCCGCGGGCCAGCCCCGCCGACCGCCGCGGCGAGGCCAGGGCGTCCCGATCAGGATCTCGCTCTGAACGGTATGGCGGTAGAGCAGCGCCGCATAAGCGGAGAGCAGGGTGACGAAGAGCGTCGCGCCCGAGCCCCGGCGCACGCGATCGAGCTCCAGGGCGAGCCGAGGCGGCAGCTCTCGGGACACCGACGCGCGACGTCGCGAAGGCGCGGGCGGGCGTGGGCGATCGGTCGCTAGATCGAGCGCGGGGAGCTCGCGCGGGAGCTCCCCTGGTGCGTGGGACAGACGAGCCTGTGTCGCGTGAGCGCGCATGATCGAACCTCCCCGTTGAACTGCAGAGGACGATGCGTGGGAGCTCAGACGGTCATCGAGCGTGCCTTGCGCTTCAGCGCGTAGGCGATACCACTTTGCAGGGTGCCGCAGGTGACGAGCCCTCTGAGCTCTGTGCCAAGATCGACGAGCGCCTGCGCGACGACGGGACGGACGCCTGACAACACGACGTCGGCGCCGAGCAGCCTCGCCGCCTGCGCGACGCGGACCAGCGCGGCGGCCACCTCTCCGTCCACGGCCTTCACGCCGGTGATATCGAGTATCGCCACGGCCGATTGCTTCTCGCCGAGCGCGTTCAGGAGCGTCTCCAGGATCTGCTGCGCGCGCTCCCGGTCGATCGTTCCGATGAGGGGCATCGCGATCACGCCGTCGGCGATCGGGATGAGCGGCGTGCCGAGCTCGCGGAGCGCCGCCTGCTGCGCCTGGATCACCCGCATCTGGGCGAGCGTCTCCTCCTCGTACCGGAGCTGCTCCGTGATGTCCCTGAAGAACGCCGCCATGCCCGTCGGCTCGCCCGCCGGGCCCACGACCACGAAGGCGGTGGTCTGCCCCATCCACTCGCTCCCGTCGGGGCGCCGGATCTTGAGGACGCCGCGCCATGCGCCGTCCTTCATCAAGGTCGGCAAGACCTCGTCGGAGAGCTGGCGGAAGGTCTCGGGCGCATAGAAGTCGGTCAGCCCGCAGCCGACCGCGCTGTCGCCGAAGCCGCTCATCGCCTTGAAGGCGGTGTTGGCATAGACGACCTGCCCGCTCATGGACGTCAATGTGATGCCATCTAGCGCATTGTCAATCAATGTCTTCGACACGCCTAGCTCTTCGGCCTGGCGGCGCTGCTCGACCTCCATGTCCTTTCGACCCGTGATGTCCTGGACTACACTCATGACCTGGCGCGGCTTGCCGGCGCCGTCGCGCGCGAGGACGATCTCGCGCCTGGTGACCCAGCACCACGACCCGTCCGCCTTGCGCAGCCGATACGCGAGCTCCGCCGAGTCGCTCGCCTGGCCTTCTCCGGCGTGATCGAGCTGCTCGCGAGCCCGGGTCTGGTCGTCGGGGTGCGCGAGCGTCACGAACGCATCGAGGCCCCCGAGGTCCTCGTCGTCCGCCGCATAACCGAGCTCGCGGGCCAGCGAGCGGTTCTCGTAGAGCGCGCGCTGCTCGACCGGATCGTGGACGCAGAGCAGGTACGGAATTGCCTGTAGCACCGCGTTCGTACGGCTGAGCTCGGCACGCAGGTCCCGCTCGATCTGCTCTAGCCTGGACACACGAGCGCGCAGGGCGGCAAGCTCGCCATGATGCGATTGGAGAACCGTCTCGTGAGGTTCCATCGATTTCCCCCAATGCTGACTGCTGGCAAACGTCAGGCGGCGGCGGTGTAGAGCTCGCCTCCACCAGCGACGTTACACCTGATGAGCCGCCTTAGACAGCATCAATCTCAGCAGGAATACGCTCACAGTGGGGACAGCAGGGCCTGTTGCTCGATACTGTCACAGCGAGGACGTTTGCTGCGCTCATCGATTGGCTGTGCGGTCCGGCGTTTGGTCGATTGCTTGGCCGCGCGCGTCTCCGACGGAGCGGACGTGCGCCTGGCGAAGCTCGGTATGACGCATGCCCAGCGTCTCAATGGTGCGCTCGTCGCAGCCATATGGTCAGAAGAAACCTGATTCCGACGGGCCACCAGTGTGGCACTCTCGTTCCGTGTGCGTCATTCTGGGCACGGCACCGCCGTGCTGCGGCGTAGCGACGGTCCGCCGGGCGAGCTCGCGCCGGTTCGCAACGGCGCCTCGCCGTGCTGCCGCGAGGCCAGGCTGGACGGCATTGGCGACGAGGCGTTCGCCCCGGGAATCGGCCGTGGGGCGGAGCCCGGTGCCGGGCCGGCGCCCTCGGAGCGCCGCGCCTCTAATCCTGGAAGCCCGTCGAGACGGCTGCGGAACCGGGCTTGCCCGAGTTCGCGTTCAGATCGCCGGCGCCTCCGCCGTCACCAGGGATGCCGATCTTGATCGGAGAGTCGGGCTCGACGTTCGGGCCCTGGTCGACGGTATGTGCCACCGCGAGTGAATGTCCTCCGTGGCCTCCACCGCCCCGGCCCCCGTTGCCGCCCTTCCCGCCGTCGCCACCACGGCAGCCTGGCTGCGATCCAGCTCTGTTACTCCCGCCAGTGCCCCCGTACCCACCCACGCCGCCGTACTGGCCGTCCCCGCCCCGTCCACCGTTTCCGCCACGGCCCGTGATGATGCTGGTTTTACTTACGCGGACGCTGGCGTGGTAAGACAGAATTCCGATGCTGGATCCGCCTGGACCGCCGCCCTTTCCGGGCTTGCCTCCGCAGCCGCCAGCACCGCCGGAACCGCCAGAAGCGCCGCCCTGTGCGGCTCCTGCGCCGCAGTACGCTGAGCCGCCGCGCGAGCCACCTCCACCGCCGGCTCCGTAACCGTGCTGCCCTGCATGGCCATCCTCGCCTGCGCCACCTTCCAGCCCCGTGTCTGTGACCCGACCCGGCCCCGATGCGCCGTTCCCGTTCGCGCCGTCATCCCCCGCCAGCCCGCCCCTCCCCTCTGTGCACGACAGGATGCCTTGCCCAGCTCCACCCAGACCGTGGCTCATTGGATTGGTGATCGGCAGAGGGGAACCACTTTCGCCGTCGCCACCATCACCATTTGTGCCGATACCGCCCATCCCGCCCGACGAGATGCCATCGTCACACGAGGTTGTGACTCGCGCCCCTCCCGTCACCGTATCGGCAGAGCACGCCATCGCTCCCGGGTTCCCTGGTGCCCCCTCTTGTGCTGGGTCGACGCCGCCGTCCGCGCCAGGAGCTCCATCTGCGCCGTCCCCGGCTACGACCTCGCTCAAGCGCAGCTGTACCGTCACTCCCGGCAGGGCGCGCATGGCGATGGAGGAGCCGCCCGGCACGGTGGCATCTTGTGCGATCATACGGATTCTCGTCAGCGTGGTGATCACGTCGGCCTCGGGTGAGGGCTCCGCCGCCTGATCCACGACGGTGAGCGGAATCCGGTTCGGACCTGGCGCGATCGTGGTGAGCTCGCCGAGTGGATGCAACGGCCAACGACTTGGCAGACCGCGGCAGTCGAGACCTCCCCACACGTCCATTCCTGCCGGCACACGGACTTCGACAGAGAATGTGTCGGCGCATGCGTACACCCGCATGCCACGCTCGCGGGCAAGCTCGAACGCCCGCGCAAACGTTTTTACCGGCAGATTCGACGTGCCAGGCCTACCATCATCGCCTTTGTCTGCCACATACACGCCATCGCAGTCGACCGGACGATCGGCGTTGCCGGGATCCGCGTTGCAGGATTCAACCGGCGCGCATGTGAGGGTCTCCTCGCAACGTTCCCACACCCCCGATTCGCTACCGCATCCAAGCGCCGCGCTCCCGTTGAACAAAGCGACTCCGAACAGCAAAGGCCGAGCACCCAGCGCGCGGAAGCCCGATTCCCATCTCGTCATCTCTTCCCACATTGCGCCCCCTACTGCAGCTCATGAGAGTCTGGGTCGTTCGGATCAATGGCCGCAAACGGCAGGAACTCGGCCGCCACGCCATCGTCGCCCTTGCTCTCCGTGACATTCGGATCGCCGCCGTCCCCCCCCTTCCCAGCAGTTCCAAGGAGAAACGTCGCCTGGACGTTCTCGCGCGTAACCTCCGCGGTCTCCAGGTACGCGATGGCTACCGAATGACCGCCGAGCCCGCCGCCTGCACCACCACCGGGCCCCCCGTTGCCGCCATCGCCTCCGCGGCATCCCGGGAGCGCCCCGGGCACGCCTCCGCCTCCCTCACCGCCGGGAGCTCCGCTTCCTCCTGGCAGTCCCGCCCCTCCCGCGCCGCCCCGACCGCCGCGGCCGGTCTGTAGGGTCGATCCGCGGATGGTGACCTTCGAACCTCTTGTGACGATGCCAGCGCTCACTCCTCCGGCGAAACCGCCTGTTCCCTGCTTGCCGCCACAACCTCCGGAACCGCCCGAGCCGCCGAACGCCCCCCCGACCGGCCCGGCGCCACAGGCGGTCGCGCCGCCGCGCGAACCGCCACCACCGCCGCCGCCCTGACCCGGGCGTCCGAGCGTCCCGTCCTGCCCCTTGCCCAGCGAGCGGACCCACCCAACAACACCAGGAAGCCTTGCCCCCTGACCGTGCACACCCGCGGCACCGTCGAGGCCGCGCTGGCCGTCGGTGCACGCCATGCTTCCTTGCTGACCGACACCCCCGATGCCGGCGCCCGTCGGGTTCGGGTCGGGCAGCGGCTCCCCATAACCTGCGTTGAAGCCCTCATCGGGCAGACCGGGGCCGCCTTGGCCGCTGACCGAGGTTTCGTCGTCACACTCCGTCGTGACCTCTCGGGTTGCAGTCACGTCATCGACCGTGCACGCGTCGGCTCCAACGTGTCCAGGCCGCCCATCGGCCGCCGCTGCGTCCTCCGCCGGAGCTCCGGGCTCACCGTCGGCTGCGTCACCTGCGACGATGCGGCTGTCGATCACCTCGATCTCGCTGCCAGCGGAGAGATAGATCCCGATCGAGTTGCCGCCCGGCATCGCGCCCCGTCCTGTGATGACCTCGCTCGCCACGAGCTTGAGCTTGGCCTCATCGCGCACAGCGACGATTCCGATCGAGCACGCTTCTGTTCGGTCCATCTGGTTACCATCGGGCGCCACGATCCGCAGGTTCGAGAGCGTGACTTCCCGCCCTCCGAACGTCACGACTTCACGCTCGGGCTGATTCGGGGCGATGACGGTCTTCGCATCGGCACCGAGGTGCTGCCAGCCGTTCGTGCAGTCGAACCCGCCCCAGATACTCGTGTCGTAGAACCAGAGACGTTCGTCGAAGGTCTCAGCGCAAGCGTAGACATGGTGGGGGTGACCGCCCTCCTCCACGAGCTCGAGGGCCTTGCGCAGTGTTTTCAGGGGTGCTGCGCGCGTTCCTGGATTCGCGTCGTCGCCGAGACTTGCGCTGACGAACAGGCCGCACCCATCTTGCGGAGGCTTCACCGTGGGGTCGTCGACACAGATGGGATCCTCGTGACCGGAGGAACACCCGTATACGACAGAAGCGACTCCGAACCCGAGCGCGATAGGCACCAAGGTGGCCACAGCCACCCGGCGTCGACCTTTCGATGAGGTATCCATGCTCCGAAGCTCCACGTTCGTCACCACACACCCGCCATCATAAGCCCCATGCGCTGCCCGCTCACCGTGGGCACAACACGCACTCCATCGCTGGACGGTGAGGTTCGGTCCACGAGCAGAGACACGAGCGTCAGCGCACCGATCGCGCCGCCCGACACCAGGGTAACCCAGCCGGCTTTCTTCAGGAGATCGCGCTTCTCTTGCAGGTCGCGCAGCTCCGAGCACGCGCGCGGTGCGTTCGAGCGGGCACATCGGCTCGCGTCCTCGTCTGCGCCACGCAGCGCGGTAGCTCGATCGTGGAGCTCATCCTCGGTGTAGGCACCCCAGATCAGCAACCCGCCGCCGGCTGCCATGGTTGCCCCCGCCACGACCGCGCCGCCGATGCGCAGCGTCGACGCGGTGGTGGACGGCGCCACGGACGACGCCTGCGCTCCTCGCGCGGAGCTCATGGTTGAGGTTCCCTTTGCAGGGATGCCCGGCGCTGCGGCGCGCGGTACCTGCAGCGAGATGGTCGTCGGCTTCCCGGCCTGCGCGTCGAACGACGCGAACGCCTCCTCATGGCCCGCCAACCGGGCCCGCACCATGTGCTGACCAGGCTCCAGGAATAGCCTGTAGGTCCGTGCAGGCACGCTGATGGGCTTGCCGTCGATGAGCACCTCCGCGTCCGGCGGGTCGACAGACAGGTAGAGGGTCGCGACATGCGACGCTGCCTTGCGTTGCCCGGCCTCGAACCGCAGCTGTAGTTCAAGGGGGAGGACGTTGCGCTGCTCGAGACTCCAGGCGAGATGCTCGGCAGCATCACGGTACTTGCGCAGCTCGAGCTCACACAGGCCGAGCTCTCCGGCGATCTCCGCGCGCTCCTTCTCCGTGTTCGACGCCGGGTCTGTCGCATCGAGCGCCGCATTGTAGGCCGCGTGTGCCTGGGTCCACCGACCTGCGTCACGGGCTATCTGCGCACGGCGAACATGGTCCTTCACCGTCGAGCTGCCGCTTCGCTCCAGCGTCGAATAGATGTCCTCGGGGCTGGCGGGGCTCGTGTAGACACCAGCGGCGCCAAGCATCAGGAAGAACAACAATGAAGGCGCAGCGTCACGCATGCGCCGAACGTACTTACGCCCGGCGCGCGGCGTCAACGGCGAGAAATTCGCAGGGAATGAGCGTTTTGCCAGGCAAAGATCGGCCCGACGACGTAAAGGCGCCCGTTGACCCTCCGAGCAGTGGAGCCGCCCAGGTACGCAGATCACCAAGCGCACATTATCCTACCAAAGTTGACCCACCCTGCTCTTTCTTGAACCCTTCCGGCCAGCTCAGGGGTGCTACCAGCTGTGGGCAAGCCAGCACGAACTCCCCCCCACTTCGAGCTTCCGCCGCCTCGTCAGGCGGGTCGGTGTCCCCGCGCGACACGCCGAGGACCTCGCGCAGGAAGCGCTCCTACGGGACTGGGAGGCGAGAGGGCGGCTCGAGCCGGGCGTGGATCCAGCGCCGTACTCCGTCACCATCGCCCTGAACCTCGCCCGCAGCCACCTACGGGACGCGAGCCGTCGGGGTGAGGTCCTGATCCCCTTCGACGAGCACGACTTCCGCGGGGACCAACCGAGCCCGGAAGCCTTGCTCCGGAGGCAGGAGCGGGAAGCCGTCATGCGCGACCTGATCGAGCAGGTCGACCCCAAGTACCACGACCTCTTGGTCAAGCACGAGCTCGAGGAGAAGTCGCTCGCCGAGATCGCCGCCGAGCAGGGACTCAAGCTGGACACCGTGAGGAGCCAGCACCGCAGGGCACGCGAGCAGCTGGACGAGGCGAAGCGGCGCTGGATGGCGCAGCAAGAATTCCGGGGCTGGGACAAGGAGCCCTGCGTCCCGGTGGCGTTCGGCCTGTTCCGTCGCCCGTCGTGGACGACCGCGCTGCACCTGCCGAAGGTCGGGGCGAAGGTCTTCGCGCAGGCGGCGCTCGTCGTGCTGACGGGCGCCGTCGTCGCGACAGCTCCACGCTCGTCAGGCTCGGCCAGCACGGCCCCGTGGTTACGGCCGGCAGCGATCCACGCCGGTGCGGCCACGCCCCCGCAGCAGCACACCGCGCCGCCCCTCGACCAGCCAGACGTACGCCGTGCGGTCGCCACGGCCTCGCGCCCGGTGCAGGGCATCCCAGCACCCGGCGAGCACGCACCGGCCGCGATGAACGGCAAGCCCGCTTCGCCGGCCGCAACAGCTGCGCGTTCCTCGCCGCCCGTCCGCGCCGTACGCCCGGTCGCGAGCGAGCGCGAGAAGGACCTGGTCCTCCAGGCGCACAAGGCGGTCGAAGCCTACAACGCCAGGGCTGACGTCGAGGCGCGACGCCTGCTCGACATGCACGCCATGGAGTTCCCTCGGGGTCAGCTGGCCCGGGAGCGCGAGGCGCTGCTGCTGCAACTTCGCTGAATCGGCGGCGGCCCTGGCGACAGATAGCCAGCGGTGGAGACGGCGGCGTTCTTGAGCGACGTCAGGCCGAGATCCGCCCTGCGCCGGACCAGGAGAATGAGCACGGCCATGACACGCAAGGAAGCCGTGGCCGAGCATAGGCGCACGTCACGTCGAGTCGAGATGGGTGCGCCCCCGGCAGTGCACGTTCCCTTCGAGGCCATCATGCGGCACTCGAGGATGATCCATGCCGTGTTGCGCCAGTTAGGCGTACCCGCTCGTGACCAGCCGGATATCATGCAGGAGATCTTCCTGTCCGCCTGGCGCAGCGTGGAAGGCGGAGGATTTCGGCCCCGTCCGGAGGTGCCGCCGAACAAGGCTCTACAGAGCTGGCTCCTCGCTGTTACTTGGCACCACATCTTCCATTACCGGGAGCGCCTATACCGGTGGTACAGGGAGCTTGCGGCGTTCGCGACTCCAGAGAGAGCGAGGCATGCACCATCGCCCTTCGGCCAGGTGGAGGCTCGGATGGCGCTTCGTTGCCTGGAGCGGCTCGAGCCCGAGCTCCGTGCCGTGCTCGCGGGCACCGCTGTGGGCAATACCGCTGAGGAGATCGCAGCAGAGTTTGGTGCCCATCCAGGCACGACGAACAAGCGGCTGCACCGCGGGCGAAAGCAGTTGGGGAAGATCCTCCGCTGAAAAAGGTGCGGACATAGCTCACCGTCGCCGCGCGCGTTCGAGCTGGTCGAGCAAGGCCTGCTCGCTGGATCGACACGCTGTTCTTTGGCGTCCGCCGCATCTTCGCCGCGGGGGTCGAGCTGCCGGAGCACCCCGCGCTCAACTTCGTCGAGGCGGTGGTCACCGACAGCCCGGCCGAGAACCGGACCGATGTGTTCATCCCGGGGGTATGGCTGGTCGGTCCGGTGGTCACAAACACCTACATAACCCGACCGGGCGAATTCGTGCGAGTCGATGCGCCCGACCCGGTGACGATCCGGCTCCCGCCGACCGCCGGGAACGTCGACGCCGAGGTCGTGATCAAGAAGATCGCCGGGAAGGAGGAGGAAATCGAGTTCCTCGAGAGCACGGGCCAGCAGGTCGCGCGGAACGGATACCCCAACGTGACCATCCGCCTGGTGAGCGACGGCGCGACGTGGATCGTGCTCTGACGGGCCGGCAGCCGGGTGGCCTGGCTGAGGACGCGCCCCACCCGGACGAGAAGGAGCAGCCGCCGGAGCGTCCTTCGGCGCCGCCCGGACATTAGTCGGCAGCGACCGAGCATCGACATCTCTCAACGTTTCTTGCTATCACTGTTGAGGTTCAAGAGCAGAGACGTGGAGCGCAAGACCAATGACGCACGTTGTCACGCCGGAAAAATTCGCAGAACACCTGACTTCTCTGCTACTCAATGGCGACGTCGACCCCGCCCCTAGCACAAAGGAACTACAAGAACTCATCCTAGTTGCCTTCTACGCCAGCATTACCAAAGAAGAGGGACGCGATCTGAAGTTCGCGGTCGCTTTTGTAGATAGAGACACACTACAATCCTCTCAAAGTGGCCTAGACGTATGGTGTCCGTGTATTTTCGCGCAGCCCATCGACTTCAGCGTGGCCGCAGTGGCCAAGCTAGCGCACGCAGCCAACCCGAATTACAGTGTTATTGCCGTCGAAGCCATCAATGAATCTTTGAAGATCGTCGGCGTGGTAAGAACCAGCCGAAACGAACACCGTCATAGCCGTGGAGAACGCTACCCCGTGCGACTCACTCCATGGCAGTGCCTGGTCATAAAAGTGAATGGCCCAGGCCAACTGCGAGTCAACATCGGGAACAGCTACGTTTCGTCTCTCACTGGTGGAACAATCATCGACCACGAAGAATTCAACAAGTCTAAGCCGATTGCCGTATCCAGGCAGCTATCAAACCTCGCCACGAATAGCAAACTAGATGAAGCAGATTACGAACAAGTAGTACGCCATACGCTACTTAGCTTGTTGGATCGCGGCCACGGCGGAATCATCATTATACAAGGTGACACGGAGTGCAGCGACCTGCTCGAGGGCGGCTACCGGATCGACTCTGGAGGCACCAATCTACTGGACGCGGTTCATCAGCTTGGCGGACGTGACCTTGCAACTTCGCGCATCCATATTCCAGCGGTCGTCAAGGCGCTGCATGCCAAGGAGACCGAATCCGAACGGCAAGAACATCTTGAGATCGAGCGCAAGCATCGCGAGATTAAGCGGGAGCTAGAAGCGCTTCGCATGCTCGAAGATGCAACAGACTTTGCTGCCAACCTCGCGTCTGTTGATGGTGCTCTCGTCCTGCGCACAGATCTCACTATCGCGGCATTCGGTGCAAGAATACTTCGTACCACCGACGAATTCCACATAGTAGACGCCCTCCGCGCGGACACAGAGAAAGCAGCTAGTATCCCCACACCTAATCCCATCAAGCATCTCGGAACACGTCACAACTCGGCAGCCACCTTCGCCTTCCGTTCGCCGGAATCGCTTGTGTTCATCGCATCCGAAGACGGCATGCTGAGCGCCATGTTCCGCCCGCAATCAGAAAGCCATGTATATCTCTGGCGTCCTATGTCGCTCACGTGGTCGTTTCGCTTCCAATCTGCACGCGAACAATTTACAACGCAGGCTCCCACGGGGTGAGCCCGATTCGAAATAAGGTCGAGCTCCACGGAAGGGTCTCAGCAGTCAGGGGCGGGATAAAATTCGACGTCTCCATGACGGACGGTATCAGGAGCCGGTCGTAGCGAGGAGCTCCCGGGCATCGCTGACGACCCCGGCGCGGCGGAGCCAGCGGTCCAGCTCCGCCGGGTCGGTGCTCGCGAGGACGCGCTCCCGCGCTGCCGCGGGCCGCGCAGATCTCCAGCCCGAGCGCCCGGGCGAGACGGCGCAGGCGGACGCCCGGCGGTTTGGCGGTCATCTCGTTGCCGAGCGGCGAGGAGCGTGCGAGTTCATGAGTAGACCACCAGGCCACGGGGAACTCGTTGGCGTGACTGACCGAGGGAGGCGAGTAGAGCGCGATCCTAACCCTCTGCCCCACCGTCCGGCTCCGGCGCCGCTCCCGGGACAGGAGCCGGCGGCGTGCTCGCCTCCAGCAGGAGTGCCCATTCGGGGAACACGGTCTCTCCGTGTTCGGGCAACGTCAGCCGCCCCCTCATGGTGTACCACTCGACGTACTTGGAGAGCGCGAAGATGCCGAGGATGACCGCGCCTAGCCCGTCGGTTCCCCACACCGGCGGCAGTTTCCACGGTTTCTCTGGATCCAAGATGTCGATCTGGACTTCCCATCCGTCATCCGACCGTTGTTGAGGTCGGCCGACGTGAAGGGAAATCTCGCGCCCATGCTCCGCTCCGGCCGGCTGAAAGACGATTTTCCGTTCGCCGATGATGTCCATGCTGGCATCATAGCACCCGATCTCCCTCCAGCTCGTCAACCGGGTCGTCAGGGACAACGCGCGTGGCATGCAGCGTTTCCAGAAGCTTTCGCGAGATGGCAGCGAATCTTCCACTTCACTGGAACTTGTGAGCAGAACCTGTCGATGACCTCATAGTAGGCCATACAGGCGTCCTCGCATCTGCCGCGCGGAGCCGCATCCGGTGTTACATCCGTCGCCGCTGGTGTTGCCAAGAACTCGAGGCTTTCCGAGTCATCCAAGTCCTGCTGGCTGGCCCGCACACCGCCGGCCATGGCCGCGATCCAGGCCTCGATGTCGTCGTCCGTCTCCCACGTCGCTCCCGGGCTCAGGGCGCACGATGCAGCACCGAGCGCACACGAGAGGGAGATCAGCATCACTGAGGCGAGATGATGTGTTCGCATGTGCGCCGCCCAAGCGAGCCGCGGGCCACCACGGAACGTTCACCGGGGGAACGAGCTCGGCAGAGTCGTACGGTCATCCGCCGACCGTTACGTCCGCAACGGGTCAATCGACAGGCTGGCCTCATTTACGGGCAGCCCCCGAGGTTCGTCGCGCCGTGTGACCTCCGTCTGCCCCGACTTGAGGGCACGGGGCTCCACGAGAGTGCACTCGGGTATACGAGAGGAATCGAGCCCTCGATGGCCGCTGACACCGTTCCGACGCGTCTGACGCGGTGTCCGCCGCGTCTCTCGCGCATCCGCCCCGCAAGTTCAGCTCCGGGTTCGATTCCCGGCGCCTCCACCACGAAGACACCGCGAGAGCCGTGCTCTTTTTGCTTTTGTGACCTGCGTGTGACCTATTGAATTTTGGCTTCGCTGAACGGCTTCACGAGAGAAACACCTGCTACGGCCTGTCTGAGGAGGGCAGCACTCTAGACCGCTGTGGTGAGGCGAGCGGACTCGCAGGACTCCTTACCTCACATCAGACGCCTCACCCCGTTTTCCTCACGCGACCAGGCGCACCTCAAACCCCGCGCGGGAAGTCGCCCAGCGGCGGGAAGCGCGGGTCCTCCGTCGGATCGGGCGACGGCGGCTCCGGCTGCTCCGGCCCCGGATCCCCCGGGTTCGGCGGCAGCGGGGCATCCTCGTCGTCGCCGGGAACGTCCGTCTTTGCGAGCTCATGCGTGCGGTGGCTCATGACGGCCTTCGACTGCAATTTTCAAACCGGAGCGCCCAGAAGCCCAGGAGCCGCCCCCCTGCTTGACGCCCCCGCCCGGCATCCGTGATCTGCAGCCAGCGTGCTCTCGATCCGCCACGATCCCTTCCCGCTGGAGGCCGCCCGCGACCTGCTCGGCATCGTGCGCGCGCTCTACGCCGAGGCGCGCTCCCGCGGGGCCAGCGTGGCAGATCTCCACGCCATCGCGGCGGTCGGCGACGACCTCCGGCAAGCGATCGCCCTCGCCGAGGCCCATCCGCCCGGCACGCTCGGCTTCTCGTCGGCGTGGGCCCGCGCCGAGCGCGCGGCGGGCCGCGTCGGCGAGCTCGCGGACGCGCTCGCGCCCGCTGCGCCCATCGTCCGCGCCGCCCTGGCGCGCGTCGGCGGGGGCAACCTCACCCCCGGCGGCTGAGCGCCCCCGCGATCGGATGGTCCGGCGCGACGGGCCAGGCGAGCGCACGCGACGCGGCCGCGCAGTACGCTGCCAGGCGCTCGCGCGGCACCGGGGGGCGCGCGCCCAGACGGCCGAGGTTGTCGACGAGCAGCTCGAGGCAGGTGTTGCCCGTCCGCTCCCCGACGCCGAGCGCCGTGGCGTGGACCCGCTCGATGCCGCTCGCCACCGCCCAGAGCGCGGCCGCGAGGCCGAGCCCGCGATCGTTGTGGCCGTGCCAGTCAAGCTCGATCCCGGTCGCCCCCAGCGCGCCCAGCTCGCGCCGGGCGAACGCGACGAGCGCCTCGACCCCCGGCGGGGTGACATGGCCGGTCGTGTCGCAAAGGCAGAGGCGCGCCGCGCCGGCATCGACGGCGGCGCGGAAGAGCGTGCGGAGCATGTCGGGCGGCGAGCGGGTCGCGTCCTCCGCAACGAGGCAGAAGGGCAGGCCGGCCGCCGCGGCCGCCCGCCCGGCCTCGTCGACGCTGCGGGCCAGGAAATCAGGCCCCCACCCCTCGACGAAGTGCCGGATCGGTGAGCTGCCGATGAACGCGTAGACCATGATCGGCGCCCCGGTGCGCTCGGCCACGCGGGCGACCTCCTGGACGTCCACGGCGAGGGTGCGCGCGGCCGCGGTCAGGCCGAGCGGCAGGCGGGACGCGACGATCTCCCGGGCGAGCAGGCACGCGTCGTCGAACTGCCGCGGCCCGGTCGCCGGCATGCCGAGGTTCACGACGTCGACGCCGACGCTCGCCATCGCATGGAGAAGCTCGATCTTGCGCGCGCGCGGCGGGTTCACCGTGGAGACGCCCTGGATGCCGTCGCGCAGCGTCTCGTCGAGCACCTCGACCGGCCGGGCTCCCCGGCCAAAGGGCAGCCACGCCTCCCCGTCGGCGCGCGCGGCGCCCCACGCGTCGGCGGCCAGGCCGCCGGAGGGCGGCTGCTGCCCGCCGGAGGGCGACAGCTGCCCGCCGGAGGGCGGCTGCTGCCCGCCGGAGGGCAACGGCTGCCCGCCGGAGGGCGACGGCTGCCCGCCGGAGGGCGACATCCGCCCTCCGGGGCGCGGCGGGCGCTCCCCCGGCGCGGGCTCGGCGCGGTTCCAGTCGAAGGGGGCCGCGGCGCCGGGATCCCGGCCGTCGGCGCTCATGCGCTGCATCTCATCTCGAATCGAAGGGGCTCTCGGCGTGGCGCGGGCGCGGCGCACCGCGTCGATCCGCGCTGGGGGAAAGGTTACTTCATGTCGGCCGCCGGAGCAGGGCCCAGCAGCGCACGGCGAGCGCCGCGCCCCCACGTGCGCATCGAGCCGGCGCCAGGCGTCCACGCCCGCAGAGCCGGACCACCGCGCCCGCCGGCGGGAGCGGCTTTCCGCGCGGAGAGCGGCAGCGTAAAAAGCTGACCAAGGAGCAACTTGCTGCTCCGGGACACCTGCCGCTTCGGCAGCTTCGATCATGCACAGGCTTCGCCTGTCGATGACCGCGCTGGGATTCCTCACGATCGGCGCGATCGCGCTCTGCGCCGGCTGCTCGCCCTCCGAGCGCAACTTCGCGTCGGCCGGGGGCTGCCAGGGCGGCGGCGCTGGCCACGGCAGCGCCACCGCCGGCGGCGAGGGTGGGGCCAGCGGCCAGGGCGGCGCCGGCGGCCACGGCGTCGCGTGCACCTCGCCGAAGGACTGCCCCGCCGGGGAGAACGCGGCGCCCACGTGCGAGGACGGCGTCTGCGGCCTCGCGTGCGACGCGGGCTTCCTCGACTGCGACGCAGCGGCGCCGGGGTGCGAGGCGAGCGCGCGCGATCCCCAGCACTGCGGCGCCTGCGACCGCCGCTGCGCGATGGAGTGCGTGGACGGGGCCGAGGGGGCCTTCTGCAACGACCCGGTCGAGATCTCGGCCGGGTTCGCCCACACCTGCGTGCTGCGAGGGGACGGCAGCGTCTGGTGCTGGGGGAGGAACACGTTCGGGGAAGCCGGAGCGCCGCTCGATGAGCCGAGCGTGCCCTGGCCCGCGCGGGTGTCGCTGCCCAGCAAGGCGGTCCACGTGGCGGCGGGCGGCGGAGACTCGCGCACGGACAACAGTGCCCCTGCGCACTCCTGCGCGGTGATGGCGGACACGACGGTCGTCTGCTGGGGAAACGGCCGGCGCGGGCAGATCGGCAACGGCTTCAACCCTCGATTCCGTCGGACCGATGCGGCTGACGAGCCTCATCAACGTCGTGCAGATCTCGCTGGGCGCGGCGCACTCGTGCGCCGTGAAGACGGGTGATGAGCTGTACTGCTGGGGATCCGACGAGGAAGGCCAGATCGGCAATGGCGCGGCGGAGCAGTCGGGCTATGCGACGCCGCTCCTCGTCCGGAGCGAACTCCGGCAGGTCGCGGCCGGCCAGGATCACACCTGCGCCATCAAGACCTCCGACGGGGGTGTGCTCTGCTGGGGCAGGAACTTCGATGGACAGCTCGGCAACGGCGGGCAGGAGGCCTCGCCCTCTCCGGTGAACGTCCTCGCGCCGCTCGCGGCAGGCGTCGACGAGGTGGCCGCGGGCGACCGGCACACGCGCGCGCGCGCAAGGGCGCCGAGGTCTACTGTTTCGGCAACGATTACAACGTTGAAGAGCCGCGCCCGCAAGGCCCAGTGAGGCGCGATGGCCCCGAAGCACGCGGGCCGGTGGGGGCTCGCAGGATTGACCAGGTTCGGGCGCGCTCGCCTTGCGCCCATCGCTGGATCCAGCGCGTCGGCACGCGCGCCCTCGCCGGCCTCGGAGACGCCGACCGGGTTCCACGGATGGCTGGGTCCGCCCGCCGCGCGCTCGTGCACGAGCGGCATCCTCTGGAACGGCGTGGGCGCGATGCCGCCGGGCGTGGGGTCCCCGAAGACGTGGATCGTCTTGTCGAGCAGCGGCCGATCGCGGAGGAGCGCGAGCCTCGCCGAGGCCAGAGCGCGCGCACGCGCCGATGTTACCCGCTCGTGGTCCGGGGTGGACAGGGAGACTTCGCGGCTGTGATGCGCATGTCGATCGCCGCCAGCCGTCGCGCTGTCGCATGACCGCGCCGCTTCGCGCCTCGCTCGGCCGCGCGCGAGGGGCTGGAGGCGCCGGCGGACATGGTCTATCGTCACGAGTCCGCCGATCGGACGCCGCGAGGCGCCGAGAGCCGCTCCAACGTCTCGATGGCCGCCGAAGGGGGGGTCCTGCCATGCGGATCGCGCTGATATCCGACATCCACGGCAATGAAGTGGCGCTCAAGGCCGTGCTGGCCAGCATCCAGGCGACGGGCGTCGATCAGGTGATCTGCCTCGGCGACGTCGCGACGCTGGGACCGCGGCCTTCGGCCATCCTGGACATGCTGCAGGAGCTCGGGTGCCCGTGCATCCTCGGGAACCACGACGAGTTCATGCTGGATCCGGAGCTGATCCGCACCTACACCGAGGCCTCCATCGTCGTCGACGCGGTGGACTGGTGCCGTGATCGGCTGTCGAACGACGAGCTCGCCTTCCTGCGCACGTTCCAGGCACGCCTCGAGATCCCGCTCGACGCCCATTCGACGCTCCTCGTGTTCCACGGCTCGCCCCGGTCTCACATGGAGGATCTCCTCGCGAACACCCCGCCGGAGGAGCTCGATCGCCGCCTCGCGGGCCACGCCGCGACGGTGATGGCCGGGGGGCACACGCACCTCCAGATGCTCCGGCAGCACCGCGGCACGCTCCTCGTGAACCCGGGGAGCGTCGGGCTCCCCTTCAAGGAGTACGCGAACGGCGGGCCGCCGACGCTGCTGCACCACGCCGAGTACGCGACCGTGGAGGCGCAGGGCGGCGCGGTCAACGTCAGCCTGCACAGGGTGCCGGTCGACAGGGACGCGCTCCGCGCGGCGGTGAAGGCCTGCGACAACCCCATGCGCGGCGCGCTGCTGCAGCAATACGCCTGAGCGAGCCCGGCCGGTCCTGCCGGCCGCGGCGCGCGCCGAGAGCAGGCAGCGCGAGCGCCGCGCGGTCGCCCGCGACGCCGCGCGCTGCGCCGAAGAATCCCGCGGCGCCGGCGAGGCCGAGGCGCCCGATCCGCGTGCGGCGGGGCGCGGCGATCTGGTAGCCTCGAGGGCGCGCGCCGGAGAGCGATGGAGCCCCGATGACGAAATACGAGCACATCAAGCTGTCCTATGAGGCCTCCAAGGCGGCGATCGGCCAGGTCGCCGAGGAGCTCTTGCAGTGGATATATGAGCTCCGCGACCACATGGCCTGGCCGAGGGACAAGTGGGCGCTCAACCGGATCGCCGGGGACGCCCACGCGAACGGGCTCTTGCAGCGGTTCGTCGTCGAGAATCAGCCCGGCGTCGGCGAGGTCTTGAAGTGCCAGCTGTCCCTCACCGTCGAGGAAGAGCTGCCGTTCACCGTCGACTTCTTCGCGGTGGGCAGGACCGACAGGGGCCTCCTCGTCGTCCTCATCGGCGGAGAGCAGATCACCGTCAGCAAGTCCTCCCCCGACGCCTTCTTCGAGAAGGCCGTGGAGCACATCCGGCAGCAGGCGAGGCGCGTGGCGAAGACGCGCCGCGTCGGAGCCATCGCCGGCACGCCCCACCGCCCCGCCTAGGCGCAGCGCTCGCCTGGCTGCCCAGGCGCAGCGCGCGCATGACGCTCGGGCAGGCGCCACCGCGCGACCGCTCGCGGGAAACGGCCCCCCTGCGCTTCAGCAATGAAATCCACCACACCAGAAACGAAAGCCTCACCCGGACAAGGCCTACGTAAATTCACGGACCTCCATCAGGAGACTCCTGGCCCAGCTCCTGCATAGCCCTGACACCGGAGCGCCTGAGGGACGGTTTCCCCCCCCACACCGTCGGACGGGCGCTCTTTTTTTCTTTTGTGCGCGCCTCCGCCACGGCACCCGCGCGGGTGCCGTGGCGGCTCACCGCGAGACGAAGGGCCCCCTTCTGTCACCGGAGACGAGCTGGCACGCTCTGCCCAGGTGGTGCGTCACGCCAGCTCGGCGAGCAGCACGCGATGGCCCAGGTCCAACGACTCCAGGCGTCGCAGCGCCCCGTACTTGCGATCCCACTCCCCTGACGCAAGGTCCGCCCTCAACCACGCGAGCCCTTTCGCCACATCGCCCTCCTCCGCGAGCGCAAAGTTGGAGATGTTCCGCCGGACCTCGGCATCCAGGTACATCTCCGGCCGCCCCCAGTACGCAGCGAACAGACCGTCGGCGCAATCGCGAGGCAGCTGGAACGGCAGCGATTTCACGGACGGGAGCTCTTCTCTGATCACGCCGACAATGGCGGAGTTCCTTCGTGATGGGTCGAGCGAGGGAAGGTAGTCCTCGGTCAGCCAGCAAGGTTCACCACTCGACGGGTCGCGCATGAAGATGACGATTCGCTTGCGCGCGACCCTGCGAAGCTCGCGCAGGCCTGCCCGCAGGTCGGTCCAGTGATGTAGCGTGTTGACGGCCAAGGCGGCGTCGAAGCTCTGGTCGGGGAGGGGCAGGCGCTCGGCCGTGGCCTGGAGGGCCGGCGCCGCACCGAGCGGCCTTTGCGCGATCATGGCCGCCGAGGGCTCAACCGCGAGCACCTCTCGGTCGGTCGGCTCATACGCGCCGGCGCCCGCGCCCACGTTGACCACCGAGCGCGCATCACCAAGGGCGCCTCTGATCAGCGCCTCGATACGGGGCTCCGTCCTCCGCGTCGCGGAGTAGCCTGCACCGATGCGATCATAGAGAGCGCTCATGTCGGTCCTGTCGCTGGCGTTGTATCACGATCGGCCGACGACCGATCCGCAGCGCGCTTGCGCCCGATCCTTCGCGGCCTGCACGCCCTGCTCGCGCGCGCATCAGGACATGTGGCCCCCGCTCTCGCCCCCGTGGCCCACGCCCGCGGCGCGTGCTTGGTCGGAGAGAAGCCGCTTCGCTGCGCCAACGATGGCGGAAGCATCCAGCCCCGCCGCATGCAGGAGCTCGGCCGGGGTGCCCGAGCCAGGCATCTCCCTCACGGCGAGGTGGACGACGCGCGCGGCGACGGGCTCCTCGCCAGCCAGGGCTTCGAGCACCGCGTCGCCCAGGCCGCCCTCGGCCCAGTGATCCTCCACGATGACGGCGTTTCCAGCCGTGGCCTGCACCGCCGCGCGGATGCCGGCGGCGTCGATCGGCTTGATGCCATACGCGTCGAGGACTCGAGCGGAGAGCCCGCTCGCCTCGAGCTCTGCGTGCGCCTTCAACGCTTCGTGGACGGTGATGCCGGCGGCGATGATCGTCACGCGATCGTGGGGTGTCTCGCGCAGCACCTTGCTCCCGCCGATGGGGAACGCCTCGGTCGCGTCGTACAGGACAGGCGTCTTCTCGCGCGTCGTCCGGAGGTAGACGATGCCCTTCTGGTCGGCCATGGCAGCGACCAACCGCGCGGTCTGATTGGCGCAGCACGGATAGAGCACGGTGCTCCCGTGGATGGCGCGCATCATGGCCAGATCCTCGAGCCCCATCTGCGACGGACCGTCCTCGCCGATGGATACGCCCGCGTGCGAGCCGCAGACGCGGATATTGGCCCTCGACACCGCGGCCATCCGGAGGAAATCGTGGGCGCGCGTGAGAAAGGCCGCGAACGTCGACGCAAAGGGCGACCAGCGCCGGACGCTCAGCCCGACGGCGGCGGCCACCATCTGCTGTTCGCTGATGAACATCTCGAAATAGCGGTCTGGATGGGCCTTCGCGAACTCCTGGGCAAAGGTCGAGTTGTTGACCTCGGCGTCCACGGCGACGATATCCGCGCGCGCAGCGCCGAGCGCCTCGAGCGTGTCGCCGTACGCTTTCCGCGTCGCGACGGCCGTGGAGCGCTCGTAGCTCGGGAGCCTCAGCGGCTCGGCGGTAGGCCGCGGCGCAGGCTCACCCGGCGCAGGCGCCTCTGGCTCGATGACGATGTCGCGCATGCCTCCCAGCTCTTCGATCGCTTGCGCGCACTGCGCCCGGTCGAGCGCCTTTCCGTGCCAGCCGTCCTTGTCCTCGACGAGGGACACGCCCTTTCCCTTCACCGTGCGCGCGACGATCAGCGCGGGCGCGTCCGAGGCGCCGAGGGCTTCGGCATAGGCGCCGGAGATGGCGGCCGGATCGTGGCCGTCGATCTCCAGGGCGCGCCATCCGAACGCGCGGGCGCGCGCCGCATAGGCCGCGGAGTCCCAGCCGAGGGGCGTCTGGCCGCGTTGCCCCAGGCGGTTCATGTCGAGGATGGCAGTGAGGTTGCCGAGCTTCGCGTGGCGCGCGTGGTCGAACGCCTCCCAGATGGAGCCCTCGGACATCTCGCTGTCGCCGAGCAACACCCAGACATGGTAGGGAACCTTCTCGAGGTACTTCCCGGAGAGCGCGATGCCGACGCCGATGGGGAGCCCCTGACCCAGGGAGCCGGTCGCCACGTCGATCCAGGGGAGCGTCGGCACCGGGTGCCCCTGCAGCGGGCTCCCGAGGCGCCGATACGACAGGAGCTCCGCGTCGGAGATGACGCCCGCCGCCTTGAGCATCGCGTAGAGCAGCGGGGAGGCGTGGCCCTTCGAGAAGATCACGTGATCGTTGTTCGCGTTCTCCGGATGGCTCAGATCCCAGCGGAGGTAGTCGCGGAGGAGCACCGCGATGAGATCGGCCGCCGACAGGCTGGAGGTCGGGTGCCCGGAACCGGCCATCGTCGAGCAGCGGAGGCTATCGACGCGAAGCTGCTGAGCAAGCTCACGATGACCGTGAGCCTGCTCGGCGCTGCCCCGGTGTTGCCCCTCGCGCCCGCCGCGCGGTTCGTGCTCACGCCGCGGCGCTCCGTGGGGCGCCTGGGTCGACCGCTCGCCGGGCGGCGCGGGCGAGCGGTCCTTCTCGGCCCTCGGCGCCTGCCCTCGATCGTCCTGCGCAGGAGCTCCCCTGGGACGGCTCGGAGCGACGTCTTTCAGGGGGCTGCGTACGTGCTTTGGCCTTCTTTTCTCGGGTGTCTTGGGGGCCTCTTGCGCCATGGCTGCACCTGACGCTGCCGTCTTGATGCAAGCAGGGCGCCACCGCGCACGAAGCTCGTGTCCGGTCACGACGACGGCAGCCAAGTCGACCCGCATGGATGGTGCCGACCGGCCGTAGGATGCGGATGAACCTGGGCGGCGGCGCCGAGCTCTTCAGCTCATCGACAGACACGCCGTGCTCAATCTGTGCGCGGATGCCCTCGAGCTCGGCGCGGTTCGCCTCTTCGACGGCCCGGAGCACGATCGCGCAGGTTCCGACCAAGACGGGTGCGAGCGAGAGCGCGAGGACGGGACATGGTTACGCCTCGGCCCGGCGAGGGCGATTGAGGTAGTGTTGATGCCGCATGCCGCCGTGACGAGCTCCAAGCCCATGTCTGCCACGGAGAAGGATCATGGATCGTTCCGTCTACATCACCAGCACTGGCGCGTTCTTGCCTGGCAAGCCGGTCCCGAACGAGGAGATGGAGCAGTACATCGGCGAGCTCAACGACAGACGCTCCAGGCTCGGGCGCTTCGTCCTGCGGCAGAACGGCATCAAGACACGTCATTACGCGTTGACGCCGGACGGCGTGCACCTTCACAGCAGCGCAGACATGGCGGCTCGTGCGATACGGGACGCGCTTTCGCGCAGCGAGATCGCCGCGGAGAGGCTCTCCTTCCTGGCGGCGGCCACCACCCAGGGCGACCTCCTCGTCCCCGGTTTTGCCAGCGCGGTCCACGGCGAGCTCGGCCTGCGGCCGATGGAGATCGCGAGCTTTCAGAGCGTCTGCGCCAGCAGCATGATGGCGTTCAAGTCCGTTTACCTCCAGCTGAAGGCGGGCGAGCACGACTGCGGCGTGGCCTGCGCCGCCGAGTTCTCCAGTCGCTTCTTCCGACCTGGCTTCTATGCCGGTCGGGAGCAGGAAGGCGAGGACTCCTCCGCCTTGATGGAGACCGAGTTTCTCCGCTGGACCCTCTCCGACGGGGCCGGCGCCTGGCTCCTGGAGACCAGGCCGAACGAGGGGCGCCGCTCTCTGAGGGTGGAATGGATCGATCTCTGCTCCTATGCCGACCGCTTCGACCCCTGCATGTACGCGGGCACCTCCAGGAACCGGGCGGGTGAGAGGAAGCCCTGGAGTCACTACGACAGCCCTGCGCTCGCGGCGCAGCAGGGCGCCGTCGTCCTCAAGCAGGACTTCGATCTGCTTTACCGCATGTTCCCCGTGTGGGCGAAGCATTACCTCGAGCTCGTGGATCGGCGACGTCTGAGGCCCGGAGCCATCGACCACTTCCTCGCGCACTACTCGTCCCACTCTCTCCGCGGAGAGATGGTCAAGCTGCTCGCGAAGACCGGGGCGATGGTGCCCGAGGCTCGCTGGTTCACGAACCTCTATTCCCAGGGGAACACGGGAGCCGCATCCATTCTCCTCATGCTGCATCAGCTGATCGAGGAGCGGGATCTGCAGCCGGGCCAGCAGGTCCTCGGCTTCATCCCGGAGAGCGGCCGCTGCGTCATCGCCTTCATGCTGCTCACGGTCGTCTGACCCGCCGTCATCACCAGGGAGGTTCGGGATGCTTCCGGAACGTACATCGCCTCGAGACGAAGATTCACCGCAGGCCGTCCTGCGCGGGCTGTCGTCCATCTGGCTGGATTTCGAGTCCCAGGTGCATCACATCCCGATCGTGCGGCGCGTGATCGAGCGTCGCATTCGCCTGGCCGATTACCACGAGCTCCTGCTGAACCACCGGGCGCAGGTCATGAACGGGGCGCTCTGGATCGCGCGCGCCGCCTCCAACATCGGCCACGAGTTCGCCGAGCTGCGCTCGCGCTTCATCCGCCACGCGGCCACGGAGCATCGCGATTACCTGATGCTGGAGGAAGACTACCTGAAGAGCGGCGGCGACCCGGCCGGGCTCGCGCGGCACGAGCTGAACATCGGCAGCGAGGCCCTGTCCGCCTGGATCTTCCATCGCGCCGATCAGCCGAACCCCTTCGATCTCCTCGGCGCCATGTACATCATCGAAGGCCTAGGCAAGCGGGTCGCGGCCCAGTGGGCCGAGCATGTGCAGTCCGCCCTTCGCCTGGAGGCGCAGGCGGTCAGCTTCTATCTCTATCACGCGAAGGCCGACGAAGATCACCTGGGCGAGCTGGAAGAGGCGCTCCGCTGTGGTATCTTGAACCTCCCGCGGATGGCGCCGAGAATCCTCAAGACCGCCCGGGTCACCGCGCGACTCTACCGCCTCCAGCTCGAGGAGATCGGGAGCTACTGACATGGATTTTCAGGACCTTTTCAGGAAGATGAAGCACGACCCCAGGGATCCCGATCCGTGGCTGGCCTTGTACCTGGACCGGTCCTTGCCGATCGACGAGAGGGCCAAAGCCGCCTTTCTGAAGAGCCAGCGCAGCACCACGCGCAGGGTCGTGATGCCGATCATCAGGCCGTTCGCCCGCCTGTCGATCTCCGGCATCAAGCTCATGAAGATTCTTGTCCCGGCGAGCTGGCAATCTCCGTGGTTGTTGCACCGGTCCATTTACTGGGGCCTGAGGCTCTTCGTCGCCCCGGAGGCCAATTACCTCATCCTGCGCCACTTCACCATCGGCACGGAAATCTTGAAGTTCATCGAGGACAACGTCCCGGGCATCCATATCGAGACGACGACGCCGCTGAGGACCAGGAGGCTGGAGGACCTCCTGGACAACACGTTCACGGTCCACGATCTGACCTTCTACAACTTCATCATCGAGCTGAACGAGAAGCTTCGCGCAGAGGGGCGTGAGATCGAGCCCCGGAAAGAGATCGACTTCTCTGCCATCACAGATGACGACGCGAGCATCGGCGACCTCCCGAACACCTGGCTGAACATCGTCGACCTGCAGACCGCCATCGAGATCTACACGCCGCTCTATGCGCTGTTCCTGTCGGACCACCATTTCTGGCGGGCGAGCAATTCGCTGCAGCTGGACGAGATCATCGCGCTCTACGTCGGCAAGATCCTGAACGACCCGCTGCCCGTCGCCCTGGTGCACAACCATCATCCGATGGTGCCCAGCTCGACGCTCGAGGCCGGCTTCCGGTTGACGCTGCATGGCCTCGACTCCGAGACCCTGCACGGACACCTGAGGAAGCTGAAGGCAGAAGCGAAGAGAGCGGCGGCCCCGGGGAGCCCTCGCGCCGTGACGATCTCCTGAATCCTCCTCCTCGAACCGAGGCTTCTCCGGGCGAAATCTGGAGGAGCGTCGAGGCCGCCGGAGGGCAGAAGATCGCGCCTCGTGTCCGCTCGATCGCAGCGAGACGTGTGCCACGTGCGATCCTCTGCGCGCCGCGAGCTCGACACCTGTGCCTCGCCGGCGTGATGGCCCGCCGTTTGCTGGTCTTCGAGACGGGACGATGGGCGTCTCGAACACGATGCTGAGTGCGATTCCAGGAGGAGAGACAATGAATTGCTCCGAGCTCATGAAGACAGACGTGGCCTGCTGCAAGGCGAGCGAGCCCGTCGAGAACATCGCCGAGCTGATGCAGGCGCGGAACATCGGTTTTGTTCCGATCTGCGGCGACGATGGCTCCGTCATCGGGACCCTGACCGATCGAGACCTCGCGATCCGGGTGCTCGGGGAGCACCGTCGCGCCTCGTCGACACGGGCGGAGGACGTCATGACCCGAGAGGTCGTCTGCTGCGGGCCGGACGAGGATCTGAACGTGGCCGCGCGCCTGATGAGCAGCCACAAGAAGTCGAGGATCATCTGTGTCGATGGTCAGAAGCGTCCTGTCGGCGTCATCAGCCTGTCGGACATCGCCGACCGGGACGGCGGGGCAGGGTCGTCAGCGCTGCTGAGCTCGATCTCTCAGCGAGAGGCGCGCTCGTAGCACGGGCTCGTTTTACGTACGCGCTCGTTGGCAACAACCGCTCAGTGACGCGTCCTGAGCAGCTCGCGTTCGGTGGGCACGCTTCGCGCGCCGGTCGCGCGGTCACCGCGGGGGATGCGAGCGCTCCGCGGCGCCAGGCGCGGGTCGACCGGGCGCGCGGCCTGCGCGGCGAGGGGGCGCGGCGCGGCCGCGGGCACAGCGGCCTCGTCGGGCGCGGGCACAGCGGCCTCCACGGCCGCGGCGTCACCCGATCTCGCTGCTGGGCGTGGGCTCGCCTGGGCCGCGATGCGCGCCCGCGCGGCGCGGACCACGGACGCAGCGCGCACGTCGACGCTCGACGCCCGCAGCGCGGCGGGGACCTGCGCCTGCGCCCACAGCGCGCCGGTCGACAGCACGACGCCGAGCGCCACGACGAGGCCGGCCGCGAGGCCCAGCTTGCCCCGGCGCGCGGGCTCGGCCCGCTCGGCGCGCGCCGGCGCAGCCGACGGGCCGACGGCGGCCTTGTAGGCGGCGACCATGGCCTCGATCGAGGGGAACCGCTCCGTCGGGTTCAAGGCGAACGCGCGCGCGAACCAGGCCGAGAGCGCTGGCGGCGCCTCGGGGTACAGCGCCGGCCCTGGCGGTTGCGCTGTGGCCAGGATCGAGGCGAGCACGTCGCTCATGGTGTGGCCCGAGAAGGGCAGCCGGCCCGTGAGCGCCTCGTACGAGACGACCGCGAGCGCCCACATGTCCGAGTGCGGGTTGGTGTCCCCGTCGCAGGCGTGCTCCGGGCTAAGGTACGCCGGCGTGCCCAGCACCACGCCGTCGACGGTTCGGCGGGGAAAGTCGGCTGGCAGCTCCTTTCGGATCCACTTGGCGATGCCGAAATCCGCGACCTTGGCGCGCACGTCACCGTTGCGCTCCTCCTCGAGCAGCACGTTCGTCGGCTTGATGTCGCGGTGCACGATGCCGAGGCCGTGCGCGACGGAGAGGGCCTCTCCCATCTGGCCGAGGAGCGGGGCGAACTCCGCCGGGGATATCGGCCCCCGCCCCTGCATGAGCTGCCTCAGGGACCGACCTCGAACGTAGCCCATGACGAGGTACGGACCCACGGCAGGATCGTTGCCGACGTCGTGCACGGCGACGACGTGGTCCGTCTTCTGCGCCAGCTGCGCCGCGACCTGGGCCTCGAACCGGAAGCGCTCCAGCGCGGTGCCAGCCTGGCTCTCGCGCTGGACCGTGAGGAGCTTGAGCGCGACGTCGATCCGTAGCGCCCTGTCGTGCGCGAGCCACACCTCGCCCATGGCGCCGCGTCCGACCAGCCGCGAGAGCTTGTACCGCCCGGCGACGAGCTGGTTGCGCCGCGGGTCCTGGGCTACGTCGCCCCGCCCGGCTGCAGAAGAAGCGGGACCGGCGTCGCCGGAGCGGTCAGAGCGCGCCGCAACGGCACGCGCGCTGTCCACCATCGGGAGATTGACGTCAGATCGTCCACTGGAAGCCGATGCTTGCCACACGAGCGGTACCCTCCGTGCCGTCGCCGTGTCCAAGCTCGTTGACGCGCTGATGCGACAACGCCCCTGGACACCGAGACCGGGGCATGACGACCACGGTACCACCGAGAGGGCGAAGCTGGAATCAGGAACGACGGAAGCGGCTCGCTCGGGAGTCTCCCGATCCACCATAAGGTGCGCAAGGGTGGTGGATCAGCGCCATGGCGGCGCCCTCGCCCAGGTCAGAACGTGATCTTGATAGCGATCGCCAACCTGTTCACCCGGCCGTGAGGGAAACCATGCGGCGGCGCCGGAGGATCCGATGAAGGGCCGCTGCCCAGGCGGCCATCCATGCCGCCAGAGCGCCCGTCGGGGCGGTTCGGCCTGCCACTCCGCAGGTGCACCCGCCGCCTTCATCGCCTTCTCCACCTGCACTGTTCGATGTGCTGGAGCCGCCGCTGGATGCGGATGATCCGGTGCCGCTACCGGCGCCAACGGCCACGCACCTGCAACCGTTCGGCTGGTCGGGAGGAACGCATCCCGCGGGGCAGCTCCCGGGATCGTCACCGTCGCATTCCTCGGGAGCCTCGATCTTGCCATCGCCGCATTGGCTCGTGGACTCACACGACTGACCCGGGCAGGAGCAGGTCTCGGAGCAGCCCCGGAAGGCGCTCCACATGCACTCACCCATCGCTCGTTCACGATTGCCCCCGTCCTTGTTGCTCCCATCGAGCTCGGGCACCCTCCCCGAGCCGGAGATACACTCTCCGCTCCCGTCAGGACCGTAGTCGGAGCCATACTGGCCCCCGACGGGCGCGCAGGGATCCGGCTGTGTCAAGGCGCCGTGGTCGACCCAGCGATCCGCATACGAGAGGATGACGTCCTTGTTGACCGGCCATGCCGCCGCGAGCGCAGGCATGAGCCGCATGAGGAGCGCCGAGTATTTCGTCGGTTTGGCCGTGTTGTCTTGATACCATCCGCCAGGCTCGAAGCCGCCGTCGATGTACCCATAGGGGTCTCGGATCGTCCGGGTCGATTGATCGGAGAAGTCGGCCCAGTACTCCTCCTCCGAACCGACGGGCTGCCCCCACAGGGCGGCGCCGTTCTTGCCGGCGTAATAGCTGGCCGTCTCGAAGAATCGGTCCGTGTCGACGGCCGAGAGGTCAGCAAGCATCGCCGGGTCGGCGAGCATCGTGGCCGCGAAGGCATAGGCGAAGAGCTTGCCGCCGCCGTTGCCGCCGCCGCCTCGGAACAGGCTGGCGCCCATCTTGTCGACGCCCCAGATGTCGATACCGTGCTGCACGTAGCCGACGAGCACGGGGAATTTGGCGGCGAGATCCTCTTCGGGCGTGCAGGGCGGCGCGCCGCACACATCGGCGAGATGCAGCCATGCGTAGACGTCGGTGTCGCGCGCCCAGATGTCGGTCGACCACGGCCTGCCGTCCGGGAGCGCGTCCTCCGGCGGCATGAGGTCGCACGTGACCGAATGGCTCGTGTAATCGAGGCGGAGGTGACGCGTCCAGGCCAGGGCCGTCTCCAGCGAGGGTGTGTCGGCGCACGCAGCCTGCAGGCGCGACAGAAGCTGCGTCTGCAGCGTGGAGGTCGAGAGCACGGGCTTGTTCGTGCCCACGAAAGGAGGACGAAAGGTCGTGCTCGGGTCAGCGGGCGGCGCGTCGATCACCGTGACCACGGCCGCGAAACGCCCGCATGACTTCTCACCGGCGCCATCGCAATCGCCCGACGGGTTGTCGGACACGTACTTCACGACGGAGCTGCCGGGCGGCGCAGCGTAAGGCAGGCTGATGGGCGGTGCATGGTCGTCGAGCCGGTCGTCCCACCGCTGCGGCCCGTCGGGGGAAGGGTTCACGTCCACGCCGTGGCGGCCGCCGGCCGCCTCGGGGGTGATGGTCGTGATGCTGGCGACGCCGTTCTCGCTGATCACGAAGTACTCGCCCGTCGCATACCGACCGCAGGCATAGGCCTTGTCGAAGCGGAACGTGATGTCGTTGCTCGACCCCGATGGAGCCTCGTAGCGCAGGCAGGGGCCGCTCGAGTCGGACGTGATGGCGCTCGGGGTCCCTGAACAGCCGCAGTCCGCCCTGGCCTGTGCGTCAAGGAGAACAACCGCCGCCGAAGCGGCGAGTGCGACGGTCAACAGGTTGAGCTTCATCCTGTACACGACCTAACATGGGGCGCGCGTCCGAGGGATGCCGACCAACCCGCTTGAGCTGTTTTGTGCGCGGCGCAGCCTCGACGCCGCGCGGCTACCGAGTGACGGACGCGGCGACGCGTCCCGGGGCGGTCACGGCGAGACGCAGGGCACGCTCGGCGCGGCGTCCGGCGAGAGGAGCGGCGGCAGCCAGCGCCGCAGCACCAGGGGCACCATGGCGTCGTGGGGCATCGGCTCCGTCGGGATGAGCGGCTCGAGCTCGCGGAGGACGCCCGGAGCAGCAGGGTGCGCGTCGACGCCGCGCTGGAAGGCGCGGCGGAAGTCGGCGATGGGGCGCTTGACCCAGGTCATCGTCTGCCACGACACGACGACGTGCGTGGTCGGGCGCGAGCGCGCGAGGGGGAGCGCGATGTCGACGTCCATGCACGTGTCGATCACGAGCGCCGCGTGCACGGGGGTCGACGCGCTCAAAGCGGCCGCGATGCCGCCCGCCTTGTTGCAGCCGCCGCCGGAGTGGCCCGCGACGACGACGCGCGCGCGGTCGACGGTCGCGACGCCGCGCAGCCGCGCGGCCGTGGCGTCGAGGAACGCGTCCAGATCGAAGGCGGGCCAGCTCGTCCGCGCGACGGCCACGGCCGCCGGGAGCACGGCGCTCGGCGCCGCGACGAGCATCGGCGGGATCCGGCCCGCCTCCATGAGCTGCGCCGCGATCCGGCGCACGTCGCCCTCCGGGCCGCCGCCCATCCAGCGGTGCTCGATCCGCGCCTCGTTGGTGCCGTGCAGGAACACGAGGATCGGCAGCGGCCGCGCGGGATCGGCGGCCGCCAGGCGGTGCACGAAGGCGCGACCCCGCCAGCGCCGCTCCGGCGGCACCGCGGGCCCGGCATCGTCGGGCTGCGCTGCGCCCTGCTCGGCAGCGCCGCGCGCCGGCGCAGACGGGTGCTCGTAGTCGTACGTCGCGCCGTCGAGCTGCGCGGCCGCCGCCGTCGACGCCGCCGGCGCGGGGGCCGCCGGCGCAGGCTTCGGCTGCGCCCGCACGGCGCCCGGGGAGGACGCGGCCGCGAGCCCTGCCGCGAGCGCGAAGGCGCGCGCCGCGGGCGCGAAGGCGCGCATCGCCGGCGCGAAGGCGCGCATCGCCGGCGCTGGACCACGCGGCGCGCGCGGCGCCCGGCGCCCGGCGGCCGTCACTGCGGCTCCTCTGCCGGCGCCGCGCGGCCAGCGCCGGGCGCCGGCGCCTGCGACGGGGCGGACGACGCGCTCGCGTCCCGCGGGATCGTGCGCTTCCGCTCGAAGGCGCGGGTCGGGTCGACCACCTTCACGTCCCCGAGGCGGCTCAGCATCGGGCCGATCGCCTGGGCGTCGCCCACCACGACGATCGCTGCGTGCGCCGGTCGCACGTTGTCGTGCGCGACCTTGCCGGCGAAGGCCGGCGTGATGTCCCGGAGCTCCTTGCGGTAGCTCTCCTGGTGGTCGTCTGGCAGATCGAGCGCCTGCATGCCGGCGATCTCGTCGGCGAGCCCGGTGGCCGTCCCGAGGCCGAGGCCGAGGCCGGCGGTGAGCCGCCGCGCCGCGGCGTCGACCTCCTCCTGCGAGGGCGCCGCGGCCGCGAGCCGCTCCGCGTGCTCCAGCATCGCCTGCGCGGCGAGGCCCGTGCGCGCCGCAGGGACGCGGACGTGGGCCAGGAGCGGGACGGGCCCGTGCGCGACGTCGAGCGGCGCCGCGGACACCTCGCGCGCCGGCCCGCGCGGCTCGAGGAGCTCCTGCGAGAGGCGCCCGGAGGGGCCGCCGAGGACCTCGCCCGCGACCGCGAGCGCGGGCCACTCCGGGGCGCTGCGCTCGGGGCCGAGCAAGCCGAGGAAGAGCTCGCTCTCCGCGCTCTTCGGGCGATCGACGATCGTGATCTTGAGCGACGCCGGGGCCACCGGATCGGTGAACGAGAGCGACGGGGGCTCCTCGCCGCGGCGGTCGGTGAAGGCCTTCTCCACGGCCGCGCGCGCGGCCTCGGGCGTCGTGTCGCCCGCCACCACCACCACGGTGTTCTTCGGGACGTACCACGCCGCATGGAACGCGCGGCAGTCGGCGGCGGTGATCTGCGGGAGCTCCGCCGCGGTCGCGCCGAACGAGGCGTACGGGTGCAGCTCGGTGGGGAGCGCGTAGAGGTCGCGGAAGAGGACCATCAGCGCTCCCCAGCGGCCGTCCGAGCGCGCGCGCTCCCTCGCCGCCTCGGCGGCCTGGGCCTTCAGCCTGGCGAGCTCCGCGGCGTCGAGGCGCGGCCGCTGCACGACGAGCCCGAGCAGCAGGGCCGCCTCCGCGAGGCGATCGCTGGGGGCGCGCAGGCCGATCACGGTCGCGTCGAGGCCGGTGTCCACCCGCAGCGAGGCGCCGAGCGACTCGACGCGCGCGAGCACCTCGCGGCCGGGGAGGCCGCCCGCGCCCCCGCGCAGGAGGAGCTCGCCCGTGAGCGCGGCGAGCCCCGTGCGCTCGCCGTCGGCCGCGGAGCCGCCGCGGATGACCACCCGGACCTCCACGAGCGGCAGCGCGCGGCTCACCGCCGTGGCGACGCGGAGGCCGCTCGGGAGCTCGGCCCAGGCGATCGGGGGCATGCGCGCGGGCTTCGCGGGGCCGGACGGCGGCGGCTGCTCCCCGCGAGCGACCTCGGCCGGCGGCGCCGCCGGCCCAGACGTCGCCGGCGCGGGCCTCGCCGGTGCTCCCGCCTGCGCGTGCGGCTGCGGCGCCTGCCCAGCAGCGCAGCCGCACGCCACGGCCGCCGCGAGCGCCGTGGTCCAGGAGAGCCAGGGGCGCGCTGTCCGCCGCCCGCGCAGGTCGCGTCGCTCGCTTCGCTCGTTCATCGGGTCACGCCTTCTCCGTCGCCCGCCTCTTCGCGTCACTTCTTCGTGTGTTTCGCCGGCTTCCTCGGCGCCTGATCCGCCGCGGGCCGGCTCGCCGCGCCGCGCGCCTTCGCCGGGCGCTTGCCGGGCGCGGCCTTGTGCGTCGCCTTGCCCGGCGCGGCCTTGCTCGCCCCCTTGCCCGACGCGGCCTTGCCAGACGCCGCCTTCTCCGCGCCCTTGCCCGGCGTCGCCACCTCGGCGTCCTGCCGCGGCGCGCCGGTCGACGCGCGCGGAGGCGGGGCGGCTCCCGGCACTGCAGGGGGATAGGTCTCGACGATCGTCCGGCGCGTCGGGCCGAGGTGCTCGCGCGCGACGCGCTGCACGTCCTCCCGGGTCACCGCGAAGTAGCGCGCGAGCTCCCCGTTCAGGTGGGCGGCGTCCCCGAAGAGGAGCTCGTGCTCGCCGAGCGCCCGCGCCCGCGCGCTCGCGTCCGCGAGGCCCGACACGAACGCCGACTGGAGCAGCCGGCGCGCCCTCGTCAGCTCCGCCTGCGAAGGTCCCGCCGTCGAGAGCGCCCGGATCTCGCCCTCGATCAGCTTCTCGACGTCGCCGACCTGGGCGTCCTCGGCGAGCCGCACGTCGATGGAGAAGAGATCGGGCCCGCGGTGGCCGTCGATCGCGACCTGCACCGACCGCGCGACGGCCCTGTTCCCGACCAGGAGCGCCTGGAGCCGCGAGCTCTCCCCGCGCCCGAGCAGGGAGGCCGCGAGCGCGAGCGCGTGGTGATCCGGGTGCTCGGGCGGCGGCGCGGCCCACCCGTAGAGGATGGACGGCGCGCGGGCGGCGCTGTCCCTCACGACGCCGGTGCGCTGGCTCGTCTGCTCGGGGAACGGCACGTCCTTGAAGGGCGCGGCCGAGACGGCGGGGATGCCGTCGAAGTACTCGTGCACGAGCGCCATCGCCGCGCCCGCCTCGAAGCCGCCGGCGATCACGAGCACCGCCGTGTTCGGGCCGTAATGGGCGACGTGGAAGTCGCGGACCCACGAGAGCTCCGCGCCCGCGAGATCGTTCGCCTCGCCGAGCGCCGGGTGCTCGTGGGGCCAGTACCCCTGGAAGACGAGCTCGCTGAGCCGGATCGCGCCCTGGCCGTGGGCGGCGCCGAGGGTCGCGCCGCGCCGCTCGATCGCGTCCCTGCGCTGCGCCTCGAAGCCCTCCGCGCTCGGCGCGGGCGCCTTCATGCGATCGGCCTCGAGCCACAGCGCCAGCGCGAGCTCGTTCGCGGGCGCCACCGCCGTGTAGGTGGTGCGATCGACGTCCGCCTCGGCGTGGAGCTCGCCGCCGCGCTCGGCGACGAGGCGCTGGGGCTCGCCCGCCGGCAGGCTGCGGCTGCTCCCGGCCATCACGTCCATCACGAGGCGCGCCACGCCGCTCCTGCCGCTCGGCTCGTCGCGCGAGCCCACGTCGTACGTCACGGCCACCGCGACGGTGGGCGAGCTCTCGTCGGGGCTCAGCACCACGCGCAGCCCGTTCTTCAGCGTGACCCGCTCGACGGGCAACGCGAGATCGAGCGGCGCTTCCGCCGGAGCCGCCGCGGCGCTCCTCGGCGTCCCTGCCGCGTGCGCCGCCTTGCCGTTCGGCGCGCCACCGCCGCGCAGCGCCTTGCCGGACTGCGCGTGCGCCGCCTTGCCGGCCGGTACGCCCGCCGCCTTGCCGGACTGCGCGCCCCCGCCGTGCGCGCGCCCACCGGCCGGCTTGCGATGCGCCCCGGCAGCGCCCGCCCGCTGCGCCGAGGCGCGCTGCGGGCGCGCTGCCGCCTGCGGGCGCGGGCCAGCCGGCCGCGCGGCGGCGATCGGCGCCGGCTCGCCGGACGGAGGCGCCGCTGCGGCGAGGTGGGGCGCGCCTGCGCAGAGCAGGCCGAGCGCCGCGAGCGCGGCCGTGAGGGCGCGGCGGGGCAGGGTTCGGCGCACGGTCGTGGACACCGCAGGGCGATAGCACGTCGCCGCCCGGGCGCGCGCGTCGAGGACGCGACGCGGCGCAGCGACCGCGCTTCACCCTGCCGGCCGACTCGCGTAGGCTCACGCCCCTCGAGCTCACGACGTCACGAGCGCGCGCCGCGCGCCGCCCCGCGCCCAGAGAGAACCGCCGATGCCCGACGTTCAAAATTTGATCAAAGCCGTCATCGGAACGCTCGTCTTCGTCGCGGTCGGGCTGCTCGTCTTCCTGCTGGCGTTCGTGCTGATCACCAAGCTCACCCCCTTCTCCATCCGCAAGGAGATCGAGGAGGACCAGAACACGGCGCTCGCGATCGTGATCGGCTCGGTGATCCTGGGCCTCGCCTGGATCATCTCCGCGGCCATCCACGGCTGACGCGCGGGTCTCGGCGTTGGCCTCGGCCGGGCCCGACCTCCTTGGCGCGCTGCCGGCCGGGCCCCGCGGCGCGGCCCGCGGCGGCTTCCTGTGGGGCCGCGGCGTCGACCTCGCGGTGTTCGGCGGCTCCGCGGCGGTCGCCCTCGCCCTCGCCGCGCTCTCGACGGGGGGCGCGCTCCCGGCCTGGGGCTTCCTGCTCTTCGTGGTCGGCGTCGACGTGGCCCACGTGCACACGACGCTCTTCCGCACGTACCTCGACCCGGAGGAGCTCCGCCGCCACCCCGCGCTCTACGCCGGCGTTCCGCTCGCCTGTTACGCCGCCGGCGTCGCGCTCCACCTCGCCTCCGAGCTCGCCTTCTGGCGCGCGCTCGCCTACGTGGCCGTGATCCACTTCGTCCGCCAGCAGGTCGGGTGGGTCGCGATCTACCGCGCGCTCGCGGGCGAGCGCTCGCGCGTCGATCGCCTCCTCGACGACGCGCTCGTCTACGCGGCGACGGGGTGGCCGCTCCTTTACTGGCACGCGCACGCCCACCCCCCGCGCGCGTTCCAGTGGTTCGTGGACGGCGATTTCGTGAGCGCGCCCTGGCTCGCGGCCGCGGTGGGCCCGCTCGGCGCGGTGTACGCCGCGCTCGCCGTCGCGTACGTCGCCCGCGCGATCCAGCGGGCCTGCGTCGACCGCGCGCCGCTCAACCTCGGCAAGCACGTCGTCGTCGCGACGACCGCGGCGACCTGGTACGTCGGCATCGTCGCGACCGACAGCGACTTCCAGTTCACGGTGACCAACGTGATCGTCCACGGGGTCCCGTACATGGCGCTCGTCTTCGCGTACGCCCGGGAGCGGGCCCGCGAGGCGCCGCGCTCGCTGCTCGCGCGGGTCCTCGCCTCCGGGCTCCTCGCCTTCCTCGGGATCGCGCTGGCGCTCGCGTTCGTCGAGGAGATGCTCTGGGACCGGCTCGTCTGGCACGACCGGCCGGAGCTCTTCGGCGGCGCGCGGACAGGGGACGAGCCGCTCCTCGGGCCGCGCGCGCGGGCGCTGCTCGTGCCGCTGCTCGCGCTGCCGCAGGCGACCCATTACCTGCTCGACGCGGTGGTCTGGCGCCGTCGCCACACCGGCCCAGCCCAGGCGCGCGCGCTCGGGTTCCGGCCCGGAACGCCGGAGGGCGAGCGGGGCGAGAGCGGAGAGGCTTGACCCGCGGCGCAACTCCCGTAACCCTCGGCGCTTCGCATGGCTTCGCTCGCGGTGCCCGTGCTCCCCCCACGCCCCTCGCCCGCTGCTCGGCGCGGAGCGGCGCCGCCCCCGCGTAGCCCGGAACCATGTCCGGAGAAGATCCGACGATGCTGAGGGCATGCAATGCGTGCGCGGTGTTCGCCTGCTATCGCTCCTGCATGCTTGCGCAGTCTGGAAGAGGTAACAGCGATGAGTGAACCCTTGCCAACCGACGGGCTCAACGGGCCGCGCGTGACGCCGATTCCCCCGAACCCGCGCGCCCCCGTCCTCCTGGTCGACGACGACGCCGAGCTCCGCGAGATGCTCCGCGAGATGCTCGAGTCGTCGGGCTACGATGTCTACTGCGCCAGCAACGGCAGGGAGGCGCTCGATCTCTTGCACCAGGCGGACCCGCCGCCCGGGCTCATCCTGCTCGACCTCATGATGCCGATCATGACCGGCGAGGAGATGCTCGCCGCGCTGAAGCAGGTGCACGCGCTCGCGGCGATCCCGGTGACCATCGTCTCCGGCCACGACGGCCCGCCCGAGGGCACGGCCTACCTGAAGAAGCCCGTCGACTTCAGCGCGCTGCTCGGCGTGGTCCAGAAGACCTGCGGCTAGCCCCGCCGGCCGAGCGCGGCCGGAGCGTCGACCGGAACGCCGACCAGGGCGCCGACCTGGACCGGCGACGGCGATCGCTGGCTCATCGCCGCGAACGCGAGGAGCGCCACGACGGTCAGCAGGAGCGCGAGCGCGAACGCGGCGGCGAGGAACAGGATGGCGAGCGACGCGCGCTCGCTCCCGGCTTCGCCCGCGCCCTGGTCCGGGTCCTCGTCGCGTCGCTCTGGCTCATCCACGCTCCGCCCTCCGCTCGCCGGCTGTGCTTACCGCCTCGCGCCGGACGGCGCAACGGACGCAGCAACGACCTCCGTGTCCGCCGCGTTCACCGGGCGCGGCGGCGTCCCCGGCGGACGCGCCCGTCCGGACATTGTCTGTCCGGAAGGACCATCGCCGTCCGCCTCCAACGGCTGTAGGTTCGCCTCCTCGGAGGGCGTGAGAATGGCAGAAGGCCGCACCAGCGACGCTGCGGAGAAGAGCGGACAGGCGAGCTCCGATCGCCTGTGGATCCTTGTCAACACAAGTCTTCGTGAGTCTGCGCCAGAGCGCGTAAGTGGCCGCCCCCCGCGGGAAACCATGGTGATACGTGATGGCGATACCCTCCTCGTCAGCGTCGATGTCGGCCGGGGCCGCGGCTCGGCGCTCACCGTGCCATTCAACAGGGTAGAGCTCGGTCGCCTGGAGGCGACGCTGGTGGTGCGGCTCGCGGCGACCTCCGCCCCGTGCGCCGCCTGCGTCGACGAGAGCCTGGCCAGGGCGGCTCAGGAGCCCGGGGGGCTCGACACGGAGCGCGTGTTCTGCGCGGTGCGCGCCGCGATCGCCGGCTGCGCGCAGCGCGCGCACGGCGATCGCGGCGCGACCGACGCCGGCGGGCCTCCGCCGGAGAGCTCGGGGCCGCGGCCTCTCGGCGCGCTCCGGCTAGCGCCGGTCAACGCGCCTCACGTGCCCGCGGGGGGCGCGGCGGGGGCGGGGGGCGCGACGGGAAAGGAGAGCGATCTCGAACTCCTGCTGATCATCTGAGTCGAGACTTCGCTCTTCCCGGGGGGGCGCGCATGTCGGCTCTTGATCCGGCGTGGCGGCGCGCAAATCCGGCTCAGCGTCCCGGCTCACCGAGCCTCCCATACCGTCGCATCGCCTCGCGGAGCCGGTCGAGCGGGATGGCGTGGGCGACGTGGTCGTCCTGTCCGAACGTCGTCGTCGCCATGGTCATCGCGTTGAGGATGGCCTCTTCCACCGCCTCTTCGGCGCCCTGGAACATCGGGTTCAGGCGCGCGTCGTCCACCTCACGGAGATCCCGAGTCAGCCCCTCGGGCTCGACCGGCACCCGGTTGCCCGTCGCGAAGGCCAGGAACAGGTCGCCGCTGCCGTCGCGCGATATCGTCCCTGTGCGCCCCACCGCGAGCGCGATGCGCCGCGCCACCCGCTCGAGCTGCCGCGCGGACAGGGGCGCGTCGGTCGCGACAACGGCGAGCAGCGAGCCTTCGCCGTGGACATCCGGCACGGGCAGGAGATCGCGGATCTCCTGCCCTACCGGCACCCCGTCGACCCGGAGCTCGCCGCGCGCCCCGAAGTTCGCCTGGACGATGGCGCCCACCGTGAACCCGCCCGCGGCTTCCGGCAGGACACGCGATGCCGTCCCGATACCGCACTTGAAATCGTAGCAGATCATCCCGGTCCCGCCGCCGACCGCCCCTTCGTCGACAGGGCCATCCGCGGCGTGCTCCGCCGCCTCGAGGACGTCCTCGGCCGACACGTGCAGCCCGCGGATGTCGTTCAGCGCGCTGTCGTCGCACTCTCCGACGATCGGTGTCACCGTGGGCTCGTCCACGCCGATGCCCGGATAGCGCCGGAGCATGTACTGGATCGCCCCATCGAGCGCGCGGCCCACGGAGAGGGTGTTGGTGAAGACGATGGGCGTCTCGAGGACCCCGAACTCCATCACATAATGGAGGCCGGTCATCTCCCCGTTCCCGTTCAGGACGAAGCTCGCGGCGGGGACCTTGTTGTGCCAGAAGTCATCGGACGTCGGCAGGATGACGGTCACGCCCGTGCGGACCGGCCCCTTGCCCGGGTCGAGCCGGCCGGCGCCGCGGCGATGGGTCACGTGCCCGACGCGCACGCCGTGGACATCGGTGATCGCGTTCAGCTTCCCGGTGGGCAGGCGGCCGATCACGATGCCGAGATCCCGCGCGCGCCGGCGCGCCTCGCCGGCGGGCGCCGCGGACAGCGCACCAGCGCTCGATGCAGGAGGGAGAGGCCGAGCCCGAGGGCCGGCGCACGCGAGGAGCGAGGGCAGCAGGAGCGCCGCGGCGAGCGCGGCGCCGGAGCGGAGGCGTAGACAACGCATCGGCGGGAGGATAGCTGACGGCGGTGCCCTCGAGCCCCGCTCAAGGAGCCGCAGAAGAGTCCTTACGCGTTCTGCCCCTCCTGGATGAGCGAAACTATCTCGACCCATCATCCACGCATGGAAGGTGCCACTTTCAGGCGGTGGGCATTCCCCCACCCTGCCGGAATGATGAAACCGCCAAGGCGCCATAAGACGCCAAGATTTTCTAATTTTAATTTTTCTTGGCGTCTTTTGGCGTCTTGGCGGTTCAAAAGCCCCCACGATCAGCCGAATACCCCACCACCGACCTTCACGCCACAGCCAGCGTGCGGGAGGAGCTGGCGCGGAATTCCCTCGCATCCCGCTCGCCGATGCGCTCCATCTCCCGGAGCCATGCCGCTCGTTGCTCCGGGGTCCGCGTCTTCTGATCGAAGAAGGTGGTCTCGCGGACGGGCCCAAAGCCGACGAAGCGCAATGTCGCGTTGATGAACGAGGTATGGACGGAGCGCCAGTGCCAGAATCGGTACCACCAGCCCGGGCTATCCATCGTGGTCACGACGCGCGCGCTGCGGCCGGCGAGCAGCCCCTCGGGCAGCGCGCTCCGCTTTCGATAGGCGAACGACCATCCTGGCAAGAAGGTCCGATCGATGAAGCCCTTGACCAGCGCGGGCGGCCCTGCCCACCAGGTGGGAAAGAACCAGGCCACGTGGCTCGCGCGCTCGATGGTGGTCTGGGCCTGGCGGAGATCGGGCTCGAGCTCCTGCTGACCGCTGAAGCCAGCGCGCAAGTGCGGATCGAAGGCGAGCGAGCGCAGGGCCAGGAGCTCGACGCGGGCTCCGCCCCGTTCGAGGCCGCTGGCGTAGGCCCGAGCGAGCGCGTCGCTCAGGCTGTCGGGGGCTGGGTGACCTTGGATGACGAGGTGCATGCGTCGATCTTGCCCATGCAGCAGCGTCTGGGTAGACGGTTCTGAGCAGGCGTGCCATGCGTGGATGCATGGCACGCTCTCCCGCGTCTCCGCCCGCAGGCAGGCCGCTCGCCGACCTGGATTGGGCCGATCTGCGCCTCTTCCTGGAGGTGGCGCGCGCCGGCAGCTTCTCGTCCGCCGCCCGCAAGGTCGGCATCGAGCAATCGACGGTGAGCCGGCGCATGGCGACCTTCGAACGAACGCTCCGGGTGGCGGTCTTCGATCGGCTGCCGGGAGGCTCCATGCTCACCCCGCTCGGCGAGCAGCTGCGTCGCCACGTCGAGTCGATGGAGGCCGGCGCCGACCAGTTCGTGCGCGAGGCCAGCGGCCACGAGAGGGAGGCCGAGGGGATGGTCCGACTGGCGCTCACCGAGTCGATCGCCGTGCACGGCGTGATTCCACGCGTGCTCCCGGCGCTCGCCGAGAGGCACCCGCGCGTGTCGCTCCACCTGCTGACCAGCTACGAGGTGGCCGATCTGGGCCATCGTGAGGCCGAGATCGCCGTGCGCTTCTTCCGGCCGAAGAGCGGCGATCTGGTGGCCGCGCGCATCGTCACCCTGCCCACGGTGCCTATCGCCCACCGCCGGCTCTCGAAGAAGGGCCGCGACGAGCTCGACTGGATCGGCGTCGATCTGGGCCGCACCCCCACCGTCGAGGACGACTACCAGAACCGGCATGTAAAAAAGGCCCCGAAGCTCATCGTGAGCAGCTACGTCGCCCAGATCGAGGCCGTGCGCGCGGGGCTCGGCGCCGCGGTGTTGCCGTGCAGCGCGCTCGATCTCGACGACGACCTGGTGGAGCTCGATCTGGGCCTGCCCGCAGGTCCAGTGCTCGAGCTCTGGCTCGTCACGCCGCGCGGCCTGCGCCAGGTGCCGCGCATCGCCGCGGTGTGGAGCGCCCTCGAAGAGCACCTCCAGTTCTTGAACGCGCCGCGACGCGCGCGGGCGCGCTTGCGCTCGCGATGAGCCGCATCGTCGGCGCAGGTGGTCCTCCCTGTCGCTGATGCCTCCCTGTCGCTGATGCCTCCCTGTCGCTGATGCCTCCCTGTCGTTGATGCCTCCCTGTCGTTGATGCCTCCCTGTCGCTGATGCCTCCCTGTCGCTGATGCCTCCCTGTCGCTGATGCCTCCCTGTCGCTGATGATCGAGCGCTGCTCGAGAGCGCACGGCTCCTGAGCGACCAGGCTGTGCAGGCATGGTCGAGGTGTCGGCTCGCTCACGCTTGTCTTGTCGGCTAGCATCCGCGGCGCGCTGCAGGCGCACGCGAACGAGGTTTCCATGATCAAGGCAACGAAGCACACGCCTCTCGCCACGACCATCACCGGCTCTCTGCCGCGGCCGTCATGGTATGTCGCGAACCTCGCGGGCCGCAGGTTCTCGATGGCCATGGCCGATCTCGTGTTCAGGGAGCAGTACACCGACACCCTCGCCGCGCACATCACCGATCAGATCCGGGCAGGCCTCGATATCCTGACCGACGGCGACGCCCGCTTCGATATGGATGTCGGCGGCCGCTCCTGGTTCAGCTACGTGGCCGAGCGCATGGAAGGCCTGGAAGATCCTGGCCTCCGGCCCCAGCCCTGGACGTCGCCGAGGGAGAGGGCCGCAGGCGACATCCTCCACGAGGTGATGGAGGCTCGCCTCCCCTTCTTCGTTCGCGGCCCGGTCGGCCGGGGAGGGCTGGAGTACGCGCGCGTCTGGAAGGCGGCGCAGCGCATGACCCACAGGCCGATGAAGTTCGGCGCCTGCTGCGGCCAGCTCCTGGAGGTCGTCGTCCTCAACCAGCATTACGCGAGCCGCCGCGAGCTGCTCTTCGCGATCGCCGACAGCCTCAACCAGGAGCTGCACGAGGTCGCCGACGCAGGGTGCCCCGTCGTCCAGCTCGAGGAGCCCTTGCTCCATTACATCGCCGGTCATGACCAGGGCGCCGAGCTGGGCACGGAGCTCTACATCGACGCGTTCAACCGCGAGGTCGCCGGGCTGCGCGACAAGACCGAGGTCTGGGTGCACACGTGCTGGGGCAACCCGGCGGCGCAGCGCGTGGAGGTGGCGACGAGCGGTTACGAGGGCGCGCTGGAGCTGCTCGACCGGCTCGACGTGGACGTCATCACCTTCGAGGCCGCGAGCGACGGAGGCGCGGCGCTCCCGGCGATCGGTCAGGCCGTCGGCAAGGACAAGAAGGTCTGCATCGGCGTCGTGCACCACCGCAGCCTGGAGGTGGAGACCCCCGAGCAGGTCGCGGGGCTCATCCGCAAGGCGCTCCGGTTCATCGAGCCGGAGCGGCTGATCCTCAGCAGCGATTGCGGCTTCGGCCGGCAGGGCATGAGCCGGATGCACGCCTTTCACAAGATGGTGTCGCTGGTGCGCGGCGCGAACCTCGTCCGCCGCGAGCTCGGGCTCGACCCGGCCCCGTGCCTCGCGGCCGAGCAGCGTTACTCGATGCTTGCATAGCCCGCGGAGGTCGATCCGGGGAATGGCGCTGGCCTGCCGACGCATCCCCTCAAATTACACCAGTGATTTCGCGGATAAACGCATACTCTTGGAGGATTTCTGCGTATGCGTCCATGAGCACGACAAGTCGCTCCTCCCTCATCTCCGGGATGGCCATGTACCAGTAACAGCCCTGGTTGTAGAGCGACATGGTGCGATGCTTCACCGTGTTTGCCTTCAGGAATCGGTCGCTCCGCGCCCTTGGATTCCGTGCCTCCGCGGAAGCCATCCGTGCGCTGATCTCGCACGCCACCAAGAGTAACCCTGGAGCAGCGTGACCATGCACATCAGCGCCGGCGGATGCGGCGGTTCACCTGCTCCCGTGGTCCGGTACATGCTCTCCAGCTGCTCCTGAAACGTCTCATCGAACAATTCGTGCCGGTGCAGCCTGAGAAAGCCGAATAGGGCTCGCACCCCCCGGTAGAATTGAAATTCAGACCGGAGGCTACCGAGAGCCTCCCGGGAGAATTAAAATTCAGACCAGAGCCTGTCGAGCCCCCCTCCGGAGAATTAAAATGCTCACCGGGGCACTGGCGCAGTTGTAGGGTTGAATGATTCAGATGGCACCGTACGTTCCACACCTGCGCGGCCTGTTCTTGCCCATGCTGCGCAGCCTCGGTCACGCGGCCAGTCCACCTGCCGGCCACTGGCCGGCTGGGCGAGCCTCCTCGTCTCCGCTCTCCGCAGAATCCCGCAGGCTCCTCGCCAATTCCACGTCCATCGCAGCGGCACGCATCATGCTCTTGCATCTCCTCGCCTCGCGACCCCCGGGCTCAAAGGCAGGAGTAGCCATGTCGAAACAGACCGAGTCTCCCTCTTGCTGGCAGCGCGCCGCAGCGCGCAGCGTCCTCCTCGTTGGATTGCTCGGATCGAGCCCGCTCGCCATCGGGTGCTACGCCGCCAAGGACGACGCGCCGGACGACGAATCGGGGGAGGCCGCCGGGGCGCTCACGCTCCCCACAGGGCCCCAGTTTAGGGACCTCTACATGGTCGCCCACGAGGACGACGACCTGCTTTTCATGAGCCCGGACGTGCCCGAGAGCATCCGCGCCGGGCACACCGTACGCACCGTCTATCTCACGGCCGGCGACGCCGGCAAAACCAGCGCCTACTGGAAGGACGGGCGCGAGGCGGGCATCCGCGAGGCCTATGCGCTCATGGCCGGCGTGGTCAACAGCTGGACCGAAAGCGTCGACACGGTACAGGGAAAACCCACCTATCGCTTCACGCTCGACGGCAACCAGCGCGTCTCCGTCGTCTTCCTGCGCTTGCCCAACGGCGGCAGCGGCGACGGCTTCCCCTCCCCCTCGGGCGATACCGACTGTAACCGCCCGGGTAACACGAGCCTGAGGAACCTGTGGAACGACGCCACGGGCGCTTATACGGTCCCGGTGCTCGGCACCTGGGGCAGCTGCGCCGGCACCACCTACACGAAGGGTGAGCTCGGCGCGGTCCTACGCTCGCTCGTGCAGAGCTTCGGCCCGACGCGCATGCACATCCAGGACCTGAGCGACCTGTACGGCGGCGGCCACCCCGATCACATCCACGCGGGGAAGTTCGCGTTCAACGCGCACCACGCCTATGCGGGGGCGCATCAGCTCGTCGTGCACCGCGACTACAACATCGCGAACGAGGAGGAGAACCTCTCGGCGCGGCAGAAGGCGGACAAGACCGACGTCTTCTGCACCTATGCGGAGCACGACGAGAATATCCGCGACTGCTCGACCTACGGCGACGGCGCGCACGGCTCATGGCGGGGCAGCCAGTATTCGAGCGCCCAGGTCACCTATGCCCACGGGTGGCTCGCCGGCCTCTCGGACAAGTGCCTCGACCTCCCGGGCGGCAACGCGACGAACGGCACCACGCTCCAGATCCGCGACTGCGCCGACGTGCCGCATCAGAAATGGACCCTCACGGGCGGTAAGATCCAGCTCGCCGGCGCGAACAAATGCGTCGATCTCCTCGGCGCGGACACCACGAACGGCACGCCCGTCCAGATCTGGGACTGCGCCGACGTGCCCAACCAGAAGTGGACCCTGACCAGCGACGGCATGCTGCGCGGGCTGGACGGCAAGTGCCTCGACGTGAGGGGCGCCGATCCGGCCAACGGCACGGTCGTCCAGGTCTGGGACTGCGTCGCGCAGCCCGCGAGCGGCGGTGGCCTGGAGGTCGTCCCGCAGCAGAGCTGGACCCCGCGCTTCGGCCCGGTGGCCGCCTGGACGAGCGGCGGCCTGCTCAGCGATAGCGACGCGTCCGGCCGCTACGGGCTGTACTCGTTCTACTATGGCTCGGTCCGGCTCGGCGATGTGAACGGCGATCACCTGGCCGACGTCTGTGGCCGCCGCCCCGACGGCGTTTACTGCGCCCTGAACCAAGGGGGCGCCAGCTTCGGCGCTCTCGCGCTCTACACCGAAGAGTTCAGCGACGCGCGCGGCTGGGCCACCGAGATGCACGGCATGACGCTCATGCTCGGGGACGTGAACGGCGACGGCCGCGCCGACGCCTGCGGCCACGGCGGCAACGGGATCTTCTGCGCGACCGCGAACGCGACCGGCACCGCGTTCGTGCCCGACTTCCGCGCCTGGACGTCGTCGTTCTCGAACGCGACCGAGTTCGCGGCCGGCGCGCAGTACTACGGCTCACTGCGCCTCGTGGACGTGGACGGCGACGGCTACGCCGACGTCTGCGGCCGCGGCGCCGGCGGCATCCAGTGCGCGATCAACAACCGGCAACACGCCTTCAAGCCCGCCGCCACGTGGCTCGGCACCGAGTACCTCGATTCGCTCGGCTGGGGCGCGGAGCGGTACGGCATGACCATCGCGTTCGGCGACATCAACGGCGACGGCCGCGCCGACGTGTGCGGCCGCGGCGGCGGCAAGATCTTCTGCGCCACCGGCAAGGCCGGCGGCGGCTTCGAGAACCCGCGCAGGTGGTCGCTGCGGAACGATTTCGCCGACGCCGGGACGCCGACCGGCTGGGGCGCGTCGCGCGCCGATTACGGATCCATCCGCCTCGGCGACGTCAACGGAGATGGTTACGCCGACGTGTGCGGCCGCAGCCCGACAGGCCTGGTCTGCGGCCTGTCGAGCGGCAACGGGCTCGACCACGTCCGCCGGATCCTGCCGCAGGACTACACCGACGTCGCGGGCTGGGGCGTCGACCGCTACGGGATGACGCTGGAGCTCGCCGACCTCGACGGCGACGGCGCGGTCGACGTGTGCGGCCGCGGCGGCGCCGCCATCCTCTGCGCCCACGCCCGGTAGCGTTCCTGAACGTCCACGCCGCCCGGACCCTCGCGGCGTCGAGCCACCTGGCGGCGGTTCATCCCACGCCGCGCGCGCGCCGAACCGCCCGAACAGCCCGGCCACCGCGAGCGCCGCGGCGGCCGCGCTCGCCGCCGGGAGCCACGCCTGCCGCGAAGCCGAAGGCGCCCGCCATCCCGAGCAGCCCGAGTCCAGAAGCTCGGGGTCGAGGCCCGCGCCGCGGAGCACGTCGCGCTCGCCCAGGGTGTCGGTTCGAAAGGTTCGACTCGATGGTCGCTACGTTCATCACGGGGGCGCGGGTATACTCCGCGTAGCTGCCGTTCATCGTCCGGCCCAGCCCGCCCGCGAGGTAGCCTGGCCGGAGGCGAGCTTCCGCGCCGGGAACCAGTGGGAAAAAGGGGCAGAGCCATGCTGGACAGGATCTGGGATCGCCACCGCGCCGCCGGGCTCGACGCAGCCGCGGCCGCCGTCGCCGCGCCGTCGCCGGAGGGCCTTTGTTACCTCGCGATGCTGGCGTTCTCCGACGAGCGCTACGCGGACGCCGCAGCGTTCGCCGCCCGCGCCGCGGCGGCCTCGCCGGGAGACATCCTGTTCCAGGCGGCCGCGGCGCACCTCGCGCGGGTCGCCCGGGAGGGGAAGCGCAATGTCTACGTGTCCGCGGAGGGGTTCGCCGCCTTCATCCGCGGCGGCGGCAATGTGCCGCTCTACCGGGAGACCAGCGCGGCGCTCGCGGGCCAGTACCCGGAGGCGCCGTTCGACCTGCTCGATATCGGCGCGGGCGATGGACTGGCGCTCCTGCCCGCGCTGACGCCGGCGGTGCGGCGGGTCACCGTGGCGGAGCCGGCGGCGCCGCTGCTCGAGCGTTGCTCCGCAGCGCTCTCCGCGCGAGGGGTCGACTTCGAGGCCTTCGGCGGGCGACTCCAGGATCTCGCCGCCGACCCCGGCATGGCGCCGCGGCGCTGGGCGGTGGCGCAGGCGACCTTCTGCCTGCACGCGATCGCTCCGGCCGAGAGGCCGGCGCTTCTCCGCTGGGCGCGCGCGCATTGCGATCTGCTGCTCGTCGCCGAGTTCGACGCGCCGCGCATGGACGAGCCGCTCGCGCCGGACACCGCGCGGCACGTGCTCGCGCGCTACCGTGAAGGGCTCGCCGAGTACGCCGGCGCCGATCTCGACACGGTCGCGCAGGGCTTCCTGATGCCGGTGCTCTTCGGCTATGTGGACCGCGGCGCCACCCGCACCACGTTCGAGCACCCCATCGACGACTGGGCGGCGCTGCTGCGCGAGGCCGGCTTCGGGCGCGTCGACCGCCGGCTGCTCCATCGCTACTGGTGGGCGCCGGCCTGGATGCTGGCGGCGCGCTGAGGCGCCTTGCGGGGCTTCTGGTGAGCGAGCCAGCTCCGGGCTCTGACAGGGCCTCTTGTGCCAGAACGGGCCAGCCGTTCGCCGGATGTCAGGGTTCGGGGGCGCCCGCGCGCGGCGGCCAGGTCGCTCCGCGCGGTTCGCCTCGGAAACACACGAGCCCGCGATCGGGGCCGGCGCGGCACGGCCGATGCTGGGCGGGGCGGCATGCAGCGAACCATCCGAACCTGCGCTCCGCTCCTCGTCCTGTCTCTCGCCGCGATCCTCGGTTGCGAGACGTCCACCGATGCCGGTACGAGCTCGAACCCCGACATCGGGGACGAGGCGTGCAGCGACTCCGACAGGGCCATCTGCGTGATCGCCTCGGACAAGCAGCGCATCTCGAGCCCGGACGTCCCTTCGGAGGACAAGACCGCGCTCGTCTCGGGCAACTCCGCGTTCGCGCTCGACCTCTACCAGCAGCTCCGCCAGGAGCCCGGCAACGTCTTCTACTCGCCCTACAGCATCTCGACGGCGCTCGCGATGACGTGGGCCGGCGCGAAGGGCGAGACCGAGACGGCCATGGCCGACACGCTGCGCTTCGACCTCGGGCAGGACAAGCTCCACCCGGCGTTCAACTGGATCGACCAGGAGCTCGAGAGCCGCGGTCAGGGCGCCCAGGGCGCCGATGGAGAGGGCTTCCGCCTCAACGTCGTGAACGCGCTCTGGGGACAGATCGGCTATTCGTTCGAGGCGCCCTTCCTGGACACGCTCGGGCTGCACTACGGCGCTGGAATGCGCGTCGTGGACTTCGTGGGCCACCGGCAGGAGTCGGTCGATCTCATCAACGGCTGGGTCAGCGACCAGACCGAGGGCAAGATCGAAAAGCTCGTGCCCGTCGAGGCGATCACCGCCGAGACGGTGCTGGTCCTCACGAACGCCATCTACTTCAACGCCGCGTGGCGCACCCCGTTCGAGCCCACCGCGACGGAGGACGGCCCGTTCGAGACGGCCGATGGGACCGAGGTGACGGTGCCCCTGATGCGCGGCAGCCTGGAGATGCCCTACGCCGAGGGCGACGGCTACCAGGCGGTCGCGATGCCCTACGACGGGGACGAGCTGTCGATGGTGATCCTCCTGCCGGCGAAGGGCACGCTCGACGCGTTCGAGGCGTCGCTCGACGCGGCGAAGGTCGACTCCATCACCGGCGCGATGAGCGAGCACCTGGTCGACACCACGATGCCCAGGTTCAAGTTCGAGTACGAGCTGAGCCTGAAGAAGACGCTGGAGACGATGGGGATGGAGATCGCGTTCACGCCGGGGGTCGCGGACTTCACCGGCATCAACTCCGGCGGACAGCCCTACATCCAGGACGTCATCCACAAGGCGTTCGTCGGCGTGAACGAGGCCGGCACCGAGGCGGCGGCCGCGACCGCGGTCATCGTCGGCGACGAGTCGGCGCCCCAGCCGGCGTCGCTCGCGCTCGTGAATCCCTTCCTGTTCCTCATCCGCGACAACGCGACGGGCAGCATCCTGTTCGTCGGCCGCGTCGCCGACCCCAGCGCGAGCTGACCCGCCGAGCCCGGTCCCGCGACGGGCGCCGGGCCACCTCGTTCACCAGGGCAGCGGTCCGTCCTCGTTCGAGAAGGTGCCCGTCGGCCCGTTCGCGTCGAGCAGCGCCAGCCGCACCGGCTCGCGCGCCCCTTGCTCCACGCTGCGCGTCCCCCTGAAATTGTTCAGATCCGTCGCGGTGAACCCCGGGCACGCCGCGTTCACCTTGATCCGCGTCCCCTCCAGCTCGTTCGCGAACGCCACCGTGATCGCATTCAGCGCCGTCTTCGACGGCACGTACGCCGCACTCGGCAGCCGATGCGGGTTCGATGGATCGGACTGCTTCGCCAGCGACCCCACCTCGCTCGACACGTTGACGATCCGCCCCGCCGGCGCCTCGCGGAGCAACGGCAGCATCGCCTGCGTCACCGCGATCACCCCGAACACGTTCGTCTCGAACACCGCCCGCACCTCGGCGACGGGCGCCACGCTCGGTCGGCTCGCCTTCAGCAGCTCCTCGAACGGCGTCCCCGGCTTGCCGGCGTGCGAGATCGCGGCGTTGTTCACGAGCACGTCCAGGCGCCCGAGCTCGCGCCGGATCCACGCCGCAGCCGCCGCGATCGAGGCGTCGCTCGTCACGTCCAGCTGCACCGCGCGCGCCCCGGACCCGAGGCTCTTCGCGGCCGCCTCCCCGAGCTCCAGGCTCCGCGACCCGACGAGCACCGTGAGGCCGCGCCCGGCGAGCTCCTTTGCGATTTGAAGACCGATTCCCTTGTTTGCCCCGGTGACCAGGGCGACCAGCTTGTCATGCATGGCCCCAGTGTGCGGCCGCCCCGAGCGCCCACTAGGCGATTCTTGGCGCGACCTATCCGCCAAGAATGCCCAAGCCCCGCTCCCCCGCCCGCGCTACCGTCCCGACATGACGGACTCCGTCGAGCTTCCCGTTTCGGTGCCTGGCCTCCGCGTCCTCCGCACGACCGCCCAGACCGTCCGCACCGGCGTCAAGCAGTACTACGCCGTCGCCCGCATCGAGCGCGGCGGCTTCGACTGGTGGGGGCGAGGCAACGCGTGGCACAGCCCCCCCGGCTCCATCCTCGTCAAGGAGCCCGGCGACGTCCACCGTGACCTCGCTCTCCACGGGCCCACCGTCTTCACCGCCGTCGTCCTCCCCGCGAACGACGTCGCCCGCGCCCGCGACGCGGGCAAGATCGTCGCCATTCCCCACCTCGAAGCCGGGGACGAACGCGCCGCCCCCTTCCACCGCCTCCACGACGCCATCTGCGCCGGAGCCGATCGCCTCTCCCTCGAGGTCGCCCTCGCCGAGGCCATCGCCACCTTCGGCCGCCTGAGCAGCGCCCGCACCGACCACACACGGCCCGTCCGCCGCGCCATGGAGTACCTCCGCGAGCGCCTCGCCGACCCCATCACCCTCGACGACCTCGCGGCCCACGCGTCCCTCGACAAGTTCCACCTCTGCCGCGCCTTCCGAGCCCAGATCGGCATGCCTCCCCACATGTACCTCACCCACCTCCGTGTGCAGCGCGCCCAACAGCTCCTCACCCAGGGCGTGAGGGCGTCCGAGCTCGCCCCGCGCGTCGGGTTCTATGATCAGAGCCAGCTCACGCGTCACTTCAGGAGGATCGTCGGGGTGACGCCGGCGAGGTACGGGAACGCGAGGGTGAGCGTCGCCGGGTAGGGAACGTGCTTGAGGGCGAAGTGCGCTGCGGCATCGCTCCAGAGGCGGTGAGAGGCACGTCGTCATCGCGGTGTCGCAGCCGTAGATCGCACGATCGTCATCCGGCGCTTCGTCGCCCGCAGGCCGTGGAGTGAACGCGGCCTCCTCGCTCAGATCCGCTCGGTGGCGAGCGCGGGCTGGGCGAACAGGTCGGCGTGCTGGGCCACGAAATCGCGCACGCTCGTCGCCCGCTTTCCCGTGATCGTCTCCACGTCGTGGGTGAGGCGATCGTAACGGTTCTGGGCGTGGAGCCGGGCCATCGTCGAGAGGTGATGCGCGAGGTGCTCGGGCAATCGTCGCGGGAGCAGCACGCGGCTCTGCCACTCTTCGAAGGGAACGTCGACGTAGCGGATCGGTCGGCCCAGGGCGCTCGAGTACTCCGCCGCGACGGCTCGCATGTCCTCGGACCGCGGACCGGTCAGCCCGTAGATTCTGCCGATGTGGGGCGCGGGGTCGGCCAGGATGGTCGCGGCGACCTCGGCCACGTCGCTCGCCGCGACCGGTGACGTGCGACCGGCGCCGAAGGGGAGCCGGATGGTCGCGTCCTCGGCGATGGACTCCGCCGCCCAGGCCAGGAAGAAGGGATTTTCGAGGAAGACCGTGGGGCGCAGGTGAACGACAGGGAGGCCGGACCAGTCGAGCACCTGCTCGGCGAGCCAGTGCTGGCGCTGCTGGGGAGAGTCGGTCATCCGGGTCGCGCTCATCTGCGACACGGTCATCTGCGAGATGTTCAGGAATACTTCGAGATCGCCGCGGTCGCGCGCGAGGGCGGCCGTCGTGACGGAGGCTTCGAGGTACTCGGTGGAGACGCTCAGGCCGAAGTAGACGCGCCGGACCCCTTCGAGGGCACGGAGGACGTCTTCGGCGCGGGTGAGATCGCCCGCGATGACCTCGGCGCCGGTCGCGCGCAGCGCCTCGGCGCGCTCGTCTTCGCGGTGAACGAGGGCGCGAACCTGGAGGCCGCGCCGGCGGAGCAGCTCGACCGTCCTGCGGCCCACGGCACCGACGCGACCCGCGGCCCCGGTAACGAGGATCGAGGACACCCGATGCCTTTAGGCGTGCATGTCGAAGCGTCAAGCCCATCGCCGGCGGCCAGCGACGAGCTGTCCTGCCCGAGCGCGAGCCCGGTCGCCAGCCCGCTTGACGCTGGGTCCGCGCGTCGACTCGGCATCACGTCAAGTGCGCGCTCTTCAGCTTTCAGACGGCGCTGCCGCTGTTGTGCGACGGCGCGTCGATCATGCTCCCGTCGTCCATCGTCGGATCACTACAGGGCTCCGCTCGGCCGTGTGGAGAGGCTCGAGAGGATTGCCGCCGCCGAGTACGGAGAGAATGTGTTGAAAATCCGATCGGCGCAACGAGCGCGCGCAGATCGAGGACTCCGGCGGCGCACCGCTATTCGCCGCCATCCTGCGCGTCCGCAGCGGCGGGGAGGAAGTCGCGGATGGCGCTCGCGATCTCCTCGGCGTGCGTCTCGAGCGCGAAGTGGCCGGTGTCGTAGAGCTTGACCTCGGCGTCGGGGTTGTCGCGCTGGAAGGCCTTGGCGCCCTCGGGCAAGAAGAAGGGGTCGTTCTTTCCCCAGACCGCGAGGAGGGGCGGCCTCCGGGCCGCGAAGTAGGCGTGAAACTGGGGGTACATCGCGACGTTGCTCGCGTAATCGCGGAACAGGTCGAGCTGGAGCTCATCGTTGCCGGGGCGCGCCAAGAGGGCGGAGTCGAGCGTGTAGGACTCCGGGGCGACCAGCGTTGGGTCGGGCACGCCGTGTACGTACTGCCACCTCGTGGTCTCCGGGGTGAGCATTGCGCGGAGCGCTTCCCGGTGGGCGGCGGTCGGCTCCCGCCAGTACCGCTGGATCGGGTCCCAGGCGGTGCTCAGGCCTTCCTCGTACGCATTGCCGTTCTGCGTGATGATCGCCGACACGCGCTCGGGCCGCGCCAGCGCGAGGCGAAAGCCGATCGGCGCGCCGTAGTCGAATACGTAGAGGGCGTAGCGGGTGAGGTCGAGGACGTCGGTGAAGCCCTCGACGACCTTGGCGAGGTGGTCGAACGTACAGGCGAACCGGGCGCGATCCGGCGCGTCCGAGAAGCCGAAGCCGGGGAGATCGGGGGCGACGAGGTGGTAGCGGTCCGCGAGGCGCGGGATCAAGCCGCGGAACATGTGAGACGAGGTCGGGAAGCCGTGCAAGAGCAGCAGAGTCGGACGCGCAGGGTCGCCGGCCTCTCGGTAGAAGACTTGATGACCGGCGACGGCGACCGTTCGGTGATGGATCATGGTGGAACCCCCGGGTGCCAGGGTCTACCACCGCGCGCGCCCGGGTCGACGTGCGATGTGTCCGCGCGCCCTCCGCGCCGTCCGCCGGGGTCTCCACGCGGCTGGTAACCCCCGGCTCACGAAGGGCTTCCGTCCACGCCCTCCGAGGAAAGCGTCCGCTCGGGCTCCTCCCCGCCTGCGCCACCGCCGCTCGCGCCGCCATCGCTCTCCCCACGCCCTCGGCGAGGCGGTCGAGCTCCGGGGCGAGCGCCTCGAGCGCCTTCTTGCCGGCTGCAGGAGAGCAGATGGGCGAGGGATACGTCGTCTCTCCAGCTGACATGGCGGCCGCGGAGCGCTTCTTCGACTTGGTCACAGCAGGCCTATCTCTCCTCCTGAAGTCTCCTCGAAAAGGGAGTCTGTCGGTTGCGTTCGACCCGAGCCGTCGCCTCCCCGCGCGAGCAATGCGAGTGAACGATGGCCCCGTGCCGCCGGGACCGAGCGCGCCGCGCGAAGGGGATCCGTCGCCCGGCGCCCTTCCGCCCCGTCGAGGAGATCAATCGGGAGCGCGACCCCGATCGGGTCACGAAAATCGACCCGAGCCCGTCGTTTTCCTTGTCTCTCCACCCGGCAGGCGGCCCTGCACGTACGGAGGTCCAGCCTCTCGACAGCTTCCAGGCAGAGTTTCAACTCACCCCGGCGGCTCCCGCCAATCTCCGGCCAGAGCTCGAGCTATCCCCGGAGCCTCTCGACAGGTGGTGGTCGCGTTTGACCCCTCTGAGTGATTGAGGTGGTCGCAGTTGGATTTCGGGCCGTAGGCTCCGGCCGAAGTAGTGCTACCCGCGGGTGCTGGTAACACCCCGGGCAGCGTGGCCGAACCCCGAACCACGAGGTCCGACATGCTGACCGTAGTCCGTTCGCCTTCGGGCGAGCAAGAAGGCGAAGGTGCGCCCAAGCGCCGCCGCCTCTGCGTCACCCGTTCCCTCTCCGACGTCGAGCGCATGCGGCTCCGCGCCGCCCTCCGCAACCTGCGCGGCCTGTACGGCACCTGGGCCTGCTTGGCCGAGGTCATGGGCATGCAGCCCCGCACGCTCCGTGCGATCGCCTCGGGCAAGTACGCCGGGTCGCCCGGCACCGCCATGCGCGCCGCACGTGCGGCTGGAACCACCATCGAGCGGCTCTTGGGCCGCCCCGTGGCCGCCGATCGCTGCCCGAACTGCGGCCGAGGTGCCCCATGACCTGGCGGGGCCCGCACGTTGGCCCCGCTCGCGTCCTGAACATCGCCGAGATCGCCGCGCAGGAGCCGTTCATCCGGAGCGTCCTGCGCGGCCTCGGTGTGCCTGCCGTCGACGTTGGCGACGTGCTCCAGGACGTGATGCTCGGTGCATGGGCGAGCTCCCAGGCCGGGCGCTACAGACCGGACCCTGTGCGCGAGCCCCTGGACGCGCTCAAGCGCTGGCTCTTCGGAGTGTGCAGGTTCCACTGCACCCACTACCACGAACGCGCCTTCCGACGCCGGGAGGTGCCGGTCGACGACCCGTGGGCCGCCACGGACGAGGAGCACATCGACCCTGGACACGTCGGCGAACGCATCGACGCTGCCGAGGCGCTCATGGCGATCGCCGCGATGCCGCTCTGGGCCCGCGAAGTGCTCGTCTTGGCCGCGCTCGGCCACGGCGGCACCGAGATCGCGGACATACTGGGCATCCCGCTCGGGACGGCGGGCAGTCGCCTGCGGCTCGCACGGGCCCGCCTCGCTTGCAAGCTCCGAAGGCGCCGAGGAACAAGCCCGCCCTGACCAAAGGGGATCTGACCCACGTCTCGGAGAAGCTGCGCATCTTCGATGCCTACCGCGGTGTGTGCCCGTGGAACCGGGACCGGCTTTGGGCCGCCGCGCTCGACGCCCAGATGAGCGCGAGAACACGAGCCGAACGCGAGGCCGTTGCAGAGCCCCGCGGCGCCTTGCAGATCCTCGACGCCATCAAGCGGCACTTCGTCAGCAAGTAGCTGCCGTCCCCGGGCCTCGACGGCCACGGGAAACCATCCAGGCCACGACGAAGATCCCCGGGCGAAGCATCGCGTAAGATCGCCGCGCAGGCTCAGCAAGAGGACCGCGGGCGCGTCGCTGCGCTCAAAGGCCCCCGGCTTGACGCCGGGTGCCTGCTCGGCCAGCGTGCACCCCATGGGTGTCAAGCTGAAGGTCACCTTCGACGGGGACGAGCCTGGGCTGGCGCAGCACCGCCTGAGCCTCTCGTCCTTCGGGGAGTCCCTCAAGCTCCTGCTGTCCGCGCTTCAGCGGACGGCATCGGGGATCCTTGCGTCCGCGCTGGATGATACGGAATACGGCACCAAAGGGGGCCGGCTAGCCGCCGAGGCCAAGCTGCTGGACCTCGAGCTCGCTTCCATCGAGCAAGGATCCGCCGCGCCGACCTTCGTGTGCGTGGCCAGGCCAGGATCTCAGCTGCACCTACAGAGCTTCGACACGTTCGGCGAGCAGACTGTCCAGCGTCTGGTCCAGGATCTAGACGCCGAGCGCCAGGGTAGGCCGGCCAACGCCTCCGTGCGTCGATACCTTCGGTCGCTGCCGGCAGGCGTACGCGCTCAGCGCTACACGGCCTGGACCAATGGAACGGTGCTCGCTGATGTACAATTCGGTGAGCTATCGTTGTTAGAGGTTCCAGCCCAAGGCGCTCGTCTGGTCAAACTTCTTGGCCGGATCTTGAGCGTAGGGTTCGACCCTGGCGCAAGCTACATTACCCTGAAGACGAGCAGCCGCACTGTGCGGTGCTCGGCGTCGTCGGAGCAGGTAGAGCGCGCACTTCCGCTGCGTCACAAGGACGTGGCTGCCGCTGTACTCGACGGGCAGAAGCCATCTCTGGTCTGGATTCTAGATGCGGCAACCCCACCAACCCGCGTACCGATCGAGAGCACGATAGAGCACCTGCGCACGAATTGGGCGGAGACAATGAGGATCCTTGCCCAATGAACGATGATTTGAATTGGGCCTTCGTGGAGGTCGAAGACGTGCTTCACTTGCACGCGGCCGCTATCCGCCACTATGGCGGGGATCAATCCATTGCACCAAAGGCTGGGTGCGTTGAAGGAAGCATCGGGAGCGCTGTCACCGCTTCGATGTACGTGGCGGAGGACGGAGAGCCCGATCTGCTCGTGGCTGTCGCCTATCTGCTCGTGTACCTCGCCAAGAACCACTGTTTCGTGGACGGGAACAAGCGCGTCGCCTGGAGTGCCCTATTACGTGTCCTAGATGCAAACGGCATCCAGATTATAGCGAAACAGGATGAAGCAGCGGCGTTGGTCAACGACGTGGCAAGCGGCGTCATTGATGCGCATGGTGTTTTGAACTGGCTCTCGTCGCCGAACCGGATTGGAGCCGCCCCTGGATGGGCAGATACCACCTGAATCTCCGTCAGTGGACCATTGCTCTGCTGCTAGAACATCCCGGCAGCGGTTTCCGGCCGAGAAACCGAAACATCACTCGGATTCGCTGAACAACCTCAGCTGTACCATCCTGCGCGGCCCTGGCGCTGGCGGCGGCTCGGACGGCGGCGGTGGCTCCGGCTCCAGATGGGCCGCCGTGCGCGCCGCGGGTGGCGGCTGCGGTGTGGACGGCGTCGACGGGGTACCACCGCCCGAGACGAGCCGGAGCCACCCCTTGCCCCCGGGCAACTGCCGGACGGGCCCGGTCTGCGCCGGCTGCGGGACCGGCGGCGCGGCGGCTGGCTCCGCCAGCGCGGCGCGGACCAGATCCTCGACGGACCAGAGCTCGGCGACGATCCCCGCGGCCATTGCAGGCGACACGCGCAGCGACGCGTGAACCCGCGTCAGGTTGTACGTCGCGACCGACAACGCCACGGCGGCGCTGTGGCTCCGCAGGCTCTTGCTGAACGAGAGAGCCAGCCGGCGCTTGCACCCGTTGATGTGCCGCGCCGTGAGGCGGTACCGCTCGACGCCGGACGTGCTCATCCGCTTCGGATCGGGCGCGCCGAAGACGGCCGTCTTCCGGATGAAGCGCGCATCGCGCGCGGGCTCGTACTTGTGGTCCGGGCTCTTGTTGTAGCCGTACTCCTTGATCACCATGGCGTAGTCCGCACAGCCGCGGAACGACGCGTCGATGGCAGGCACGTACACGGCGAGACCATCGCTCGTGATCTGCGGGACGACGAGTACGCGGGCGCGCAAGTCGGCCAGGAACGCGTCCGTCGTCGCCTGGTCGCGCTTCCCAACGGCGTAGGAGATCACCAGCTTCGATCGCCTCGCGAACGCGGTGAAGGTGAAGACATCGCCGTACTCGGCCGGGTCCTCCGCCGTCACGCGCTTGTCCTTCTTCGCGATGAAGCTCCGCTGCTCATCGAGCTCGATGTCGGGCTCGCACAGTCCCTGCACGAGCCGGTTGTGCAGGCGCGCGCAGCCCTCACCGAGCTCCACGGCGAAGCGCAGGATGGTGCTCTTGGCGACGCCGGTCTGGCGCTCGACAGCACGCACGCTCGTCCCCTCGACCAACGCGGACGCGATGCGCACGCGGGTCTCCATCGGAAGCACGTTCGGCACGGGCCCCTTGCCTCTCCCCAGAAGGGGGGCCCATGATGCGCGTGCGAGGTGCATCGGGCGGGCCACCGTCCGGTGTTCGCAGCCCTGCTTCCGGAGTCCAGCCGGGGGCAGGGCGCTTTGCTAAGTACCCTGCAAGATAGCACTGAATGCCTATGTTTCTCTGCGTTTCTGCGAGGCTAGGACAGCAGCCGTCATAGCCGACGCGCGTGATTGCAGCCTGTTTAACGGCTCTTTCGCGTCATGGCGCGCAAGCGCTGACGGGCTACGCAACGCGCGTAGCGGCGTCAGCACTGGCCCGAGGAGGCTCGGAGATCCACCTCGATCATGGCGTTGTCGCTATCCCGATCCGTGATGCGCATGCGGAGGCAGCTCGCGTTCAGCGCTCGATCGAGCCAAGCGTCGAGACTTTCGCCGTCGAGTTTCTCCTCGTCGTACGGTTCGAGGCTGACCGGGCCGATGTAGACCCACCCCAGGAACCTATTCCCGTGCTCGTCCAGAAGCCAGCGGCCGACGAGCTTTGCTTGGATCGTCGGCACCACGGGAGGGCGTGCCGTCCGGTCGATGCGAACGCTGCTGTTGAGTTGGAGGGGAAACTCCTCGCCTTCTCGCGTCGGCGGTCGGTAGACTTCCGTCTTGAGAGCTTTGTCGAGCAAGTCGGGATCAGGTGCATCGATGGGTTCCATGGCACAGGTCTCCGTCGCAGCGCCACGCCGCAGGGACATGGCGGGTTCAAGCGCTCGCGAGTCAGGTGCGGAAGCGCACCTTCCACCTTAGGTGGACGGCGCAGCCGTGCCCTCCAACATGCGCGTCGCGAACACGGCGCGCGATCGGGTGCCCCGCGGTGCGGGAACCCCGGGCGCGCCGGGCTCTGGGGAATCATGGATCGCCGCGGATGAAGGTCAAGATCGCAGACGACAAAAAGTAAAACAATTTTGAATAGATACGATATACGATCGTAGAGCTCCGGCAATCTCATGCCTGTAAATGCCCTTCGAATGTGCGTGCCGGCACTTCGGGCGCCTGCACGCGCGGGCAACGGTGGTGTGGGCATGGGTGGGTGATTGCGCGCGGGCCATGGATCCGCCGGGCTCCGCGCGCTTCCGGCGAAGTGGTCGCTATTGGAACGGGGTGGTCGCGTTTCAGGCAAACGCGACCACTACCTCTCGACAGCCGCGGGGCAGAGTTTCAACTCACCCGGCGACTCCCGGCACGCTCCGCTCTGAAGCCCACCACCTACCGGTCGGCCACGACGTGCCGCGCTCGCGAGCAGCGCTCTATCCTCGTGCAGGCCGGGGATCGAACCCGAAGCCCCTTCACGAGGACCCGATGAAGAGCTGCACCCTCCTCCGCTTCCTGCTCGCCGCGGCGAGCTTCGCCTCCGCGTGCGCCGCCAGCGACAACGACGCAGCGCACCTCACCGCCGAGCAATGCGCGAGCGCGCCGGCGTGGACCGAACGGGCCGCCTTCTCCGCCGGCGACGTCGTCGAGTTCGGAGGCGCCTACTACCGGTGCGTGCAGGGCCACACCAGCGAGCCCGGCTGGACCCCACCCGCCGTGCCGGCCTTGTGGACCCCCGGCACCTGCAAGGGCGGTGATCCCGATCCCGGCGACAGCGGCGACGGCGGCGGTGGTCCTGGCGGCGGCGACACCGGCAGCGGCGGCGGCGGCAACGGCAGCGGCGGCACCAGCAGCGGCGGCGGCGACGACACCGGCAACGGCGGCGGTGGTGCTGGCGGCGGCGATGGCGGCGGCGGCAACGGGAACGGCGCGCTCCTGTTCGGCCCCTACAAGGACACCGGCGTCAACATGAACTGGAACACCAACGTGATCTCCACGAAGGTGTCGGGGACCCAGACCGTGTTCACCGACGACCTCAAGGCCGCCGGCGGCAACGTCGTCAGCCTGGCCTTCGCCACCGGCGAGTGCGGCAACGAGCGCTGGGGCGACGTGCCCGGCGCGGCGATGGCCGCCGCCAACGTGCCCGTGCTCGAGGCCGCCGGCGTCGACTACATCCTGTCGACCGGCGGCGCGGCGGGCTCGTTCACCTGCGGCTCCGACGCCGGCTTTGCGACCTTCCTCGATCGCTGGGCCGGCCCGCACCTGATCGGCGTCGACCTCGATATCGAGGCCGGCCAGTCGCCGCAGGTGATCGCGGCGCTGGTGCAGCGCCTCGAGGCCGCGCACGCCGCGTACCCGGACCTGCGCTTCAGCCTGACCGTGGCGACCCTCGCCAACAACGAGGGCGCGTCGACGGCGCGCTCCCTCGGCAGCAACATCGGCTCGAGCCTCAACGTCCTCGGCGACACCGCCATGGCCGCGGTGGCCGACGTCTTCGGCTTCGACGGCAGCGCGGAGACCTGGCCCAGCTACGTCACCGTCAACCTGATGACCATGAACTACGGCTCGCCCGGTCCCGGCGTGTGCGTCGTGTCCGGCGGACAGTGCGACATGGGCCAGTCGGCGATCCAGGCCGCGTACAACCTGCACGATCACTTCGGCGTGCCCTACGCCAACATCGAGCTCACCCCGATGATCGGCGGCAACGACGTCCGCGGCGAGCTCTACACGCTGACCGACGTCGACGAGACCGCCGCTTTCGCCAGGTCCCAGGGCCTCGCCGGTGTCCACTACTGGTCCTACGACCGCGACGTCGACTGCCCGATCGGCGCAGCCTCACCGGTGTGCAACTCCCTCGGCAACGCCGGGACCCGCGGCTTCCTCGCCCGGTTCCTCGCCGCGGGGCTGTAACCACAGCGCGACCGCGCGCGGCGGAGTGGCCGGTGTACGGGGTGAAGCGGCCCTGCGCCCCGGACACCGCCCAGCCGCGGAGCCAGAGCGCCCCCCGGGCCCGACCGTGGGGCCAGAGCGCACCCTCCCGGTCCCGAAGAACGGGTGATGGCGGCGACGAGGCGCGGCCACACAGCCTCGACCATTACCTCGGAGGTACCGGATGCGATCTGGGAAATGGCTGGCACTCTTCGCTCTCCCTGCGCTCGCGGCGTGCTCGGCGGCTCCAGACGAGCCGCCCCGCGCGCTCTCGGTGGTGGAACCGCCCGCGGCGTCCGGCGCCGGCGAGGCAGCCGCCTGCGGCGCCCTCGCGCCCGCCGGGCCCGCGCTGAGCCTCGCGCAGCCGGGCACGGACCTGCTCGATCCTCAGTGGGTCCTCGGGGCCAAGGACGCTCCGGTCTATCTCTACACCTCGTCCGCGACCCCGGCCGGGAGTCGGGTTCTCCAGCGCGTCGCCCTGGATCCCTGGTCAGCGCAGCCGCCCGCCTTCAGCGAGCCGGCGCTGGCGCTGGACGCAAAACACAAGACCATCCCGGGCGATGCCTTCGCGGTGGCACAGCTCTATCCGCTCGATGATGACGACAACTTCGAGTCCGTTGTCGTTTACCGAGAGCGCTATACGACCCTCTTCCCGGATCCCCTGCCGCCAGGCAGCTTTTTCAGGACCGCGCGCGCCTGGAGCGAGGGCAGCGAGCCCTTCTCTTCATGGTCGCAGCACATCGGCCAGCACTACGGCGAACGCATCGTGTCGTTTCGTTCCTCAGGGGCGGAACAGCTCGCGATCACCGAGGTTTACGAGCCCGGCCCGCGGTACGCGATGATGGTCGGCACGGTGTGGAATGGGGTGGGCAGCTCGAAGACCGGGATGTACGGCGGGTGCGCAACAACGCCCATCGCCTTCGATGCGGCATGGTGGAAGCGAGTGGATGAAGAGGATACGGGATGGGTGCTGCGCTACTGGCTCTTCGGCGCCGCGCTGGGCGCGCCCACCGATTGGCAGCCCGGGTGGTTTCCGTGCGACGTCAAGTACCCGGGCGTCGGACCGGCGACGACCATCTACCTGGGACGGTACTCCGTGGACGGCATCAGCATCGCCTCCAGCGGCAGCGCGATGTCCTCGAATGAGGCGATCCACGAGGCCGCGCCGGTCGCGCGCCTCCGCATGGCCCCACGCCCCGACGGCGCGTGGCTTGCCTGGACCCTCGCGCCGCTCGAGGGCGCGCCGGGCGCGCTGCGCGTCGCGCGCATGACGCCTTCGGGCGGGATCGCGCTGCCCCCCATCACCGTCCCCTCGTGCTCCACGCCCGTCGCGGAATCGCTGGCCGCCGAGCAGGTGGACGGAGATCTGGTGGTCGCGGTCGTCGAGACGAACACGCGCGGCAAGGACCGGATCGTGCTCCGCCGCCTCGACGCGGATGGCAGGTTGACCTGGATGAGCACCCTTTTCCCGGGAGGGAAGGTCGAAGGCAGCCTGTCGATGCTCGCACAGCGCGATCGCGGGCTCTTGATCGCGTGGGCGGAGCGGCCGTCGAGCTCGTCCGCCTCGCAGCTGCGCGCGGTGCGCCTCGGGTGCGCCGAGGGGTCCTCCGCGGCCGGCACGCCCGTCTGCGAGACCGAGGAGGTGATCCCGCAGTGACGCGGCGCGCGGCGGCCGGCCTCCGAAACTTGGCCCGCCCTCGCCCGGCGTGCGAACCCCGAGCCCGGAGACCTCTGCAAGGATGACCAGCCCTCGCTCCCACGCCGAGCTCGTCACGCTGCGCAAGCTCGCGCAGGACCTCGCCGCCCAGCGCAAGGAGCGCCTGTCGAGCGTGCACCTCCTCGTGGCCATCGCCATGAGCGGCGGCCCCGCCGCCGATCTGCTCCGCGATCGGCGGCTCGACGACGAGGCCCTGCTCAAGGCGACCCGCTCCGTCGACGACGAGGGCCCCGACCCGATCGGCCGGGCGATGGGGGGCGCGCGCGACGTCGCGAAGCGGGCGACCGCGAAGGAGCCCGCGGCGCTCCACCTGCTGCTCGCGCTCCTGTCCGATCGCAGCTCGGCCGCGCACCGCGCGCTCACCCAGTCGGGGGTCGACCTGGCGCGGCTGCGGACCGCGGCGCTCCAGATCGCGCTCGGCGTGGTGCAGGCGCGGCGGACGCCCTCGCGGCTGCTCCAGGACGGCGGCGCGCCGGAGACGCCGCCCGCGTCGGCCGCGACGCCCACGGCGCGACGCTCCCGCGGCGAGGCCGCCGATCCGGCGCGCACGCCGCGTTCGCCACGGACATCCCAGGAGCTGCGGCCCTCCAAGGGCGCCGGCGTCGCCGTCCCGGAGCTGCGGCCCGCCAAGGGCGCCGGCGTCGCCATCCCGGAGCTGCGGCCCTCCAAGGGCGCCGTCGCGCCGGAATCGCGGCCCGCCAAGGGCGCCGGCCCGGGCGTCACCGTGCCGCTGTTCCCGCCGACGCCGCTGTTCCCGCCGGGGCGCCCCCGCCCCGCCGCGGCCCCGATCGGAGCCGACGCGCTGAGCTCTGCCGAGCCGATCGCCCTCACGCCCACCCCCTCTCCGGCGTCCTCGGCCTCCCCCGCCTCCGCTTCCGCCGCTTCCCCCGCCGCGCCCGCGCCGGGGCGGCCGCTCCCGCCGCTCGCGCCGCCGACCGCCACGAGCGCCGCCGCGAGCGCCGCCCTCGCGGCGCGCTTCACCCTCGACCGCGCGCGCTTCCCGGCCCTCGCCTCGCTCGGGCACAACCTCTCCCTCGCGGCGGTGCAGGGGGAGCTCGAGCCGATCGTCGGCCGCGAGCACGAGATCGAGCAGGCGCTCGACGTCCTGGCCAAGCGCCACGCGAACAACCCCTGCCTCCTCGGCCCGGCGGGCGTCGGCAAGACCTCGGTGGCGCGCGGCATCACCCACCGGCTCGCGTTCGACGAGCGGGAGCCGCGCATCGTGGTCGAGCTCGTGCCGTCGGAGCTCCTCGCGGGCACCGGCGCGCGCGGCGCGCTGAGCGAGCGCCTGTCCGCGCTCCGGTCCGAGCTCCGCGAGGCGGGCGGGCGGGTCATCCTGTTCATCGACGGCCTGTCGGAGCTCTTCGGCAGCGGCGCGCTCGACGAGGCGATGGCCGAGCTCAAGCTCGCGCTCGCCCGCGGCGAGCTCACGCTGATCGGCACCGCGACGCCCGAGGAGTACCGCAAGAGCATCGAGGTCGACCCGGCGCTCGCGCGGCGCTTCACGATCGTCGAGATCGACGAGCCCGAGGAGGACGAGGCGTTCCTGCTCCTCCAGAGCGTCGCGGTCGGGCTCGGCGCGCACCACGGGCTCGCGTTCACCGACGAGGCGCTGGCCTCGGCCGTCGCCTGGTCCGTGCGCTACCTGCCCGGGCGCGCGCTGCCCGACAAGGCGCTCTCGATCCTCGACCTCGCGGGCGCGCGCACGCGGCGGCGCGCGTCGTCGACGTCACGCGCGTCGCGCGCGGCGCTCCGCGAACCTGCGCAGCCGGCGCGGCAGGTGGGGCCCGCCGAGGTCGCCGAGGTGGTCGCCGAGCTCGCCGATCTGCCGGTCGAGCGGCTCCTCGAGACCGACCGCGAGCGGATGCTCTCGCTGGAGACGCTCCTCGCCGAGAACGTCGTCGGCCACGGCGAGGCGCTGGCGCGCATCGCGCGGGTGCTCCGCCGGAACGCGGCCGGCCTGCGCGCGCGCCGCCCGATCGGGTCGTTCCTTCTGCTGGGGCCGACCGGCGTGGGCAAGACGGAGACGGCGAAGGCCATCGCCGAGGCGCTGTTCCACTCGCCCGACGCGATGACGCGGCTGGACTTCTCCGAGTACGCGGAGTCGCACGCGGTCGCGCGCCTCGTCGGCGCGCCGCCCGGCTACGTCGGCCACGAGGCGGGCGGCCAGCTCACCGAGGCGGTGCGGCGGAGGCCGTACCAGGTGGTGCTGCTCGACGAGATCGAGAAGGCGCACCGCGACGTGCTCGAGGCGTTCCTCCAGGTCTTCGACGAGGGCCGCCTGACCGACGGCCGCGGACGGCGGGTGGACTTCACGAACACGGTCCTCGTGATGACCTCGAACCTCGGCGCGGCGGAGGCCGGCGCGCTCCGGTCCGAGCGCTCCGTCGGCTTCGCCCGCACCTCCGCGGCCGTGTCGCCCGAGCGCCTCGGCGAGGCGATGCTCTCCGCGGCCCGCGCCACGCTCCCGCCCGAGCTCTACAACCGCATCGACGAGGTCCTCTGCTTCGCGCCGCTCACGCGGGCGGACGTCGCCGAGATCACGCGGCGGCTGCTGGGCGGCCTCGAGCGCGAGCTCGAGGCGCGCGGCGTGGAGCTCGAGGTCGAGCCCGAGGCGATCGACGCGCTGCTCGACGCCGGAGGGTTCGACCCGGAGCTCGGCGCCCGGCCGATGAAGCGCACGATCGCGCGCCTCGTCGAGGCGCCGCTCGCGGAGCTCATCCTGCGCGGCCAGCTCGAGGAGGGGTCGGCGGCGCTCGTGGGCGTCGAGCAGGGCGAGGTCGTGGTGGACGCGATCGCGCGGGCCAGCACGCGGCGCTACGCCGCGTGCTCCAGCTGAAGCGCGGCGCTACGCCGCGTGCTCCAGCTGAAGCCCGAGGGCTCTCGGATCGAAGTACGCCTTGAACCTCCTGATGGCGCCGGCCGGATGCTCGATGACGCTCACGCCGTCGTACGAAAACTCCCCTCCGTGAGATAGCTTTCCACGGCTCGTCCACTCGAGGATCGCGGCCTCGTCCGACTCGACGACGCACCGGAACTCCGACCGCACCTCGCCGAAGGTGTGCCGGTAGCTGCGCCAGAAGTTGCGGGCGCCGTCGGGGCCGTGGAGCGGCCTCGAGACCGTCGGGTTGCTGAGCTCGGCGTCGGGCGCGAACAGCCGCGCCATGGGCTCGACGTCGCCGCTCTCCTCGATCCGATGCAGGGCTTCGATGAACTCGCTCGCCTTGGACATGGTGCCTCCTGCAGTGCGGGCGCCTGCAAGGGGCGGACCTCTCAGTGCGCGACGGAGCGCTCGTGCCGCCGCGTGACGACCGCGATCGCGACGGCGAGCAGCGCGGCCAGCAGGAACCCCCCGCCGAACGCGAGGCCGATGATCCAGGGCTGGATCGCCCTCCCCAGGCCGTCCGCGAAGCCCGTTGCGGCGGCGCGGCTCGCGCGCTCGATCGCGACGCTCGAGCAGCCCGGGTCGCCGGCGGGACACCCGGCGAGCTGCTCCATGAGCTCTTCCGTCCCCTCGCGCGCCGCGGCCCTCGCCGCGGCGCCCGTGCCCTGCTCGACGAGGGTGACGAGCGCCCGGTCGTGCTGGAGGGCCCCCTCGATCACGGCGCTGCTCACAGCCTCGCTCGTCTGCGCGATGACCGGCTCCAGGCCCTCGGCCTGCCGCCCGATCTCCGCCGCGCCGGCCCGGACCGCATCGTGGACGATGGCCCCCACGAGCGGCCGCTCGCGCTCGTGCGCGCCCTCGGCCGGCCTCTTGGCCGATCCTCCTGCGGGCCCGGCCCGGTCCTGCGCGCCGCGCTCGAGCGCCTCGAGCGTGCCGTGGGTCGCCTCCTTCGCCGCCTCGCGGACGCACCCCGGGGCGAGCGCGAGGGCGGCGATCAGCGCCGCCGCGGCCGATCGACCGGAGCGCGTCGGCTCGCCCGCGCGCGGCGCCGTCGACGCCGCCGGTCCGGGTCCGGGAGAGAGCGAGCATTGCACAGCCGCGCCGGCCTTCATCAACCGTGCCCGCGGCGCGTCCTGCAGCGTGCGCGGAGCCGCCTCCCCGCGCCCGCGGCCGCTTACGGCGGCCCCGCCTCGATCGCCCGCCGGTACCGCTCGCGCCGGTGCGGCTCGCGCAGGATCTCGTAGGCCTCGTCGAGCACCTCGATGACGAGCCGCACGTCGTCGAGCAGGTCCACGGTCGCGGCGGTGAGCAGGGTGGAGGGCTCGAAGGCCTTCCTCAGCGCGAGGTACGCGCGGCGGATCTCGTAGTTCGTCGCGTCGCGCGGGATGCCGAGGATCGAGAAATAGTCCCCGTCCTCCACCAGCGCGAGCCGCGCCCGGACGCGCTGCCGGATCGCCTCCTCGTCGAGCGGATCCTCCACCGGCGGGGGCGGCGCCTCGGTGATCGACGGCGGGATGAGGACGTCGAGCACCTCCAGGCAGACGAGCGCGTAGAGCACGCTCGCGTTCTCGGGCTCCGCCACGCTCACGAGCTCGCCGACGCTGCGGCCGCGCGCGGTGCGCACGAGCTCCTCCTCCTCGCGCCGCAGCGCGCACTCGCCGAGCAGGTTGCGCCGGACGCCGTCGTCGAGGCGCGCCCCCGGGCCGCCGAGGCGGCGCAGGGCGACCTCGGGGGCGATCACGCGGCGGATCGTCTCGACGAAGACCTCGGCGCCGGTGGCGCCGCCGAAGACGTTCGGCTCCGCCTTGAGGCGGCCCGGCGGCTCGGGCTCGAGGTCGCACGTGCCCGCCTCGACGAGCACGACGTGGCCGATGACCCACTCGGCGTGCGCGCGCAGCACCGGCCAGAGGTCGTCCTGGCCGAGGTGGCCGTGCGCGATGAGCGCCGCGCCTGCGTGCCGGCCCGAGGCGGGGAGCTTGCCCGCGAGCCGCGCCGCGACCTCGCGCTCGAGGTCGCCCCGCCCGACAAGGAAGGCGAGCAGCGTCTCCTCGGGGATGCTCGAGCCGGCGGTGACGAGATCGCCCTCGTGCAGGACGATGCGCCGCGCGCCCTCCTCGGTCGTGATCGCGAGGGCGCCGGAGGAGCGGCTGCCCACCGCGCGGGCGAGCGCGCGCGGCGCGTCGCCCGGGCCGAGCACCGTGGCCGAGGAGGCCCCGCCGGAGCTCGGCGCCTCGTCGACCGGCTCAGGCGCCATGGCGCGGCCGAGCACGGCCGCGCTGACCGTGGCCGGCGCGGGCGGCACGAGCGGCAGCGGAGGCGGCGCGGGCCCGCGCAGGGCCGCGCCGGAGATGGCCATGGACGGCGGAGCTTGCAGGGGCCCGCGGCCGAGCGAGACCGGGCTCGGAGCGGCAGGCGGGCTGGGCGCCAGGAGGCCGCGCCCGAGCGAGCCGGCGCCCGCGCTCGCCGGGACGGGCACGCCAGGAGGCGCAGGGGCGCGCCCCGCCGGGGCGGAGCGGGCCTGGGACGGCACAGACGGCAGCGGCTCGGGCTCGGCCCTGCCGACCGACGGCAACAGCGCGGTCCGCACCTCGACCGAGGGAGGCGACACGAACGCGACGCCCGGAGGGGGCGGCGGCGGAAAGCCGGGCGCGCGCGCTTCCCGGCCCTCGCGCGACCGGGGCGGCGGCGGCTCCGTGATGCGCTGGCGCACGCTCGGCTCGAGGCGACCCGACGGAGCGCGCGCCCAGTCGACGTCCTCGCCGCCGCGCGCGGGGCCAGGCAGGGCGCGGTCCCACGCGGGCTCCTCTCGCGGCGCGGGGGATGGCGAGGGCGACCGATCCCACGCGGGCTCGGGGCGCGGCGGCGGCGACGCGAAGGCGTGGGGCCGGCCCGCGTCGCGCGGGGTCGGCGGCGCGGCGTCGCGGCCGCCGCTCCGGCGCGCGGGACCGCCGTGATCGCGCTCCTCCCTGCCGAGCAGGTGCGCCTCCCTGTCGAGCGAGAGCGCCGCGAGCTCGGGGCCGGCGCGCTTCGTCGCGTGCGCCCCGTCGAGCGCGGGCTCGGCGTCGAGGTCGTCCTCGTGCTCGTCGCCCGGCTCGGCGAGCTCGACGAGGGAGTCGCCGGGCCCCGTGTGCTCGGCGCGGGTGGCCGCCGGCTGCGGAGCGGGCGCGACGCCGTACGGGCCTTCGCTCGTCCTCGGCTGCGAGGGCGACCCGGTGGGCACCGGGGCGACGGCCGCGCTCGCGCCGGTCCGCGGCTCGTCCTCGTCCGGATCCAGCGGCTCGTCGAGGGCCGAGAGCAGCTCCGGCGACAGCATCAGGTCGACCTCCTCCTCGGCCGCCGGGATGCTCGACGGGTGCGCCTTCGCCGTGACCCGCTGCTCGGCGGCGACGAGGATCTCCTCGAGCTCCGGGCTGATGCGCGCCGGCAGGAGCCGCGGGCCGACCTCGTCGCCGTCCTCCTCCGGGGGTGGCAGCACCGAGCCGACGTCGAGCGGGTCGAGATCGCTCGAGAAGTCGGGGTTCGACGGGACGTCATTGTCGAGCGGGAGGCCCGCCGCGAGGCGCGCCTCGACGGCGTGCTCCCCGCGGAACCGCCCGGGCTCCGCGACAGCGCTCACGTGCGCGGCGAGCTCGGCGGTGTCGACCGGGCGCTCGAAGACCTGCCCGAACAGCTGGGGATCGAGCTCCGCCGAGCGGACCGGATCCCCCACGAGGAGCACGGACGCGGCGACGCCGCCCGGCCGCAGGTAGAGGCGCTCGAGCGCCTCGATCGCGCCGGGCTCGTCGATGTCCACGATCACGACCCGCGGCGCGTCGCTCGCGAGGCGCGCGTCGAGCTCGGCGATGGACGCCGCGATCACCTCGAAGCCCCGGCCGCGCAGCGCCGCGCCGATCGCCTCCCCGTCGGCCGACGCGTCGGCCAGCAGGACGGCGCCTTCGCGCGGGCGCGCGTGCACTGCTTCGTAGTCGTCGCGGAGCTCGGACACGGCGGTCATCTCGTGGCGGCGGCCCGGCGGAGCAGCGCCCAGGGGCCCGCATCGACTGGACTCTCGACGGTCGTCGGCGGGCTGTCAAACGCGATCGCGGCCCGCTCGCGTTCCCGCTCGTGTTCCCGCCGCGCAGCGCAGCTCCCTCCACAACGGCCCCGCCGGCGCGGCGAGGTCTCCACCCCTGCTGCGCTGGGAGCGCCCGGCCGACATCACCTCCGCGACGCGAGCGCGAGGTCGACGTCGCCGCGCATCGACGCACGCCCGCACGCGCGCGGCGGCGCCCCCCGCTGCGGGCGCCGCGTGGTAGACGTCGACGCATGGTGCTCGGCGCTTCCCACAACGAGATCGCCCTGACGGCCTTCCTGCTCATCGTCGTGCTGCTCGCCGCGAAGATCGGCCGCATCGGTGAGGCCATCGGCGGGCTGTTCGAGCGGGGAGCGCCCGCGACGGACGGCGGCGCGCCCGAGGACGGCGCGGAACAGGCGGACCCGAAGGAAGAGCGCCAGGAAAGCTGAGCGCGCCCCCTCGCTCGTGGCCTCGCCCGCGCTTGCGTTCTGTTTTTTTAGAATTCATAGTCTCCGATGGTCGTGAACGAGCCGGCCTCGCCGCGGTCGCGGCGGCGCGCGGAGATCGCGGCGCGGATCCCGCGCGGGTACCGCCCGGCGCTCCACCTCGCGGCGCCCACGCTGCTCGGCGCGCTCGTGCTCGCGGCGGCGGTGCGCCTGCTCGACGCCGTCGATGCCGTCGAGCTCCTCGCTGTACCGGCGACGCTGCTGCTCGCCTTCGCCTTCGAGTGGTGGGCGCACAGGTCGGTGCTGCACCGGCGGGCGCCGCTGCTCGGCGCGCTCTGCGAGCGGCACGAGCGCGAGCACCACCTCGCCTTCACCGCCGACGACATGGCGCTGCGGAGCTCCCGCGAGCTCTGGCTGGTGCTGACGCCGCCCACCTCGGCGCTCCTGGTCCTCGCCTCGCTGCTGCCGCTCGCCGCGGCGGCGGGCGCCCTGTTCTCGCGGGACGCGGCGCTGCTCGGGCTCGCGACGGCGATGGCGTTCTTCGTCAGCTACGAGTGGCTGCACCTCGCGTATCACCTGCCAGTGGGCAGCCCGGTGTACCGGATCCCGGGGCTCGCGCGGCTCCGCGAGCACCACCGCCGGCACCATGACCCCCGGCTCATGAAGCGCTGGAACTTCAACGTGACCGTGCCCGTGTTCGATCTCGTCCGCGGGACGCGCTGGTCGCCGCCGCCGCGCCGGCCTACGCCGCGCGCGTAGCCGCCGCGCCGGCCTGCACCGCGCGCGCAGCCGCAACGCAAGGGCGCGCAGCGCCACGCAGGGGCGCGCCCTGCGCAGCGCCCTCCGCCCCGCCGGGGCGCGCGAGGTGCGCGCGCGCGCCGGGGCGTCCGCCGCGGCCGTGTGCTAACGGGTCGCGGGTGCAGCCGCGGACCAGAGACGGCCTCGTCCTCCTGCTCGTCGGGGTCCTGCTCGGCGGCGGCGTCGCCTGGCTCCTCGGCCGCCGGCGGGAGAGCCCGCCCGCCGCGCCGCGCGCGCTCGACGCCGTGCCCGCGGGCGCGATGCTCGTCGCGACGCTCGATCTCCCGGCCCTGCGCGCCTCTCCCGCGTTCGCCTCGTTCCTGCGCGAGGAGCGCGAGATCCCGGGGCTCGGCAAGGTGCGCGACGTGTGCGGCTTCGACCCGGTGGCCGCGTTGACCGAGGTCGCGATCGCCATCCCGGCGGCGGGCGAGGGCGGCGACTTCGGGCTGGTCACGGCCGGCGCGGTGCAGGACGAGGCGCTGCTCGCGTGCGCCTCCAAGGTCATCGAGGCCCGCGGCGGGCGGCCGGTCGTCGCCGGGATCGGCAACTTCCGCGCGGTGCGGGACTCGAGCGCCGAGGGCCACGGCGAGATCGCCGTGCGCCCCGGGGGGCCGATCCTGCTCGGCGGGGGCGCGTACCTGCGCGCCATGATCGACGCCGCCGAAGGCCGCGCCGGCAACGTCGGCGCGAGCGGCGCGCACGACGCCATCGCCCGCGCCGTGGGCGAGGGGGCGGCGCGCGTCACGGTGGTGCTCACGCCCGAGCAGCGCGCCGAGATCGGGCGCGAGCTCGCGCTGAGCGGCTCCAGCCGATCGCCCGCGGCGTCCCTGCTCTCCGGCGGCGCCAGCGTCGCGCTCGGCCCCGAGATCGCCGTCCACGCCGCCGTCCTCTGCGACGCGGAGGCCCCCTGCGCCGCGCTCGGCGCGGAGCTGCGCGCGGCCCGCGACGCGCGCGCGGCCGACTTCGCGACGCGGCTCGTCGGCTTCGGGTCCGTGCTCGAGCGCATCGCGATCGCGGCCGAGGGCAAGGCGCTCCACGCCCGCGTCAAGCTGTCGGCCGAGGAGGCCGGCGTCCTCGTCGATCGGCTCGCCTCGCTTCGCGGCCTCCGTCAGCCCGCGCCGGCGCCCAGGCCGCCGCCCGCGCAGGGAGACAGCGACGCGCCGCCGTACGCAGACGCCGGCCCGCCGCCGCCCGACGCGGTCGTCACACCCCGCCCGCGGGCGACGCCGGACGGCGGCGCGCGGTAGCGCATGGGCCCGCGCCGCAAAGAACCGAGCGCCGCGCTGCGGCGGAGGGCTCCATGGGTTCGCCCCTTCCCCTCTGGCATTGGCCATCCCTGGTTCGATGGTTCCGTGGTCCGCCTGACGAGCGCGCCGCTCCGCCGCCAAAAGCCGCGCGGCACGGCCGATCGGGCCCCCACGGGCTGCCCCGAAGTCCTGTAACCTGATCGTTGCCTTCCGACGGGATCGGCGCTCCGGTCCTTCCCGCCGCGCAGGAGGCGGGTGGGGGCACATCGCATGCAGGTCGTCGGGATCTCCGCCTTCGTGGTCGTCGGGACCCTTTTTCTGGTCGCCCTCTGGGCGCTCCGCCGGCGGCTCCACGCCCGCGAGCGCGAGCTCGAGCGGAAGGCGCAGGAGCTCGCGGTGAGCCGCGCCGCCGAGCAGCGGCTTGTGGAGGAGCTCGCCGAGGCGCGGCGGGCCGAGGAGGAGGCGCGCAGGGCGAGGGAGGAGGCCATGAACGCGAGCCGGTCGAAGAGCGCGTTCCTCGCCAACATGAGCCACGAGCTCAGGACCCCGCTCAACTCGATCCTCGGCTTCGCGCAGCTCGTGGAGCGCGACCCCTCGCTCGCCGACCGGCACCGCGAGAACCTCGCGGTCATCTGCAAGAGCGGCGAGCACCTGCTCGGCCTCGTCAACGACATCCTCGAGATGGCGAAGATCGAGGCCGGCCGCATGACGCTCGTCGACGCCGAGTTCGACCTCCACGACACGCTCTCGGGGCTCTCGGAGATGTTCGCTGTCGAGGCCCAGAAGCGGGGCCTCACGCTCACGGTGGAGCGGGCGCAGGACGTGCCGCGGCACGTCCACGGCGACGAGGGGAAGCTGCGGCAAGTGCTGATCAACCTGCTCGGCAACGCGCTGAAGTTCACGCCCCGCGGGTCGGTCACGCTGCGCGCCTCGGCGCGGCGCTCTACCGGCGTACGTGAGGGCGGCGCGCACGACGGCGCGGCGGGGCGGGTGCGGGTGTCGTTCGAGGTGGCGGACACCGGCCGGGGCATGGCCAAGGCGGAGCTCGCGGAGCTCTTCGAGGCGTTCGCGCAGACCGCGACCGGGCGGCAGTCGCGCGAGGGCACGGGCCTCGGCCTGCACATCAGCCGGCGCATCGTGCGGATGATGGGGGGCGACATCCGGGTGGAGAGCCAGGCAGGCCGCGGGACGACGCTCCGCTTCGACGTGCGCCTGTCGCTGGTCGACGCGCCCGACGCGCGCGCCGGCGGCGCCGCGCGCCATCCGGCGGCGCTCCGGGCCGTGGGGCTGTCGCCGGGCCAGCCGAGGTACCGCGTGCTCGTCGTCGACGACCGGTGGGACGTGCGCCACTGCCTGCTCAAGCTGCTCGACGCGGTGGGCATCGAGGCGCGCAGCGCGACCAACGGGCTCGGCGCTGTGGCGCAGTGGGAGACGTGGGCGCCGCACCTCGTCCTGCTCGATCTCCGCATGCCGCTGCTCGACGGCTACGAGACGGCGAGCCGCATCAAGTCGAGCCCGCGGGGGCACGAGACGGTCGTCGTGGCGATGACCGCGAGCGCGTTCGAGCAGAACCGGGCGCTCGCGGCGGAGGCGGGGTGCGACGACTTCGTGAGCAAGCCGTTCCGCGACGCGGACATCCTCGGCCTCCTGACGAAGCACCTCGGGGCCCGCTTCGAGTACGAGGAGCGCGCCGCCGAGCCCGGCGCGGCCCAGGGGGCGCCGGCCGTCGACCTCGCCCGGGCGGCGGCCGGGCTGCCCGCCGCGCTCCGCAAGGACCTCCGGCGGGCGGCGACGCGGCTCGACGCGAAGGCCGTCCAGGCGACGATCGATCGGTTCCGGCCGGAGGACGCGGAGCTCGCGGGGGCGGTGGCCGAGCTCGCACGGGGGTATCGCTTCGACAGCATCTTGGCGCTATCGAGCGCCGACGAGGAGGAGCCGTCATGACGGACACCGACGCAAAGCCAGCCCCCCGCGGGGCGGCCCCGGGCGCGCGGCCGGAGCGCCCAAGGGAAGAGCCCCCGAGCATCCTGATCGTCGACGACATGCCGGCGAACCTTTCGCTCCTGACCTCGATGCTGACGGCGCAGGGCTACGAGGTGCGGGCGGCGATCAGCGGCGCGATGGCGCTGATGTCGGCGGCGGCGGCGCCTCCGGACCTCATCCTGCTCGACGTGAGCATGCCCCACATGGACGGCTACGAGGTGTGCCGCCGGCTCAAGGGCGATCCCGGGACGGCGGACATCCCGGTCATCTTCCTGAGCGCGATGACGGGCATCGGCGACAAGGTGATGGCGTTCGACGCGGGCGGCGTCGATTACGTCACGAAGCCGTTCGAGCTGCGCGAGGTGCTCGCCCGGGTGGGGACGCAGCTGCTCTTGCACCGGCAGCGCCGGGAGCTCGAGCGGCAGCGGAGGGAGCTCGAGGAGCGCTACGCGCAGATGCGCCAGATGCAGGCGGCGCTGCGCGGCTATCTCTCCGACCGGGCGTGGGAGAGCATCGAGGAGAGCGTTTCGTCGAACAGGCCGAGCCCGCCGGCGCGCGAGGTGCTGACGGTGCTGGTCAGCGACATCGAGGAGTTCGTGCGGCTCTCGGAGAGCGAGGAGCCCGGGCCGCTGATCGCGGATCTCAGCCTCTACATGGCCACGGTGGCGCAGATCGTCTACGACCACGCGGGCGAGGTCGACAAGTACGTTGGCGACGGCATGCTCGCGTTCTTCCGGAGCGCGAGTGACGCGCTCGAGGCGGCGCTGCGCATCCAGCGGAGCATCGCGGCCTTCAACGAACACCAGCGCTCGCAGGGCCGGCCCGCCTTCCCGACGCGGCTCGGGCTCTCGACAGGGCCGGTCCTCCTGGCGAGCATCGGGTCGAGCGGCAGGCGGGAGTTCACCATCATCGGCGATCGTGTGAACACCGCGTTTCGGATTCAGGCACAGGCGAGGGCCGGTGGCCTTCTGATGGATGAGGCGACGTTCACCGCGGCCGGGAGCCCGGGAGAAGCGATGCCCGCGCTGGTGCGGATCCGGGGAAAGCAGGGAGAGGAGAGGCTCTATGCGATCTCGCCGGAGGCAATGGTGGAAGGCGGCGGGCGCGGCGGGGCGGAGGGCGGTTGAACGTTCACACTCGCACCCGGCCCGAGAGGCTCGCTGTTCAAGGCTGCTCCCGCGCCTGATCGTGTCGCCCCACACCGCCGGCGCCATTCGAGTTCGAGCGCCTGGATCGTGCGATCTGCCGAAAACGTTCGTTCTTGAACGACGCGATGGCCTCGTGCAATAGTCGCCGCGGAGGATGGAAACGAACATGAAGCTTCGAATTAGCGTTACTTTGCTTGGCCTGCTCGCGACCTTCGCGGCGGGCGCGACTGCGTGCTCGGATGACGATGGTGGCACGACGTCGACGTCGTCCTCGACCAGCGGCACGGGCGGCGGCGCCACCAGCGGTGGCGCCACCGGCGGCGGCGGCGCCGGTGAGGGCGGCGGCGCCACGACCAGCGGCGGCGCCACCGGCGGCGGCGGCGCCGGCGAGGGCGGCGGGACCGGCGGCGGCTCGGCCTGTGAGGCGCTGCTCTGCGACGACTTCGAGTCGTACGAGGGCCAGGGCGAGAACGGCGAGAAGCTGGGCAAGTGGACGGTCTACACGGCCATGACGGGCTCCACCGTGTCGGTCGACACGTCGAAGCATTACAGCGGCACCAAGTCCATCAAGGTGACCACGCCCGCGAGCTCGGGAGACAACAACTACAAGTCGGCCATGATCAAGTTCACGGGCACCGACGCCCTGCCCACCGACGAGAACGTCATCCATGGACGCATGATGTTCTTCCTCGAGGCTGCGCCGACGGGGGATGTGCACTGGACCATCATCGACGGTTCAGGGACGATTCCTGGCAGCGATTTCGAGGGGATGCCCTACGCGGCACAGTATCGCTACGGCGGGCAGCACCCGGTCGCGGGCGGCAGCCAGCTCATGGCGAACTACGATACGCCCGGATACTGGAGCGACCCGAAGACCGGACCGCAGTCGGACTGCTGGCACCACGCGGAGGAGACGACGGTGGTCCCGACCGGCGCATGGACCTGCGTCGAGTTCAGCTTCGACGGGCCGAAGAACGAGATGCGCTTCTGGCTCAATGGCGAGGAGCTCTCCGATCTCAAGGTGTCCGGGACCGGCCAGGGCTGCGCCAACAACGTGGAGAACTACACGTGGAAAGCGCCGGCGTTCGACAGCATCGGCCTCGGCTGGGAGTCCTATCAGGCGGATTCCGCCCGCTCGATGTGGATCGATGACGTCGTGATCGGCACCGGGCCCATCGGCTGCCCGCCCGCGCAGTGAGCGCGCGTCGCTGAGCTCGGCGAGGCGCCGAGGAGAACTCCGCGCCTCGCTCGTCTCTGTCCCCGGGGTCGGGCGCGCGCTGCCCGCGGCCCCGCCTTCAGGCGCGCCGGCGCGCGCGGCGCAGGCCGCGGCGACGCGGCAGCGCGCGCCTGGAGCCGGCGCGCCTGACGAATGTCGGGTTCGCCGATTGATCGCTCGCCAGGACCGCTCTACGAGACGGCGGAGGTCCAACGCCTCACGAACCTGGAGGTCTCCGCTGTGATGAAACCGGCCTATCGTCTCTCGCTGCTCGCCTCGTTCGTCCTGGGCGCCACCGCTTGTGGCGGCGCGCCCGAGCCGGCCCCCGCGGTCCCCGACGTCCCCGCCCAGCCCGCGCAGCCTGCGCCGGAGGCGCCCGCGGCGCCCACGGCCGCGGCGCCCGAGGCCGCCCCGCCGGCCGCGGCGCCGGAGGCCGCGCCGCCTGCGCCGCCGGTGAGCATCTCGGTGCCCATCGAGGCGCGGACCAAGTCGAAGCTCAAGGGCACCGCGACCTTCACCGAGGTCGAGGGCGGCGTGAAGGTCGCCGTCCAGATCTCGGGCGCTCCCAAGGGCAAGGTCGCCGTCCACGTGCACGAGACCGGCGATTGCAGCGCGCCGGACGCGAAGAGCGCGGGCGCGCATTACAACCCCGAGAACCACCCGCACGGCATCCCCGACGGCGCGCCTCACCACCTCGGCGATCTCGGCAACATCGAGGTCAAGGCCGATGGGACCGGCGCCCATGAGATCATCGCCAAGGGCGCGAATCTCAAGGAGGGCGCCCCGAACACCTTCCTCGGCCGCGCCATCATCGTCCACGAGAAGGCGGATGACGGCAGCCAGCCCGCCGGAAACGCCGGTGGCCGCATCGGTTGCGGCGTCATCTCGCAGGGCAAGTGAGAGCCGCGCGCGGCGCGGTCCGCCGCTCCACGCTCAGGACACGTTGACTCCACCTCGCCGCCCGTCCTGAGGGGGCCTCTCCCCGAGCGCCCGCAGGGCGGGAGTCTCGCTCTCCGTTGTCACCGGGGCGGAACGCTGACCGGATCGCCCTTTACCCCCGACGGCCCGGAAGCGCTGGAGCCCGACGGCCGCTCCTCGGGCCGCGTTCCGCTGGCCAGCAGCGCGACGACGATCGCCGCCGCCACCGCCGCCAGGACGAAGCCCGCCCTGAAGGGCGAGCGCAGCCGCCGGAGCGTGTCGGCGATCGTCGTCTCGTCGGAGTCCTCCTCGACGCGCGCCCTCGCCGGAGCTGGGCCGGCCGCGCCCAGCGCGGCGCGGCCGGCCTCGGCCCGGGTCTGCGGCCGGCCCGAGCCGGTCCCCGCCTCGCTCCGCTCCGCAGGACCGGCCTCCGCCCGGGCGCGCGCGTGGTCCGGGATCGTCGCCGCCTTGCTCCGCTCCGCCGGATCCACCTCCGCGTGGGCGCGAGGGCGGCCCGAGCCGGTCGCCGCCTCGCTCCGCTCCGCAGGACCGGCCTCGGCCCGGGCGCGAGGGCGCTCCGAGACCGTGACGGCCTCGCTCGGCTCCGCCGTATCCGCCTCCGCCTGGGCGCGAGGGCGGTCCGAGACCGTCGCCGCCTCGCTCCGCTCCACCACGTCGGCCTCCGCCGCACGGGCGCGCGAGCGGTCCGGGACCGTGGCCACCTCGCTCCGCTCGGCGGGATCGTCGTCCGCAGGAGTCGCAGAGAACACGGGAGGCGGCAGCTCCGGGCGCAGCTCGGTCGCCATGCCGCCGGTGGATGGGCCGGAGCCCATGGTGGTGGGGATCGAGCCGCGCTCCCCCGCGTCGCTGCCGTCCACGCCGGGGCGCGCCCCGGCCAGCGAGTCGCGCAGGCCCCCGCGGAGGATGCGCTGGATGCGGTCGACGAGCGGCTGGGCAGCGGGCGGCGCGAACGGGCGGAGCGCCAGCGTGAGCTCCGCCAGGTCGGGCCAGCGCTTGTCGCGGTCCCGCTCGAGGCACCGCATGATGATCGGATCGATCTCCGGCGAGAGCCCGCGGCAGACCTTCGACGGCAGCTGCGGCACGAACTTGCCCCCGAGCACGAGCGAGACCGTCTGGACGGAGCGCGCGTGCATGGGATACCGGCCGGTGAGCAGCACGTAGAGGAGCGACCCGACCGCCCAGATGTCCGCGCGCGCGTCGACGTCGCGCTGCCCGCGCATCTGCTCGGGCGGCATGTAGTGGGGCGTGCCCAGCATCTGGCCCGTGCTGGTCCGCATCTCGGCGACGCCGAGGAGCGCCGCCTGCGACACCTTGGAGACGCCGAAGTCGAGCACCTTGATGCACGGCGTCCCCTCGCGGGTGTGCGTCAAGAAGAGGTTGGCCGGCTTCACGTCGCGGTGCACGAGCCCGAGCGCGTGCGCCTCCGCGAGCGCGTCGCACGCCTGGATGACGTAGAGCGTCGCCTCCTCCACCGGCAGCGGGCCCCGCTGCTTGCGGATGACCCGGAGATCGCGGCCATCGAGGAACTCCATCACCATGTACGGCAGCCCGTTCTCGAGCCGCCCGACGTCGTGCACCTTGACCGCGTGCTCGCTCCTGAGCCGCGACGCGATCCGCGCCTCCTGCAGGAAGCGCCCGCACATCTCCGGATCGGCCGCGGTCGCCGGCAGGAGCACCTTGATCGCCCGGAGCTCGTCGAGATCGACGTGGGTCGCGGCGACGACGGCGCCCATCGCGCCCTTGTCGAGCAGCCGGTCCACGCGGTACTTGCCGGCGATCAGGGTTCCGACCTCCAGCCCTTCGATCTCTTCCAGGCCGCGCATGTTCGAAACCTCCGACCGAGAGCGCCGCGCCGCGGCAGCCAGCATAGCGCAGCCGATCGTCGGCCGGACAGCCGATGCCGAGGCGCCGCGCATCTGGCCCTCTGCGCCCTCTGCTGGCCGGTGCGACGTTCGCGCATCGGCGCGGCGCGATGTCGCGGACACTCTCACCGACGCCGAGCGCCGCCGCGCTCCAAGGAGCGCACTACCCGGCGCGGCCCGCCGGCGCGGCCCGCCCCGGCTCAGCCCCCTTCCCGCGCCGCGCTCGGCCTCTTGATCGCGACCGTCCGCCGCGCGCCGCCCGACTCGAGCGTGAGCTCGAGGGTGGCCCCCTCCTGCGCGCTCGGCAGCGCATGACGCATCGCTTCAAAGCTGACGACCGGCCGGCCGTTGATCGCGACCACCGCGTCGCCGACGCGGACGCCCGCGGCCGCGGCGGGGCCGCGGTCTTCCACGGCGACAACGACGGCGTCTCCGCTCGTCTTCAGCTCGCCTTCGAGCAGGGGGAAGAGGGGCGCCGCGGTCAGCCCGAGCGCGCTGACCGTCCTCCGGTAGCTCTGCACGGCCGCGTCGAAGCTCTCCTTGCGCATGCGGTAGCGCGCGACGGCCGCCACCGCGCCGTCGCGCTCCTGGAAGCGCGCGTCGACGCGCTCGGGCGTGGCGAACGCGCCGACCTGCTTCAGGTAGCGGCTCGCCTCGGCCTCCGCCATGCCGGCGCGCCGCGCGCCGCCGCCGTGCGCCTGGATGAAGCCGTACGCCTGCGACCCCGCGAGCGCCGGCACGACGTTGCTCGCGAGCCGGGAGATCGCGTCGGCGCGCGCGACCGCGAGCGCCGCCTCTCGGCTGGCGCCCGAGCCCTCGCCGACAACGAAGATCGCGTCGCCCTCGGCGGTGAACGGCCTGTCCATCCACGGAGGGCCCTCCTCGACCGGCGGCGCCGCGCGCCACCCCGAGCTCGGCGCGGGCGGCGGGGCCGCCCCGGCGGCGGGGCGCGAGCGTCCCCGGGCCTGGTAGGCGAAGGCCACGGCGAGGACGAGCAGCGCTCCCGCCGCGAACGCCGCGAGCACCCCGCGCGATTTGGAGCCTCCGGCCGCCGAGACGGCCGCGGCCGACGGAGACGCCCCCGCCGGCGCCGCTGCCGGCGCCGCGGCGCCCGCCGATGCCGCTGCGCCTGCCGACGCTGCTGCGCCAACGGGCGCCCCGGCCCCCGCCCCCGTCACATGCCCCCCGGCGGCAGACCGCTTCGTCGCCGGCTCATGCGCCCCGGCGAGCGTGGGCGCCGGCTCCGGCGCGGCGCCGAGGCGCTTCAGCGCCGGCCGGAGCCACGGGAACGCGAGCGGCGCGTTGCACCGCTTGCACGGCACGTACGGCTCCCGATCGTCGCGGGCGGCCTGCGCGGCCTCCTTCACGTCGAGCAGCGTCTGCCGGGGCGCGTTGCACCGCTCGCAGGTGCCGTCGACGATCGCCGAGACCACCTCCGCGCGCAGCGGGGGGCTCTCCGCGGCGAGGTGCTCGAGCAGCACCACCGGACAGCCCTCGATCTGGATCGACGTCACCTCGCCGCCCAGCGCGCGGAGCGACAGCGCGAGCGCCCTCGCGCCCTCGGACGTCACCCCCGCCGCGCCCGCGAGATCGAGGACCAGCGGCCCCTCGATCCCGTCGAGCGCGCGCTTCCACCGGACGTGCGCGTCGAGCTTGCAGCGCACGCGGATGCGGGTCCCGCGCTCGTCGACCGTCTTCTCGATCGCCTCGTGGGTCCCCGCGTCGAGCCGCGCGAGCTCGTCGAGCGCGGCCCGCACGTCCGCCGGCAGATCGATCCCCGCCTGGCTCGCCGCGAACGCGAAGTAGCTCTCGGCGTCGTCGTCGAACACCGCCGCCGCGCCGCAGCGCGGGCAGGGGCTCGCGGGCGGCTCGTGCGTCCTGACGAGGTGCGCGTCCCTGTCGCAGTCGAACAGCCGGTCGAAGGCGGCGCCGCAGCGCTCGCACCGGTACGGGCCGTAGAACGACACGACGCGCCCGTCCCCGAAGAAGCGGCGGATCATGCTGATCTGGTTCACGATCGGCTCGGTGCAGCGGCCGATGTAGATCTCGGACGCGCTCCGCGACACCTCGGCCAGCATCGCCATCCACTCGCGCACGCCGAACGACGTGACCCGCTGCACCCCGCCCAGATCGAAGAGCACGCGGCCGGAGATGCCGCGCGCGACCGCGAGGCCCTGGAGCTCCTCGGTCATCCGCCCCGACAGCGAGACGATGAGCAGGCTGCCCAGCCTCCGCTTGGTCACCGTGAGGGCCCGCGGGCCGTGCCCGTGCGCCCCCTCGGGCTCCGCGCCCTCCACGCCGGCGCCGGCGTCCGCGAGCGACAGCGCGGGGAGCCTCCTGGAGCGCGGTGGCGTGTCCGGATCCCCCGCTGCGTCGGGCCGCGACGCCGCGAAGAGCGGCGCGGAGAGCTTCGTGGCGACCCCGCCGGGGCGGCCGGTCTCGACGGCCTGCGGCGCCTCGGCCACGGCGTCGAGCGCGCCCGCGAAGGAGTCCTCGTTCTGTATCGGCTCCTGCTTCTCGACGATGTGCGATTCGAGGTCCTCCCCCGAGGCGAGCGCGCCCCGCCACACCTCCACGCGCTGGCCGAACAGCTCCGACATGAACGACGACAGGGCGAGCGCCGAGGTGGCGAGCCGCTCCTCCCGGGCGAACGCCTCGAGGTCGATCTGGAGATCCCTCGCGGTCGCGTACCGCTTCTCCCGATCCCGCTCCAGGCACTTGAGCAGGATGCGCTCCAGCCCCGGCGGGTAGTCGGCGCAGACCTCGCTCGGCGGCAGCACGGGGTCCTCCACGATCGCCCGCATCAGCTCGAACTCGGTTGCGCCGCGCCGGAACATCCGGCTCCCCGTCGACATCTCGTAGAGCAGCAGGCCGACCGAGTAGATGTCGCTCCGGCGATCGAGGTGCTCGCTCGTGCACTGCTCGGGCGACATGTACGGGACCTTGCCCTTGAGCGCGCCGTCGCGCGTCTCGTTGACGCGGTTCGCCGCCTTCGCGATCCCGAAGTCGAGGATCTTCACGGCCCCGTCGTAGGTGACGATCACGTTGTGCGGGGACACGTCGCGGTGGACGATGTCGAGCGGCTTGCCGTCGAAGCCGACCTTCTCGTGCGCGTAGTGGAGCCCGGCCGCGACGCCCGCCGCGATGGTGATCGCGTGCTCGATCGGCATCCGCCGGTTCGCCGACCGGAGCGACTTCCTGACGGTCCTGAGATCCTCGCCGTGGAGGTACTCCATCGCGATGACCGGCACGCCGTCGACGTCCTCGACGTCGTACATCTGGACGAGGTTGGGGTGGTCCAGGGTGGCGGCGATGCGCGCCTCGTCGAGGAACATCCGCACGAACTCGGGGCTGTCGACGAGGTGCGGGAGGATGCGCTTGACCACGCAGATCTTCCGCACGCCCGACATGCCCGCGACCGAGGCCACCCAGATCTCGGCCATGCCGCCCATGCCGATCTTCTTGATCAGCCGGTACCTGCCGAGCGTGGAGGGGTGGCGCGAGCCGACGCTCATGGGGCCGGCGGCGTAGCGCTCGGTCATTCGACCGCCTCCATCGCGCGGGCCGGCGGCGTCACTTCTCCAGGAGCGCGGCGGGCGGACATGGTGCTCATCGAGGGCCTTCGGCCTGGGATTTCGCGAAGCTCACGCTGCGGCGCTCACCGCGCGACTCGATCTGGAGCGTCATCGTACCACCGGCCGGCGTGCGCGCCCACGCGTCCGCCGCGGCCTTCCCGAAGATCTCGACGGACTGGACGGGGCGATCGTTGACCGACAGTACGATGTCCCCCGCGACGACCCCTGGATCCGCGCCGCGCTGCGAGCGCTCCGCCGCGACGACGACGAGCTCGCCGGAGGTGCGTACCCTCGCCTCGAGCTGCGGGAAGAAGCGCGCCACGGTGAGCCCCTGGAACGTGGCCGTCTGGCGGTAGAGCTCCGCGGCCGCGTCGAAGCTCTCCCGGGGCAGCCTGTAGCGCGCAAAGGCGAGCACGCCGTCGCCTTCCCGCCGCACGACGGCGTCGACGCGCTCGGGCGTCGCGAACGCGCCGACCTGCGCAAGGAAGCGCCCGGCGATGCGCTCGACGATCTCCGCGCGCTGCGCCGGCCCGGCGTCGGCCGGCGGCTGCGCGACGACCAGCTCGGCCGCGGGGGAGCCCGCGAGCTCGGCGGCGAGGCCGGACGTGAGGCGCTCGAGCGCGCCGTTGCGCGCCGCCGCGAGCGCGCCCGACTCGCTGGCCGCGGGGCCGCCGCGGCCGACGACGAGCACGCTCTCGCCCTCGATGACGAACGGCCGCTCGACCCACGCGGGCGGGAGGTCGTCCATGACCGACCAGCCCGCCGTGCCGGGGCCGCTCGCGGGCGGCGCCGGCGCGCGCGCCTGGCCCGCGGGCGCCGCCGAGGCCGCAGGCGCCGCCGAGGCCGCAGGCGCCGCCGAGGCCGCAGGCGCTGCCGAGGCCACGGGCGCTGCCGAGGCCGCGGGCGCTGCTGCGTGGCCGACGCCGCCGCGCCACGCCGCGAAGCCGACGGCCGCGAGCGCCACCCCGCCGAGCAGCGCGAGGAACGCCGCGTTGCCGCCCGCGCCGCGCTGCTGCGGCGCGGCGGCGCTCGTGTGCTGCTGCGCCTCGGGCGCCGCGGCCGGCTGCTGCTGCGAGCTCGCTGGAGGCAGGGCGGGCGGCAGCGGGGCCGAGGGGGCGCGCGCCGCGTGGGCGCCGAGGAGGTAGAGCAGCGAGCGGGAGCCGTCGAAGGCGAGCGGCGTGTTGCAGCGCTTGCAGGTGACGCCCGGGTCCTGGCCGCCGTGGAGCAGGGGCGCGCGCCGATCGACCTCGACGAGCACCGTCCGGATCGCGCTGCACGACGCGCAGCGGCCCTCGACGACCGCGGACGCGATCCTCGCGCGCTCGGGCCACGAGGGGCCCGCCGTGCGCTCGGCGAGAAGCCGGGGACAGCCCTCGATGCGGATCGCCTCGACGGCGCCGTCGATCTTGCAGAGCGCCGACTCGAAGCGCGCCGCGCCGTCGGCGGTGACCGCGGGGACGTTGCTCAGGTCGAAGACGACCTGGCCCTCGAGGCCGTCGATGATGCGGCTCCAGCGGAGCGTGGCGGTCAGCTTGCTGCCCACCTTGAGGCGCGTGACGCGCCCCTCGACGGACTTCTCCACCACGTCGCCGACGGCCGGCTCGTCGGACCGCTCGAGCTCGAGGAGGATCTCGCGCACCTCCGGCGGGATCGCGCCGGCGCCGTGCTGGGCGACGAACCCGAAATACGTCTCCGCGTCGTCGTCGAAGGCGCCCGCGCCTTCGCAGCGGGGGCACACCGCGTCGGGCGCCTTGCCCTCGGCGAGCGAGGCCGCGTCGTGGGCGCAGTCGACGAGGCGCTCGAACTGGGCGCCGCACGACTCGCAGCAGTACGGCGCGTAGAACGAGACGACCCGCCCGTTGCCGGCGAACCGCCGGATCATGCTGAGCTGGTTGATGACCGGCTCGGAGCAGCGCGCGAGGTAGAGGGCGCGGAGGCGCGGCTGGGCCGCGTGGATCATCTGGAGCCACTCGCGGACGCCGAACGACGTGATCCGCTCGACGCCGGCCAGATCGAGCAGGACCTTGCCCTCGAGCTCCCGCGCGAGCGCCGCCCCCTTGAACGCCTCGGTCATGCGCCCGGCGAGCCGGACGACGAGGACGTCGCCGATCGTGCGCCGATCGAACGCGAGGCTGTCGAGGCGGCCGGCGGCGCCGGCGGGCGGCACGCTCCGCGTCGGCGCGGCGCGGTGCGCCCAGGCGGCCGGCGGCGGCCGGTCCACGGTGGTCGGGCTGTGCCCCGACGAGACCGGCCCCGAGGCAGGCTCGGCGCTGTGCGGGCGCGACGCCCTGCGGCCGTTCGGCGGCGGCACCCGGACGGTCGGCCGCGGCTCCTCGCCCTCGCGCGCCGGGGACAGCGGCGACGGCCCGGGCGCCGCGCTCGACGCCGACGCCGGCGCGTCGAAGGCGGTCTCGGACGTGAAGGTCGAGTCCGACGCGATCTCGAGCTCCTCGAACTCCGCCATCCCGCCGGCCGGCTGCGCGACCACGCGCGCCGCCACGGCCGGCGCGCGCTTCGCGGCGCGCGGCCTCCGCTCCCTCGGGCCTTCGCTCCTGACGAGCGGCGTGAGCGCCTCGGAGAGCACGGTGAGGGTCATGGTCTGGTTGTGCAGGTCGCAGTGGCCGGTCGCGTACGGCGAGATCTCCCCGTACGAGTAGAACCCCGTCACCTGCGTGCCCTTCGGCAGCACGTCCAGCACCGCCTCGACCTCTTCCTCGGTCCGGTCGCCCAGCACGATCCGGCGCCCCACGCAGCTGATCGCGATCGCCAGCGCATTGTCCCCGCCCGCCTTGCCCGCCTCGCTCGCCGCCCTCGCCGCCTGCTCCGCGCCCCCGATCAGCCGCTCGAAGTCCGCCTTCATCAGCTGCACGAGGTGCCCTCTCGGCACGTCCCCCGCGAACGTCAGCGACTGCGCGTCGTGGTCCACCGCCAGCACTGTCCGCACCAGCGCCTTCTCGTCCTGCGCCGTCGCGCGCAACGCCAGCGGGAACAGGAGCGCCGACGCCGGCAGCTCCGCCGCCTTGTCCCCGAGGTACTCCTTGTACAGCGCCAGCGCCGGGCGGCCGTCGACCTCGTAGAGCACGTTGCCCTCCGAGCGCGTCACCACGCGCTCCGGCCCGAACTTGTCCCAGCCGCCCTTCGACCCGTGCTGGATCACCACGTGCTCGCCGTACAGCCCCACGGCCGCCACGAGCCCGCTGCGCACCACGTCCCCCGCGCACACCCACGTCCGCTTGAACTGCGTCCCGTCCCCGGACAGGCCCCCGGTCACCACCACCGACTCCGGCAGCACCGCGTTCAGCCCGCGCACCAGCTGGCTGCCGTTCACCCCGAGCCCCTCCGACAGCACGAGCACCCCGCGCAGCCCCGGCCGCTCCAGCTTGCGCGCCAGCGCCTGCCCCGCGGCGAACGACTCCGACGCGCTCGCCACCTCCACCTGCGCCGTCGCCAGCGCCGTCCGCTCGAACCGCGCCACCGCCACCGTCAGCGTCCCGTCGCGCACCGACGTGCCCGCGATCTCCCCCGCGCTCGAGCACCCCACCACGTGCGACCGCGGGTACGCGCGCCGCAGCTCCCGGATCGCCCCGGGGTCGTCGAGGAGCTCCGGCGCCCCGAACGCCAGCACCAGCGTCCGCTCGCTGTCGAGCACCGGCAGCACCCGCACGGACCACTTCTTGGTGTCCCGATCGTAGTGGAAGGTCTCGAGGATCATGGAGCTCCGCGCTCTCAGGCTACCGCACGCGGGCGGCGACCGGCGTCATGTCGTGACGGGACGGGCGCCATGACGCGGCGGTCGAGCTCGCTCGCACGCCCGTCGTCCTCGTGGCGCCCTACGACACGCGGGCCACGACGAGCGTCACGTCGTCGTCGAGGGCGCGCTCGCCGCGGAACCTGGACACCGCCTCGACGATCGCGTCCCTCGCCTCCTCGGGCGCGCCGGCGGCCACGCTCTGGAAGAGCGATCGCAGCCGCTTCTCCGTGAACTGCTCGCTCGACTCGTTCTCGCACTCGGTCACGCCGTCGGTGAACCAGAGCAGGGCGTCGCCGCCCTCCAGGGCGATGGTGCTCGACGTGTACTCGGCCGAGCTCGCCGCCCCGAGCGGCTCGCCCTGCGCGGCGAGCTGCCGGATCGCGCTGTTCCTGACCAGGTAGGGGAACGGGTGCCCGGCGTTCGCGAGGGTCAGCGAGCCGGCTGCGGGGTCGAAGATGCACGCCGCGCACGTCATCAGGAACTTCTGCTGCCCCGCCTCGAAGATCGAGCAGTTCATGACCCGGAGCAGCTGCGCCGGGCTGAGCTGCTCGCGCGCGAACGTGCGCACGACGTCGCAGGCGGCCTTCGCCGCCCCCGTGATGATCGCGGACGAGATGCCGTGCCCGGTCACGTCGCCGACGACGGTGAGCAGCCTGCCGTCCGGCAGATCGTGGAACGTCCACCAGTCGCCGCCGCACTCCGCCGCGGGCTGGAAGTGGCTGGCGAGCCGCAGGGACGGCCGCTCGATGACGTCCTCGCTCGGAACGAGCATCTGCTGGACGGCGCGCGCGACCTCGAGCTGCTTCTTCAGCGACGCCTTCTCCGCCGTGTCGTAGAGCAGCTGCACCAGACGATCCCCGAGCGCGACGAGCTGGACGCGGACCTCGTTGATGGCCTCGTCCGAGCCGCTCGCGCCTGCGGCGTCCTGGGTCGCGCTGCCAGGCGCGGCCTGCGCGGCGCCGCTCAGGGAGAAGAGCTCGCCGAGCTTCGACGCGAAGCGCCGCTTGGCCGTGGAGATCGTCGAGCCGACCTCGATCGGCCGCGACGGCTCGACCTGCGAGCTCGCGGCGTCGTGGAAGATGGTCAGCGCGTCCCCGATGGCCACGACGACGCTGCGCAGGCGGTCCCGCTCGGCCAGGAGCTGGCGGTGCAGCGCGCCCATCTCGTTCGTGGAGAGGTCGAGCGAGCGGGTGAGCAGGCTCCGGTCGTCGGCGACGTGGCGGTAGTGCTCGCTGATGCGCGCGACCACCTTGTGCCAGGTCTCCTTGTCGGGCGGCTCGCCGAGGTCCTCGAGCCCGAGGCGCCTGAGCTGCCGCGCGAGGAGCGGATCGATCTCAGCCATGGCGCCCGCCTCGGCCGGCTCGCCGTCCTCTCGCGCCGCGCGCGGCGAGCGCGGGCGTCACCACCCGGTCCGCTCCAGCGTCTCCATCGCCGGCGTGGAGCGCTCGAAGAAGTGGAGGGACGCCGGGAGCGAGCGGAACTCGCGCGGGTTGACGTCGAGGTCCCAGAAGGAGGTGACCATCGTCGAGGCCATGGGCGACACGTCGACGACCAGCACGGCGCCGGCCGCGTAGATCTTGAGCATGCCGAGGCCGGCGCCGCCGCGCGAGGTGTCGAGCACGGGGGAGCTGGCCGCGTCGGCGCCGCGGGCGCTCAGGCCGCGGGTGATGCCCTCGAAGACGTGGTGTCGCCGGAGGCCGCCGAACGGATCGTGGGCCTGGAGGGCGAGGTACGCGCCGTCGGTGCCGAGGCGCAGGGTGGGGATCTCGTTCTCCTCGAGCACGACGTCGCGCCGCCTGTCGTGCGCGTAGCGGGGGCGGCCGCGGCGGTCGACGGGCGCGTCGTACATCGCGTTCATGAGCAGCTCGTGCGCGAGGGCGGCGAGCCGCTCGGCGACGCGCGCGGGGGCGCCGGAGCGCTCGGCCCAGTGCGCGACCTCGGTGACGGTGCGGTCGCGGTCGTCGCTCGTGCGGGGGCGCCATTTCACGATGGTGGCGCCCCAGGAGAGCAGGTCGGAGAGGCGAGGCGGCAGGGCGAGCGGCTTGAGGATGCGGCGGACGGCGAGGGCGATCTCCCAGGGCCGCGGCATGGAGGCGAAGCTCGGCCAGCCGACGATGCTGGAGAGGCGGGGCTCCTTGAGGGCGGCGTGGAGGATCGCGTCGGTGCTGCCCGAGGTCCACACGAGCAGGTGCATGCTGGGGTATCGCTCGGCCGCCCACTCGAGCGCGAGGTCGAGATCGGCGGCGTCGCAGCCGAGCAGGAGGGGTCGCTCGGACAGCCGGGCGCGCAGCTCGGCGGGATCGCTGGCGACGGGCACGTCCTGCAGGCCGGAGGCCGCCGCCATCACGCGGGCGATGCGCTGGCCGACGACGCGGTTCCGCTCGAGGACGGCGATGGTCGCTTTGGGAGGAGAGGCGCTCAAGGGCTCACCGCGGGTTATCCCCCTGGCACCGGCTGCCCCGGGGGTGGACACGGCCCATTACATCACAGCGCGCGTCCGAGAGGCGCCGTGAAGACGCCGAGCCGCCGCGTGGGCGTGGAGGCGCGGGGGGGCGCTCGCCCCCGCAGACGACCGCACATGCAGAGGCGGCGTCGCCGCCGAGCGCCGGATCCGGGCCCTGCACGGCATCGCTCCGTCGAGCCGCCGTCAAGCCGCCGCGCCGGTCACCGGACGCACTGAGACCAGGCCGTCTTGTTGTTGACGGTGTGCTGCTCCCAGTCGAGCGTTGTTGGATTGTACTCGAGCCAGACGCCATCGGTCCAGGTGTTCGACGTGAAGGGCCCGCCCAGCCCTGTCATGCCGCACGCCACCCCGCCGACCGAATTGCTCGCCAGAGGATCGATGCGGTGGTTGTTGCCGGCGAGCCACTGCCAGGCACCGTAGTTCTGCGGCACATCCACGCAGATGGCCTTCACCGTGGCCGTCACCGGGGTATCCACGCCCGTGGTGCTGACGCCCTCGAGGAACCATTCGCCCGAGGCGTCTTTTCGCACCCTCGCGTAGTCCGTGATCCAGTTGTTGAACCTGAATGCGCCGTTGCTGATCACCTGCGTGAGGAAGCACCGCCGTGACGACGTGCCGAACCCCATGCTCGTCGGCAGGCCATCCCCCGGTCCCCAGGTCCAGGTGTATTGACCCGTCCTGTTCTCCGCCGTGTTGACGCACACGGCGTTGGCGCCCAGGTTCTGGCCGCTGGCGGCGTCGACGTCGAGTATCCAGTCGCCGCCCGATCGCTGCACGCGCACCGAGGCCTGAGAGCTGGCCCCGAGCTTGCCCCAGACGCCTGCGAGGAAGCACGTCCGGTCGACGTCCGTCCCCAGGTTGAGCTCGCAGCTCCCCCCGCATCCCCAGCTGTACCCCGACCAGCCGACCGCCGCCTGGGCCTCCCCGACGGCCTCGTCCAGGGCCCCTTCGTCCTCATGGCCCACCTCGCCCACGCAGCCGAGCGCCAGGGGAGCGACGAGCAGCGCCAACGCCGAGCCGAGATGAGCGCTCCAGGGCTTGTTCACCAGCGTCTTCGATCTCATGGGAGGAGCTCCTTGGCAGAGGGGAAGTGAGTCGATTTCAAGTTCAGGACAACACTCCGACCTCTATCGTTTTCAACGATGGTTTGTCAACATGGTTAACTTTCGAGCAGCGCATTCTCTGCGACATGAAGCATGAAGGAGGAGGTCCGGAATCAACGAGCACCACGCGTGGGTGAGCCCCGTGCTCGCCTGTCGGGGCGCACGGGCACGCGGGCGCACGACCCGCTCGGCCAGGCTTCAAGTCTCCAGCTCTCGCCATCCCTCGCCGTCCCTCGCCCTCCCTCGCCGGACGGCGGCGACGGAGCGCGCGGCGACTGCCACGTTTGCGCGTTGACACCCACATGACTTAACCGGTAAAGTCGTCCATGCCATGCCGACCACGGCGTGGCGTGGAGGACCTCGCGCGGTCGTCCGTCGGCCCTTGTCTGCCGGGCGACGGCGCCGCGCGCTGTCACGGGGATGGAGCGTCGCGGGGACCGGACGTCGCCCGCGCGGAGAGGCTTGTCATGAAGACTGGACTTATGCCGCGTCGCATCTTCTTTCTATCGGCGCTGATGCTTTCCGCCGGCGCCGCCGCCGGTTGCTCTTCCAAGGAGAAAGCCGAGGCGGCGCGTGGCGCTCCGGAGGGGTCGGCGGCGTCCGCGCCGACGCCTGCGGCGAAGGGCGCCTCGATGGTCACGATATCGAGGGAGCAGCAGGCCTCCTGGGTGCGGAGCTTCAACCCCCTGCTCGCCGAGGGGAGCGTGCGATTCCCGACGCTCGCCGGCATCTACGAGCCGATGCTCATCTTCAACACGATGAAGGGCGAGTACACGCCGTGGCTCGCCACGAAATACGCGTGGAGCGATGGGAACAAGAGGCTCACCTTCACGACGCGCTCCGGCGTCCAGTGGTCGGATGGACAGGCGTTCTCGGCGAAGGACGTGGCTTTCACGTTCGAGCTCCTGAAGAAGCACCCCGCGCTCGACCTCTCGGGGGTGTGGAAGTTCGTCGAGTCCGTGAAGGCGACGGACGACACGACGGTCGAGTTCGCGTTGAAGCGGCCGTACGTCCCGGGGCTCAGCTACATCGGCCACCAGCCGATCGTGCCGGAGCACAAGTGGAAGGACGTCGCCGATCCGGTCACGTACGCGAACGAGACCCCCGTGGCGACAGGGCCGTTCACCGAGATCAAGACCTTTCAGAACCAGGTGTACGAGCTCGGCAAGAACCCGAACTACTGGCAGAAGGGGAAGCCCGCCGTCGATGGGCTGCGCTTCCCGGCGTACCCGGGCAACGACCAGGTCAATATGGCGATCATCAACGGCGAGGTCGACTGGGCGGGCGCGTTCGTCCCCGAGATCGAGAAGGTCTATGTCGCCAAGGACCCGGCGAACCACCATTACTGGTTCCCGCTCGTCGGCGGCATGGCCACGCTCTACCCGAACAGCACGAAGAAGCCGTTCGACGACGTGCGCGTGCGCAAGGCGATCAGCATGGGCATCGATCGGGCGCAGATCGTGAAGATCGCGTCCAACGACTACACCCAGCCGGCGGACGCGACAGGGCTCGACGACTCCTACGAGCGCTGGCGCAACCCGAAGGCCGTGGCGGCGGGCGACTGGGTGAAGCTCGACGTGGCGAGGGCGAAGCAGCTCCTCGACGAGGCCGGGTACACGCCGGGCCCGGACGGGATCCGGGTGAAGGACGGCGAGCCGATGCGCTTCGAGATCAACGTCGTCACCGGCTGGTCCGACTGGGTCCGCGCGGTCCAGATCATGACGCAGAACCTCAAGCAGCTCGGCATCGACGCCTCGCTCAAGGCGTACGATTTCAGCGCGTTCTTCGAGGCGCTCCAGAAGGGCACGTTCGACATGTCGATGGGGTGGACCACCGTCGAGCCGACGCCCTACAACTACTACCGGGATCTCATGTCGGCGGAGCTCGTGAAGCCCGTCGGCGAGGCGAGCGCGCGCAACTGGCACCGCTACGGCGACAAGGAGGCCGACAAGCTGTTCCAGCAGTTCGAGGCAGCGACGGAGTCAGCCGAGCAGAAGCGCATCCTCGACGAGGTGCAGCTGCTCTACGCGCAGAACGCGCCGGTGATCCCGCTCTTCAAGAACCCGTCCTGGGGCGAGTACAGCACGAAGCGCTTCACCGGCTTTCCCACCAAGGAGAACCCGTACGCCAAGCTGTCGCCGAACAACCCGCCGGAGTACCTGCTCGTCCTCACCGAGCTCAGGCCGAGATGACGCGCCGCGGGCCTTCGCGGCGGACACCGCGAAGGCCGCGTCGGCGGTGATCCCCTTCATCGGTGGCGGGCTCACCACGCTCCGAGCGCCACAACGCCGATCTGGTGCGCCGTCGTCACTGGCAAGACACGGAGCGCGGTCGTCCCCGGCTTCGATCGGTCGAATGAGATGTGGGGGACGAAGGACGCCACGGTGGCTGCGCCGACGACTGCCCCCGTCGCGACGAGCGCGGCCCCGAGGACGCCGGACCTGTCGCGCTGCACGCGCAAGCGGTGGAGCTCGGGGCACGCGGAGGGCTGCTGCGCCTTGGAGCACGCGTCCGAGGTCCACGCTGGATCGCGGCTGAGGCCTTCGATCCGCTCGTCGATGTCCCCGTCGAGCGCGCTCGCCCGCAGCATGAAGACGGCCCCCGACGAGACGGCGGCCGTCGTGACGGCGATCCCCGCGATCCGCAGCGCCCCCGGCCACGACGCCCAGGGCCCCGGCGCCGGGGGCGCGGCCGGCCCGACCGGTGCGCTCTTCTTCGCGCTCGGCTCGGGGGCGGGCGGGGGCGGCGGGGCCACGCGCGAGAGCGTCAGCGTCGCGCCGACCGTCGCCCCAGCGGCGATCTCGACCCGCTGCGAGAGCTCCTCGTACCCCGACAAGCGGGCCAGCAGCGTGTGCATCCCCGGATCGACGAACAGCTCGAGGACCGTGGCCCCTGTGCCCATCGGCTCCCCGTCCAGGAGGACCTCGGCGTCGGGCGGGGCAGCAGCCACGTAGATCCTTCCGACGTGCTCCAGCGCCTTGTTGAACCCGCTCTTGAACCGGCGGACGAGCGGCTCTTTCAGGACGGCGTCGTGATCGAGGCTCTCCCCCAGGTGCTCGGCGGCCTCGCGGTGCTTGCCCTGCTCCAGCTCGGAGAGCCCGAGATACCCGAGGACCTCGGCCTGCTGCACCTCGGTCATCCCGGCGGCGTCGGGCGCCGCCAGGGCGGCCTCGAAGCGCGCCTCGGCGTCCGCCCACCGCCGCCCGAAGAAGGCGATCCGCGCCTGCTGGCGCAGCGCCGCGGCCGCCGGCGGCGAGCCCCCGGGCGGGGGCGCCGCGCGCGAGGGCGCCGTGGCGCCGAGCAACGCACCGAGAAGGCAGCACCGCACCAGGACCGACCGCAAGCGCAAGCGCGTCATGTACAGCCCACCTTATCAACGACGTCGCCAGCCCGGCAACGGCGCACACTCGCGTGGCATCGGGCTCTTACACGACAGGTTTGACGTCGTCTCAGGAACGCAACCGACCGAGGACCTGAGTCCGCTCGTCCACCCGAGAGCCCCACGCGCAGCCCCGTAGGGGCACACGCGATTCACGCGATTCACATGGCGTGATGAACCCGAGGAGCTGCCCGGAATTTCTCGGTGGGAGGTGACTGCTCGGCCCGTGCGGAATCCACCGCATGAGCCTGGTACGTCACGCAAATCCAGCATGACTGCAACCACTTGTGAGACGATCCGATGCCCTCAGTGACCCATGAAGCCCTCGTGGAGCTGTTCAAGAACCGGCCGACGCTCGCCGCCGAGATGCTGCACGACGCGCTCGGCCATCCGGTCCCGACCTTCACGGAGGCGCGCGTCGAGTCCTCCGATTTTACCGAGATCGTGCCCTCCGACCGCCGCGCCGATGTCGTCGTCGTGCTGCTGGCCGGCGAGCAGCAGCGGCGCGCGATGGCGATCGTCGTCGAGGTCCAGCTCGGGGTGGACCCGGACAAGCCCTACGTCTGGCCGGTGTACGTCAGCCAGACGCGCGCCCGGCACCGCTGCCCGACCCGGCTGCTGGTCGTAACCATCAACGCGGCGATGGCGCGGTGGAGCGCGCGGCCGATCGATACGGGCCACCCCGGATGGACGCTGACGCCGCTGGTGCTCGGGCCCCAGGGCGTCCCGGTCGTCACCGATGCCGAGCAAGCGAGGGCGGCGCCCGAGGTGGCCGTGCTCTCCGCGATGGCGCACGGACAGAGCGAGGCCGCCGAAGCCATCGGCGTGGCCTTTTTTTCGGGGGCGGCGGACGAGCTCGATCAGGAGCGCCGGGCCGTCTACGGGGACCTGGTGCTATCCTCGATGAACGCAGCGGCGAGGCGGAAGTTGGAGGCGATGATGAAGAGCGGTTACCAGTTTCAGAGCGAATTCGCGCGCAGCTACGTGGCGAAGGGGCGAGAGGAAGGGATGCGGGAGGGCACCCTGAAGACGAAGGCGCACGACGTGCTCGCCGTCCTCGAAGCCCGTGGGCTCGAGGTCCCCGCCGAGGTGAGGGAACGCGTCCTCGCGAGCACCGACCTCGACGAGCTGGACCGCTGGATCCGCCGCGCCGCCGTGATCAGCGACGCCCGCGAGCTCCTCGCCACGACCGGCTTCTGAACCGACCCACCATCGCTGGCGGTGACGGCGCGCCGGCGGCCCCGGACGCGGCCGATACCCCGGCGTCCGGTACGACAGGATCGGAATCGCCTCGTCCCTCAAGACGACAATTCACGGCGCTCGCCGCGTCTTCTGAGTGAGACGCCAGGAATCGGCCCCTGAGCTGAATCGGAGGGCCAGCTGCGCAAGAGCCACAGCGGACGCCATGTCCGAGGCCTCGGTACGGTGTCGACGACCACGAGGGCCTGAGTCCGGTCGTGTCTCCGAGAGCCCCACGCGCAGCGCCGCACCCTGACTGTCGGGGCCCCTCGGGTCACATGGCGTGATGACCCCGAGGAGATGCCCGGAATTCATGAGTGAGAGGACGCTGCTCGGCCCATGCGGGACCACCGCATGAGCCTGGCGCGCCACGCAAATCCAGCATGATTGCAACCACTCGTGAGACCACTCCATGCCCTCAGTGACCCATGAAGCCCTGGTGGAGCTGTTCAAGAACCGGCCCACGCTCGCCGCCGAGATGCTGCACGACGCGCTCGGCCATCCGGTCCCGACCTTCACGGAGGCGCGCGTCGAGTCCTCCGATTTCCCCGAGATCGTGTTCTCCGACCGCCGCGCGGATGTCGTCGTCGTGCTGCTGGTCGGCGAGCAGCAGCAGCCCGCGATGGCGATCGTCGTCGAGGTCCAGCTCGGGGTGGACCCGGACAAGCCCTACGTCTGGCCGGTGTACGTCACCCAGACACGCGCCCGGCACCGCTGCCCGACCCGGCTGCTCGTCGTGACCATCAACGCGGCGATGGCGCGGTGGAGCGCGCGGCCGATCGATACGGGTCATCCCGGATGGACGCTGACGCCGCTGGTGCTCGGGCCCCAGGGCGTCCCGGTCGTCACCGACGCCGAGCAGGCGAAGGCGGCGCCCGAGGTGGCCGTGCTCTCCGCGATGGCGCACGGACAGAGCGAGGCGGCAGAGGCGATCGGCGTGGCGTTTTTCGAGGCGGCGGACGGGCTCGATGAGGAGCGCCGGGCCGTCTACGGGGACCTGGTGCTATCCTCGCTGAACGCAGCGGCGAGGCGGAAGTTGGAGGCGATGATGAAGAGCGGTTACCAGTTTCAGAGCGAATTCGCGCGCAGCTACGTGGCGAAGGGGCGAGAAGAAGGGATGCGCGAGGGCACCCTGAAGACGAAGGCGCAGGCGGTGCTCGTCTTCCTCGAGGCCCGCGGGCTCGAGATCCCCGCCGAGGTGCGAGAACGCGTTCTCGCGAGCACCGACCTCGACGAGCTGGACCGCTGGATCCGACGCGCCGCCGTGATCAGCGACGCCCGCGAGCTCCTCGCCACGACCGGCTCCTGAACCGACCCACCATCGCTGGCGGTGACGGCGCGCCGGCGGTCGCGGCCCGGAGCGGGCCCTTCGCACGGGATGGGCGCGGCGGACCGAGCCAGCCAGCAACGTCGTGGCCCCCTGCCCCGCCCTCGCCGCGCCCGCTTGCGGCCCGTTCACCCCCTCGTTCGCCGGGCATCTCCGCCACGGCCCGGCGCCGTCGCGCTGCTTCCTTGAGCGCCGGCGGCAATGCCGGCAGCCCTGTACGCGGCCGATACCCCGGAGTCCGGTACGACAGGATCGGAATCGCCTCGTTCTCATAAGGCGCGCGCTCCCAAGACGGCCCGCGCCTCCAACGGGCTCCGTGCGCTGCGGACGCCGCCGCTCCAGGGACGCGGCCGACGACGCCAGGATCGCGGACTCGATGCAGTACGCACATAATGCGAGCTGGATCGCCTGTTGACGCCGCCCTCCCATGGGAGAAGCATCCGGAGTCGGGGAAGAACATGAGGCACCGGCTGAAGGTGGAGACGCGCATGCCCGTGCGTTGCGGCTGTTCCTGTGCGCTCCTCGTCGATTCGGCGCCCGCCAAGGCAATCATCCAGTTGGCAGCCTGCCATTCCCGAAGGTTTGTTCCTACTCTGGGAATGACTAGGTCTCTGCGATCGGCCGTTGCAACGCCGACGAACCAGGAACATTGCCGAGGGCAGCATGGCGGACATCGAGAAGTTGCTGGTCGATTTCTACAACGGGGCACATATGGTCGACATCGTCACCAAGTGGGCTTTTGTGGTCACAAACCGACAGATGGTTCTTGAGAATCTCGCGTCGTTCGAACGGGCATACGAGCAGCTCGTCGAGCTTCGCGCAGCGGGGAAGCTCGGCGCCGGAGCGGCCGACTTCTCAGTGGAGAACCTCGACGTGGTCAAGCGCATCAACCAGCTGATCGCGCCGGGACTCGACAGCGACGAAGCGCGTCGATCGGCTCGAGAGATACATGATTTGGCTGAACGATGCGCGCGAGCGCTGCAAAGAAGCGACACGCCGCCCGCGGGACAAGGAAGTCAATGACCCCGAGGAGATGGGCAGCCCACGGGGTGTGAGAACCGTTGACGCTCACGCTGGCTCATGGTCCTGCGAGCAGGCTCATCAACACAAGGGATGCGGGAGGGCCCCCTGAAGACCAAGGCCCAGGCCGTACTCGCCTTCCTCGGGGCCTGCGGGCTGGAGGTCCCCGCCGACGTGCGAGAACGCGTCCTCGCGAGCACTGACCTCGGCGGGCTGCACCGCTGGAGCCGCCGCGACGCCGTGTGATCAGCGACGCCGAGGAGCTCCTCGCCACGGCGGACTCCTACTGCGGGAAGTTGCCCCGGATCAGCAGAAAACCGCCAAGCCGCCAAGTACGCCAAGGGGAGAGGGGAAAGGGGCATAGGCGTTAACCAAGCTTCGCGCCGCGTTCTCCTACATCCGAACGTTTACGTTTACGTTTACGTTTACGTTTACGTTTACGTTTACGTTTTCGTTTTCGTTTTCGTGGTCGTGATCGTGGTCGTCAACGATAGGTCGTGAACGACCACGACCACGACCACGACCACGACCACGACCACGACCACGACCACGTTCACGTCCACGACCACGACCACGTTCGTGGTCGAACGAGCTTGGTTAACGCCTATGGGGGAAAGGGGGCCGTCCGGGCGTCCCCCCTATTCCCAGGTTTTCTTGGCGCCCTTGGCGGCTTGGCGGTTTGCTTCGCCGGCCGAATTCCCGCAGTAGCGCTACGGCGCCGGAGGTGAGTCAGCGGGCGGGAGCTCTCCGGGACCGGCGCTCGCCGGTCGGGCGGGCTCGGGGTCGTCCGGTCAGGGATCCGTGAACCCCGAGCTCAGGGCGATTCCCCGTCATCGCCCGCCTCGCCGTCTCCCGGCTCGGCCTCCTCCGACTCGCCATCTTCCGGCTCGGCCTCCTCCGACTCGCCGCCCTCCTCCCCCTCCTCTTCTCCTCCGCCATAGGCGCCGCGGGAGGCGGGGAACGGCGCATAGTCCTTCATCTTGTCGGTGCCCGCGTACCAGTACTCCGCGGCGGCGCGCAGCCTCCGCTCGGCGTTCACGACGAGTGTGTACGCGGCGTCGCGGAGCTTGCGCGAGCGCACCGTCTCGAGAGAGAGCTTCTTGTCGGCGAGCATGCGCGCGAGCAGCGGCGAGAGCTCGCGGAGGCGGTCCGCCGCGGCGCCCTCGCCGCGAGGCGCCTTGTGAACGGCCTCCGCGTGCTCGGCGCAAAGCAAGAGGAGATCGGAGGCGTCCTGGACCAGATCCGCGTCGCCGCTGCCCGCCCGGATCGCCATGAGCCGCTTTTGCCCTTCGGGGCTCTTCTTGAAGCGGAGATCGAAGAAGCGGAGGAGCGATTGCTTAATCTGAACGGCCTCGGCGGCCGGCTTCACGAAGGCCGCGGCGGCCCGCTCCTGGCGCTGCTGCGCCGCTTGCCAGCGCGATTGCACGACGCGCAGGAGCTCGATCTTCTCACGAAGCCCGCCGATCTCCTCGGGCGTGAGCGGGGGCTCGCCCTCGGCGAACGGCGTGCGCACGAGATCCGCCGCGTCGCGCTCGGCGGCGAGCTGAATGCGGCTCGACCAGATGACGCGCCGAGCGAGCTTGCCTGGAAAAAGGGAGGCGTTATCGCCGAGCGACTCGGCCTCTCGGAGCAGCTCGGCCTCTCGCTCGGCGCTCAGCGTGAACTCGGGCGCACCGCCCGACGCTCGGCGCGCGCCTCCGGCGTCGCTCGAAGCGCGCGAGCTCTGGGCGTTCTTGGTCCTGGCTGAAGCGGTGGAGGGTGCCTTCGTTGCCATGGCGATGAAATGTCTCCTTGTCGAGGTCAGCGCCCCTCCGAGCAGAGGCGCGGTCGCTCGATGAGGAAATCGGCGGCGCCGAGGATTCGGGTCACAGGAGAGCACGATACCGACGCTTTCGTGGCGAGGTCGCAAGGAGACAGAGGCGCCGCGCAAACGGACACCGAGGCTGCGCAGCAGCGGTGCAGCAGCGGCAACGGCCATGCGCAGGCGTCGAGCCATGGTAACCCAGGGCAGCAACTGGGCGTGCAGAGGGGCGCTGGGGCTGCACAGGAACCACGCGATCGTACGATAGGACACCCCAATGGGTGCGCAGGAGGGTCGCGAGGGCCGCGCAGGAGCCACGCGATCGTACGATAGGACACATCAATGGGTGCGCAGGAGGGTCGCCGGGGCTGCGCAGCAGGGCGCCGAAGCCGCGCAGGAAGGTCGCCGAGCCTGCGCAGCAGGGCCGCCGGGGCTGCGCAGCAGGGCGCCGAGGCCGCGCAGGAAGGTCGCCGGGCCTGCGCAGCAGGGTTGCGGGGGCTGCGCAGTGTACGAGCGGAGCCCTGGTAACACTTCTGACCGGGAGCTGCGGTGACACTTCCTTGAGCTACAGGCCCATGCTCCGGGAGGACTGGAAACAGGGACCGGATCCTCGTCGGCGCGACACGCTCGCCGCGCTTTCTCGGACCGCCTGGATCTATACACGAACCGCTCCCCGTGGTCGCGGTACACACGAGCCTCTTCTCACGATCCGGCGTGAGTTCGCGCAGGTCACCGCGCCCTGGCCAGCTTCAGCTCCTTGTTCTTCAGGGTGACCTGCGCGAGCAGAACCGGGCCGTAGTACAGCTCCCAGACGTCATCGGCGCTCGGAATCAGCCCCACGGGCTCGCCGGCGAGCAGTGAGGAGACGGTGGTCTGCGCGCCCCCGAACAGCATCCGTCCTTGGTCGTCCAGGCGTCGAATGGCCATCGTGTCCGGGTACTCCGGCGACGAGGGCTTGCTCGGCATCGAGCGGCGCGAGGGCGTGTAGCGCGAAGCCGGCGTCCTCTGGCCGAGCGCCTCGTGCGGACGCTGATCATTGTACTCGTGCCGAAACCGATCGAAGACGCGCTGCTGCGCTGCCAAGTTGGCTTCTGGCGGCGATGTCGCCTCCGCCTTCAACGTCTTGTGCATTCGCTCGTGGCGGCCGTTCTGCTGCGGCTTACCGGGCTCGATCCGCTCGGGATGAATGCCGAGCTTGATCCAGCTGACCGAGAGCGCCGAGAGCCCACCGATGCCAATCGTGGCGAACGGCGGCCCGTTATCGGAGCGGATGCGGTGCGGCAGCCCGAACTCGCGGAACGCGCGCTCGAAGTGCGGCCGCACCGAGGCCTCGTCCGGCTTCGCCACGCCCTCGCACTTGAACAGGTACCGCGACGCCTGGTCCGTCAACGTCAGCGGGTGGCAGCGCGTCCTGTCGCCGAGCGCGAAGTGCCCTTTGAAATCGGCGCACCACGTGTCATTCGGCTGCTCGGCTGGAGCCAGCGGCGACGGCATCGCGGTCGTCGGCGTCACTACGCGGCGCCGACGGGGCCGGATCAGCCCGTGCTTCTTGAGCAACTCGCCGATGGTGCTCGTTGCTGGCAGCCCCTCGACGCCCAGGCTCTCCAGCCGCGCACGCAGCTTCTTCGGCCCCCACGTGGGGCGCTCCTTCCGCAGCGCGATCAGCGCGTCGATGAGCGCCGCTGGCGTCGCATGCGGGAACGAGCGCGCCACGGGCCGCCGCTCCTCCAGCCCGCTCGGTCCGGCCTGCTCGTAGCGCTCCACCCACTTGTACCCCGTCTTCCGGCTGATGCCGAACCGCCGGCACAGCTCCGCGAACGTCTCGTCCGACTCGTTGACCTGCGCGATGAATCGAAGCCTCTCGTCCACTGAACATGTCTCTTTCCAGGGCACCGGCGCTCCTCCGTCGCCGGTCCTCTACGACATGTGTCACCTAAGCTCCCGGTCCGTCCGGGTGCTACCCAGGCTCCCGGTCTGAACCGTTACCCAGGCCACCGGTCCGTACCGAGACCACTCCATGCCCTCAGTGACCCATGAAGCCCTGGTGGAGCTGTTCAAGAACCGGCCCACGCTCGCCGCCGAGATGCTGCACGACGCGCTCGGCCATCCGGTCCCGACCTTCACGGAGGCGCGCGTCGAGTCCTCCGATTTCACCGAGATCGTGCCGTCCGACCGCCGCGCGGATGTCGTCGTCGTGCTGCTGGCCGGCGAGCAGCAGCAGCCCGCGATGGCGATCGTGGTCGAGGTTCAGCTCGGGGTGGACGCGGACAAGCCCTACGTCTGGCCCGTGTACGTCACCCAGACGCGCGCCCGGCACCGCTGCCCAACCGGGCTGCTGGTGATCGACCACGCATGATGCATCTCCTGTCACATTTTCTTCGAGGACTTCCTGCTCGGCGATGTGGGGTGCTCGCGGCGGAGCTGATGGAGCCGCTGCAGCTCCAACTCGTCGGCGATCACCGCCCACTTCCCGTCGATGCGGCGAGCTCGCACCCAGCCACGGCGGAGCCACCCACTCAGGGTGACGACGGGCATCTTCAGCTCGCGCGCCAGGTCCGCAAGCCACCAGGCGTCCTCTGGCGGCGGTTTGGGCCCCCGCGGGACGGAGCCGTGGCGAGACAGCATCGCCCGGACCAATCGACCGTTGAACTGGTTTCGCTGCGTCGGGGTGAGCCAGCCGCCGGCGTTGAGTCGCTCGGCGATCCGTTCTGTCGTGAATCCCTGGCGCCGCATGTCGTGGATCGTCGCCATGAGCGCTTCCTTGTCGCCCATCTTGGCCAGGGTGTGAACAGGGCGGCGGAGGCGCTGGTGCGTCTGGTAGCCACCGACCCAATGCACGATGAGGTCCGTCCATGCCGTATCGGTTTTCGCCGTGGCGACTACATGGTCGACAAGTAGCCTCAACACAGTCTTGCGATCCACGACCGTCGTAGTAGGCGCATTCCAGAGAGCGGGTAGGTCCTCTGCAAGGGCGCGGATCGCGGCGAGGTCCTCCGCCGTCAGGCGTTGCGGCGTCTCCCGGGCGTGCCACTCGTACTCCTCGCGCAGCTGGCATTCGGCGCGGAGCGCATCCTCCCAGGCACGCTCAAGCGTGCGTGCTACGAGCCGGTTCTCGGGCTCTACGCTGTTATACTGACGTGCAGCACGCTCTGCTTCGTAGCGTGCACGTTCGAGGCGCTGCTGCCAAAGGGCTTCCTGCTGCGCGCGCTGCTTCTCCAGATCGACGCGGACCCGCAAGCTGATCTCCAGCGCGGCCGGCGTCAACGCCGAAAGCGCCAACGCCACGACTGTCCTATCTACGCAGGGGCCTGAGATGCTGGTACAGACCTGACCGCCATGATGGCTCGCTTCCTGGTCGCAGACGTAGCGCGGGTAGAGACGTCCGTTTCTCTTGTATGAGGAGTACTGCACCGTCATCCCTAGGCCGCAGCTTCCGCACCTGACGAGCCCCTGCAATAAGGCACTACCATGCCGCGCGGCCCCCGAGGCCGCCTTCGCTCGGTTGGCCCTCAGGCGACGCTGGTTTCGTTCGAATTGCTCCCAGCTGATATAGGCCGGAAAGCGATCACGAACGCAGGCCTGCCAGTCCGCGGGCTCGACAAGCGACGTGCGCCCCGTTGCGCGCCGACCTGGCTGCTGCCGACGTGGGTCCGTCTTGCGCCGGCCATACACATATGCCCCCGCATAGATGGGGTTGCGAAGCATATTGGCCACCATGCCATGATGAGGACGGTGCCATTCAAGGCCACCGCGGTCCGCCCCGATGCGACGACGCACGCCGATCTGGAGCCCCTGCTCGACGGTCGCGCGGAGCACGGCGCGTACGTTACCGAGGCGCTCGAACTGCTCGAAGATGAAGCGCACGACCGCCCGCACTGACTCATCGGGATCGAGGACTACCTCACCGGAGGATTGCAACAGGTAGCCCGAGGGGACGGGCTTGGTGAGCTCTCCACGGCGCGCCTTCTGCAGCTTGCCCTGGAGCAGTCGTTGACGCAAGATGTGTAACTCGGCCTCGGACATCGTCCCCTTCAGTCCCAACAGCAGACGATCGTTGTAGTGCGACGGATCATACAGGCCGTCCAAATCTGCGATTAGGGTGCCGAAGCGAGCGCATAGCTCGAGCAACTGGTGCCAGTCCTTGTTCGAGCGTGCGAGCCGCGACATCTCCACGCCCAGGATGATCCCAACATGATCCAGTGCGACCTCGGCTAACAGCCTCTGGAAATCCTGGCGCCCCGCCGCTGAAGCCCCCGACGTTGCAAGGTCGTCGTCGAGGACCAGGATCCGCTCCGCTATCCAACCGAGCCCGCGCGCCATCGCTTCGAGGCTGTATTGCAGTCGTGTCGACTCCTGGTTGTGCTGGACCTGGTACACCGATGACTGGCGTACGTAGACGATTGCGAGCCGGTCGAGGTGGCGGCTGCTGAGCTTTGTCGGGCGCGCCTCGATGCTCGCGCTGGGCCCCGCCATGGTTGTCATCGGCTGCCTCCCGGTGCGCCGCCAGGTAACGGCTCATCATGAGGCTGAGGACGCTCACGAGATGGGTCTGACCCTCCGGCGCCAGCGCCGTCCACAGCTGCTCCTCGCTGGTCCTCTGCTGGGGCATGGGGCACCGTCCGACCCGGACCTCGCCGCTCACATGGCTCGTCGCTCGATCGTGCACGTGTACGCAGCCAGCGTGCCAACGCCAAGAGCGCCTCTGCGGCAACGACCGGTGGCTCGCTGTGGGTTGAACCCTCTGTGACTTTTTCTGTACTCAGCCTGGCTGCTGGTCGTGACCATCAACGCAGCGATGGCGCGGTGGTGCTCGCGGCCGATCGACACCGGCCACCCTGGCTGGACGCTGACGCCGCTGGTGCTCGGGCCCCAGGGCGTCCCGGTCGTCACCGACGTTGAGCAAGCGAGGGCGGCGCCCGAGGTGGCCGTGCTCTCCGCGATGGCGCACGGACAGAGCGAGGCCGCCGAAGCCATCGGCGTGGCGTTTTTCGAGGCGGCGGACGAGCTCGATGAGGAGCGCCGGGCCGTCTACGGGGACCTGGTGCTATCCTCGCTGAACGCAGCGGCGAGGCGGAAGTTGGAGGCGATGATGAAGAGCGGTTACCAGTTTCAGAGCGAATTCGCGCGCAGCTACGTAGCGAAGGGCCGGCAGGAGGGAATCCTCGAAGCCAAGGCGCACGACGTGCTCGCCATCCTCGAGGCCCGCGGGCTCGAGGTCCCCGCCGAGGTGCGGGAACGCGTCCTCGCGAGCACCGACATCGACGAGCTGGATCGCTGGATCCGCCGCGCCGCCGTGATCAGCGACGCCCGGGAGCTCCTCGCCACGACCGGCTCCTGAACCGACGCCTCGGGCCCGAGGAGCAGCCGAGCGCGCTGCCCCAGTCGCCAGGCGGCGATGCAGGGTGTCCCCTGCCCCCCATAGGCGTTAACCAAGCTTCGCGCCGCGTTCTCCTGCATCCGAACGTTTACGTGGTCGTGAACGTGGTCGTGGTCGTGGTCGTCAACGATAGGCCGTGAACGACCACGACCACGACCACGTCCACGACCACGACCACGTTCACGTAAACGTTGGTGGTCGAACGAGCTTGGTTGACGCCTATGCCCCTGCACCCCCTACTTCTCCGCGCTCGCCTCCTTGAGCGGAGGCGGCAGCGCCGGCAGCCCCGGACGCGGCCGATACCCCGGCTTCCGGTACGACAGGATCGGGATCGCCTCGTTCTTGTACGGCGCGCTCTCCCCCGGCTTCGGGCACTGATCTCGCACCCAGTACACGTCGCACGCCACGATCTCGTCCTCCGGCCGCCCGGTCCGCTCATGATACCTGAGCAGGTAGTCCTGGAGGCCCGGCTTGCGAAATGCCTTGTTCCGATCGAGCCGGATCCTGTTGAAATAGTCCTGCTGGATCTGCCCGAGCCCCAGCCCCCGCGCGTCAGAGAGGTTCAGATCCGGCGGGAGCCCCGTGAACGGATCCACGTGCCGGCCATCGACGGTGATCGCGTCGACGCTGATCGACCCGTCCTCCGTGATCGGGTTCGGCGCGAACATCCCCCACCCCTGGAGGATCCGCGGATACACGATCGTCGCCTGCACGAAGCTCGGCTGAGAGTGCTTGAGGAACGCAGGCACGCTCTTGTTCTCGTTGATGGCCTGGCTCACCGCGCAGAGCCCGAGGTACGCGATCAGCGCCTCCCGCGCGATCGTCCTCCCGCGGGCGAAGCGCTCCCCGAGCGGCGACGGGCTCTCCACCACGCCCGCCGCCCTCCCGCGCGGCGCCCGGCCCAGCCCGAAATACCGCGCGATCTCGTCGCGCCGCCTCGAGGCGACCCCGAGCAGCGCGCCCGGCGCGCCGAGGGCCAGCGCCCAGACGAACGGCCAGGCAAAACGACCTCCAGGGAGCGCCCGCACGATCTCGCGCAGCGCCGCCGCGCCGCGGAACACCCGCCCGTCCGCCGGGTCGCTCGCGTCGCGCACCTCGAAGAGCTCCGGCCGGGGCTCCCCTCCCCCGGCGGCCTCCGCGCCGCCTGCCGGGACAGCGCGCGCCTCCTCGAACCGGAGCAGCTCCAGCGCATCGAGCCGGACAAGGAAGCGCATGAGGGCGAAGGCGAGCGGTGAATCGCCGTCATAAACGACGACCCGGGGCGCCGCGCGGCGGCGATACCAGCGCTCTAGCGCGTCCCAGTGCTGCGCCGTCGGCAGCAGGAACGACCAGGCGATCATGAACCACGAGAACGGGCCGAGGCGCATCATCACCCCGAACGACCCGTGCAGGGCCCACATCCCCCCCATCGCGAGCGCCCGCGTGAAGCGGCGGCCATAGGGCGAGAGGATCCACGTCACGAGCAGCGCCTCGAGCATCAGCACGCCCCAGGTGAGCCCCTTCGTCGCCCAGAAAGGGATGAGCTCCCGCGCGAGGACGGCGACCCCGGTCACCATGCGATCGAGGTGCAAGACGTAGTGCACCGTCTCGCCGTGACGCCAGATCTGGCCCGACTTGTTGACGACGTTGAAATAATAGACGGTCGCCAGGTTCAGGATCGCGAGGAGCACGATCCCCGAGACGTACGGCCGCTCGGCCCAGTCGGGGCGCCTCCGATCCGCGAGATCGGCGGCCGTCCGCTCCCGCCGCTCGCGGTAGGAGCGAATCAGCGCGTCGACGGAGAAACGCCTGCCGGTCGGCATGAACATGGCCCAGCAGGTGATGATGTTCACGACGACATAGCCGCCGTTCTCGATCATGACGATCCGGTTGTCCCTGCTCGTCACGAGGATGAACGACAGGATCGAGAACAGCCGCGTGTTCCATCCGACGAAGAAGCAGAGAAAGCAGAAGAGCGAGAGCGCGAACGCGACGTGGACCTCTCCCGTCGACGAGAAAGCGTGATACAGGCTGAAGTTGTATCCGCTGCTCGGGTGGAAGAGGTGATAGTGGTTGGTGAGCACCCCGTCGTTGCTGTAGATCCAGCTCGCCTCGGTCCAGTGGCGCACGCAGTCGGCCGAGAGGAGGAAGCCGAGCACCAGCCTGAACAGGCCGAGCGTGCGGACGTCGATGGTGCAGTAATGCTCCTTGATCCATCGCCCCACGCGCCGGAGGCGCCCCTCGGCTGGCCGCCTCGGAGCCCCGCCCTCGGGCGCTCGCGGCGCGCCCTCACCGCCCGGCGCGCTCTCCCGCGGCTCGCCTTCGCCGGGCGGAACATCGCCTGTCGGCGCGCCCTCATCGGGCGAAGCATCCCCTGTCGACGCGCCTTCGCCGGGCGGAACATCTTCTGTCGGCGCGCCCTCACCGGGCGGAACATCCCCTGTCGACGCGCCCTCACCGGGCGGCGCGCCCGCGCCACGTCCGAGCGCCGCCTCGGGGTCCGCGGCGCTCGGGTCCTCGTCAGGCCGACCCATCCGAGCGCCTCAGTTCGGCTTGCCGTGCCGGCGGAGGCTCGGCGCGAAGGGTAGGCCCCCCTCGCCCAGCTTTCCGGTGCCACCCCGCGAGTGCGAGAACAGCTTGTCGCGCTCGAAGCTGGTCGGCGCGGGCTCGCCCGGCGCGGGGATCGGCGCCGAGACCCAGTACGCGTCGAAGCCCGACAGCGACGCCTCGCGCCCCGTTCCTGACGTCTTGGGCCCGCCCTTCGCGAGGTAGTCGCGGAAGGCGCGCTGGTAATCGGACCACTCCGGCTGCCGGATGCGATCGAGGTAATCGGACCAGAGCTGGCCGAGCCGCGCCCCGGGGTTCCCGGCAGGCTGGAGCCGCGGCTCCTCCCCGGTCAGCGGATCGATCGGCTCCGACGCGCGCGTCTGGCCGTCGATCACCATCATCGCGTTGTCCCGCGGCGGCTCGGGCGCCATCACGTTCCACCGCGCCAGCATGCGCGGCCACGACGCCACGCCCGCGAGCACCGCCCCCTGCGGGACGGCCGCAGCGCCGGGCAGCGGGTTCTCCTTCGCCGTCTGCGCCAGCACCGCGGCGAGCACCACGAGCACCGCCGCCTCCCGCAGCGACCCCAGCGCGAGCCGCGCCGTCCGCACCGCCGGCGCAGGCGCCGGCGCAGGGCCGTCCGGAGCGGGGCCCGCGTCGCCGCCGTCCGCTTCGCCCTCGTCGGGCAGCGGGATCCCGCACGCATGCCGCCCGAGGAGCTCGCTGATGCGGTGCCTGCGGGCCGCGACCACATCGTAGAGCGCGTTCAAGAGGTGCGAGACGCCCGGCAGCTTGAGCGGCCAGGCGAGCCAGCCGAGCGGCAACGCCAGGAGCCCCTCGGTCACCGCGCCGCCTCGCGTGTAGACGCGACCCTTCCGGTCGATCGCGAGCGCCGTCCGATCCACGAGCTCCGGCGTGACCTCCTTCGGCATCGGCACGCGCTCCGTGGCGCCGGTCTGGTTGCGGACGTAGAGCTCGTCGAGCGCGACATTGCCCTGGAACGTCAGGTGCTCGCGCAGATCGAGCCGCTTGACGAGGCGCGCCAAGAGGAGGCAGACGCCGCAATCGGCGTCGTACACGAGCGTGCGCGCGCGCCCCTCGCTCCAGGAGCGCTCGTACGCGTCCCAGAGCTCGCCGGGGAGCACCATCGGCGCCGCGGCGGCGAGCGCCCAGCCGAACAGCCCGAGATCGAAGAAGACCCCGAGGATCAGCCCGTGCAGGACCATCAGCGCGGCGGCGGCCCCGCGCGTCCAGCGGAAGAGCGCCGGGACGAAGAGCAGCGCCGGGATGGCGAGCTGCATGGCCCACGTGCCGAAGGTGAGCCCGCGCAGCGTGCCGAGCGGCAGGGCGTCGCGGAGCCAGATGCCCGCGTCGCTCGCCAGGCGCTCGGCGTGGAGCGCATAGTAGAACGCCGTCCCGTCGCGCCACGCCGCGCCGCGCTGCTGGAGCGCCGTACAGAGGTAGATCAGGGCGAGCTGCAGCAGCACGGCCAGCGCGGCGAGCGACGTCGGCGACCACCCGGGCAGGCGCCCGGCCGCGATCTCGGCCTCCGAGACCCTCGACCTGTCGTTCAGCTCGGTGTCGCGCTTCTCGTCCCGCAACGCGAGCGAGGCGCGGAGGCTGTCGAGCGAGAAGCGGCTCCCGCACGGCAGGAACGCCGTGAGCGCGAGGATCGCGATCGCCGCGTAGTTGCCGGCGTTCTCGAGCAGGATGTTCCTCGACGTCAGGCTCACCAGCACGAGCACGGAGAGCACGTGAAAGACGCGCGTCCGGTGGCCGATGAGGAACAGGGCGTAGACGACGAGCGCCAGCGAGAAGGCGAAGTGGGCCTCTCCCTCCGTCGAGATGGCGTGGAACAGGCTGAAGACCTGCTGTTTGCCCCGGAGGTTGAAGAGGTGGTTGTGGTTCGGGAGGACGCCCTCGTTCGAGTAGAAGTCCCGCACCCATCGCCACCGCCCGAAGAGGTCGGCGATAAGGACCAGCCCGAAGGTGATGCGAAACAACCCGAGCGAACGGGCGTCAAGACGCAAGAAGTGATCGCGAAGTGATTTCACGGAGAGTCCTCGACACGGAATCCGTAATCCGATGCGTGCTCGAGCACAGGGACGCTCGGCTTACGCAAGAGCAGGGAGCGCACCGTCCAGAGATCGCCGAAGACGCGGTAGCGCAGCGCGGTCTGGTCGAGGTAATCGACGCCCGCGGAGCCGCCCGTGCCGGTGCGCCGGCCGATCACCCGCTCGACCATCCGCGCGTGGCGCTGCCGCCAGATGAGCATGGCCTGCTCCATCTCCAGGATGCGGTCGAGCACCTCGCGCGGCCACGCGAGCCGGGGCAGCTCGCGGTAGCTCTCGATGAAGACGATCGCCGCGCGGATCGCCCGGCGCTTCTCGCGCGTGGCCTCGTCGGCCGCCGGATCGTCCTCGGCGAGCAGGAACGCCTCGGCGGCCGCGCTCTCCGCCTCGTAGCGCGCGCGGAGCCGCTCGACGTCCGGCGGGGTGAGCGCCTTGTCGATCGCCATCTGGACGCGGCGCTCGTTCTCCTCGCGCATCGAGCGCGTGTAGCTGCGCAGGAAGCTCAGGACGCCCTCCGGCTCGCTCGATCCGTCGATCGGCGTCCGCGAGAGCCACTCGTACAGGGTGTGCTTGAGGCTCGGCCCGCTCGCGAGCCGCGCCTCCACGCGGCGCGTGGCCGCCGAGGGCGCGCCGTCCGCGGTCTTGAGCGCCTCCTTGTAGCTCCCCTCCCGGCCGAGCGGGATCCGGAGCGCGTCGTCGAGGCCCAGCACGAGCTCGATCTCGCGCAGCTGCGCCGACTGGAAGCCGCTCGCCGGGATGAGGCGATCGCGGAAATCGAGGTAATCGCGGGTCGTGAGCGTCTCCATGACCCGGAAGTGCTCGATCGCCTGCTCGAAGATGGCGACGACCCGCCGGAACGAGCGCGCCGCGGAGGCGAGCTTCTGATCGGGCACCGGGTTCTGGCGGAAGAGCTCGCGCGCCGAGGTGAGCTCCCGGAGGATGAGCTTGAACCAGAGCTCGTAGATCTGGTGGACGACGATGAACAGGGCCTCGTCGTTGCCGACCTTCTGCTCGTCGTCGTCGAATCCACCCTGGAGGGCGAGCAGCTCCTCGACGTGGATGTAATCCCAGTAATTCATGTCGTTGGTGATTCGAGAGGCGCCGCCAGCAGCGTTCGTGCGGCGTGTTCGCAGCAAGCGGTGCGCCCGCGCCACGAGCGGCGCCGGGAGTCTACTTCCCGCCCCCCAGGAAACGGAAGGGCCTGGCACGGGTCGCACGGATTGCGCGCCTGCGCAAAAAGCAACGTGATGCGCCGCCGGGCGAGCGCGCGCGGCGCGCCTTGCCGGGCGAGCGCGCACGGGCGGCCTCCACCGAGGAGCGTGCGCGGCGCGCTCAGGGCGCGCTCGCGCCGGGCGGCGGCTCGGCCGGGGCGCGCCGCACGCCGTCGGGGCCCATGTCGACGGGCGGCGCGTAGCTCCTGAGCTCGGCCCGCTCGTAGCTCGCGCCGCCCGCGGCCTCGATCACGACCACGCCGACGTCCGGGCAGAACGTCGACACGTAGCGCGCCGGCCTGTCGCCGAGGCGCTCCTCCACGGTCTGCACGCACCCCGTGAACCGCCCCGCGGGCACCTCGATCGCCACGTCGACCGCGGCGATCCGCGCGCGGCCGCCGTGCTCGCCGGTCCACGCGGTGCCGGGCGCGATCGGCTCCTTGAGCACGAAGACGCCCGTGTCGCTGCGGATCACGCCCTCGCCGGTGAACTCGAAGCGCTTCACCCCCGAGGGGAACCGGAGCTCGCCGCTGCGCGCGTCCGCGCGGTGCACGCGCGCGACGAGGAGGCCCTGCTCGCCGCCCTCGCTCAGGGTCGCGTAGTGGTAGATGTGCCCGTCGACGAGCGGGAAGTAGCGCTCGGCCCGCGTGCCCGAGGTAGCGCCCTGCTGCCCGTCGGGCGCCGCGTCCCACACAACGGGCCGACCCGGGCTGGCGGCGCCCCCGCAGGCGATCAGCGCGAGCGCGAGCGCGGCGAGCCAGCGCGCGGGGCGGCGGCCTGAGGGACGTCCGGGCTCGGCGTTCACCCCGCTGCCTCCTCGATCGTCACGGGGCCGCGTGGCCGTGGGACCAGTACCAGAGCGCGAGGAACGCGAGCAGCGCCATGGCCGCAAGGAGCAGGACGACGGCGAGCGGGTCGGGGTCGATCCGGCGCAGCAGCGCCCGCGCCGCGCGGCGGACGTCATCGTGCTCGGCCTCCTTCGCGAGCCGCCCCGCCTCCGCGCGGACCAGCGCGTAGTCGCCGCGCTCGAACGCCTGCTCGAGGCGCTCGATCTCGGGATCGCGAGGGCCCGCCGGCGCGTCGTTGCCGGGGGGCGGCGCCGCCTTCTCGTCGCGCCGCTTCCTGCGCTTCTTCGGCGGGCGCCGCGGCTCGGCGTCGGCCTGCGCGTCCGGCGGCGAGCTCGGATCCGGCTCGGGCCGGGCGTCGGTGTCGGCCTGCTCCGTGTCCGTCACGTACAGCTCTCGGTGGTGATGTAGGCCATGGCCGAACCCCGCGGCAGATCCCCGGGACGGCGCAGGCTACCCCAAGCCCGGCCGCGCGTGCCCGAAAAAGGCCGGAAAACCCGCGGTCCGCCGCCGCTTGCCGCCGGCGGCCCGGCCGGGCGCATCGGCCCGGGCGCGCAGCGCGCTCCTCCGATGCGCCCCGGCCTACTCGAACGGCAGCCGGTCCCGCTGCCGGTCGACCTCGGCCGGATCCGGGCGGTCTCTCCAGGGGACCATCGCCTCGCCCTCGCCGCTCACAACGCAGCGGAGCGCCTCGCAGGCGGCCCGGTAGTACGCCTTGCGACCGCAGCCGACGGCCTTGAAATGGCCGCCGAGCTGCTCCTCGATGCGGACGTCCCTGTCGGCGCAGTCGAGGTCGGAGGTGGCGCGCGCCCGGATCATCGGCATCGCGTTCGCCGGCACGTTGGCCACGCTGCATGACAGCGAGAGCGCGCCGGCAAGGAGGACGGCGAGGGGGGCGAGGGCGGCGAGAGGGGGCGGGCGCACGGCGAGAGCCTAGATCACATCGGGAGATCGCGCCGACTCATCTCTGCGTCGGCGGCGGCCATCCTCGTCCAGGCCGGGTGCGGTCGTCGTGCCGGCGGGGCGCGTCGTCATCGCGGGCGAGCCCGTGCTCATCCGCGGCCGTGGTCGACCCGACACGTTGCGTAGACCGCCGCTCCAGCAGGCCGCTACGCTCGCCGGCTCATGAGCAAGGTCACCGCGCTCGGGATGGACACGATCACCGAGAAGTCGGGGCATCGGATGACCGGCATGGCGGTGAGCGTATGCACCACGCCCGCAGCGCCGAGCCCGGTGCCATAGAGCGGATCGATCCGCTCGGCGCGAGGACGTCATACGCGTACGACGCGCGCGGTCAGGTCACCGCGATCACCGGTCCGGACGGCTCGGCGGAGCGGTTCGTCTACGACGCGCGCGGCAACCTGGGTGGGCCGACGTTACTCGACGGGCTGGGAGATCAAGCTCGATCGGGAGCATGGCAGCGGCGTCGCGTCGATGACGATCGAGTCGGCGGCGGGGGTCGAGCGCATCCGCATCGAGGAGGACGGCCTGGGCCGCGAGGCGGCGCGCGTGCGCGAGGGCGGCTATGCGATCCGCAGCACGCGGGACGATGGCGGGCGGCCGGTGGTCATCACGGTCGAGGACGCCGCGGGCCGGCCGCTGCGCGAGCGTCGGTATGCCTGGAGCGCGGCCGGGCCACGTTCGATCCATCGTTATGGCCGGGGCCCCACCTGCGTTGATCGCGGCCTGCTCCCTCCGCCCCGTCGCGCACGCTCTGCACACGCGCCGCAGAGCGGCGGTCACCCGCACAGGAGACGGGTCCAGATCGGCGTTTTCGGCGCGGAAGCGCACGAAAGGGAGCTGAGCACCGAAAACGCCGAGATGGGCCCGTATCCGAAGCGGGTGACCGCCGCTCTCAGAACTGGAAGTATACGAACGGGACCGCGGCCGCGCTCGCCGCCTCGTGGAGACCGATCGCGACGAGGAACAGCAGCGCGCCCTGCACCGGCGCCGGCGCCGCGATGAAGGCGCCGCGGGCGCGCTCGTAGAGGCGCTCCGGCACGTAATGGGACAGGAGCGCGACCCCGAGGAGCGCGACCAGCACGGGCGGGAGGTTCGGGTGGAAGGTCGTCAGCGTGCCGATCTGCCGCAGGATGAGCACGGCCTGCGAGAAGGTCGGCACGCGGAAGAAGATCCACGCGAAGCAGACGTAGTGGAACGTCAGCAGCACGCACAGCGCGCGGACGGGGAAGCGGACGAGGAAGGAAGCGAGGGGCGAGCTCGCGGTCGCGCCATCGCGCTCGCCCTCGCCGGCCGGTCGCCGGCGCTGGACGGCGCGCTGGAAGGCGCGCGTCACGGCGAGGCCGAGGCCGTGGAGGAAGCCCCAGAAGACGAAGTTCCACGATGCCCCGTGCCAGAGGCCGCCGAGCAGCATCGTGATCATCAGGTTGCGGTACGTCGCCAGCTCGGAGCCGCGGTTGCCGCCGAGCGGGATGTACAGGTAGTCGCGGAGCCAGGTGGAGAGCGAGATGTGCCAGCGGCGCCAGAAATCAGCGAGGTTGTGCGCCTTGTACGGCGCGTCGAAGTTCTTCGGGAACCGCACGCCGAGCAGGAGCGCCGAGCCGATCGCGATGTCGGTGTAGCCGGAGAAATCGCAGTAGATCTGCGCGGCGTAGCCGTAGACGCCCGCGAGGACCTCCAGGGCCGAGTAGTTCTCCGGGCGCTCGAACACGCGGTCGACGAGGTTGAGCGCGAGCTGGTCGGAGAGCACGACCTTCTTCACGAGGCCGATCGCGACGAGGAACAGCGCCGCCCCGCCCTCCTCGAGGGTGAGGCTCGGGGCGCGCTCGAACTGCGGGAGCAGGTCCCGCGGGCGCACGATGGGCCCGGCGACGAGGTGCGGGAAGAAGGCGACGAAGAGCAGGTAGCGGAGGTAGCTCTTGTGGGGCGGGAGCTCGCCCCGGTACACATCGACGACGTAGCTCATCGACTCGAACGTGAAGAACGAGATGCCGACCGGCGGCAGGAGCACCCGGAACGCGTGGCCCACGCTCGCCGGCTCGCCCGTGAGCAGCGCGCGGAGCGCCGCGGCGTTCTCGAGCGCGAAGTTCCAGTACTTGAAGAACCCCAGGAACCCGAGGTTCAGCACCACCGTGGCGACGAGCATCGCGCGCCGCGCCCGGGGCCGCTCCTCGCGGGCGATCGCGCGGGCGAGGAAGAAGTCGACGGTGGACGAGGCGAAGATGAGCGGCAGGTAGCGCCAGTCCCAGGCCGCGTAGAACCCGTAGCTGACGAGCAGCAGGAACACGAGGCGCGGCCAGGCGCCGGCGTACCGCACGAGCGCCCACGATCCGACGAAGACGGCGGCGAAGAACTCGGCGTAACGGAGGGTATTGAAGAGCACGGCCGGTCGGAGTCCGGGTCAGGCTGTGGCGAGGGGCGCGGCGCGCGGCAGGGCCGAGCGCGTTGTCGAGGAGGAGCGGGCTACCCGGGCGGTGGGGGCCGTCTACCACAGGGGGCGCCGCGCGGTCGCTCTCCTGGCGCGGCCCGATGGCGCCGCGCGGTCGCGCTCACAACGCGGCGCCCTGCGGAACGACGCGGAACGACGCGGAACGACGCGGAACGACGCGGAACGACGCGGAACGACGCGGAACGACGCGGAACGACGCGGAACGCGACCGCGCGGGGCCGCGTTTCAACGGCGCCATGGCGCCGCGCCATGTTGAACGGCGCCCCGCGTCGTGCCAAGGATGGATCTGATGCTGGGTCGCCTGATCCTCGGGGTTGTGAAGGGGCTCATCGTGGGGGGCCTGCTGGGCTTCGCGCTGGCGAAGCTCGGCTTCGCCGCGCCGGTGGCGATCATCGCTTACGTGGCCGCGGCGCTCGCCGGGGTCCTCGTGGGGCTGATCGCGGGCAAGCCCATCTGGGCGAAGGACGCGAAGATCGAGGCGGGGATGAAGGCCTTCGTCGGAGCGCTGCTCGGCGCTGGCCTGATGTACGCCGCGCGCAGGTGGCTCACGGTGCCGGTGCCTGTGCCGCTCGGCGAGCTCGGGGGCGCGAACCTGTCGCTCGGCGAGGCCGCGGGGAGCACCGGGACGTTCGGCGGCCTGGCGATCACGTCGCTCGCCGCGATCGCCGCGCTCCTCGGCGGCTTCTACGAGGCCGACAACGACCCCTCGGACGAGGAGAAGCCGGGCGCGAAGCCGGCGGTGAAGGCGGCGGCCGGGGGCAACAACAAGCGCATCGCCGCCTCCGCCGCGGCGGACGAGCTCGACGACGACCTCGAGGTCGAGCCCGAAAAGAAGCGCGCGAAGAAGTAACCCGTGCCGTTCGCGCGGGCCCTCCTCTATGCCGCGTCGCTGGGCGCGCTCGCGCTGGTCGCGCGCTCGCTGCTCGTCGCGCCGGTGCCCATCGCGGTCGCGTGCGCGGCCATCGCCGGCTACGTCGCCCTCATCCTGTGCGGGGTCTTCTTCCTCGGGCTCGGCATGTTCGTCGACGTCGTGAAGCGCGGCCCGCCCGGCGCGCGGGGCGTGGCGCTGACCTTCGACGACGGGCCGAGCCCGGAGCACACGCCGGCGGTCCTCGCGCTCCTCGACGAGGCGGGCGTGAAGGCGACGTTCTTCGTCATCGGCCGCAAGGCCGAGGCCCACCCGGAGCTCGTCCGCGAGATCGCGGCGCGGGGCCACGCCATCGGCCTGCACAGCCACGCGCACGACCGGCTCTTCTCGCTGCGCTCGGCCCGCCGGGTCGAGCGCGACCTCCGGCAGGGGCTCGACGTCATCGAGCGGATCACCGGCGCCCGCCCCACCTTCTTCAGGCCGCCCGTCGGCCACACGAGCCCGCGCATCGCCCGCGTGGTGGACGCGCTCGACCTCGACGTAATCGGCTGGTCGGTGCGGGGGTTCGACGGGCTCCCCGGGGCGGACCCCGGGCGGGTGGCGGGGCGGATCATCCCGGGGCTCCGCGACGGGGCCATCGTGCTGCTCCACGACGCGGCCGAGCGCGACGACCACGCCCCCGCGGGGCCCCTGGCGCTCCCGCGCATCCTGGCGGCGATGGAGAAGCGCAACCTGGTCGGGGTCCGCGTCGACGCGTGGCTCGACGACGGCGACCGGGACGCCTAGACCACCTCCATCGGGTGGCGCTACGCTCGGTCCAATGGCCGCGCCGGTGAGTCTGACGCTCTTTGCGCATATCGCCGGGAGACCGGAGGACGAGCTCGACCTCGCCGAGGCGGCGCTCCTGATCGACGACGCCGCGTACCCGGGGCTCGACATCCCGCACTACCTCGGCGTGCTCGACCGGCTCGGCGGCGAGGCGCGGCGCGCGGTCGATCGCCCCCTGCGCGCCGCGGAGGCGACGCCGGGCAGCGGCCCCATCGAGCAGCTGCTCCGCTGGTTCTACGGCGACCTCGGGTTCCACGGCAACTCCGGGGACTACTACGACCCGAAGAACAGCTACCTGCACGAGGTCCTGGATCGCCGGACGGGCATCCCCATCACGCTGGGCGTCGTCCTCCTCGAGGTGTGCTGGCGCGCGGGCCTCGAGGCCCAGGGCGTCTCGTTCCCGGGCCATTTCCTGGTGAGGACGCCGGTCCGCGGCGGCGTGCTGCTCATCGACCCGTTCGAGGGCCGCCTGCTCGGCCGGGACGATCTGCGCGCGCTGCACACCCGCGCCACGGGCACCACGCGCGATCCGGATCCGCGGCTGCTCGTGCCCGCGCAGAAGCGGCAGATCCTGGTGCGCATGCTGAACAACCTGCGGTCGATCTACTCGAGCCGCTCGGACGCGTCGCGGCTGCGCAGCGTGCTCGAGCGGATGCAGGTGCTCGCGCCGACCGACGAGCTTCGGAAGGAGCTCGATCAGATCGGCGGCGAGCGCCCCTGGCCGTCTGCAGGGCGGGACGTGAACTGACGCGAACTGACGTGAACTGACGCAAGCCGACGTGGGCCAGCGTGGCCTTACCGCGGCTCGCTCGCCTCGCGCTGCGCTGCGCCCGGCAGCAGCACCACGAACCGCGCCCCGCCGTCCGCGCCTCGCTCGACCCCGATCGAGCCGCCGGCCGCCTCGACGAGCCCCCGGCACACAGCGAGCCCGAGCCCCGTCCCCTCGCCGACCTCCTTGGTCGTGATGAACGGCTCGAACAGCGTCTCGCGGACCTCCTCGGCGATCCCCGGCCCGTTGTCCTCGACCTCGATCCGCGCGCCCCCGCACGCGCCCCGCGACGCGCGCACCGCCACGCGCCCCCCGACGCGCGGGACCGCGTCGGCCGCGTTCAGGAGCAGGTTCAGGAGCACCTGCACGAGCTGCCCGTGCGCGAGCGGCACGGCCGGAACGTCGGGCGCGACGTCCCGCTCGAGCTCGATCGCGCGGAACGCCCTCTGCGGCGCCACGAGCGAGACGACATCGTCGATCGCCTCCGCGACCGACCCGGAGGGGTGGCGCCCTGCCTCTCCATCGTCGCCGGCCTCGGCCGCGCCGCGCGCCGCGGGCCGGGCGAAGTCGAGCAGGTCGCGCAGGATCTTGTGGATCCGCTCCGTCTCCCGCTTCATCCGCTCGACGAAATCGCGCTCCTCGGCCGGCGTGAGGCCCCCGGCGAGCAGCAGATCCTGCAGGCCGAGGATCGCCGCGAGCGGGTTGCCGATCTCGTGCGCGAGCCCCGCCGCCAGGCGCCCCACGGACGCGAGCCGCTCCGAGCGGACCAGCCGCTCCTGCGCGCTCTTCAGGTCCGCCGCGTAGCGCTCGACCTCGGCGATCTTCGCCCGCAGCGACTCCTCGTCGGCGCGGAGGCGGCCCGTCATGAGCGCGAGGCTCGCGCCGAGCTCCGCGAGCTCCCGCGCGCCGGCCCGCGGCACCTCCAGGTCGCGCGCCCCGCCCGCCACGCGGCGCGCGGCCTGCGACACCGCGTCGATCGGCCGCACCACGAGGTGCGTCATGGAGATGTACGCGAACACGAGCAGCGCCAGCGCCACGATGCCCGTGTAGAGCGCCACGATCCGCACGAGCGGCGCGGCGGCCACCGTCGACGGGTCGGTCGGCACCAGCACGGCCACGGAGCCCGTCGACGCCGCGGGCGCCGGCTCCGCGAGAGGCGCCGCCTCGCGCGCAGGCTCCGGGACGACCACCAGGAGCGCATCGCCGCGCGCCGTCCGCACCGTCTTCAGCACCTCCGTGCCGGCCTCCACCGAGGCCGGCAGCGCCGCCGCGATCTCTGGCTCCCCGGCGCGGCCCGAGAGCGCCCCCGCCGCGTCGTAGACGCCGATCGCCGACGCCCCGTCCGGGCCGACCTGCGCCTCGAGCAGGAGCGAGAGCTCCGGGGCGGACCGCGTCGTCCGCGCCGCGGCCACGTGCCCGGCGATGGCGCGGCCGATCGCGCGGGCGCTCGACGCGCGCGCGCCGCTCATCGTGGCCCGCGTGAGGCTCGCCACGGCGAAGAAGAGCGGCACGAACGCCAGGAGGAGCAGCGCGCCGATCGCGAACAAGAGCTGAAGCCGGATCCCGAGCCGCACGGTGTTGTCTGCCCCCTGTCGTACCGCCCTCGCCCAGCTCGGCGCCCGCTCGTCCGTGGCAGCGCGCCGGGTTCGGAGGAACGACCTCTCTGATAGCGGCATGCGCGCTCATGGCAAAGCTCGCAGCTCGCGCAAAGCGCGCAGAGCGCGCGAAGCGTCGACCGACGGCTGGGCCTGCTGCCCCGCGCCTGCCGGGTGCGCGCCGCTGGAACCAGACGTAAGCGGCGTGAACGATCGGAACAACGTAAGCGCCGTGAGCGGCGTAAACAGCGCGAACAAACGTGAACAACGCGAACCGCGCTGGCTGCTACAACGGCGGACCTCTTCCGCGCTTGATCGCTCGCCGAGAGACGTGACATCATGGCTGGTTCAATGGGGATACTCTTATGAGCTTGCTCGAATCCTCCTCCGACGTGATCGACCCCCACCATGTTCCTTTCCTCGCCGGCTCCGCCGCCCGCGACGCGCGCCCGTCGACCGGTCGGCGCGACCGCTCGGCCGAGCGCGCTGGGCTGGCCGTGGCGAGCGACGCCGATCACGCCCTGCTCCGCCTCGAGATCGAGCTCCTCCGCCGCGGCGGCCGGGACGCCCTCGAGCTGCGTCGGGAGCTCGCGGCGTTCTTCTTCGTCGTCATCGCCCTCTTCGGCGTCGCGCAGCTCGTCCGGGATCTCATCCACCCCGATCTGCCGCCGCTGCTCCAGATGGGCTATTCGTGGGGTTTCTTGCTGCTGCTCCTCGTGCCGATCGGGTGGTTCGTCCGGCGGCAGCCGCTGCCGCTCGCGCGGCTCGGCGTGACGCTCTCGGGCGCGCGGCATAGCCTCCGCGAAGCCCTCGTCATCGCCGCCATGGCCTTCGCGGCGTGCCTCGCGCTCCGCGCGGGCCCCGCCCTGCGCGGCGAGCCGTTGCTCGACTGGGGCTCGGTCGCAGGGTACTCGCGCCTCGAGTTCGCGATCTTCCTCGCGAGCTACGGGCCGCACTGCCTGCTCCAGGAGTTCATCGCACGCGGCGTGATCCAGACCTCGCTCGAGCGGCTCCTGCCCGACGCCGGACGCCTCGCGCCCATCGTGGTCACCTCGGTGCTCTTCGGCGTGTTCCACCTCTACGTCTCGCTGGCCTTCGCGGTCATCACCTTCGCCGCGAGCGTCCTCTTCGGCCTCTTCTACGCGCGCCACCGCACCCTCGTCGGCGTCACCGCCGTCCATCTCACGGTCGGTCTCGCCAGCGTCGCCGCTGGCCTCAACTGACGCTCTCCTCGACAAGCACCCTTCCGCGAAACGGCTCGTCCCGGGCAGGGGCGAGGAGGCCGCGCGGGTGTCGTCGCGCCGAGGCTGGCTGTCCTACGACCCGCCCGCGCCGCCTTGACCTCCAGGGCTGCTTTGATCGCCGGGATTGATGAACCAACCTTGGCCGCCGGCGCCACCGGCACCGCCTTCGCCACCCGCGCCACCGGCACCGCCTTCGCCGCCCGTACCCCCCGCGCCGCCCGCGCCACCACCGCCCTCTCCGGGATCCCAGATCGGGCCCGGGCTGACCACCCCTCCGCCGATCGCGGCGAAGTCATAGGCGCGGTAGGTATCGAAATAGATACCGGTCGGCTTGAGCGCGCTGCCGGCGGCGATGATGATGCTGATCGGGCCGCCTCCCCAGCCCGAGCCGACGACGCCGACGATATCCCAGGTGAATTTCTTGAAGACCGGGTAGGCGGAAACCCGCGCATAGGCGCCCGTGGGGACCAAGAAGGTCGTGGAGGCCTCCAGATCGACGCTCTCGCCCACGTCGAATCCGACCGCCTCGGAGATCTCCTGAATCGACGGCGTGCAGCCGCCGAGCACGCCCGATGGATCGGTGTCCCAGGGCGCGTCATCGCCGCCCGCCGTGCCCGAGGAGGGCTCGGAGCCCAAGGAACCGTTGCCGTTGCCGCCACCGAACATGGGGTTGGGCTGGTTGCCCCAGGGCGTGCTGCTACCCGGCATGCCCGGGAAGGGTTGCGAGCCCCAGGGCGGGTTGCCGCCCGGCGTGCCCCACGAGGGCTGAGTACCCCACGGCATGCCGCCTCCCGGTAACCCCAATGGAGGCAGGAAGCCCGTGGGGGCGCGGCTGCCCAGCGCCCTCGATGAGGGATCGAGATTCGTGCTCGACGGGACCTCGGGAATGTTGGGCGTGATGCTGGTCTCGATGCTCACCGAGGCCTCGACGCTCGTCGCCACGGCGACTTGGAGCGCGCGCGGACCGAATCCCTCCGCGCTCGTGAGCAGGTGGGCATCATCCGCCCAGTAGTACGTCCCCGGTAGAGCCACCACATTCACGATCGCCTGCCCCTGACACAGGGCCGCACGGGCCTCGCCGACCTCGGCCTGCACGCCGCTGCCGTCCGCGCTCTCCGGCACGTCGCGCACCTTCCGCTGGCCCGCGCAGGAGAGAGTCGAAGCAAGTGACATCGCCATGACGAATGCTACACCCACGTAACGAATCGACATATACACTCTCCTTGATCGCAGACAGACTGGCAAACGAGCCCCGGAACCGAACCGCTCATCCGGCGAGCAGGTCGACGGACGGATTGTCTCCCTCGACGTCACGGTGTCCCTAAAGGCCTTTTCTTCCCGAGGCGGCGACCAGTGGCCAGAAGCGAGATCAACCGACGTGGTGCGCGCCCAGCGCCCTGGAGGATGCCCTGCTCGATGAGCAGAGGGGACCTATGACGCACTCGATGCAAGAAGCGGGGGATGGCCTACTGAGGTAACATGTGGTGACTACGCCGAGATCGGGCGCACGACATGGTCTCGATGGCCTTGCGCTTGCTATCGGCCGGCGTACGTGCTCGGTGTGCTCAGTGCCGCGGACCGGAGCGGATCTCCCGTGCCGGCATCTGCGCCCGCGCACGAGCCGCATGCGAGGCGAGTGTGAGAAGGTCTGCGGCTACAGGGGCTGCGCTGTGCGCGATCGCTGCGGTTCACCCCATGGCGGCCTGCACGCCGGGCATGGATCCGGACCATGACCGCTGGTCCGGCGAGCCGGCCGCGTCGTCCCTGGGACGCGCGACGCAGAGGGCGAGCAGGTATGGGTGGAAGGCCGTTCGTATGAATGACTTCAGCCGCGACGAGATGGTTGATGTGCTCTGGGAGCATCCCGAGAAGAGCCTGGCGGCGATCTGGCTGATGGAGGGGACCCAGGTGGTCGCGCCGGGGCCGGTCATCCCGGGGCCGATCGGCCAGGGCTGGGAGGCGGTCAATGCGGGTGACTTCAACTCCGACGGCATGGCGGACGTGCTCTGGCGCAACATCGACCAGAACCTGGTGGCCATATGGCTGATGGAAGGGAGCCAGCTGCTCTCGCCAGGGCCGATCATCCCGGGGCCGGTCGGCCGGGGCTGGAAGGTGATCGGGCTGTCCGATCTGAACCGCGACGGGATGGCGGATGTCATCTGGAACAACAAGGACCAGAACGTGATGACGGCATGGCTGATGGATGGACCGCAGCTGGTCGCGCCGGGGCCGGTCATCCCGGGGCCGATCGGCCACGGCTGGGTGGCACGCAGCGCGCGCGACTTCAACCGCGACGGCATGGCGGACGTGATCTGGGACAACGAAGAGCAGAGCCTGATGGCCATCTGGCTGATGGAGGGCGCTCAGCTGCTCGCACCGGGGCCGATCATCCCGGGGATCGGCCCCGGCTTTCACGTCGTCACCGCGCAGGACTACGACGGCGACGGCATGGCGGACGTGCTCTGGAACGACACGGAGCGGAACCTCATGGCCGTGTGGCTGATGGAGGGCGCCTCCCTCGTGATCGCGGCAGGGCCGGTGATCCCGGGGCCGCTCGGCCGCGGCTGGGAGGCGCGCCCCGCCGCCGACAGCAATTTCGACGGCATGGCGGACGTGCTCTGGTACGCCACAGGAACGAACCAGGCGGCGGTCTGGTTGATGGACGGCACTCAGCTGCTCGCGCCGGGGCCGGTGTTTCTGGGGCCCTACGACGGCGGGTGACAGGGCGCCGTCCCACGTCCGCTGCTCTGCCTCCGCGTCGATGGCGCCGGCGGCGACGCTGACGCCATCGACGCGGAGGCAGAGAGGAGACGGCGGAGCGCCGAACACAGCCGTGGTTGATCAAAAATTTCGGGCACTTGCGTCCGCGTCCCGGCCGCCCCCCGCGACGATCCCTCCGCGGCGCGCAGAAATGATGGATACAGCGTTGCTGTCCAGGAGAGGGCGGGCGATTTTTGTCGCCCCGAGTCAGCGCCGTGATTTGTCATTGACAGCCGCGGATCGCTTTGCTCTTCATTTTCATTCCGCCCTTCTGAGCCGACCGGGACGTACATGACCGCCGCATGCTCCGCGACCGCCCTCTCGTACGAATCCGTCCGGGTTTCGGGCCAGCGTGGCGTTCGTCGGGACGGAGGCGGCCTTGGCTCGCGGGATTGAGCTGGATCGTTCGCGCTATCCGCTGGTCGTGATGCGGGCCGGCGAGCACTACACCCAGGACGACTGGGACGTGCTGATGAGGGGCATGATCGAGCTCATCGTCTCGGGGCCGTTCGGCCTGATCAACGACACGCGCGGCAGCAGCATGCCGAACGCCGTGCAGCGGCGAGCCGTCGCGCAGATGTACGCCGACTACGAGAAGCAGGCGCGCGCGCACCTGCTCGCGTCCGGCATCGTGGGCGATTCCAGCCTGGTGAACGGCATCCTGACCGCGCTCAACTGGCTGAAGCCGCCTCCACATCCCGTCAGGGTCTTCTCGTCCATGACCGACGCGGAGCGCTGGGTGCTCCAGCATTTCAACTTCGAGCTCCGCCGGCAGGTCCTGGGACCGAGCGTCGAGCAAAGGGTCGGCTGACCTGCGCACGAGCGCACGCGAGCTGCCGGCGCGGTGCGAGCGCTGCGCCCTGGGCGGTGGCGATCGCCCGCCGCGTGTTCGCCGCGTGTTCATCGAGCACCTGCGCTCCACCCGGCACGAGCGGCTCGGCGCGCCCGACACGCTGGACGGCGCCGCGCCAGCGCGCACCGCGGTCGGCCCGACGAGGAGTTCGCCGCGCGCCGGATGGCGGGCGCGGTCGAACAGGTGCTCGGGGGGCTCCCGGCACGCCAGGTCGAGGCGTTCCGGCTGGTGGGCGACGAGGGGTGCGGCCTCGACGAGGTCGCGGCGCGGCTCGGGTGTACCGCGATGGCGGCCCGCCTCTGCGCCCACCGGGCGCGGGCGAGCATCTGCCGCCACCTCGGCGAGGCGTCGGGGGTCGCGGGGTGAACGAGGGGAGACGGGAGCAGGGAGGATCTCGCGGGGTGGGAGATCAGGAGAGCTGGACCGGATCGAGGGCGAGATGACCGGGGTGGGCGAAAAGGCCGCATGGCCAGGCGGGAGGTACCCGGTAGACGGACGGGCCGGTGAAGGTCGCCGGGCTCTTATGGGCGCATAGGGGCGTAGCTGGACCGGTGCTTCGCCTTCAGGATGATGCCAAGTGGTGCGCACGCGGGCGGCGAGCCGGCACCGCCCCGCATGCAGCGTCGTCGACCCCGGCGAAAGCCACAAGTGACCACGGCCATGGGGATGCGTGGGCGATGCCCCTTCTGACGCTCAGACCACACGCTCGACGCTATGTGTCCCGCCATCTCCCTGCGCAGGCGTGGCTCCATCCTCCTGGTTACGCTCAGACATATTAGCCTGCTGGCCGTGCGACCACCAAACCCTTTTCCTTTATCTTCTTCAAATACGCAAAAGACCTCATCTCGGGACAATCGAGAACAGCCTCCTGAAAGACCGGGGGCGGACAATAGTCGTGAGCATCAATGTAGTGCGCAATCAGACTCGGAGCGACGTACACCACAGCTTCGTCACGCGCAGGAACAAACAAATTATTCGCCCCGACAGAGATCGCCACATCTTCAAACCGAAGCTCGGCCGCCCCTCCAGTGAAGCGGCAATAGGGGCATGGCTGACGTCCCGCAAAAGCAACAGGCTGCCATGGATTGGAGAGAAGACGCATCAGCGCTCCAAAAAACTCCTTTGCCACAGGTCCTGTCGTAAACGAATGCCCTGACTCATGCCACCCGACCGCCCGCAGGATATCTTGCCAGCGACCAAAGTAATCACATGGACTCAGATCTGGATAGTAAACCACAACCCCTCCAATTCTTACAGCCCGCGCTTAAACAGCTCCCATTTACCGTAAGTATAATAGGTCCCCCATGATGTAACGTAGGCAAAGTCCGTTGGAGCTAGAACATCAACTCCCAGCTTGTTCGCGAGATTATTCGCGAGCCCCGTCGCGCAACCACCCGAGTTGCATGCGATCAGGCGAACCGGTTGCCCGTTGTAACCAGCAGATTACTGGATGAATTGAGCTAGCGCTCGATGGCTTATGCTCACCCACTCATTGTTACGGAGGACATAGGCAAGACGCTGGTCGGCGTGCGACACGATGTTGAAGTTGCCACCGCTTTGGGTTGGTATTCCGGGCCCAAACTGGGCCAACAGATCCACGTCATCGTAGAGCGTCGGTGCTGCCCGTGCAACTGAGGGCGCCGCCGCATCGGCACCTCCCCCGGTGCCGCGCATCACCTGCGCGCCCCACCGCGTGACCTGGTTGCCGTACCGGCGCGCGCCCTCGCCGATCGCGCCGGCGACGCCCGTGACCGCCCGCCATGAGGCCGCCCCGAAGCTCGCCATGCGAGCGCCCACGGCGGCGAATACGCCGGTCTCGGCCGCCATGCCGTACGTGGCGACCGTCAGCGCGACGTACGAGACGCCGAGCGAGACATTGATCGCGGCGTCGCCGTTCTCCTGCAGCCAGGCGTCGACGCCGTGATCGATGAGCAGCCGCGCGACCCTGTCGCCGCCGGCGTACCCCGTCCCGGTGAGTTGCGGCCCCGCCGGCGTGGCGCTGCGGTATGAATCCGGCGTCATGTCGGGCAAGTTCGCGCGGCTGGGACAGCGGCAGCGGACTGCCGCCCGCGTAACTCCCGAACGAGAGCTGGATCGGGCTGACGAAGCCGCACAACCAGGCGGGGACGAGGAGCTCGCCGCGCGCCTCGACGGCGCCGGCGACGCCCGTGATCGCCCGCCACGAGGTCGCCCCGAAGCTCGCGACGCGTTTGGCCGCCTGGGCGCCGGCGCGGGCGCACCGGAAGGCGCGCGCGCCGGCGGCTTCACCGTCAGTGCCTCACACATAGCGCTTCCGATCGGCAACGGATAGCACGTGAGGGTGGACTCATCAGCAGTCGCGCACGGTCACGCGACCTCGATAAGCCCGTTCAGCCAAGCTCCGTCTGCTCTGGCACGGTCACCGCGGTCTGCAGGATCCGAGTCAAAGTTTCCTCGTTCCACATGACCGACCACGAGATCCGGTGGCGGAGGTTGGTCACTGGGTCCGTCGCCCCGAACACGATGGATCCACCGGTCGAGGACGCCACCAGCCCTAGAACCCGCACCGCCCCCCAGCCCGGGTTCTGGCGCACCCACCACAACCAGTCGTCCGCGCTCATCGTTCCGAGTCCAGAGTCGAACTCGAATTTGTCGGCGAGTGCCACTGGCAACGGATTTTCCGGAGCCATCCACCACTCGAACAACGATCGTATCCGTGCCACTGCTTCCGTTTCCGTCATTGCTGCACCTAAAACTTCACCGGATATGCGGTGAAGCTGCCGAAGTCCCGAAGATTCCAGAATCGCTGTCCGGTTTGCGGGTCGAAGATCAGACTCTTCCCTTGGTTTACGATGCCTATGACAACGTGATTCGAGGTCGTCGCACTGCTACGTCGATATACCACAAAGAATTGCGTTGAATGCCCCGTAAGCAGCTGGTTCCACTGCCCGGAGCCGAATCTGGCTCCCGTTTGAGCCGCAATCTGACGGTTCGCAGTCATGATGCTGCCGAGGTTCTCCGCAACGTAAGCTCCAGCTTGCCGCGTGTTCGCCGCGTGTTCATCGAGCACCTGCGCTCCACCCGGCGCGAGCGGCTCGGCGCGCCCGACACGCTGGACGGCGCCGCGCCAGCGCGCACCGCGGTCCGCCCGACGAGGAGTTCGCCGCGCGCCGGATGGCGGGCGCGGTCGAGCAGGTGCTCGGGGGGCTCTCGGCACGCCAGGTCGAGGCGTTCCGGCTGGTGGGCGACGAGGGGTGCGGCCTCGACGAGGTCGCGCGCGGCTCGGGTGTACCGCGATGGCGGCCCGCCTCTGCGCCCACCGGGCGCGGGCAAGCATCCGCCGCCACCTCGGCGAGGCGTCGAGGGTCGCGGGGGGAAAGGAGACCGGGAGCGGTGAGGATCTCCCGAGGCGGGCGATCAGGAGAGCTGGGCCGGATCGAGGATTAGATGGCCGGCATGGGCGAAACAGCGGCGCGGAACTTGTCGATGAATCTCCAGGCCAGTTCTCAGGCTTTCTCGGCCTACGACGTTAGTTGGGCAGATACCTCCTGAGGGCGTCTACATCGCTCGATTCGATGCCGCGTCGATGGCAGGCCGACGCAATCTGTCGAGCAATTCGTCCCACCTGAGCCGCAAAATCAGACAATTCGATGTATTCCTCATGCACAACACCCGCACCGCGTCGATCCTCAGTGCAGCGCAACAGCGCGGCATTGCCATCCTGCCGCGTTAGTGTGAGCCAGTAGGGGCCGTCCATGAAGCGAAGCACCGCCTCGTGGTCAACGCCCCGCTCGAGCTTCTCAAGTGCGTCCAACCACCAGGTAGCGATGACCACCACGAAGTCGCTCCATCGTTCCTCAGGAAACGGATACCCACTGAAGTCGAAGTAGAGCACTCCGGTTATCGAGCGGCTCGCGTTGTTCCCTTGCTCGAGCGTTGATTCATCGAACACAATACGCATCGTCTGCTCCTATTAGAACTTCGACCAAGCGCTCTCGATCTCTTTCGTGGCTCGGTTGACCCACATCTCGATGGTCCCGTTCCCGAACGGACCGCTGACAAAGACTCGCTCGCCCTGGGACTGCAGCACATCTCCATTGCGATAGGCATTCCGCACGGCGCGCTCGACCTGCAATTCGCTCATACCCTCGAAGATATCCTTCTTGTTGCCGGGCGCGAGGCCCTTTCCGCCCGGCATATGTCGATCGCGGATGTGTTCCATGTTGATCTTCATCTTTCGCCACGCCGGCATGTTGACCCGCGACCCTGCCGCTACCCCCGTTGCGACCTGACTTGCCTCCGCCATCCTGCCAGCCTTCCCAAGCTGTCCCGCACGCTTCACGCTGGAATAAAGCTTGCTGGCATCGCCGACTCCAGGCGCAGCGGCCCAGAGGCTCATCGTCGCGTTCACCGCGTCGCCCTCCTCGGCATAGATGCAGGCATTGGCGACGTCGCATACCGGGCCGACCGGCGGCGGCGCGAAGCCACAGGTATCGAGGCAGACGTGCGTGAGCTCGCGCATGTCCGCCGCCGTCATCGGACCGATGCTGAACCCAAATTCTGTTCCTCTGTCCCCGTCCGACGGGGGGCCGCCCTTCACGCCTTCTCCGCCAGGACCTGCTCCACCGCCGCCGGAGCTCTCGATGGCGCCATCGTCTTCGGGAAGGGGCTCCTCACCGTCCTCGAAGACATCCACCTCCTTCGTGCCAGCGCCGTCGCCATCGATGATGACGCCCGGCGGCGGCGCGATCGTATCGGGCGTGATCGGCGTGCAGTTCGTCCCGTCGCACGGCTGGAAGCCCGTCGGATCCCTCAGGTTGAGGGGATCATTCAAGACGTAGGCATAGGGATTGTACCCTTGCACCGTCAGCGGCGACGGGATGACGGGATCGGACGTGAGGAACCGACGAAGGCTCGGATCGTAGACGCGCCCCTGCATATCGATCCAGCCGAGCTCGTCATCATGCTCGTGCCCGGTGAACCCGGTCCGCACGTCGCTGATCCCGAGGGGCAGACCGGCGAGCGGCCCCCCGTTCTCGTCGATGCGCCCACCGAACGGCTCGTAGAAGCTCCTCGAGAGCACGCTGCCATCCGGACGCAGCACCACGCCCACGCTTCCGAGCGCGTCCTTCTGCACGTAGCGGCGCTCTGAACTTTCGTCCGGGTGAACGAAGTGCTGCGCCACCTCCTCGCCGTCCGCGAATACATGGAAGACGTGGGTTGTTTGCGCTCCCGCCGTCCGCCGCTCGTACAGCCGACCGAGCGTCAATACCGTCTCCGCGCGGCCGTCCAGATAGTAATCGTAGTCGAGATCGTACACCCCAGCAGTCTGAACCCGATCCAGCCGCCCCGTGAGCAGCTCGTAGCTGTACGTCGTCTCGACAATTGCGCCCAGCTGAACAGAGAGCGGCTGTTCGTCGCTGTTGCGGCTGTTCATGCGAATAGGTAGGTGCCGTACGACCTGTTTCTTCGTCGGCGTGGTGGACAGACGGCTTCATGAGCCAACCCCCTCGCCGGGCCCTCGAAAGAGGACTCGCTCGCCTGGGCACCCAGCGGGCACATCACCGCTCGCACCGCAGGTCTGATCCTAGGCCAGTCATCGGTCTGGATGTCCACAAATGAGAGGTCGAAGCCGTGGTGCTCAGCAACGATAACCGGATCCTGCTGCGCCAGCGGTCTGCCTGCACCCGGGAGGAGCTGGTCCGCTTCGCGACGAGGTGGATGGGCCCCACGGTCTCGGTCGCGCTCGAAGCCACGACCAATACCTGGAGCACATGGTCTGCGAAGCCGTTCTCCAAGGGCGAGATGCGTCCTCGCTGCTGCCTGGTTGAATACCACTTCGCAACACCGTCCAGCGCAGGAAGTCTGGGCGGTGAACGCCTACGTCCGCGCTATACTACTGCTGCTCGTCATGGCTCTTCAGTGTCTGGAATCCAATCGGGCGACAACGGGCTGTACCAATCCTGCCGCGTCAGCCAATTCTCGTAATTTCGATAGATGCGTCGGAGTCCGCTCGGCGCCTCACGCTCATGGACGAATTTCTCCAACGTATCAAACAGGAACGCCATCGCAACGCTCTGACCCTCTGCACTCTTCACTTCGACAGGAGACCGCTCGCCAACACGTTCCATCAGGCCCAACACCAGCACTGGCCATGACAGGTTATTACCATCATCCAATTTCACAATGAGCCATTCTCGGAATCCCACAAGGAATCCCCCATGCAACGCCAAATCGTACCCTTCTACAAAGGCAACAACCGTGTCATACGAGACATTGCTCAGGTACATCCCCGGATACTTTCTAACGCTTTCAAAGACCGCTGGTAGGCTCATCTTGCTAGCTCCGAATTAGAACCCGAAATCAATGGCGTCCCGGTACTGCCCTGTCGGCCCAGTGAAGGTAGCCGGGCTTTTATGGCCGCATAGGGGCGTAGCTGGACCGGTGCCTCGCCTCCAGGATGCCGAGTGGTGCCCACGCGGGCGGCGGGCCGGCACCGCCCCGCATCCAGCGTCGTCGACCCCGGCGAAAGCCGCAAGTGACCACGGCCATGGCGATGCGTGGGCGGTGCCCCTTCTGACGCTCAGACCACACGCTCGACGCTACGTGTCCCTACCAAACGCACGAGGGAAGCGTCGATTATTGCTCCTCCCCATGCGGCAGAGAATCAGCGCGGCCGGCGCTACGGCGGCCACGGGACCTCGGCAGAGCGTGACAAGCTATCGCCACGTTCCCGCAAAAACTCCTCAAACAGCAAGAAGAACGTCCGAACATTCCGCTCACCGGGATCCTGCGTGGCAACCAGCGTAGGCCACGCAACATCTCGCGCATCGTCAAGCTTGGCGGCTAGCCATTTCTCAAATTCATCCAATAGCGACGATTCTGTGGCGCCGACCTCCGGCATTCCGAGATCGATGCGGGCTTGGCGGTAGCCATGAATAAATGTCGCGAGTGTCTTCACATTCTCGTCACCGAGGAACATCCCCGAACGCACGCTCACGCGCTTCAGAAACGCGAGCAGCCAGGGGTCATTGGGCGAAAATGGCACAGTAGCCTCCTGTCAGAACGCGGTCTCGATAACCCTTACGTACGGGGTGCCGAAGAAGTCCGAACCGCCAAGATCCTCGATGAATTCCGAGTACGACACGCCCAATCGTCGAGCCCCGGAGGCGGAGCGCGGCCTTCACGGCGAGGAAGACGCCTGATGTGGAGGGGCTTCAACGAGGGCGGGACTGACCCGGGCCGTACTGCCCAGGATCGCTCGTCCCATGCAGCGCAAAGTTGCGGCGTGCCGTATTGAGGCTAACCCGATTTGCTCCGCCTTCGTAATAAGGCTTCTCCTCCTGGAGCGGATCGTCTTCCCAATTGCACGTTGCGCAGATGTCGTAATGCCCTCGTCCGTCGAGAGTGCGTTGGCCGCAGCAAGGGCACTCGTAAAGCTCAGATTGCGTCATGGTCCATACCTCTCAACCTGGTCGGCCCAATAGCTCGCCCCATCGCGAGGGCGGAAAAGGGTCTCAATCGTCCCGTCCGGCTTCATCGTGGCGAATTCGTTCGTCTGGGAGTTGTATCTGAATGTCCAGCCCTGCTTTGAGGTAAAGCCTTGGACGTCACCTCCGACTGGTGAACGAAGCAGAGTCTCTGCCCGCTTCGCGTAGCCCATCTTCGTCATGTTGCCCGCCCCCCACTCCGAGGCATGCTTCGCAAAATGGCGCTCCAGATGCGCCTCAGATGCGAATCCGCGGACTCCTGACACCAGCTGTGGTGCCCTCCTTGCGGCCTGAGTTGCCTCCGCCATCCTGCCAGCCTTCCCAAGCTGTCCCGCACGCTTCACGCTGGAATAAAGCTTGCTGGCATCGCCGACTCCAGGCACGGCGGCCCCGAGGCTCATCGTCGCGTTCACCGCGTCGCCCTCCCCGGCATAGATGCAGGCATTGGCGACGTCGCACACCGGGCCGACTGGCGGCGGCGCGAAGCCACAAGCATCGAGGCAGACGTGCGTGAGCTCACGCATGTCCGCCGCCGTCATCGGACCGATGCTGAACCCAGATTCTGTTCCTCTGTCCCACTCCGACGAGGGGCCGCCCTCCCCGCCTTCTCCGCCAGGACCCGCTCCACCGTCGCCGCCGGAGCCCTCGATGGCGCCATCGTCTTCGGGCAGGAGCTCCTCACCGTCCTCGAAGACATCCACCTCCTTCGTGCCAGTGCCGTCGCCATCGATGATGACGCCCGGCGGCGGCGCGATCGTATCGGGCGTGATCGGCGTGCAGTTCGTCCCGTCGCACGGCTGGAAGCCCGTCGGATCCCTCAGGTTGAGGGGATCATTCAAGACGTAAGCATAGGGATTGTACCCTTGCACCGTCAGCGGCGACGGGATGACGGGATCCGACGTGAGGAACCGACGAAGGCTCGGATCGTAGACACGCCCCTGCATATCGATCCAGCCGAGCTCGTCATCATGCTCGTGCCCCGTGAACGCGGTCCGCACGTCGCTGATCCCAAGGGGCAGACCGGCGATCGGCCCCCCGTTCTCGTCGATGCGCCCACCGAACGGCTCGTAGAAGCTCCTCGAGAGCACGCTGCCATCCGGACGCAGCACCACGCCCACGCTTCCGAGCGCGTCCTTCTGCACGAAGCGGTCATGAGAGCTTCCGTCCGGTTGAACGAGGTGCTGCGCCACCTCCTCGCCGTCCGCGAAGACATGGAAGACGTGGGTTGTCTGCGCTCCCGCCGTCCGCCGCTCGTACAGCCGACCGAGCGTCAATACCGTTCCCGAAGGGCCCTCCTTCATCACACGGTTGCCGTCGGCGTCGTACCGGAACGAGGTCGTCCCGCCCGGGTGCGCTACCACCCGGGGCAGGTCAAACTCCGTGAACGTCACGCCCATCGGGGCGCGTGGCCCACCTCGGCTGGACAGGCGGCCGCGAACGTCGTACGAGAGCGTGTCCGCCACCGCGCCGCCGATCCGGACCTCGCTCGGCCTGTAAGGCGGCCCGAAGACGTATTCCTCCCGAAGCGCGCCGCCGACGGACACCTCCTTGACGTTTCCCAGGGCGTCGTACGAGTAATCCGTCCTCGTCGACGTCGTGCCGGTCTGCAGCTCCCACCACCTGAGCTGCTCGCGCGCGTCATACCCGAACGTCTCGTCCCGATTCGACTGCCTGTCGTAACGTCGCTTCACGCGGCCATCCAGATAGTAGTCGTAGTCGAGATCGTACGCCCCAGGAGTCTGAACCCGATCCAGCCGCCCTGTGAGCGGCTCGTAGCTGTACGTCGTCTCGACCGTCGCGCCCAGCTGAACAGAGAGAGGCTGATCGTCGCTGTTGCGGCTGTTCATGCGCCAGATCGGAAGAAAGACCGCGCTGCTGATCGTCCCATTCCCGGCCACAAGCCGACGGACGACCTCGTGAAGGTAGCCATGGGCGTTGTAGCGGTGCTTCACCTGAAACCCGGTCGCTCCCTCCACGGACGGGTACTCTAGCAGATCCACCCGCCCCAGCGCATCGTACGTCTGCTGAATGACGTACGCGTGGCCGTCGATTGTCCACGTCGTCGCCTCAGGCCGCCCGTGCTCGTCGTAGGCGAAGCTCTTCTGAACCCCGTCCGGGCTGGTAGAGCTGGCCAGCCGGCCGATGCCGTGCGGGGCCGTATCCCAGACGAGCTCGGTCTCGCCATCGTCGTCCACGATCGTCTCGACACGTCCCAGCGCGTCGCGCCCGAACGTGCGCGTGGACATCGAATCGGCGAGCGTGACCACCTCACCGAACGCGTTGTACGTCATGCTTGTCAGCGCCGACGCAGGCTCCTTGTACCACCTGCGCCGGCCGCGCTGATCATGACGTTGCTCCAGGAGCACCAGATTCCCGCTGGACTCGTTGATCACCTTGCCGAGCAGGCTGAACGGCTCGTAGTTTCGCGGACAGGCGGGCGTCGGCAAGAGCACGCTCGCCAAGCACCTCGGCTTCGCCGCGCTCGCCAAGGGCTACATCGTGCGCTTCACGACGCTCGCGGCGGCACTCGCCGATCAGCTCAGGCACGAGACGCTCCCCGCGATTGAGCGGCGCTTGCGCCGGTACACCGAGCCCGATCTGTTGATCTTGGACGAGCTCGGCTATGTGCCCTGCGACGCGAGTGCGGCAGACCTGCTCTTTCGCATCGAGCAAGAAGCACGAGAGCCGCTCCGTCGTGATCACGACCAATCTCTCCTACAAGCAGTGGGGCACCGTGTTTGGAGATGCGCCGTGCCTCGGGGCGCTGGTCGACCGCTCCGCCCAGCACTGCCACGTCCTCGACATCGACGCCGACTCGTGGCGCGACAAGGAGCGGCTGGAGAAGAAAGGCCGCGCGCCCAGGCCGCGCCGGTGACGACCCGGACCCCGGGCGCGGTCTCGTCTGCCGACGGCGAGATCGCGTCCGGAACCCGCGGATCGCGATGGCCGTCTACACGCGCCAGCCGGGCCGCGGCTGGCGCCGGGAGAAATGGGGGTCCCAGGGACCGGACGACCATGCTCTTGGGCGATCACGCGGCGCGTTGACCACCAAGCTGCACGTGGTCTGCGGCAGCCACGGCGTGCTGCTCGACGCGCTCGTCAGGGATCGAGGGGTGCTTGCGCGTACCGGATTCGTCAGACAGAGGCTGATACGTGACGTCCTGCGAGTTGCGGCTGGGTCACGGATTTCGCTTCTTCTCTTCTACCTGCTGCTCTATTCCAGAACGTATGAACGAAGCGCCAGGCTTGCTCCAGCCCGGAAAGCGGCGATCCAGCATGGAGTTGTCCAGCTGACGTATTTCCAAGCCTGCGAAGCTGATGGTGAATACCGGCATCAATCGCGATCCGCTCAGGCGAAGCCGGAATCCTTCGTCGGTGTCCTCTAGCTGCACGGTATCGACATTCCATTGATAGTGCCCGAAATCCGGCGCACGCTCGTGATGGCCGAACTTGACTGCGAACTCTGTGACGCGCTGTAATTCGACGATATAGACAGGCAGCCTTCTCGCCGGGAATGCTGTCGCCTCCATCGCGACCATCGCCAGTCGAATGCACTGATCCCAATCGGACATGTCGATATCAACGATATGAGCGTCTCGGAAGATGCTCAAGAGCAGCTCGCGGTTCACATCAGCCTCCTGGAATATGCCCGGCAACTTCGTCGCTGTCCACGATTCGACCTGATCTGTCGTAGCGATTCCCTCCGACGTCTCGAATATGCCAGTGAGGCTTTTGTCCGGGAGCCAGAGCTCGACCCGAGTCATAGAAGACTTCGGCACCAGTTTGGGAATTCTTAAACACGCGCCGCCCGGTATCCGTTGTGCGCTCCAGTACGAATCCCGCTCCCTCCAGCGCCTTGCGACCCGAGTTGTACGTCTCCCCGGCAAGGTTCACGCCCTCTAGCCCCATCCTACGCAGGTTCGCTGCGGCTGCTGCTCGCGATCCCCCCCTTGCGGCCTGAGTTGCCCCCGCCATCCTGCCAGCCTTCCCAACCTGTCCCGCACGCTTCACGCTGGAATAAAGCTTGCTGGCATCGCCAACTCCAGGCGCGGCGGCCCAGAGGCTCATCGTCGCGTTGACCGCGTCGCCCTCCCCGGCATAGATGCAGGCATTGGCGACGTCGCACACCGGGCCGACCGGCGGCGGCGCGAAGCCACAAGTATCGAGGCAGACGTGCGTGAGCTCGCGCATGTCCGCCGCCGTCATCGGACCGATGCTGAACCCAGATTCCCCTCTGTCCCACTCCGACGAGGGGCCGCCCTCCCCGCCTTCGCCGCCGGGACCCGCTCCACCGTCGCCGCCGGAGCCCTCGATGGCGCCATCGTCTTCGGGAAGGAGCTCCTCACCGTCCTCGAAGACATCCACCTCCTTCGTGCCAGTGCCGTCGCCATCGATGGTGACGCCCGGCGGCGGCGCGATCGTCTCGGGCGTGCAGTTCGTCCCGTCGCACGGCTGGAAGCCCGTCGGATCCCTCAGGTTGAGGGGATCATTCAAGACGTAGGCATAGGGATTGTACCCTTGCACCGTCAGCGGCGATGGGATGACGGGATCGGACGTGAGGAACCGACGAAGGCTCGGATCGTAGACACGCCCCTGCATGTCGATCCAGCCGAGCTCGTCATCATGCTCGTGCCCCGTGAACCCGGTCCGCGCGTCGCTGATCCCGAGGGGCAGACCGGCGATCGGCCCCCCATTCTCGTCGACGCGCCCACCGAAGGGCTCATGGAAGTTCCGGGAGAGCACGCTGCCATCCGGCCGCAGCACCACGCCCACGCTTCCGAGCGCGTCCTTCTGCACGAAGCGGTCCTGTGAACTTCCGTCCGGGTGAACGAGGTGCTGCGCCACCTCCTCGCCGTCCGCGAAGACATGGAAGACGTGGGTTGTCTGCGCTCCCGCCGTCCGCCGCTCGTACAGCCGACCGAGCGTCAATACCGTTCCCGAAGGGCCCTCCTTCATCACACGGTTGCCGTCGGCGTCGTACCGGAACGAGGTCGTCCCGCCCGGGTGCGCTACCACCCGGGGCAGGTCAAACTCCGTGAACGTCACGCCCATCGGGGCGCGTGGCCCACCTCGGCTGGACAGGCGGCCGCGAACGTCGTACGAGAGCGTGTCCGCCACCGCGCCGCCGATCCGGACCTCGCTCGGCCTGTAAGGCGGCCCGAAGACGTATTCCTCCCGAAGCGCGCCGCCGACGGACACCTCCTTGACGTTTCCCAGGGCGTCGTACGAGTAATCCGTCCTCGTCGACGTCGTGCCGGTCTGCAGCTCCCACCACCTGAGCTGCTCGCGCGCGTCATACCCGAACGTCTCGTCCCGATTCGACTGCCTGTCGTAACGTCGCTTCACGCGGCCATCCAGATAGTAGTCGTAGTCGAGATCGTACGCCCCAGGAGTCTGAACCCGATCCAGCCGCCCTGTGAGCGGCTCGTAGCTGTACGTCGTCTCGACCGTCGCGCCCAGCTGAACAGAGAGAGGCTGATCGTCGCTGTTGCGGCTGTTCATGCGCCAGATCGGAAGAAAGACCGCGCTGCTGATCGTTCCATTCCCGGCCACAAGCCGACGGACGACCTCGTGAAGGTAGCCATGGGCGTTGTAGCGGTGCTTCACCTGAAACCCGGTCGCTCCCTCCACGGACGGGTACTCTAGCAGATCCACCCGCCCCAGCGCGTCGTGCGTCTGCCGAATGACGTACGCGTGGCCGTCGATTGTCCACGTCGTCGCCTCAGGCCGCCCGTGCTCGTCGTAGGCGAAGCTCTTCTGAACCCCGTCCGGGCTGGTAGAGCTGGCCAGCCGGCCGACGCCGTGCGCCGCCGTATCCCAGACGAGCTCGGTCTCGCCATCTGCGTCCACGCTCGTCTCGACACGTCCCAGCGCGTCGCGGTCGAACGTGCGCGTGGACAGCGAATCGGCGAGCGCGACTACCTCACCGAACGCGTTGTACGTGACGGTCGTCGCCGCCGACACGGGCTCCTTGTACCACCTGCGCCGGCCGCGCTGATCATAACGTTGCTCCAGGAGCACCAGATTCCCGCTGGACTCGTTGATCACCTTGCCGAGCAGGCCGAACGGCTCGTAGAAGTAGCGCAGCGTCTGGGTCCCCTCCGTCGCGACCCGGGTGCTGGACACCAGGCGCCCGTCCCAATCGATCTTGGTGCGGTGCTCGCGCCCCTCGGCGTCGAAGGAGGTGGTCTCGAGGAGCGAATGCTCGTAGTGATCGCGGCTCCCGTCCGGGCGCCGCTCCTCGAGGAGCCTGTCGAGCGAGTCGTAGCTATAACGAGTGACCTGCACCGTCTCTTCGGACGTGGCCGGCCGAGTCGTCCGAACGAGGCGCCCCAGCACGTCATAGCTCTGGCGGCTGCTCGCGAGCGCTCCGTCGAAGCGCTCGTGGGCCATCTCGATCGGGCGTGAGAGCTCATCCAGGGAGAGGATTTCCCGACCCGCCGCCACGGCGCCGCCGCGCGCGACCGTCGCTCTCGTCCCCTTCACCAGCGAGCCCTCGCGAAGCGCTTCATAGGTCACGTTGGTGGGAGTGCCGCCCTCCGGGGTCTCGGCGCGCAAGCGGTGGAACTCGTCGTACTGACGCGTCACGGTGACGCCGTCGCTGTCCATCTCAGTGACCAGATCTCCGGTCGCCGGATGGTAAACGGTCCACCGCGAATGATCGATACCATTCACGTCCGTCCAGCTCTGCTTGGGGAAGACGCGCTCGTCGCCGAGCGACGCGTCGCCCCAGTCGATGTACTGCCGCCGGTCCTCACCGCTGACCGGCGAGCGCACGATCATCCACGGGAGGCCGTCCGGGTTACGGCTGTACGTGATCGAGATCGGAATCGACGCATTCGCGTCCCCTTTCTCGATATCCACGACGCGCACCAGGCCGCGATCGTCGTACGTCCACTCGACCTTGCGGGGCGCCGGGGGCGTGCTCCCGGTCTTGTACTCCGTCTCGAGCCGCTGCCGCGGGAGTCCGATGAGCCAGTCCTCCGTCAGGTTGTCGTACGTCGTCGAAACGATATGACGCTGCCCACCCGTCGTGAAGGTGGCCACCTCGGTGACGTTCGCGAACTCATCGAGGGCCTGCGACCCCACCTGCTGGCGCCGCGTGCTGGGCATGCTCGATGCTGCGTAGCTCACATGGGTCCACGCGAAGTCTTCCCGGTCGATGGTCGCCGCCTGCTCCCACTCGTTCTCGGTCCATGCGTACGGGTAGGCGAAGTACGTGAGGCCGGAATGCAGCAGCCTGACCGCATATTGCTTCACGGTCTCGACGATGCGCGTGGTGGGCGCGCTCGTCTCCGGAGGTACACCTACCACCGATGGCCCGAGGACGGGGGTGATCACCACCGTCTTGGACGGCAACCCGGCGAGAGCATAGCGGGAGTCGATCCGGGTCGTGTGGTCGTAGGTGATCCGCGTCTCTCGAGGGCGCTCGGGCTCCCACATACGAATCTCACCGAACCCCAGCGATTTCCGAGAGGACCAGTCGTACCGCAGATCACGGTAGCCGTAGATCGTCCGGCGGAACGCGGCGACTTGACTTCCCTGGTTCTCCCAGAGCTGCTGCACGACCGGCACCCCGCGCTTCTGGCATACTTGCGGATAGGTGCATGTGTCGGGAGAGTCGGGCCGCACACGCGCGTAGAAGAAGCGGACCTGTGGCTGCTCCGCGGACTCGTCTCTCACGGCGACCACGCGATCGGTGTCAACACCGCGGTTCAGCAGCACCTCCCAGTCAGACGTCGTGGAGTTGACGTGGACCAGGTCCGTCTGCCCATCCCCGTTGAAGTCGCCGACGCGCGACGCGCCCCAGGGCATATCTCCGTTGATGAAGAGCATACCCGAGTCGAACGGCAACTTCATGATCGGTCGGTAGCCGCCCCTGCTCGTCGACAGCGACACCTCGATCTCTCTGGTCGGGTAGTTGCGGAAGACGACGAAATCAGTGCGGCCGTCACCGTTAAGCTCGGCCGTCCGCAAGCCCTCGTCGGTGTTCTGCAGGGTATCAGGAATCGGTCCGTTCGGAACCGTTTCGACGGGCCCAAACCCTCTACCAGTATTCCAGCGTACACCAGTCGCGTCATCTTCGAATATCGGATAAACCAGATCGTCGAGCCCATCCGCGTTCATGTCGACGACGAGGTCGTCCCCGTCGCCGTAGAGGTCGTCGGCGTCCTCGACGACGATGGCTCCAGCGTCGGCGGCCGTCAGGAGCTGCTTTGATGCGCAGCCGAACAGAACGTCCCCACGCCCGTCGCCGGTCTTGTCCAGAACCCGCGCCGAGAGGGGGCATACCCGAACGGGTCCTTGGATGGTCTGAGGTAGTGAGTTAAATGAAGGAGCTCGGTTCCAGTGGATTTTCCACTCCCCTGAATCATCCTGAGCGTGATGAACGATATCTGCGCGACCATCGCCGTCGATGTCTGCCGCGACTGCGGACAACGGCATGAAAAAGTCCCCGGCCGGTCCGGAAACAGTCTTGCCTGGGAACGTCAGACCCGCGGAGTCCAGTCGCTTGGTAGACGGATTGAATCGGAGAAGCGGATAGCTCGAATCGAGTGCCGACCCCCACCCCTTCGCTGTGAATGCCATTTTCCCGCTGGCATTCACATCCACCTTGATGGAAGCTTCCACGGAGAATATGAGCGTATCGTCAACACCAATGCCGGCTAGCAGGCGAATGGGCGCGCCGAGGCCATCGGCGGTACCCAGGCGCAGCCAAAGCGAGTCTTCCGTGGGATCGTCGTAGCTCGGGGTACCGAAGTCTCTGTTGTGGCCAGCGATACGGTAGATGAGGTCATCGCGCCCGTCTCCATCCGCGTCGATCACGAGCGGCTTCGGCTCGGCGTCCAGCCAGTGCGGCTTCGGCGCGTCGTGCGCGGCGACGGGCTTCGCCTCGAACGCGAGGGGCCGATCATCGTACTCCATCACCTTGGCGCGCAGGCAAGACCCCTCGGCTCCGCACCGCTCAACCCGGTGGAGCCGCGAGCGTCCCGTCGTCGGGCTCTCCTCATACGATAGCCGGTACTCCCACGCCAGGGTTGTGTCGGGCGAACGCCAGCCCAGCGCGTACATCTCCAGCCGCTGCAACCGCCAGGGCTGGCTCAGGCGCACGCCGCTGATATATCGAAACTGATCGTCCGGGTTCGACTCGTACACGAAGCGGACCTTCCTGCGCGGAGCCTCTCCCTGTCGTGACGTGTACTCGATATTTCGTGGCGCATAGGCAAAATCGAACGGCGCGGAGCTATTCTGCCGCTTGTCGTACGAGATCGTGATCGCGTTGCCGGCGCGGTCCTCCACCCGCGCCAGGACCCACGCGACGCCGATCTCGCTCTCCTCCACGTAACCGGACGTCACCGTGGTCGGCTTGATACGCTTGGCTGCGAGGCGCTCGTAGGTAGAAATTCGCCCATCCTTGCCCCACACCTCGAAGCGAGTTGGGTCTGCCAGACCGCCATACAGGAGGACGCGGGCCATGGAGTCCCGCTCTGTCCGCATCTCGATCGCGTTCGGCAGGGCGGGGTTCGGAACAGAGAGCAATCTCTGTCCGTCCAGACAATACGCGTCCTTGTCGTCAAAACTGACTCCGCGCGGCCTTCCGTCGGTCGCTATTGTCCTCGCGCACCGCTTGATGGAGGACAACCCCGTCACGCTCCACCCCACGCCTTCTGGCCCGTTCCCATCGCCGCTTTCGTAGGAGAGCGCAAGGTCAGGCTGCATTCCTGCACGACCTTTCGGAACTTCAATGGGTATTCGAACTCTTGCGCGTCCTTGCTCTACGGCCCAGGTCGCCGGAATTGCGCCGACTCGGTCGCTCGTCGGCACGATCGGGTCGTCGGGCATCACGAGCGCCTCCGGCGGCGCCGGCGGATCCGGGGGCGGAGGGTTGAGAGCGTCGAGCGGGTCATCGGTAGGATCGATCTCACTCTCCGGCGGCGTGAGGTCGTCAGGATCTGCATCAAGCGCCTGTTGGACGTTGGACAGTGGCTCCCGGGCGTCCCCGCGCGCCGCCCCGTCCTGGTGGGTTCCGCACCCGGCGAGCAGCCAGGCGAGCCCCCACGCTAAATATCGAACCTTGTACATGGATCGCTCCTTGAGATGGTCGCGACGAAGGCGCACGGCGGCGTCGGGCTCGCAGCCTCGGGCGTTCGAGATCTGCGATCTTTGCCCTCGGCGAGCACCGCGCGGCGCCCGTCGAGCGGCGGCCCAGCGCGCCCTCGTCGGCCGCCGTAAAGCAGCTCCGGTGCCGCGGGACGAGTCGGCGCCGACCTTGGCCATTCAGCCCGTCATTGCCTCCGGCGCGGTCCGCTCAACCGTCCGTGGAGCGTCCATGAACCGTCCGTGAACGCTGGAGGACGGTTTCTGGACGCTTGAGTCGCTCGACCGCCCATGAGCCGGTCGGTCTGCGGACCGTCCGGCTCCCCGCGGTCAGTCCGGCGGCGCTTCGCGCAGCCGTCCGGAGCGACCGAGCTCCCGCAGGCGCAGCGTCAGCCCCCGCTTCGACACCTCGAGACGCGCAGACATGGCGTCGAGATCTCCGCCGCACGCGTGGTGGCAGCGCATCAGCTCGTCCTCCGGGATGTCCGCCGCCTTTCGAACGCGAGGGCTTCGCTCGATGAGACGGTAGAGGGCGGTGCGCGAGACGCCGAGCGTGGCCGCTGCGGGTCCGATCGACCAGCGGCTCTGCCGAAGCGCCCTGAGCAAGGCGTCCTCGTCGACCTCCCGGTCCATGGGGTGGTCCGCTGGATTGGCCGTGGAGGCGTCCGCATCTCGCCTCTCGGCGAGGCGCGGTGCATCCGACGGGGGCCGCGGTGTCTGACGCGCCTGCTCCAGCGTCCGTTCCAGGCTCTCATCGATGACGATGGCGTCGGCGCCGCGGCTGGAGATCACCAGCTGCCGCGCCACGTTCCGGAGCTCGCGCACATTGCCGGGCCAGCTGTGCTGGAGCAGCCGCACCATGAAGGATCGAGGAAACCACGGCAGCGCGCCGTCCGCGGGCGGCTCCAGCCGGCGCAGGTCTCCGACGCGCGCGAGCTCCTCGCGCAGAAAATGGAGCAGGAGACGGGGAATGTCCTCGCGGCTCTGGCGGAGCGGAGGAATGGTGATGGTATAGCCCTGTAGCCGATGGAGCAGCGGCGCGCGAAACCTGCCTTGCGCGATGGCTTGCTCCAGGTCGACGTCGGTCGCCGCGATGACCCTGACATCCACCGCGCGCTGCTCGGTGTCGCCGAGCGGCAGGATCGTGCCGGTCTCGAGCGCCCGGAGCAGCATCGCCTGGACATCCATCGACATGTCGCCGATCTCATCGAGGAAGAGCGTCCCACCGTGCGCGCGCTCGAACAGGCCGGCGTGGCGCTGGTGAGCGCCCGTGAAGGCCCCTTTCGCGTACCCGAACAGCTCCGCGGCCGCGGTGGTCGGGGCCAGCGCGGCCATGTTCACCGCGAGCCATGGGCGACCTGCCCGCGGGCTCGCCTGATGGATGGCCTGCGCGACGCGCTCCTTGCCAGCGCCGGTCTCCCCCCGAAGAAGGACGGGGACTTGCAGATCGGCGACACGCGCGATCGATCGGAGGACCACCTCGAGGGCGTCGCTGTCGCCGACGAGCCCGTATCTCGGCGCTGGGGGCGCGGTGGTCACCGCATGGACGAGGATCACGATTTTCCTGGAGAGCTGCAACAGCAGCCCTGCGCGCAGGACGTCCGGAGGAAACCGGTGGGTCTCGTCGATGGGCTGTCCATCGACAGACAGCTGTCCCCGCCCCGCGGGCGTGATGGTCACCGACTCGTCTGCGCCCCACGTCACATGGTGAGGTTTCCGGCTCACATGAGGGTCGCAGAGCGGCGCGCACTCGTGGCTGCGCGGCTGCGCGAACTCGGGCTCGAGGCGGGAGAGGGGTACCGCGTACCCAGGGACGGCCACCGTGGTTGCCCGCGCGCCGATCCGGCGCAGGTCCGGATGGTAGAGCAACGTGAAGCGCAGGCCATGGGCCACCCCGGATGCGCGACGCTCCGGCCCCGTGTCGACGCCATTCAGCGTCTCCACGTGGTGCCATGAGTCCCGCAAGGAGCATTCTGCCGAGTTCGGCGGCTCGCCTCGCGCTCCCTCGGTCATCCTTGTCGTAAGCGCGGACGCCTGAGCGACAGCCTCGAAGCTGTCACTGCCCCTGATCTCGGTGCTGCACTGACGCTGAGACACGATCCGTTACTCTATCGCTGCTCTCCCGGTGTTCGTCCAGCAACTAGTTAGCTGCCACACAATTGCCACACTCCTGCGCCGTGCCTCCCCAAGGCCAACCAGCCCCAGTCGATCTCGCGCTCCGCTCGTTCCAACCGTCCGCGGTCCCGTGGGGCAGCTCAGTCGCCCCTGCGAGGTCGTTCACGGTGCCCACCCCGGCGATCGTCGAGCCGCGCACGTGTCGACAAGGATCGTCGCCCCGCCTCCGCATACCCCAGCCAGGGCCCCTCGACCTCTCATCCATCGACGACTCCAGGTCACACCCTCACCCCCTCTCTCGCCTCTTTCCCCCCCATCGCGCAGCCGCCTCCGCAGGCAGAGAACTGGGCCCCGGCGATCGACCTCTGGTACCGGCATCCGAGCCGATGGCCAACCTGGTGCTCGCCGTGCTCACCGCCCGCCGTATCGCGCGCAACGCGGCGCCGCTCGCCTGCGCGCTGGCCCTCGCGGGGCTCGTGGTCCTCGACGCGGCCGCGCCGCTCCCGCCGCTCGCGGCCGCGACCGCGCTGCTCGTGCTGCTCGTGGCGCTCGTCCAGCGGGCGCGGCGGCGCGCCGCCGCCATCGAGGCGAGCGCCCTGCTCGACCTCGAGGTCGGCGCCCTGCTCCTCGTCGCCACGTTCGCCGCGGTCCTCCGCCTCGACGGCTCGCTCGACGGCGACGCCCACGCCGCCCTCTACGTCGTCATCGCCCTCGTGAGCGCGTTCGCCCGCCCGGGGGCGTCGCTGCTCGTCGCGATCGCCGCCGCCGCCCTCGAGATCGCCGTGCGCTCGGCCGCGGCCTCGCGCGGCGCGCCGAGCGTCCTCGACGTCACGCGCGCGGCCGCGCCGCACATCGGCTTCATGGCCGTCTTCTCGCTGCTGAACGCCACCATCCTCCGCGCAGAGCTCGGCCGCGTCAGGAAGGCCTCGCACACCCGCCTCCAGGCCGAGATCGAGCGGCTCCGCGACGACGCGCGCAGCTACCGCCTGCTCTCGGCCCCGGCCCAGGCGCGCGGCGTGGCCCAGAAAGGCGATGACGAGCGGCTCGCCCGCTCCGGCGTCGAGGAGATCCACCAGTCGGTGCTCTTCGCCCTTCGCCTCCTGCGCGAGTCGCTGGAGCTCTACACCGCCGTGCTCCTCTGGCAGAACGACGCCGGCACCCACCTGCGCATCAGCGAGCTCGCGAGCGACGCCCCGAACCTCTCCGAGGGCCCGTTCCTCTCCGGCGACGGCGTCTTCGGCGCGGCGATCACCCAGCGCGCGCCGGTCGTCCTCGGGGGCCTCAAGCCCGGCTACAAGCTCCCCTACTACGTCGGCCCCTCCCCTGTGCGCGCCGTGTGCGCGCTGCCGGTGTTCGAGCACGGCCAGCTCCGCGGCGTGCTCGTCGTCGATCGCGTCGAGGACCGGCCGTTCTCGCCGCGCGAGCTCGAGCTCATCGACGAGGCCTGCCGCTACGCCGTGCGGGCCATCCAGAACGAGCGCGTCTTCGTCCAGCTCGAGCGCGCCAAGGTGGAGCAGGGCAAGCTCTACCGCGCCGCCGAGGGGCTCGGCGCCGCCACGACCGAGGCCGGCGTCATCGAGGCCGGCGTCACGAGCGCCCGCGAGATCACGTCCGTCGATTTCGCGGCCGTCACGCTCTACGACGAGGCGCAGAAGGTCCACGAGATCCGCGCCGTCAGCGGCGACGGCGTCGCCGAGCTCACCGGGCAGCGCTTCCGCCACAACGCGGGGCTCGTCTCGATGGTGCTGCAGAACCGGCACCCGCTGCCGTACCGCGGCGAGTACGACGAGAAGCGGCAGGTCGTCTTCACCCGCCGCGTCACGCCGCCGTCGATGCCGTCGATCATCGTGCTCCCGCTCGTCGTGCACGACCGGCCGCTCGGCACGCTGGTCCTCGGCTCGCGGCGGCGCGCGGCCTTCACCGACTCGGTGCGCAGCACGCTGGAGGTCCTCGCCAGCCACATGGCCGTGTCGCTCTCGAACGCGCGCATGGTGCGACGCCTCGAGGAGCTCGCGACGATGGACGGGCTCACCGGGCTGCTCAACAAGCGCGCGATGCTCGAGGTGGCGGACCAGAAGATCACCGCGGCGCGGCGGTTCTCGCGGCGGCTCTCGGTGCTCGTCACGGACATCGACCACTTCAAGAAGGTGAACGACACGTACGGCCACGACGTGGGCGACGTGATCATCAAGGGGCTCGGCGACGTCCTCCGGCGCGCGAAGCGGACGACCGACGCGGTCGCGCGCTTCGGCGGGGAGGAGTTCGTCGTGATCTGCGAGGAGACGGACGCGCGCGGCGCGATGCTGCTCGCGGAGCGCGTGCGCGAGGAGCTCGGCCGGACGACGTTCCACGCGGCCGGGAGCAACGGGCCGGTGCAGTGCCAGGTGACCTGCTCGATCGGGATCGCCACCTACCCCGAGGCGGGCAGCACGTGGGAGGAGCTCTTCAAGGCCGCGGACGAGTCGCTCTATGTATCGAAGCGGTCGGGCCGGAACCGCTCCACGGCGTGGTCGCCGGCGGTGCGGTCGAACAGCGCGCATCCGCCCGCCGCCGAGGCGGGCGCTCCGGCGAAGCACGCGGCGGAGGCGGCCGGCGCGGCGAAGCAGGCGGCGGACGCGGGCGCCACGGCCACGGCGAGGCACGCGGCAGAGGCGGCCGCCACGGCGAGGCACGCGGCGGCGCCCGCGACGCGGCCCGCGGCGACGGCCGCGGCGGCCAGGGCTGTGGCGGCGAAGCCCGCGGCAGGGGCGCCCGCGCCGCAGCGCAGGCCGGCTGCAACGGGCGGCGCGGGCGGCGCCCCGGCGACCCCGGGACAGGACGGCGCGCCGTCCGCCGGAAGGCGCGCCGCGGCGGCCGCGCAGGCGCCGGGGAAGGCGCCCGGCGAGGCCGAGCCTCGGAGCAAGCCGAGGCGCCCGCCGGACGTCGATCCCACGAGCAAGCCGAAGACGGCCGCCTGAGACCCGCGCGCCGCTTGCGGCGCAGGCGCGGCGGGAACATAAGCCTCTTCGGCGAAGCCAAGGAGGCGCGATGAGCTCGGACCCCGATCGCGATGACCCCAGGGAGGATCTCAAGCAGGGGCTGAGCCTGCTCTGGCGCGCGGCGCGCAAGACGGCCGTGGACCTGCGCAAGGACCTCGATGGCACGAACGTCGGCAAGGCGATCGACGACGCCGGGCGCGAGCTCGTCCGGGCCGCGACGAACGTGGTCGGCCGGATCGGCGCCGAGCTGAGCAAGGGGCCGGCGCAGGCGCCCCCGCGGGACGAGCGAGCCGAGGGCCGCGGGGAAGAGGCGGAGGGGCCCGAGACGCGGCCCGCCGGGCCCACCCCGGAGGACCCGGGGTTCCGCATCGCGGTCGACCCGGAGGACAAGGACACGAAGCCCCGCTAAGGAGCGAGCGCGAGCGCGAGCGTAGCGAGGAGACCATCGACTCACCGGTAGGGTTCACGATCCTGCCCCAGAGGTCGATCGCGCTGCTGAGCCTGCCCGTGACCAGAAGCACGCCGGACGCGGTGAAGGCCAGGACGTTGATCGAGCCGCTGTCGTGGTTCAATGTCCGGCTCCAGACCGGCCGCCCCTCACCGTCGAGCAGATCGGTGGAATCATCGTCTCCGATGGCGAGGTTGGTGGTGGCGCAGGCGATGTTGCCGGCGTGATCGGTCGCCATGGCAACCACCGCGTCGGCGCCGAGCAACTTCCTCCAGAGCAGCTCCCCGCGGGGATCGTACTTGTACAGGCCGAGCGTGGGATTGCCCGCGCGCATCCATCCAGCATCCTCCAGGCGGTGAGCTGTCCGCGTGCCCCCCTGCAACGGCTCTATCGCCCCCTGGATCCGCTTGCGCCTCGACCTTGCACACCCGTCTAGCGATCAGCGATGGCGCCTCTGCGCAAGGACGCATGCTACGATCGTCCTCGATGAACGCCTCCCGTTCGTTCACGGCCCTCGATTGGGTCGCTGTCGTCGCCATTGGCCTGCAGTCGCTCGCGCTGCTCATGTTCCCGTTCACGATCGCGCCGTCGTTCGCCGGGATGTTCGCCGAGTTCGGCGGCGCGCTCCCCGTGGTGACACGCGTGGCGCTGAGCCCGTGGGCCTCTCCGGCGTTGGGCCTTCTGGTGGCCTCGCTCGCCGTGGTCGCGCTGGCGCTGCCTGCTGCCAGCACGCTCGCTCTCCGCCGCGCCATGGTGCTGCTCGCGTTTTTCGTTGGGGTGATCGCGCTCGCCGCGGCGATGTACGCCATGTACGCGCCGATCTTCGAGCTCGCCGGGAATATCAAGCCCGAATAGGCTCGAGGGTCGCGCCGGTGCCCGGTCATCGCGAGCGCTGACGTCAGTCGCAGGTTCCGTCGACAAAGGCGAACACGTCGCGCGTCATCCTGAAGCCCTCCTTGTCGGTGACCTCGACCGAGAGCTTCGTGTGTCCGCAGCCGCGCCTGGCCATCCGGGTCACTGAATATGAAGGGCCATCGGCTGACTCGCGAGCTCTCCGTTCGACACCGTCACCTGATAGTCGCCGGGCGGATACTCCTGGGTGATCAGGATCCTGCGGATGTTGCAGGCGTCGATGGGCGCGAGCTCGTCGATGCCGTTTCCGCTGATGCGCACGGTCGTCCAGCCTTCGACGAAGTTGTCCCCGATGACGTAGATCGGATACCAGACGGCGCTGTCGAACTGGTCCGACGCAAAGCGCCGGACGGTCGGTGGGAGGCCCGGATCGGGCGTGGGCTCCGGCTCGGCGCAGGGGCCCCACGGCGGACAGTCGCCGAGGACCCGGTACGGGTCGCGCCCGAGGATCTCCTGGACTCGCCATTCGGTCAGGAGCCGCGTGTACATGCTGCCATACGGGTTCAGGTTGGGCGGCGGCGGCTCCACGGGCACAGCGTCGAAGCACCCCTCCCCCAAAGCGTGGTCGCGGCACAACGCGACGTCGATGTCATCGGCGACGCTGAATTGAGAGAGCCACTCCGCGATCGGGAGGGGCCGCGACGGATCGATGGCGACGTCCAGGATCATGAGCTGCCCACCGACCCGGACCACGGGCGCGACGTGGCCGGACCACGTCACGCTTCCGGACGGCTCGTTGGCTGTCTGGAAGACCAGCCGCTTGCGCGGCTTTGCCTTGACCCTGGCAAAGTAGGGCGTCGGATAGTCCCATTGGTGGAAGAAGTAGACCGCTGCCTCGGCCCGCTCCTCGCAGCCGTTGTCGGCCGCGAGCCAGGGAATCCGCCGCAGAAACTCGGGTTGCTCCGGCATGGTGAGCAGCCGGCTGTCGCGGATCGCGGCGAACCCGGAGCTCAGCTGCTCCTCGGTCCACGTGGGAACGCAATCGGCTGCCAGGCTCCCGGGCGGGCCCTTGAGCTCATCGAACGAGCGCGGACCGTCGGGCAGCTGGCAGGTCCCGCTCGCGCTGCCCCCGGGGGATCCTTCGTCACCCGGCGAGCCCGCGCCGGACGGAGAGGAGTCGGCGGCGTCCTCCTGCAGCGCTCCCGTGTCGGAGCGCTCGATGTCAGGAGCCGGATCGGAATAAGCGCCCTCGTCGCCTCCACAGGCCGAGGCGGCCAGGGCCGCCCCCGCGACGCACAACACACTTGCAAGAGTAAAATAGGACTGTCGCATGAATCTGAGCTCCCTGCGTAAGATATGAAGCACCCCGAGAGGAGCCGTCACGCTCGGAGCATGTCGGGGACCGCGGGGTGCGGCGCACCATAGCGCCGCTCGCGGTACCCGCAAGGCGGACATCGGCGATTCTCGAGGCTCGGCTGGCTCCTACACCGCCGCTCGACGTTAACGGGTGGATTCCGGCAACCTCGGTCGTCCTTCGCGCAAAACGCATCGGACTGCGCCGTTTTCCTGCTGTGCGCAACCACGCACCGCGACGCGAGGACTTCCCTGTGCGGGTCGAGGCTCGTCAAGCCGGGTCGCGCGACCGAAGTAGTTCGACGCGCCGGTCCGTCAGCATGGGTAGAATGCGCTCACGACCGGATCGAGCGAGTTCATCACGCGACCTTCCGCAGAGCGGCGACGATCTCCTTGGCGAGAGGGCCGCCCGACGCCGGGTTTTGGCCGGTTATGAGCCGTCCGTCGACGATGACCTTCGGCTGCCAGGGAGCCGTCGAGTCGTACTCGGCTCCCTCCGCACGGAGCGCGGTCTCGAGCATGAACGGAACGTCGGCCTTGGCGTATCCCTCCTCCTCCGCATTCGAGAAGGAGGTGAGCCGGCGACCTCGAACGAGCGGAGTGCCGTCGTCGAGGGAGACGCCGAGGAACGCGGCGGGGCCGTGGCAAACGGCGGCCACGATCTTGCCGCCGTTCCAGGCGCGGAGGACGGCGCGCTTCACGTCCGGGTCCTTCGCGATGTCCACCATCGGCCCGAGGCCGCCGGGGAAGAAGATCGCGTCGTAGTCGAGGACGTCGACCTCGGAGAGCTTGCGGCTCCGGTTCATGCGGCGGATCGCTTGGCTCTCCCGGAAGGCGCGCTGCGCGGGATCCTTTGCGTCGTATCCGTCGTCCGGCGTCGTGCCGCCCAGGGGCGACGCGTACTCCACCGCGATCCCGGCGCCGTCGAACACCTCGTAGGGGTGAGCGACCTCCGGAAAGAAGAACCCCGTGGCGCGGTCGTGCGGGCCGATCTTGGCTGCGTTCGTCATGATGAAGAGGACATACTGAACACTCATGGCGCGGTCCTTTCGGTTCGAGGGATCCGAATCGTTCGGATGAGGAGCACTCTACGTGCGCTCTCGCGGGCGGGGCAGATTCACCGCGCTTGACGGATTGGCTCACCGGATAGGACAATCCGCGGATGCCCGAGGTGGCGTCGATCCTGGACGAGCTGCGCGCGATGGCGATCTTCGCGACCGTCGTACGCTGCGGGAGCTTTGCGGCCGCCGCGCGCGAGCTGGGGCTCACCCGTGCCGTCGTGAGCCACCACATTCGCGCGCTCGAGGCGAACCTCGGCGTGCCCCTCGCACAGCGAAATACGCGCAACTTCAGCCTCACCCCGGCTGGCGAAGCGTTCCGTGTGCACTGTGAGCGCCTCGTCGTCGAGGCGCACGACGGGATCCGCGGAATGGAGCTGCTGCGCGCCGAGCCGCGTGGAGAAGTCCGATTGACGTGCTCCCATCACTTCGGCGGCAAGCGAATCCTCCCTGCGCTGCTCGTGTTCCGGCGGCGCTACCCGGCTGTGCGCCTCTACGTGGCCATGTCCGACGCGAACATGGATCTCGTGCAGCAGGGGATCGAGCTGGCCGTGCGCGCGGGCCCCCTCAAGGACTCCTTGCTGCACGCGCGCAAGCTGGTCCACGAGGCCACGATGCTGTGCGCGTCGCCGACCTACCTGCGCCGGCATCGGTCGCTGAAATCCGTCGCGGATCTCGAGCAACACCGCTGGGTGATATATCCACCGAGCCAGCGGAGCGTCGTCGTGCGGTCGAACGGGAAGGACGTCGAGATCCCGGTCCAGGGGGACATCGTGACGGACAGCGCAACCTCGAGGCTTGCGTTCGTCCTCGCCGGAGAGGGCATCGCGCGTCTACCCGCCTACGACGCGGCCGCCCCGCTCGCGTCCGGCGATCTGGTCCGCGTGCTTCCGGAGGTCGAGACCGCCCCGCTGGATATCTTCCTGGTCCACACGAAGCGAATCGGTCCGAGCGCGCGGCTCCTGCGGGATTTCTTGCTGCAAACGGCACGCGAGAACGAGTGGTAAGTCACGTCGTGCGATGGCCCGGGGGGCGTGGTGTCCAGCAGGAGACGGGCGGCAGCGCCGGCTGGCACGTCCGTCAGCGGGACGGTGAACGTCGTGCACGATCGCCTGCCGATCGCCGGCTCCGGGTGCTGATAGCATGCGCCGCTCGGCCCAGGCGCGCGCCTCGGGGTAGAAAAAGCAAACGCCGGGTAGGTGTCAGCAAACTTCAGATCCTCCAGGCGGAGCCGGGCCACGGCTCCGTTCTCCGCGCTGGGCGACGTGGTTTGCCGCTCAGAGCTTTCCCACTCCTGCCGACGCGGGCACGAGCGTCTTCACGTCGTTCGTTTCGCTCGTCAGCGCAGAGGAGTACGCGTACGGGATGTCCGCCGTGCAATCGGCGGGATAGGCGCGCGACGTGCGGCTCACCTCGACGTTCGAGATGCGCTCCGTCTTCCCGGGTGAATCGGACGGCGTGTAGATCGAGTAGTGGAGGGCTTCGTAGTAGTTCCGCTCGACGCGCACGCACGTGATGGCGCGGATCTCCGTCGCGTCCTTCGCGCCGACGACGTAGTTGTTGAAGAAGTGCCCCACGGCGCCGCGGTACATCGGAACGCGGAGCAACACGTTCTTGTAATGGTTGTGGTGCATCGTCACCTTGCGATCGTCGTGGAGATCGTCGTCCGCGGCGCCCACCAGGCCGCCCTTGTGGTGATCGTGCAGGTACGTCCACGAGATGGTGATGAAGCCCGTCTGGCCCTTGATGTCGATCAGACCGTCGTACTTGTCCTTGTCGGTCTGGACGCTCGGATCCTCGGAGTACACCTCGCAGTGGTCGATCCAGATGTTCTTGCTGGTCCCCGAGATCGAGATCACGTCGCCCCCGTTCACGTTCGCGGGCGTGCTCGTCCCCACCAGGGTCGCGCGCAGGTTCTGCAGGATGACGTTGTTCTGGCTCGAGACGTCGATGCCCACGCCGTCGAGGAAGGCATCCTTGCCGATGCCGACGATCGACTTGTTGGACTTGACGCGGATCTGACCGCCGCCCGATCCGTTCGTGATGTGGCCCTGGACGAGGATGACGTAGGGTTGGCTGGCCTCCGCGTAGCTCTTCAGCTCGGCGTAGCTGTCGACCGTGACCGTCGCGCCGGCCTGGCCGCCGGTCGTTCCGCCGTTCAGCGTGGCGAAGCCGATCGGCTCCCCCACGACGCCGCCGGCGCTGCCCGAAGAGCCCCCCGTACCCGCGCCGCCGGTCGCTCCGCCGCTGCCGTCAGCGCCGCCGGTCGCTCCGCCGCCGCCGCTCGACGTGCCGCCCGTGGAGGGCTCACCGCTGCTGGCCGTTCCGCCCGTCGAATCACCGCCGCTCCCGGCGCCGCCGGCAGCGGAGCCTCCCGTCGTGGCGCCCTGCGAGCTGCTCACGCCGCCAGAGCTGGTCGCACCGCCCGCAGCCCGCTCTCCGCCCGTAGCGGCGCCGCCGCCTGAGCCCACCTGGTGGCCATCGTCCACGCCCTCGCCGTCGGAACAAGCGACCAGGATGCCCAAAGCGACCGGGATGGTTCGAGAGATCCGAAGTGCGCGGCGAGCAAAGCGAGAAGAAAGGATCATGATGGACCTTCGGTTGCCCGAGCGACCGGAAACCCCTCATCAAAGTCCATTCCCCTCCGGCAACACCCGGCCAGGCCACGCAGCCTCCACGGGCCTCGCGCCGACCGCCGCCGCGCTGAGCCCGTCGGCCTGCACCACGCACGCCTGGACCGGCCGGCCGAGCGACGCGCGCCCCGCCACGGTCCCGCCCTGCGCGTCGAGGAACGAGATCCCGCCGTGTGCGTCGCACAGCGCGAAGCCGCCGGCGTAGGCGGCGCCGCCGAGGAAGTCGGCCTCGCCGGCGTGGGCCCAGGCGAGCGCGCCGGAGCGCGCGTCGAGGCCGACCGCGGCCCGGTAGTACGTCGCCACGAAGCGCTCCGCCTCGATGCCCGGCGGACCGGCCGGCCGGGGGCGGGCGTAGAGCCGCGCCATGTCCCCGGCCGAGGCGGTCGGCGCGAGCACCTCGGTCCCGGCGGTCATCCAGACCGGCGCCCCGGGCAGCTCGCGCGCCGGCAGCCGCGCGGTCGACGCGCGCCCGGCCGCGCCGAGCCCGATCGAGGCGTCGAACCGCGTCGCCGCCTCGCCGCCGAAGAAGACCGCTCCGCCGAGCAGGAAGGCGCGGCTCACCTCGGTGCGGAGCAGCGCCCGCGCCACCTCGCCGCCGGTCTGCAGGTCGAACACCGTGACGTAGCGCCCTTGCCAGGGCAGGAACGCGTAGCGCCCCACGACCGCGGGCACGCCGATGGCGGCGGAGTCCTCGATCTGGCGCAGCACGAGGCCCTCGCGGCTCACCGCGAGCACGACGCTCGTGGCGCCGGTGGTCGACACGAGCGAGACCACGGTGGTCTCGCCGTCGTCGCCCGCGCCGCGGAGCTTGCCGCCGGCGCGCCGCGTCCAGAGCAGCTCCCCGGTGCGCGCGTCGAGGGCGAACAGCTCGCCCCGACCGAGCCCGACGACGACGCTCCCCGCGACGGCCGGGCGCGCGTCGAGCGGGTGCACGAAGGTCCACGCCGGGCCGCCGTCGAGCGGCACCCCGACGAGCTCGAGCGCCCCCGCGCCCGCGGCGACGCCGACCGCCACGTCGGCGCCGAGGGGGATGCGCCTGCCCGCGAACCGCTGCTGGAAGGCCGCGATGCCCGCGCCGCCGTCGTCCTTCCAGCGCGGGTCGAACGCCTCGCCCTGCGTCTGGCCGCCGCCGCAGGCCACGGACAGGGCCGCGAGGGCAGCGCACACAGGGACGAGCAGCGCGCGGGCGCAGGCGGCGGCACCGAGCCCGAGCAAGCGCGAGCGCGGGGTTCGACGGCGGGCCGTGGCCGGAATAGCCCTGTTCGAATCAATGATTTCGGGCATTTGTGTCCACGTTCCGGCGATCCCCCCGCATGCGATGTGTTCCTGCGCCGGTCGTAGCGTGGCTTCGGCTCGCCGAGCAAGCGAGGTGGCTCCTGCACGCGGGTCTCGGTACGGTGCTCGTCGACGACGACGACGCGGCGCCGCTGCTCGACGGTCAGGTCCTGCGCTCACCCGTGATAGGCATGCCGGCATGACGGTCCGTTCCGCCGAGCGCTTCTCCGTCCGCGGCTGCGAGGGGCACGCGCCCTTTCCTCTTGGAGCGTGGGTGTTTCCTGCAGAGCTCGAGGTCGTCCAGGAGCTCCACGCCGTGCTGCAGGCGACATTCCGTGAGCGGCACGTGGTCACGCCGGCCGAGATCGAAGGCCAGGTACCCCGCGCGTTCGCCCTCGACGACCTGCTCGGGTTCCTCGCGCGGCGGCGGCCGGCGTTTGACCGCGCGCTCGCCGGCATGCGCTCGCCCATCGAGGCGTCACGGCTCGCGACGCTCGCAGCGGTCCTCCGGCTCTCGCGCGACGAGGTGACGGCGGCGCTGCGCGCCCGCGCGACGGGCGCCGGCCTCGTCGAGGGATCGACCGTCGTTTACAACTCGCTCTCGCGCGCAGCGGAGCGCGTGGAGGGGCTGCGCGAGCTCGCCGCCTCCGACGCCATCATCGATTTCGAGCTCGAGCTGGCGCGCCTCATCGCGCAACCCTCGTGGACGCCGCAGATCGACTGGAGCGAGCTCGTGCCGGACGCTGTCGAGGCGGCCTCCTGCGTCGATCCTGCGTACGGGGCCGCCGAGGTCGACGTCGACATCGCGCGCCTGGTGCTGCCCGCGGCCCAGTGCTGCGTCGGCCCGACAGCCCACGCGGTGAGGGGCGACCACGACGGGCTCGTGTGGATGTCGCTCGCCGCGCTCGACGGCGATGCGCCGGCCCCGGAGCGCGCGCCGGGCACGATCCTGGTGCGACCCTCGGTGGCTGCCGAGCAGGTCGAGCGCCTCGCGTTCGCCGCCGTCCCTGCGGCGCTGCGGGCGATCGCTCCCGGGGGCGCCCTGCTCGCCGTCACGCTGGTGGAGGACGAGGCGTAGCGTCCGGGGCCAGGGCAGCTCAGCAGATGAGGGGAACCTCCCGGCGGTGGCGGCGTTGGCAGCTCACGCCATGAAGCCGCCGTCGATCGTCAGGCTCACGCCGTTGATGTAGGTCGACTCGGGCCGGGCCAGGTAAGCGACGAACCGCGCGATCTCGTCGGGGTCGGCGATGCGCTTCTCGGGGCTCTGGTTGCGCACCCAGTCGACGTGCGGGCCGTCGAGCGGCATCATGTCGGTCGTCGTCGGACCAGGCTGGATGTTGACGACCGAGATGCCGCGCGGGGCGAAATCCAGCGCCAGCCCGCGCACCAGCCGTGCGACAGCAGCCTTCGTCGTCCCGTACACGGTCAGGCCGGCGAGCATCGCGCGCTCGGCCGTGTTGCTGCCGATGACGAAGATCTTCCCGCCGCGCGAGAGGTGATTCGCCGCGGCCTTGGCGGCGACGAACACGCCGCGCACGTTGACGGCGAACATCCTGTCGAAGTCCTCGAGGCTGTATTCGTCCGCATTGCCGAAGATCAGGATGCCGGCGTTGTTCACGAGGACGTCGAGCCCGCCGAGCGCCCTCGCGGCCTCGGCGATCGCGCCCTCGAGCGCGCTCGCGTCGGCGCTGTCGGCCTGAAGGGCGATGGCGCGCCCGCCCTCGGATTCGACGGCCGCGACGAGCTCTCGCGCCCGGTCCGGACTGCTGACGTAGGTGAAGGCGACCGCCGCGCCCTCACGCGCGAAGCGCTTCACGAGGGCCGCGCCGATGCCGCGCGATCCGCCGATGACGATCGCCTTCTTCCCTGCGAGCGGCCCGATGTCCTTGTTCATGTTGAGCTCCTTTGTGTCGTTGGCTGTTGTGCGTTTGTGCGTTGGTATACTTGAACGATCAGTCAAAAATAGCGCGCGACGAGGGCGCGGTCCGGAGCGGCCGCCGCGCGATCAGCGCGGGCGCAGGCTCTGGACCGCGAAGGCCGCGACGTCGCGGAGGGCTTCGGTCGAGGCGCCCGCCTTGGCCTGCACCTTCATCCCGCTGAGCGTGGCTGCGAGGAAGCGAGCGGCCTCGAGGCTGTCGAGCGCGCTGCCGATGTCGCCCTGCGCCTTGCCGTCGTCGATGACGTCCTTCAGCACGGTCTCGAGCAGCGCGGCGCTTGTCGCGGTGAGCGCGCGCACCTCGTCGTCGTCGCGGGCGAGCTCGCAGACGGCGTTCACGCCCATGCAGCCGAGCGAGCGCGCCGCGCCGTGCTCCTCGGCGAGGTCGACGAGGACACGCTCGAGCGCCGCGAGCGCGGTCGGTCCGGCCCGGAGCGCCTTGATCACCGAGGCGATGCTGTCGGCGTTGTAGGCGCGGAGCGCCTCCAGGAACAGCCGTCGCTTGTCGCCGAACGTGTCGTAGAGGCTCTGTCGGCCGATCCCCATGGCACGGACGAGATCCTCGGTCGAGGTGCCGGCAAAGCCCTTCTCCCAGAAGACCGGGATGGCGCGCCGGAGCACCTCGTCGCGATCGAACTCCTTGGGACGGGCCACGGAGAGAGCATGAACATTATGGACTGCCAAGTCCAGAAAAAAGAGCAGGGCGCCGCGCCTGCTTTCCTGCTGCTCTGTCCGGCGGGGCGCCGGGAGCGCCGTGTGCTGAAGGACGCCGTCCCTGGGCCCCGGTCGAGACCCGTGCTGGGCAGGAGCCTCAGCATGCCGCCAGCATCGTCGCAGGGCCGGCGCTCCGGGCGCAGCTCTGCCTCGACGACCGCGGCCAGCGCTCGCCATGACGGGCTCGGGCGGCGTGCCCAGCTACGCCGCGTCGAACCCGAACGCCATCGGTTCCCACCTTGGGTCGCGTGCGGGTGCTGCCGTTCGCGGGGTGTGGGGGGGAGGTCGAGATGATCGAGGATGCGACGCACCGCTTTTGGGCCCGTGATCGTAGATGCGCGGCCGCTAGCGACGATCGCGCGGAGGACGGTCAGGGGGCAACCGACTCGGATCCTGGCGAGCAGTCCCCCGCGAGGGTGCTGCAGCTGAGCCGGTTCTGCATGAAGCTCACCCGCCGCGGGATCTCGACCTGCTTGACGAAATTCGACAGGACGCCGGTGCCGTCGGGGCCGGGGGTCGCGAACGGTGCCACATGATAGAAGGTGGCGAGCTGCTGGGTCTCCGCGTTATGGCACCCGTTGCAGGTCTGCCCGGCGAACGCGTGGCGCAGCGGCTCGTCCGCGCCGGGGAAGACCCATTTCGTGGCGGAAGGCACGACGTTGCCCTCCGCCTCGCCGCCGAGGAACGAGGGGTCGAGCGGCGTCGCGCCGGCGATGATCCCGGTGCGGTTCGCGAGCAGGAAGGCCTCGAGGCCGGCGTCGCCGTTGAGCTGCTGGTCCGGCGTCTGGGCGGTCTCCACGAGCCGAAGGAAGGCCTGGTAGCCCGTCGGCTCGGGGACGAGGTGGAACTCCCGCCACGACCAGGGAGCGCCCATGAGGTCTTCGCTCGTGCGGAGCTGGGCGAGCGCGCTCGCGTTGGGGTTGCCCATCGTGCTGCGCTCGGCGCCGCGCTGCGTGAAGAGATCCGTGATCTCCTGGAGCTGCTGGTTGTACTGGGCGCCGAAGGCGTGCTGCCCGAGCGCGTGGAAGCGGGCAATCCAGCTGTGCCGATCCGGCGCGATCGAGTTGGTCGGCAGGCGGTACTCGAAGATCACCGTCATTCCACCGATGAAGTGATTCGGCGGAACGATGCCGAACACGAAGCGCGCCTCGCCGCTGCCGCTCGCGTGCAGGTCGGTCCGGTTGAAGATGCCGAGGAGCCGGAACGGCGCCTGCGCGACATCGAGCTTGCCGTCCGGCCGCGTCGGCCAGAGGTTCAGCAGCGAGAGCGTCCCCCGGTTCGTCGTGGGATAACCGTTGATCGTCAGCGGCTGGAAGCCCTCCAGCCACTCCGCCACGAAATCCGCAGGATCGACGCCGCTCGGGGTCATCTGCTCGATCAGGTACCGGAAGCTCCAGGGCCCGCCGGTCGCGTTCGAGGTGCGCGCGTCCTGCGTGACCGACGGATCGACGATCGCGATCTCCTTGTAAGGATCGACGGCCGGGCCCGCGCCGCAGGCGCCGGCGCAGGTGAAGCTCTGGATCCGATCGGCCGTGACGCTGCCGAGGTTGACCGTGCTCGGCGTGATCGTCGCGCCCGGCTTGGACGGGGTGAGCGTGTACGTGCCCGCGGGCAAGCCGGTGAAGAGGAAGTTGCCGTGGCTGTCGGTGACGGCCTGCGCGCTCGCAGCGCCGCTGAGCTGGACGATGACGCCGCTCATCCCTGCGTTCGAGGTGTCGTTGCCGACGTGCCCCGCGATCGCGACGGCGCCGTTCAACGCAGCCTCGGCGATGTCCAAGGATGGCTGCTCCTCGATCGGCTCGACTCCGCAGGACGAAAGGACAAGGGCAGAGAGCGCGAGCAGGAGAGGGGGCAAGGGGCGTAACCTGGTTTTCATCGACAAGGATCCTTTCACGACAGGTGGAACGGGCGCGCGGCCGTGCTCGCCCGATCTTGGGCCTCTAAGAAGGTCGGGACCCCGGTCCGTCAAGAGATTTTACATTACTTCACAAGCTTCGCGGCCGCAGATCTCGTCGAGTCGATCGGTGTCGTTCAGCCTGCCGATGTCGCACGTAGAGCAGCCGCTGTTGATGGCCTTGCCAATCCGCAGATTTCTGACCCTCCTCGGGCATCATCACGTCGCTGAGGACGAGATCGGGCGGCCCGCGATTCCGGCGAGGATCAGGTCGATCCCGGCGAGGAACTCCTTGCGGTCGTCGTGGCCGGGGAGGTGGGCGGCGACGCTCCGCGTGAACGGGTACTCCCGGGCGTCGAGCTCGCTCCAGCGCGCCGCTGCCGCCTCGAGGAAGTCGACGCGGTTCGTCGACGGCGCGAGCTCGCGGCGCGCGAACTGGCTCGCCGTGGCGTTCTGGACGCTCACGCCGATGACGTAGCCGAGCAGCGTCGACGCCGCGGTGAACTGGGCGCGCCCGCGAACGCCCAGCGCCTCGACCTGGCGGCCGAGGCGCTCGTAGATCCGCAGCATCGCCGTCTCCCACGGAGCGCGTGAGAGCTGCGCGCCCACCCACGGATGCGCCTCGATCGCGTCGAACACGCCGAGCGCGATGCGATGGATCGCCTCGTGCGGCCTTGTCGAGCCGCGCACCTCGCCCATCGTGCGCGCGACCACGGCGTCGGTCGCGGCGACGAGGAGCTCGCCCTTGTTCGTGACGTGCCAGTAGATCGCGCCCGGGCCCGTCGCCAGGCTCGCCGCGAGCGCGCGGAACGTCAGCCCATCCTCACCGTCCGCGTCCAGCAGCGCGATCGCCGCATCGACGATCCGCTCGCGCGTGAGCGCATCCTCGCGGCGCCTCTCGCGCTCCGGCCCTCGCGTCGACTTCTTCGCCAAGGCTCCATCTTGACAGGTCTGGAGCGGCGTTCCAGATCAATGAGTGGAACGATGTTCCAGGCTGAAGGCCGAGAGGAATCACCATGACTTCTATCTCCATCATCGGCGCCGGACCGGGCGGGCTCACCCTCGCGCGCGTCCTCCACGTCCACGGGATCCGGGCGACCGTGTACGAGGCGGACGCCTCCGCCGAGGCGCGTACCCAGGGCGGTATGCTCGACATCCACGACTACAACGGCCAGCTCGCGCTCAAGGCCGCCGGCCTCTTCGACGAGCTCCGCCGCATCGTCCACGAAGGCGGTGAGGCGATGCGCATGGTCGATCCGCAGGGCACGGTCCTCCTCGACCAGCCGGACGACGGCGCCGGCGTTCGCCCCGAGGTGCTCCGCGGCGACCTCCGGCGCATCCTCCTCGACTCGCTCCCGCCCGACACCGTGCAATGGGGCAAGAAGCTCACGGGCGCGCGCCCGCTCGGCGACGGAAGGCACGAGCTCACCTTCGCGGACGGGTCGACCGTGACCACCGGCCTCGTCGTCGGCGCCGACGGCGCGTGGTCGAAGATCCGGCCGCTCCTCTCCGACGTGAAGCCCGAATACGTCGGCACTGCCTATGTCGAGACGTACCTGCTCGACGCCGACGCGCGGCATCCCGCCAGCGCCAGGCTCGTCGGCGGGGGCGCGCTCTACGCGCTCACGCCCGGCAAAGGCATCATCACGCACCGCGAGACGAACGGCGTCCTCCACACCTACGTCGCGCTCACGAAGCCAAAGGCGTGGTTCGAGAGCATCGACTTCACCGAACCGAAGGCGGCGCGGGCGCGCGTCGCCGCGGAGCTCGAAGGCTGGGCTCCGGCCCTGACCGCGCTCATCACCGACGGCGAGACCGATCCGGTCCTGCGCGTGATCCACAAGCTCCCCGCCGGGCATCGCTGGGATCGCGTGCCCGGCGTGACGCTCCTCGGCGACGCCGCGCACCTGAGCCCGCCCGACGGGGAGGGCGCAAACCTCGCGATGGTCGACGGCGCGGAGCTCGGCAAGGCCATCGCGGCGCACCCGGATGACCTCGAAGCCGCGCTCGCCGGATACGAAGAAGAGATGTTCGTTCGTGGAGCGAAGGCCGCTCCCGAGGCCGCGGCGACCTTCGAGCTTTGCTTCGGCGAGACGGCCCCGCACGGCCTCCTCGCGTTTCTGTCGGGCGGGGAAGCGCGGTCGAGCGGCTAGCTTGCCCCGTCGCGGGGGTCACACGTCGCACGCGCCGTCTTGACGGACGAGCGCGCCCGCGCATTCTGGCAGCCATGTCGCCACGCCGCGCGCCCGTCGCTCCGCTCGCCCTGCTCACCTCCCTCCTCCTCCCCGCCCCCGCCGCGGCGGCCGTCGTGCCGGTCGGCACAACCGACGAGCTCGTCGCCGCGATCGGCGCGGCCAAGGCCGGCGACGAGATCGTCCTCGCCTCGGGCACCTACGCCTTCGACGGCGTCTCCTGCGCGGCCGCGGGCACCGAGGCCGCGCCGATCGTCGTGCGCGCCGCCGAGCCGCTCGGCGCGATCCTCGAGCTGTCGGGCGTCGAAGGCTTCAAGGTCAGCGGCCCGAACTGGCACTTCGAAGACCTCGATATCCGCGGCGTCTGCGCCGACGACTCGGACTGCGAGCATGCCTTCCACGTGGTCGGGGCAGCGAGCCGCTTCACCCTCCGCCGCTCGAAGGTGCGGGACTTCAACGCCCAGCTCAAGATCAACGCTGCGCAGGTGGGCGGCGTCTGGACGGCCCCCGACGACGGGCTGATCGAGCGATCGGAGCTGTTCGACACCCACCCGCGCAGGACCGGCAATCCCGTCACCAAGATCAACATCGACGGCGGCAAGCGCTGGACCGTGCGCGACAGCTACCTGCACGACTTCCAGAAAGACGGCGGCGACACTGTCAGCTACGGCGCGTTCATGAAGAGCGGCGGCTCGGACGGGCTCTTCGAGCGCAACCTCGTCGTCTGCACCACCGCCGGCTCGCCGGACGGGGCGCGCATCGGGCTGTCGTTCGGCGGCGGCGGCACGGGGGCGCAGTACTGCGCCCCGGCCTACGACCCCGACGTGCCCTGCGAGGTCGAGCACACCGGCGGGACGATGCGGAACAACATCATCGCGAGCTGCTCGGACGTCGGGGTCTATTTGAACCGCGCTACGGACACGCAGCTGCATTTCAATACGCTGATCGCGACGAGCGGGATCGACTTCCGCTTCGCGACGACGAGCGGCGTCGCGCGCGGCAACGTCCTCACGGGCAAGATCCGCGACCGCGACGGGGGCACGCATCAGGAGAGTGACAATCTGGTCGAGGTAGGACTCGCGACGTTCCAGACGTGGTACGAAGATCCAGGCCTCGGCGACCTGCACCTCAAAGGGGATGTTGCGTCGCTCGTCGGCAAAGCGCCCGCCGAGGCCGCGGTGACCGACGACTACTGCGCGCGCGGGCGGCCGGGCAGCGGGAGCTTCACGCTCGGCGCGCTCGAACATTCGCTTGGCGACTGCGCGACGGTGCCGCCGCCGGGGCCCTCCGGCGAAGGGGGCGCGGGCGGCACTACCGGCTCGGGCGGGATGGGCGGCGGCACCGGGTCTGCGGGCGGGACGGGCAGCGGCGCCGGCTCCGCGGGCGGGGGCGAGGCGGGCGGCGCAGGCGGCACGGGCGCAGGCAGCGGCGCCGGCGCGGCCAGCGGGGGTGGCGACGCCTCCAGTGACGGCGAGGGCTGCGGCTGCCGCGCCGCGGGCGTCGGCGGGAATCACGCCCTTGGTCTCCTGGCGGCGGTCCTCGCCGCGCTCGCCCTCCGGCGACGACAGGCCTCCTCACCGCTGAGCGACGCCAGGTAGGTGGCGAGGGGCGACTGCGATCCACCCGGGCTCGCGGTGGACCGCAGGGTCGGCCATACTGGGCAGCATGACGAGGGGAAGCTGCCCATGAGGACCACGCGCTCCATCCGCGGCAGCGACCACGCGCTGGTGCAGCGGATCACGCACGTCGCCTATGGCGACGACACGCAGGACCAGTCCCTGCCCGACGGCTGCTGGGACCTTGTGTTCATGAAGCGCCGCGGCCGGCTGCAGGTGCTGCATACCGGTCTGATCACGCACCCGGTGGCGCTGGGCTACGAGACCGGCGACGAGTACCTGAGCATCGCCTTCCGGCCAGGCGTGTTCATGCCGGGGGTGCCGGCGATGGGCATGCTGGACCAGGGCGTGCTGCGCCCGCTGGCGAACTCGCGCTCGTTCCTGCTGGGGCCGCGAGCCTTCGAGGTGCCCGACTTCGAGAACGCCGACGATCTGGTGGCGCGCCTCATCGGGGCCGACCTGCTGGTGGCGGACCCGGTGGTGTTCCGCGTGCTGCAAGGCGATCGAGCCGGCACCAGCCTCCGCTCGGTGCAGCGCCGTTTCCTGAGCGCCACCGGTCTCACGGCCAAGCAGCTGTCGCAGATCCACCGTGCGCAGGCGGCGCTGCAGCAGCTGATGCATGGCAATGCGCCGGCCGACGTGGCTGCCGCCTGCGGCTACGCCGACCAGGCGCACCTGGGCAATTCGCTGAAGCGGATCATGGGCAGGACGCCCGGCGAAGTGGCGCGGGCTGCGGCCCGGCCCAGGGCCGGGCGCTGAGGGCCCAGACGGTCCGGCGAGTCCCGAGTCTGTCGTTTTCTTCCAATACGGGGCCCACGCCGGTGGATACGGTGGCATCGCCGGCTCGCACCGGCGAGCTCGACCACCCCGAGGACTCCCATGCACCGCGACTCCGAGATCCACCCCTTTCGCATCGACATTCCGCAAGCCGACATCGACGACCTGCGCGAACGCCTGGCGCGCACGCGCTGGCCGGCGCAGCTGCCGGGCGGCGACTGGGTGAGGGGCGTGCCGGTGGCCTACCTGCAGCGGCTGGCCGCGCACTGGCTGCATCAGTACGACTGGCGACGCTGCGAGACCCACCTGAACAGCCGCCCGCAGTTCACCACCCGGATCGATGGCCAGACGATCCACTTCGTGCACCTGCGCTCGCCCGAGCCGGACGCGCAGCCCCTGTTGTTGCTGCACGGCTGGCCCGGCAGCTTTGCCGAGTTCGACCGCGTGGCGGACGCGCTGTCCGACCCGCGCCGCCACGGCGGCGACCCGTCGCAGGCTTTCCACCTGGTGATCCCGTCGATCCCGGGTCACGGGTTCTCGACGCCGCTGGCCGACGCTGGCTGGAACCACGGCCGCTGTGCCCGTGCTTTCGCGGCGCTGATGCAGCGCCTGGGCTACACGCGCTACGGCGTGCAAGGCGGCGACGTGGGCGCGTTCATCGCGGTGGAGCTGGGCCGCGCCGACAGCGAGCATGTCAGCGGCGTGCACTGCAATGCGCTGGTGACGTTTCCATCCGGCGACCCCGCCGAGCTGGAGGGCCTGACGGCCTCGGAGCAGCAGCGCCTGGAGCGGCTGCAGAACTTCCGCGACCGGATGATGGGCTTCGCGCACATCCAGGGCACGCGGCCGCAGACGCTCAGCTACGGGCTGCATGATTCGCCGGTGGGCCAGCTGGCCTGGATCGTCGAGAAGTTCAAGGAATGGACCGATCCCGCGGCCGCGCTGCCGGAGGATGCGGTGGGCCTGGACGCGCTGCTGGACAACGTGAGCCTGTACTGGTTCACCGGCACCAGCGGCCCCTCGGCCAACCTGTACTATGAAGCCTTCAACGACCCGTCCGCCTGGGCACCCAAGCCGCGCGGCACCGTGCCCATGGCCGTGGCCGTGTCGCTGACGCAGGACGTGGCGGTGCGCCGGCTGGCCGAGCGCGACCACCACATCGTGCGCTGGACCGAGCTGGCGCGCGGCGGGCATTTCCTGGCGACGGAGACGCCCATGGCGCTGGCCGGCGATCTGCGGGAGTTCTTCGGTTCGCTGTCCTAGAACCTTCCTGTCCACACTCCAGGCATTCGGTTGCGCATTTGGGAGCTTCCCTGAAGCTCCACCCAACCCCGGTGGGATCGCGCCGCGCCTCATGGCTCACCCGGCCGCGACGCGCAGCACGTCGGGCCGGAGGTGAAGAGACGACGCGTGGACGTGGCAGACCAACGGCACCTGGTGGCCGAACAGGACCGCCAGGGCGATGCCGCTCGGGCCTACTTGCTTCGGTCCAGCTTCACGACGCGTGTGCCCGCGATGTGATCATGGACGCAGCGCCGATCCTTGCGAAAGATGAACAACGGGTTGATGATGCTGAGGACGCCGCCCACGTACGGGATCAGAGCCACTAGCGACATCGGCAGGAGCCGTCGCAAGGCGATCGTACCGAAGGCCGCGGGCTTGCCGTCGCTGGCGTTGACGATCTGTATGCCCAGCGCCTTCTTGCCGATGGTCTGCGCGCTGCGGGCGAGGAACGTGCCGTGCAGCACCAGGGTGATCGCTAACCCCGCCAGCGCCCACAACAACGATTGCCAGAACGGCGGCTCGGAGATCTTCGGAAAGTCGCGATAGACACCGGCGAAATACTGCAGCGGGACGAAGATGACGATCGCCAGAACCCCGTCGATCATCGCCGCCCAGAAGCGCGACATGCGCGACGCGCTGCCATCGCGGGCTCGCTCCGAGTCAGCCATCGGCTCGATCGAGGTCGGCGGTTGATACGGGTTGGGAGCGAATTGGGCCATGGCTCATGCAACGCCGACCGCAGCCGCGCGTCAATTGACAACCACGGTTCCGACGATGGTGCCCTGCCGCCGCTGCTGGTCGACCATCGAGGGCGACGGCCACCTCTCGGCGTCGACGGTGCGGACGCCGCCTCGTCCGCCATGTTCCCCCGCGCCCCGCCGCGAGGGCTGTCCGGTTGGCGCAGGAGCAGAGCGCGACACCGACGAAGCTAGGTGTCCGCCAGCAGCAAGCGCTCGGCGGCGTCGGCGTGCATTGCGCGGATGGCGTCCAGCCGAGCGCGCCACGCGGGGCTGTCTCGGAGTTGCTTCTCGACCTGCAGCGACAGCTCGGCAGCCGACAGCGCGGCCCCCAGTCCGCCATGCTGGATGAGCCAATCGACCAGGGAGGCGGCGAGCCCGGGATCCTTCAGCTTGCCGGTGGAGGGGATCCGACGCGCTGGCTGTTCGTCCACCAGGGCCAGATACTCCGACCATAGCTCCGTCGCGAACCTGACCTCGACGAGATCGACGTCGAGGATCTCCTTCAGCGAGGCGGCGGCCGTGAAGCGCAGGCCTGCAGCCTTCTGGGCCAGGCCGAGCGCGATCCGGAACGCCCGTGGCCTGGGCGCGAGCCGCGCCAGTCGGGCCAGTGCCCAGGTTTGACCGCCGCTCGCTGCTGCGACGAGCCGGGCCAGCGCCGCCTGCCAGTGGGGTAATCCGGCGTCGTCAGGGAGGCGGCTCAATGAGTCGACGGTCTGGACCAGGACGCGGCCGGAGGTGCGCGCCTCGGCGAGGAGCCTGGTAGCCAGACCAAGCCCTTCCGAGCACAGGTCATGCTGGGCGATGCAGACGCCCGCTGCCGTGGAAGCGATACGCTCGTCGCCGGATTCGACCAGCGCCTCGGCCAAGGCCACGAAGCCGCGGGCCACCTCGGATCGCGCCTGCGACTCGTTCGGGAACAGGAGCCTCGACCCGGGGTTGAGCAGCGGCCACATCTCCGGCACCGTCGTGATGCCGCCGATGAGCACCTGTCGGACGTCGGCCTGGTCGACGAAGCGCAGCAACCCCGCCAGGATGTCCGGCTGGATGCTCGGGTGCAGGTCGTCGGACCGCCACGCCCCCATCAGGAGGTCGCGAGCCTCCACGGTCGCAGAGGCTGAGACCCTGTTGGCGGCGTTCTTGCGGTTGACCACCGCGCAGTCCTTCGACAGCAGCAGCTCACGGTACGGCGCCAGATCGAACGGACCGGGCATACGCTCGGACAGCACGTTGAGGGCGCTCATCGCCGCGCGCCCCACCACGCCGGATCTTCGCGCGCGCTCCAGGAACAGCCGCCGGAGCTCGGCGGTCGGCGGAGCGATCCGGGCGCACCGCGCCAGGATCGCGGCGGCGACCGGCCCGGCCGCTCCCGGCAGCAGCTCGAGCAGCAGCGGCGCGTCGTCGACGCGGCCGATGGCCTTGACGCGCCTCGAGAGGTCGAGGCTGGCGTCCCGTGCCACCCGCAGGAGATGCTGCGTGAAGCGCCTGCGCTGGGAAGGCGTCCACCGCCCGGGGGCCGATCGTGAGATCGCCGCCACCAGATCGGTCTTGTGGGGATCGGTGGTGTCGTCCCGATCCAGCAGCTCGTCGACCAGGGCAGTCTCCTTCAAGCTGATCTCCGGGACGTATCTCATCACCTCGTCCAGCGGCCCGCCGCATGTGACGGGCTTGCGCGGAAGCCGCGGCGCCTTCGGTGTTCTTCCGAGGAGCAGGTCCAGGATGAGCCGCTCCGCCTCGGGCTCGTAGCGACCGACCGCCACCGGTCCCAGCATGGGTGTGGTGCCGTCGAGGCGAACGCCCTCGTAGGCCGCATGGAGCCGGGCGGCGAGACCTTCGGCGATGCGCAGCGGGCTGGGCAAATACTCCATGGGCGGCTTCTGGCCGGGCGCCGGCGCCTTGTCGGCGCGCCAGCGCACCCGGGGATCCAGGCGAATTTGAACCAGGAGCCCGAGCAGCTGCGCCGCGCGCGGGATGTCGTCCCGGAGGATCGCGGCGCCGATGGCCTTGTGCACGGCCCGCTCGGCCTGGGCCAGGGTGGTTGCGTTCGACTCGCGCGACTGCACTGTCGTGAGCAGGGCGTCCCGATAGGTCTGCACCGGGATCTCCGAGACCTGACGATCGGACAGCTGGGCCAGCTCGGCCATGACCAGATGGCGGCTGGAGCCATGCCATGCCGGCTCCACCTCGGCGAGGACGGACGCGCAGGTCGCCGGGTCGGCGCCGCGGCGGAGCGAACGCACAAGCGCAACCATCCGCGCCGCGCGTTCGCCCCGGTCCCTGGCCGCGCCCAGCGCCTCGTGCTCCGATCGCAGCTGGGCAAGGTCGAGGTGCTTCTCGATGGCCTGAAGCCGCTTGCGCCGCGTGTCCGGATCGACGGGAGGACTCAGGGACGCCGCCGTGAGCCGCGCGACGCTCGCCGGTGGCATCGTGGCCAGCCGCGCGTCCATGCCACGACGGGGCGACCATGCCGCCGTCGCGGCCTGTTCCAGCTCGGCGCCAAGGAGACGTTCGCGCTCGGTCAGAGGCAGGAAGCGGAAGAGCGGATCGGCGGAGGCGTCGAGGGGCTTGCACCGGTTCCGGAGCTCCAGCACGTCCTCGGCCGGCAGCGTCGAGATCGGCAGCAATCCGGAGGGAAGCGGACCATTGGCGAGAGGGACGGTCCAGTCGTTCCGGCGCAAGACCTCGAGCAGATCGGCCGGGCAAGCCATCGCCAGGGCGTGGATCGCCCTCCCATCCAAGGCATCCCGCCGCACGAGCAGCGCCAGGGCCTCCCTCGGATATCGGGTGCAGAACAGCGTGGCCTCGTCCGCCGTGATCTTACGCCTCGTCGCCAGTGCCACGCGAAGGCCCCGCTCCGGCGCACGCGCCACCAGCTCGCGCCACGCGGCCTCGTGCTCGGCCGCGTGATGTTCCAGCGTGTCGAGATCGCATGTCGCGAAGAGGCGTGTCGCGAGCCCCACACCATGCCTGGCGATGACCAGGGGAATGACCGCCGTCGCCTGGGCGACGAGACGGCGCCTCTGCATGATCATGACCCCCCCGCGCGCCTCGCGGCGATTCCCCTCGCGCAGCACCTCGAGCAACGCTTCGTCCGACACGGGCACCCGGCGCGCCGAAGAGAGCGCGGCCCGACGCATCATGGGGTCGCGTAGCGCCCTCTCGATGCGCGCCACGTCCCGACGATAGGTCGCCAGGTCCAGCGCCAGCCGCCGCTCGTCGCCGTCGCCCCCATCCAGCGCGGCCATGACCCGATCGGCCGTGGCCTGATCCCAGCCGCGGGCGAGCAGGGCAAGCGCCCGCCCCCGCTTCGCGAAGCTCAGGCTTCCGAGTCGACGGACCTCCGACAGCGGTTCGAGCATCCTCCGAGTCTAGACGAACGCGACGCCGACGACGACCACCCGATTGCCCGGTCGCAGGGCCGGGGCGGCGTGCTCCGGGCGCAGCCGTGCCTCGACGACGGCGGCGTGCGCTCGCCATGACGGGGGCGGGTAATGTGCTCAGCTACGTGGCGTCGAACCCGAACGCCATCGGCTCCCTCGTCGGGTCGCTGGCCGAGGCGCTCGACATCCGTCAGCAGCGCCGGCCAATGTGGCAAGGGGCGCGCGCTCCTCAGCGCGGGAGGAAGAGCTGCTCCGGGAGCGCGGTGTTGCAGGGCTCCTGAACGATATGGGCATACCCCGCGGTGCTGGCACCCTCGACGCTCAGGCACTTCTGGCTGTTCACGTTCATGATCGACCGATAAGCGCCCACCGGCCGCAGGACGAACTTCTGGTTGGGGTTGCCCGTGCAGGTGTATTGAATGAGCTCGGCACCGTCCTCGAGGCTCGAGTAATAGATGTCGAAGCAGAGCCCGCTGTGCTTCGGCTTGATGAACACGCTCCCGTCGGGGTCACCCGTCGGGATGAGCTCGAAGCTCTGGTTGGGGTTGCCGGTCGCAGGCCATTGGATGATCGGCGAGAGCGGCGTCGTCTCCGAGTAGTAGACATCCATGTTGAGGCCGCTGTTCTGGTTGGTGAAGGTCACCGCCGGGTTGGTGCTGCTCACGCTGCCAAAGTCCACGGTCGTGTCGAGCTTGGGGGAGACAGAGTATCCTTGAGGATGCGCCTGGACGTAAAAGAAATTCCAGTCGACATAGATCCCTTGGAGCACCTGGGTGTGCATGACGGAGAGCGGCACCTTGCCGTTGAACGAGCTCGGCGCGGAATAGACGGTCTGATACGTCGGCTGGAGGGTCGAGACCGCCAGGAACGGCAGCGTATGGAGCGTCCCGGTCCACTGGTCGACGAGGTCGACGGGGTTCCAGTACGGATGGCCCTGCGCCGAGGTCATCCGGTAGCTCCAGGCCGACGTCAGCCCGGTGCTCTGATCGATCGCGGTGAAGTCGGACAAGGACACCGTGGCGCTGTCCTGGAAGCTGCACGAGAAGCTGGCGCTGGCCGCGTCGGTGCCCCCCTGCGCGCCGACGCTGCAGCCGACAGAGCGCGTGAACGAGTTTTGCCCGTTCGGGGAGTTGGGCACGTGGGCGTACGGGCTCAGCGCCGTGCTGCCAGGCACGACGCTGACGTTCAGCTGCTGCTGGTAATAGCCCCGGTTGAAATTGCTGTTCGTGTTCAGCGGTCCCGGGTTTGCTCCCGCGCCCACGCCGGTGATGACCATGAATTTGTTGTTGGGCGTGGTGGAAGCGACGAGCTCGACCTCGTAGCTCAGATCCAAGGTCGCGACTTGCGAGGTGCCGGGGACGGTCCACCACGAGGAGCCGTTCACGATGAACTGGCGGTAGGTGCCTGGAGGGGCCGCGCTCGCGACGGAGAGGGCGAACGGCTGCACGACGGGCGCAGTCGCGAGCGTGCGGATGCGCGCCGCCACCTGGGCCGCGACCTCCTCGCGCGACGGACCTGCCGCGGGCGTGGCGCCCTCCACGGCCTGCTCGGCGTGCTCACGGCCCGACGCGCGCGCCGCCAGCTCCTCGGCGGGCAAGGTAGCGGCCTCGTGGCTCACCTTGAGCGTGGCGGAGGGGGACTTCACCGCCGTCGTCTCGATGTTCCCGTAGAGCTTGATATCGAACTTCGTTCCCCCGCGCGATGGCTCCACGATGGCCACGTCGCCCGCGACGCCGTAGCCGAACACCGCGGCCATGCGCGCCGAGTCGCGGACATTCTCGAAGACGAACGGGACCCCGGCCTCGCTCGCGGCCTCGACCAGCGACCGGTATGTCGCGAGGTCTGCCTCACCGAGCTGCTCCATGTCGGCGATCACCGCCCCCGTTCGGAGGAGGAGGTCGCTGCGCTCGGCGTCGTCGGAGCGGAGCGAGTCGAGAGCGCGCCGCGCCGAAGTCGCCTGGAGCTCGCCGGCGAGGTGGTGCAGGACCGGCGTCCTGTCCGCGGAGATCGGGGTCAGGGCGATGAACGCGGTGCGCGCGGCGGGCGCCACGGACGTCGTCGAAGCTTCATCGAACGGCTCGACGTCGGCGCTCCCGCAACCTTGTTGCAAGAATCCGAGGGCGAGCGTCGAGAGCGAGAACACCAGGCCGACTCTGGAACGGATCATGGACTCCTCCCTTTCGGCTCTCTTCGCCCAGGCGAGCGATCGAGCCGTCAGGTCCAGTAACGGCGGACATCGGCATCGGTTTCGCGAAAGCGCAAAAAAAGCCGGCAGCCCCGTCGAAGGAGCCCCGACGGCAGCGGGGGCACGCGCGCGCCGGGGGTCGTCGTTGCGCGACGTCGCAAACAACTCCCCGTCGAGCTGCCGCCCCCAGTCCAAGGCCGAGATCAGGGTCGGCTCAACTCGCACCGTGTCTGTCAAACCCAAGGTTCCCCTCGACGGAGGGAGAGCGCCATCCTGCCGTTAGCTGAGATCGCCCGGCCGACAGCTTTTCACGGCAGCCGACCTCGTGTTGCACTCCCTCCTGCCCCGAGCCCGAGCCCTCAGCGGAGCGCCCCTCCGCCGTCGCCCGCGCTACCGTGCAGGCACCGCGCGGAGCGCGAATCCAGGCCGCCGCGGGCGCCCGCGCAGCAGGGCGAAGCGCCTTTCGGCGCGCGAGCACGGTGCCACCCTCGCCAGGCGACGGCGGAGCTCCTTCGACGTGTCCGGTTGCGCGGCCTCGATCGGCAGCTGCGGGAACCAGCAGGCGAACTTCTGAGCGAAGGCCGGCTCCTCGGCTCCGTCGCGGTGGCGCTGGCCGTGCAGCGCACCGGTGCTCCGGTGGCGCCCGCCGTGGCGCCTCTTACGGATGCCCCCGATCCTCTCTCACGAAATCGTCACCCATCCGCCGGCAGCCCTGGTAGCCCCCGCGCGTTGCTCGTCCGGTCGGCGGCCGCGACGCCGTCGAGGTGAGCGTGCGGCGAAGGTCGTCGCTCGGACACGATCTCCCGCTTGACACAGCGGCGTCGCCTCGCGCGCGTGCGCGCGCGCAGGGCCTTGATCCAGCGGCCATCCCGTTCGTCGGTTGGGAACGCGTGGCGGTCGATATCGACGGCGCCCTGTTCATCGCCTGGCCCGCCGGCGTCGTCGCGCTCGCGATCTGGGTCTTCACGAAGCGCCAGCCCTGGGGCGTCCTGATCGCCTACGCAGCCGCCATGGCCTTCATGGTGGCGACCTACCCGCGCGGCGCAGACCTCCAGCGTCTCTATCTGGCCGTCGAGCTCGCGGCGATGTGCGCGTCGCTCGGATGTCTCCTGGTCTGGTTTCGGTCGCGTGAGCCGCTGTCGCTCAAGGCGGTCGCAACCGGCATCATCGTCTCTGTCGAGCTCGCGATGGTCACGGGTGGGCCCTACCGCGGCAACATCTTCCTGACCTGGCAGAGAGCCCAGCAGATCCTCATCGTGATGTTCATGGCCATCATCGCGGTCCACGTGGCAAGCATATGGCGATCTCGGGATTCGACGTAGCGCTGTGCCATCTCGTCCTCTTCGCGCTCGCGGCCATCTACCGCGCGGGGCGGGACTTCGCGGCAAAGCGCCTTGCGTCTGCCGAACTCGCCGCGCAGGTGGGCCTCGTCCGCGCCCTCGTCGCGCGTTACCTTCGAGGTACCCGGGCGACACACGAGGACGTCAAAGACCTCGCGCAAGACGTCCTCCTCGCAGCGTGGGAAGCTTCGGAGGAGGACCGCTACCGTCCCGACCCGGACGTGCAGCCCGCGGAGGCGCTTCGTGTCTGGCTGCGGGCGCTGGCCTATCACCGCGTCCGCCATCACCTCGAGAGTGCCCGGGTGCAACGAGAGGAGATCGTTGCGGCCCCGCCGCACACGGCGCACGAGGCACCGACTCCCGATCAGACAATCGAGCGCGAGGAGATGCGCCGGGCCTTCCTCGAAGCCTTGCACCAGCTGCCCGAACACGAGGGCGCGGTGATCGCCGCTCACGACATGTTCGAGATGCCGATGGAGGAGGCTGCCGAGTAGCAGGGCGCGCCGGTCAGCACGGCCTACCGCTGGCGCGCCCGCGGGATCGCGGCGCTAACCCGGGCGCTTCGTCCGCGGCGAGGATGATGAGCGGCGCTGCGTCGTGGTGGCTCGTGGACCGCGGTGTGAGCCGCGCCCCGTTGTGGCAGATCGAAACGGGCTCCGCGTACTCGTAGCTCGTGACATGCGTGACGCGATACGCGATGGTGAAACTGCCCGGGCGGCCGGAGCTTCGAGCATGACCCGGAACGCCTCGGCCCTCGTGCTATTCTCGAGCGCGTGGGGCAGCCTACCCGTGTCGCACCCGCTCTGATCCTGGTCGGGGTCTCCGCGTTTCTCGTCCTCACCGCGCTCGCCGCAGCCGCGTATCCGGGCGGCACCTTCTGCGACGCAAACGCGCCCGGCTACGAATTCTGGGGCAACTTCTTCTGCGACCTCACGCAGCCCGTGACCCAGCGCGGGGTGGACAACACGCGCGCTCGCTCGCTCGCGCAGGCCTCGTTCGTCTGCTTTTCCCTCGCGCTCGTCCCGTTCTGGTGGGTTCACGGCGCCCTGCTCGGCGGCCGGCTCGGCGGCACGGTTCGCGTGTTCGGACTGCTCTCCGCCGCAGGCACGAACCTGATCGCGTGGCTGCCGTCCGTGGTCTCGCCGCTGCTCCACGAAGTGTCGGTATTCGTCGCGACGATCCCCGGGCTGCTGGCAACACTCTTGGGCGTGACCGGCGCGTTTGCACGGGGCAATGCGGGCGAAAGCCGCTCGTCACCGTTGCGCTTTTCGGCGTGGCTCGGAGCGCTCTCGCTCGCGCTCGGCAGCGCGGACGCCGCGTACTACGCGTATGCGATCGCGGTGCCGGGCTGCCACGTCTTTTTGCCAGCGCTCCAGAAGCTCGCGGCGCTTTCGGTGATCGGGTGGATGGGCACGGTTGCGCTCGTGGGTGCCGCGCGTGGGGCGCGCTAGCGCGTCGCAAGGCGGTTCCCTGCTCAGCCGTCACCGTTGGCCGTCGACGAGAACGATTTTTGCGTACAACGTGTCGTGATACTCCTTCACGGCGACAATCTTTCCGTCTCTGAACGTGATCACGGAATGATAAAGGTTCTCGTAGTTGCGGCCCTCCGCCGTCACCGCGTGACCAGCCAATTCCACAGCGACGCGGTCGTCTTCCGCGACCAAGCCGGTGGGAACGAGCTTCAGTCCTTTTGGAAAAATCGCGCCGACGGCGTTCATCGCCTCAATAAATTCTGACCTATTCTTGACGCCGGAAAATGGAAGATGTTCGCCCCCGGCGCTCCACCAGGCCACGTCGTCACGGATCATCGCGAATGCGCCGGCCAGATCATTCTTGCTGACTCTTGCAAAAAACTCTTCGACAAGACGCTTATTCATTTGAATCGCCATGTTCTTTTTCCTTTTGAGTAGCCGACGCCAAAACAGGCGCCGCCATTGTTCTTACAAGTGAGGATCGAGCAGTGGGGCCTTCGCATCTGGACGGCCTCGTTCGAGCGCGGCGATGAACGCTCGGGCCTGTTCGAGGGCCGTCATGGCGTTGCCTCCCAATGACGTCATCATGCGGCTCCCTGGCTGGACTTTCCATAACGAGGACGCCACAATACTTTACGGATCGTACATGAAGCACCCGAGCGACCCCATGGAAGGCATGCTGGCGCTGCTGCGTACCGAGACCGTCCTCTCGGCTCGCATCGATGCCCGCGGACCGTGGGCGCTTCGCTTCGACGCCTCCCCCCACGTGAAGTTCGGGACGATCGTGCGCGGTCGCGTGTTCGTGAGCTTCGAGCGTAAGCGGCCGCAGGTGCTCGAGGCCGGCGACGTCTATGTGCTGTGCAATGCTCCGTCCTACCTGGTGGCCAGCGATCTCGACGCGCCGGTGCGCCCGGCCGAGGCCCTCTTCCGGCGGGCGCCGGGAGAGACGCTACGCATCGGTCCGAAGCGGGGTGTGGCCGAGGTGCAATTGATCGGCGGCTACTTCAACTTCGATCCCCAGCACGCCCACTTGGTGACGAGCGTGCTGCCGCCGCTGCTGCGCATCCCGGCGACCGCGGCGGGGGCAGCGCACGAGCTGGCACGGCTGCTCGTGCGCGAGGTGGGCGAGAATCAAGCGGCGCGTGGATTCGTGCTCGACCGGATCGCGCAGCTCATCCTGGTGAGCATCTTGCGGTCGCTGGACCGCACGAAGCTGCGCAAGCGAGTGGGGTGGATCGCCGCCCTCGCCGATCCGCACATCGGCGTCGCGCTGCGGTGTATTCACCGCGACCCGGCGTCCTCGATCGTCGTGGGCGAGCTCGCGCGCGCGGCCGGGATGTCGCGCACCGCGTTCGCGGCGCGCTTCAAGGCGCTGGTGGGGAGACCGGCGTACGCCTACGCGATCGCGTGGCGCATGAGCCTGGCGCGGGACGCGTTGGCCCGTGATCCGGCGCGCTCCATCGGCCAGATCGCGTTCGACCTCGGGTACAAGTCCGAGAGCGCGTTCAGCACCGCCTTTCGTCGCGAGGTGGGGATGGCGCCGCGCGCCTATCGAGCGGCCGCGTCGATGCGCGCCTGACGCAACGGCTGGCGAGCCGGCACGGCGGCAGGTCGTCACGATCACGTCGGTCGTGGGCTCGCAGGCAGAGCCAGGCCGCATGCCTGCCGTCGGACCTGCCTGGCGGCGGAAGGCGGTCGCCGAGGGAGTAACCGTCCGGCGATGACAGGCTTTTCTGAAGGCCGACGTGAATCGGAATGGCTATACTCAAACGGCCATGAGGACGCTCTCGGTTGAGTCCGCCTGCGCTGGCGCGCCGGAGGGAGGAATGGCTGTACATACAGCATAGTAAATGAGTGTTGATGGCCAGCGGCCAGCGGATCGATATTGAAGACAGCTCGACGGAGTCATCGGGCGCCCGCGCTGAGTAACGGGAAGGTGGCCTGAGCCCTCTCGGTCACTCTGGGGCTCATGGAGATCAAGGTGACGATGAATATTCTCGTTGCGGAAGATGACGACGACCTACGCGAGCTCGTGGCAATGATGCTCTCGGTGGAGGGATTCCATGTGCAGACGGCGCGGCACGGACAAGAGGCTCTGGAGAGGATAGGTGAACACATGCCCGACCTCATCGTGCTCGACATGAAGATGCCGGTCATGGACGGCCGGACCTTCGCGCGGGAGTTTCAGATCCGATACGGCCGGTCGGTGCCCATCATGGTCCTGACCGCGGCCGAGCACGCCGCCCTTCGAGCCCAGGAGATCGGCGCCGCAGGGTGGATCGCGAAGCCCTTTCACTGCGACCAGCTGGTCAGGATGGTACGGTCGCACCTTCGCATGTGAGGGGCAGGCGGACGTGGAAAGTGCTGCCACGGCCTTCCTCACTTTCGAACCACACCTCGCCTCCGTGGCGCACCACGATCGCGCGCGACAGGTACAGCCCCGTCCCCATCCCGCCGTGATCGTGGGGCGTATCGGTGTGGGCGCGATGGAAGCGCTCGAAGATCCGCGCCCGCTTCTCCACGGGGATCCCCACCCCCTGATCGCGCACGGACACCAGGGCGTCGAGCGCGTCCCCCATCCGCACGTCCAGCTCCACCTCGCCGCCATCCGGCGAGTACCGCAGGGCGTTGTCGAGCAGGTGCGCCACGACCCGCTCCAAGAGCTCGCGGTCCCCTCGGAGCACCACGGGCTCGGCGCACGTGACCCGGATGCGGCGCGACCGCGCCCCCTGCTCCAGGCGCGCCGCCACGCGGTCGACCAGCTCCCCGAGATCCACGCGCTCGAGCACCAGATTCAGCCGGCCGAGCTGGACCTGCGAAAGGAACAGCAGATCGGCCACGATCCGCTCGATTCGGCCGGCGCCCCGCAGCAGCCCGTCCAGGATCCGGCGCTGACTCGGCGGCAGCTCCGTCGCCGTGCGCAAGAGCATCTCGGCATAGCCCATGATCACCGTCACGGGCGTCTTGAGCTCGTGCGCGGCCACGCGGAGAAACTGGTCCTTGAGCCGGTCGAGCTCCACGAGCTCGGTGACGTCCCGCACGACCGCCACCGCGCCCACCACCTGCCCCCCCGCGTCGCGCATGGGCGACGCGCTCGTGTGCACGTAGCGGGTCCGCTCCGCGCCGGGGAGCGAGATCGTCCCCTCGTCCAGGGCCAGCGTCTCGCCGCCGAGCGCGCGCACGAGCGGCATTTGCTCCGCTTCGTAGGGCGTCCCGCTCGGGCGGTCGAAGCCGAGCCGCCGCGCCAGCTCCACGATGGGCCCGCGCGCCTCGTCCGGGCTCGCGAGCCCTGCGAGGCGCGCCGCCGCATGGTTGGCCAGGGTGACGCGCCCGGTCCGGTCGACGACGAAGACGCTGTCGACCATGTTGTCGAGCACCGCTTTGATCTCCATCTGGCTCCGTTCGAGGTCGGCGTAGAGCATGGCATTGTCGAGCGAGATGGCCGTCTGGGCGCCGAGCAGCTCGAGCACCCGGATCGTGCCGGCCGTGAACGCCCCCGTCGCGACGTTGTTTTCCAGGTACACAAGGCCGCTCAGGCGCGCCTGCCGAACGATGGGGAGGCACAGCAGCGAGTGCGGCCGTCTCCGGGTGAGGTGCTCGTCCGAAGCGAAGCGCGTCGCCACGGCGGCCTCGTCCAGGATGACGGGCTCACGCGTCCGCGCGACGTAGTGGAGGATTGACATCGGGAACGCCGCCGCCGAGGCCGGCACGCCCTTGTGGCTCGCGACGCGGATCTGCGTCCCGTCGGTCGTGGCCTCGGCGTAGACGGCGAGCTCGCCGTCGCGGACCAGGATCAGCGCCCCTCTCTGCCCGCCCGCCTGCTGGAGCACGATCTGCAGCAGCGTCTCGCTGAGCTTCGGCAAGAGGATCTCGGACGAGATGCTCTGCAAGGCCTTGACCACCGAGAACAGGTCGAGCTGCTCGGGCGCGGCCACGAACGTGGCGGTGAGCGCGACCGATGGTCGCTCGACGAGCTCGGGGTAGCATCGGTCGAGGCTCTGGACTTTGCCGTCGGCGCCCCAGCGGACGTAGCAGGAGCGGGCCTCGCGCAAGTAGGTATCGGCGAAGCGCACGAACCCTCGCGCCCGGTAAAACCGAGATGCGAGCTCGTAGGCCAGCGCTTCGACGTGGACCAAGCCGCTGTCGCGCGCCGAGTGGACGGCCTCTTCATAGAGACGCATGGCGTCGAGGTCCCGGCCCTCCGTGCGGGCGACCTCGGCCGATACCAGGGCGTAGCGGGTCCGGAAGTTCTCGGGGCAGTTGTCGGCCCAGAGCTCCAGCTTCTGCAGTTGCTTCTCGAGCGTCTGCGCGAACTGCCGCTGCTGCTCGGCAGGGGCCTGCGCATAGAGCGCCGTCAGCGTGAGCGCGTGGTAGAAGTGATGCGTCGCCTCGATCGCCATAGACGCCACCTGGCGCAGCATCGACGTGGCGCTGGTCGCGGACTCCAGCGCTTCGGCATATCGCTCATGGGTAAACGCCGCGATCTGTTTCATGATATAGTAGTATGTAACTCCGAGGCCGAAGCCCGCCTTCTTGAGGGCCGCGATACAGCTCTCCTCGTCGAAGGTGCCGTCGCTGAAGCTCGTGGGCGCCTGCGTCGCTCCCTTCAGGCTCGCTGCAAACTGCTCTTCGAGCCGGAGGATATGGTACACCACGTCATTGTGGGTCTGCCGGGCGAACGCGAGGTGCTTCCGCGCGACATCGATGGCATGAACGAGCGGCTCTCCGCTCTCCAGGACAAGCCATGTCATGTTGTAGGTCAAGTAGCCGGCAAAGACGAGATCGCCGATGTCGAGGCAAGCGAGAAAGGCCTGCTCCATGAGCGGGAGGCTGGCTGCGAAGCGCCCGCACCAGACCTTGATGACGCTCGCATACTGGAAGAGCAACTTCCCTTTCAGTGTTGCCGTGGCACTCTTGAATTTTTCGTTCAACCTGAGCGCCATCTCGGAGAACTGAAGCGCGCGCGGGATGTCGCGGTAGCTCGAGACCAGCACCATGCTGTAATTACTATAGATGAAAGAGGACTCTTCGGCGTGCCCGCACTGTAGGGTGACGTTCACCCCCTTGGCGGTGAGCAGGACCCAGAGCGCTGGTCGCGAGGTGTATACGATGGGGCACGATTCGGCGATCAGGCCGATGAGCGCCCGCACGCTCTCGTCGGTGGCTACAGGCGCATCGACGAGGTCGGCGATGGGGCGCCCGCGCAGGTTGATCGAGACCTGCCGGATCTCGGCCTCCGCGGCCATCTCGATCTCCTCATCGGACTCCGGGAGCACCACCCGGTAGAGCTGCAGGGCCTGGATCATGACCGCCGCGGCATCGCGGTGCCGTGCGGCGATCTGGTAGAGCCGCAGGCGCAATCGGTACGCCCTGGATCGGTCGGGCGCGGAGCGGGCGTTCTGGAGAATCAGGTCGAACAGCTCGTCGGCCCGCTGGAAGCAGCCGACGAGGTACTCGCACTCGGCGAGCTGCAGGTGGAGCGTGAATGCATCCTCGTACCGTGCGCTCCAGGCGTCCGGTGGCAGCAGGGATGTCGCCTGGGCCAGGTAGCTGCGAGCCGACGCGTAGGCCACCGAGGCCTTTGCCTTGGTCCCCGCCAGGAAGTTGAGCCGGCAGAGCGCCTCCTTCTCGCGCGGGTCGGTGATGAGGTGGGCGCCATGATTGAGCTGGTTTGCGACATCGAAGACCCGCTCTGCGATCCCCGGCTCTGGCAACCGAGACAAAAAGAGCCGGCCGAGCTGAAGATGCATCTCGGCGCGCAGGTCCTCCGGGATGAGCGAATAGGCCGCTTCCTGGATGCGGTCGTGGAGGAATTTGTATGTGCTGTCCACGCGGATGACGAGGCCCGCGCGGACGGCCTCCCAGAGGTCCGCATGTACGTCCTGCTCCACACCGCCGCGAACCATCGCCAGGAGGGCGACCTCGGCGCTATTTCCCAGACAGGCGAGCTGCTTCAGCGCTTCCTGGGTCTTCGCGGGCAGTCGCCTGAGCTTGCCGACCATCAGGTCGACCACGTTGTCGGTGTAGCCCTTTTCGCGGATCTTCGCGACGTCCCACCGAAAGGCTTCCGTGCGCTCGTCGAGCTCGATCAGGCGCTCATCATGGAGCGAAAGGAGGAACTGAATGACGAAGAAGGGGTTGCCGGCCGTCTTCTCGTAGACGAGATCGGAGAGCGGCGCGGCGTCCTCGAGGCGGCAGCGAAGCGCCTCGTCGACGAATGCGGCGCTGTGCTCCTGCCGTATCGGACCGAGCACGATGTTCGAGACGCGCACGCCGCCTCTCCGCACCTCGTCCAACGTCAGCAGGAGCGGGTGGGTGGGGGACACCTCGTTGTCGCGGTAGGCGCCGATGATGAGGAGATAGCGCATCTCAGGGTGGGCCAAGAGGTCCTTGAGCAGCCCGAGGCTGGCCGCGTCGACCCACTGGAGATCGTCGAGAAAGAGCGCGAGGGGGTGCTCCTTCTGGGCGAACACCCCGATGAAGCGCCGGAACACCATGCGGAAGCGGTTCTGCGCCTCGGTCGGCGGCAGCTCGGGGACCGGCGGTTGCCGTCCGATGACCAGCTCGACCTGCGGAATCACCTCCACGATGAGCTGGGCGTTGACCCCGAGGACGTCGAGCAGCTGCCGTCTCGAGGCCGCGATCCGCTCCTCGCTCTCGGCGAGGAGCTCGACCACGAGCTCCTGGAAGGCCTGGACGAGCGTGGCGTAGGGGATGTCGCGCTTGTATTGATCGAACTTGCCCGATAGGAAGAAGGCCCGCTCCCGGATGACTGGCTTATGCAGCTCATGGACGAGGGCGCTCTTGCCGATCCCGGGGTACCCGGAGACGAGCAGGAGCTCCGGCGTCCCCGTGGCGACCACGCGGCCGAAGGCCTGGAGCAAGAGGGCGACCTCCGCCTCTCTGCCATAGAGCTTCTGCGGGATCTGGAGCCGGCCTGTCGTGTCTCGCTCGCCCAGCGCAAACGGCTCCACGCGCCCGCTCGCGCTCCACTCTGCGAGGCACCTCTCCAGGTCGCGCTGGAGGCCGCGAGCGCTCTGGTAGCGATCCTCGGGCATTTTGGAGAGGAGCTTCAGGATGATGCGCGAGACCATCTCGGGCACCTCGGGGACGAGGTCCGACGGCGACGTGGGAACGCGGGCCACGTGGCAATGGACCCATTCGACCGGATCGCGCGCCTCGAAGGGGAGCCTGCCGGTGAGCATTTGATAGAACGTCACGCCGAGCGAGTAGAGATCGGTGCGGTTGTCGATGGCCCCGCTCGTCCGCCCCGTCTGCTCCGGCGATAGATAGGGCAAGGAGCCCTCGATGAGCCGGGGGGGCTGCGCGCGCTGCTGCTCGCGGGGGAGGCGGGACGCGACCCCGAAGTCGGCGATCCTGACCTCGCCGGAGGCGGGGTTGACGAGGATGTTGGCGGGTTTCAGGTCCTTGTGGATGATGTCCTGCTGGTGAACGCCCGCGACCGCCGCGCCGATGCGGATCGCGAGGGGGAGGAAGCGCTCGATCCCCATGGGCGTCCCGAGCAGGCGATCGAGGGACTTGCCGCCGAAGTCCTCCAGGATGAGGGCCGGCATGCCGTGGTACATCTCGAGCGCGAGCGGCTTGATGACGGCCCGGGAGTCGAGCAGCTGTCCGAGCTCGTACTCGTGCTTCAGCCGCTCGCGGTCCTTCGGGCGGCTGCGCCGCGGATCGAGCACCTTGAGGATTACCGGGCAGCGATCGGCGCTCCTGACCGCACGATAGACGACGGCTGTGCCATCGAGGGAGAGAGGCATGGTGATCGTGTACCGTGAGGCGAGGGGCATGGAGAGGGTTCCTGATGCGCGACACGCTCGGCGAGGACGATGAGGGCGCGTGCGCGGTGCTCCACGAGGCTCGGGCATCGTCGGCCGGGCCGCCGAGCCGGACCGAGAACGTGATTGAGCGCATCACGCGGGCTCGAATCCATACCAGCCGGGCTCGGCGCCCGGTGCCGGCAGGATCCTGTGAAGACGTGACGGACCGTGATGCCATGCGCTGTCGACATGAGTGTCGAATCTTGTGCCTCACCTCGCAGGCGTCATGTGTCTGCGTTCCATAAAAGGAAGAGCAGCCAACCAGGCAAGGCGGGTCCGGCTGCGCTTGCCCGGACGGCGAGCCCACACCCCGCCCATGCGCCCCGGTTTTTTGTAGGCGGATCGGTGGATCGTGCTTTCTGTACGTCATGTCAACTGCCGGTCGTTGCAGGAAATTCTTGACAGGTCGGAATGGCTTCGCACGGGCTATCCTCCGGGCTCCTGCTCGCGGCGCGCCGTGAGCGGTTTCTCCGGCGAGTCCAAGGAGCAGCTGGCTTCTGAAAGAACGAAGTTCTCCTGATCGCGGAGCAGCTGGCCGCTCCAGAGCGACCTCGGCGGCGCTCGTCGGGGTGTTCTGGTCGCTGGCGTTGCTCGCGCATGCTGCCGCCGCGATCGCAGCTTGGGCGCTGCTTCCCGGCGGTTTTCCCCTCCTTCACGCGCGCTTCTTCGCGAACCGCGCTCTGCCGGCGGTCGCGGTCGGGAGCGTGATCGCCGTCGGTGTTCTGGCCGCGCGACGGTCGACGGGCGCGCGTGTGTTGCTGTCGCTCTTTCCGGCGGCGTGGCTCGGGGTTGCTCTCGCCGCGGGGACCCTGTTCTCGGCGAGCGGCGGGACGGTCGCGTACGGTGCGGGTTGTCTGGCGGTGGTCTTGTCGCTGGGCCTCGCGGTGGCGTGGTGGCGGTTCGGGGTCCCGCCGCGGCTGACCTGGCTCGCCGCGCTGCCCGGTGTCGCTTTCGGTGCGGGGTTCGTGGCCGCGCAGCGGGCGCCGGAGCCTTCGACAGCTCCGTTTGCTGCGCCCGAAGTCGAGCCCGGCGGCGGTGGTTGGACGCGATCACTCGCCGGGCCCGCGTCGTTCGACGTGGCCCCGTGGCTTCGCGTGGTGCCGGACTCGGGTGAGGTCTCGGTGCAGGCGGGCGCGGTGGGCATCGTCGTCGAGCCGCGGCTCGAGTTCATCTCGCGCTCGCCGGATCGCTTCTGGACGGTGTTCGCACCCCTGCAATGGCGCGGCGACTCGCCCGTTCGTCGTTTCGAGCGCGCCGATCGCGAGCTCGCGGTGGACTACTCGGACGAGGGGAGCCTGCGCGTGAGGGCCACTTCGGATCAATCTGCCGCCATCGACGCACGAACCGCGCTTCAGGTGCCCGTGTTCTCGCACCTGAACTCCTTCACGCGCGTCTCGATCACCGGCCATCGCCGGCTCGGCTTGCGGTTCTCGCCTTGTCCCGAGGTCGTGGTCGAGGTGATCCACTTCGACTATCCGTTCGGCGCGCCCGCGCGCTTCGCGTACCTCGACGCCGGCGGCACGTTTCTCGTCGTCCAGGCGAGCGACGCCGAGAAGGGGCCGTTCACGACGCTCGGCCAAGGCCGGCTCGCCCGCGGCGAACCCCTGAGCGTCGCGCTCGTCGAGGAGGGAGAATCGCCAGCTCGCGAGCTCGCGACGATCGTCTTCCGCGACTGGTCACGGCAGCTCTCGACGGAGCTCTCGCCCACCGCCGGCTGGGGCCTGCCGCAGAATGCGTTCGAGTTCGGGCTCGCCTCGAACGACCCTTCGTCCGCGGCCTACCTCACGCTCACCCTGGCCGGGACGAGCGTGGGGCGCGGCTGGGACAGCGTGGGTCACGCCGCCGGCAGCTACACCAATCGGATCGAGATCCGGCTGCCGCCGTCCAGGTGAAAGAAAGGGCACGCTCGCTCGTTCTATGGTTTGCGCTGCCGGCGATTCGGGTCGAACATGGCGGCCATGAAGGTCATCGTTACCGGAACGACCGGCATGGTCGGCGAAGGCGTGATGCTCGCTTGTCTCGTGGATCCCACGGTCGAGCGGGTCCTGTCGGTGGCACGCCGGCCGTCGGGGCACGCGCACCCGAAGCTCGAGGAGTGCTTGATCCCCGACTTTCGCGAGCTCGGCGCCTTCGAAGCGCGGCTCTCGGGCTACGACGCGTGCTTCTACTGCGCCGGCGTGAGCTCGGTTGGCATGAGCGAAGCGGACTACACGGCGATCACGTACGATACGGTCGTCGCCTTCGCGGCGGCGCTCGCGCGCCTCAATCCCGGCATGGTGCTCACGCACGTTTCGGGTGCGCACACCGACTCGAGCGAGCAGGGCCGCGTGATGTGGGCGCGCGTGAAGGGCAAGGCCGAGAACGCGCTGATGCGCTTACCCTTTCGCAGCGTTTACAACTTCCGGCCGGGCTTGATGACGCCGGTGCCGGGACAGAAGAACCTGAAGCGAACCTACCGCTTCCTGCTTCCGCTCGTCCCGCTCATGAAGTTCGTGCTCCCCGCCCTGAAGCTCGAAGAAGTGGAGCGCGCGATGGTGCGCTCCGTGACGAGCGGGGCGCCGAAGCAGGTGCTCGAGGTCGCCGACATCAAGGCGCTCGCGTCGACGTAGCTCGCGCGCCCCACACCGGGCTCAGCCGACCACGGCGGGCGTCCGATCGGGCGTCACGAGAGAGCGCCACGACGAGCGAGGCGCGAACACGTCCGGTATTTCACGAGCGGGAGCTTCGGCGGAGGAATCGAAGCCGCAAGCCGGGCCAGCTTCTGTCCGCGCAGCTCGGCGAGGACGGCGAAGAAGGCGGAGGGAAGGGCTTCACGGGGCGCTCGGCGCGCAGGAGACCTCGACAATCACTGAATCCTCTGGGGACACGTTCGCGACGAAGAGACGCCCATCGGCTGAAGGAATCAGCCTACCCGTGAAATCTCCCTCGAGCGGCAAAAGCTCCGTGCCGCGCCGCTCCGCGAAGCGGAGCCCCGTCTGGCTCTGGGCCGAAACCAACGGAACATCGCCGCCGAGCGCCCATCCGTACGACACGCCCTCGGGAGGCTCCGGGAGCGTGGCAACGAGATCGAGCGCGCCGCCGCTCACGCGGTAGACGTCCCGCGCGCTTCCGCGGGAGAAGGACGGAACGTCAAGCCCAGAGCTCACGAAAATGCCGCTCGGGTCCACCGAGACCCTCGGGCAGAGGATGTCGTCGATCCCCTCCAACGTCGCCTCCTGGACAACCTGGCCCTCGGCATCGAGCTCGAGCAGCCGGAGCTCACCCGTGTCCCCGTCGATGATCGTCGCGACCACGCCATGGGCCGTGCCCGTGAGGGCGAAACATCGGTAGAGCGGACGGTCGCCCGTCTCGAGCAGGTGGATCTCGTCACTCACCGGCTTCCCGTCCCTGTCGAGCAGGACAATACGGGGATCCCACTCCCCGCTATGCGCATTGCCGACGGCGGCGCGCTCCCCATCGAGGGACCCAGCCGATACGTTGGTCGATGAGATCCGGTCGAAGATCTCGAGGACGGCGGTGGGCTCCCCTAGAAGCTCGCCGCTTTCGTCGAGGACCTGCGAAAAGAAGTGGTTTGCGAAGCCAACGTACCCCGCGCCGATAGTGATCCGAATGGCCCGAGGCTCCGCCGCTGTCCCGACCGCAATCGGAGTGGGCATGAGCTCGTAGGAGAAGTTTGGGCTGAGCGGGATAGACACCGATCGCCATTCATCGCGCTCATTGCCGATGAGCCATTCTCTGGTTTCATCTGTGGCAACGGGCTCAGTGAATATCACAAATCCGTCCTGCACCCGACGGACTTCCCCAGAAAGCTCCGGACTCCTCGTGAGCCTCGTCACCTCCACACATTCGCCGGGCCCCGGAACCGGACGCGCTCCGCCCACCCCCGCTTGCCCTCCGAAGCCTCCGGACAGACCTTCTCCGCCCTGTCCACCGACCCCCGCCCCGCCGACACCCGCCCCGCCGACACCCGCCTCACCTGCCGCGTGCCCCCCGCTCCCCGGCGCCCCTCCCGAGGTCCCGTCGGCGCCGCCCGCTTGACACCCGAGCGCTGAAGCCATGGCGCAAACTACCGCCAAGGGCGCTCTGGAGCCCGTTTGCGCAGACGGCCAGAGGCCCAGTCCCCCTCGACAATGGTTCATGGTGCGACCCTAGCAGAGTCTCTGGGGGCATCACGGTCGGGAGCTCAAACTCGACGAAGCACGCGCAGGCCCAAGGCATTCTCAGGGATGGACGCCCTGTCGCGTCATGAACGGCCCTGCCCTCTGGGCGGTGTGGCGCCGCCTCCGCCGTCGCCCGGCTCTACCCGGGCTCCTCAGCGCCCATCGGCGCGGAGAGGCTCTGCCGCTGGCGGCCCGAGCCGTCGAAGGTCGCGCCGGTAGCCGAGCTCGTCGAGCGCCCGCCGTACGAAAAGCTCGGATTTGTGGGGCTTTCGACGCGGAGCTGACGGCGAACGGTCGAGCTTTCGCTTTCGGCCGCGCGCTCCGGCGCCCGGTGATAGAACGACCGCCGTGAATCCGCACGCGGACGCTGGCCCGGCGAGCAGCGACTACCTCGATCGCCTGATGCGTCGAGGGTCTTTCGAAGCCCTGTGGCCGCTCTTCGCCAAAGCCACGCGCCCCGCCAAAGAAATGACCGAGAGCTATTCGGCGCTCGAGCACCTGCGGCCCTTCATGTCCGGCGCGCCGTGCCGGGTCATCCACGTCGGCGACGGCGCCCACGCCCGCACCGGGGCGTTGTTCGCGCTGAAGACGGAGGCTGAAAACGTCAGCGTCGATCCGGTGCTCAACGAGCCGCTGGTCGAGGCCTGGCGCACCAAGTTCGGCATCCGCCGCTTCGCCTGGCAACGCGCCGACGTCTTCGCGGCCATCGAACGGCTCAACGCGCTGCCCGACATGCCGGTGCTCGTCACGTTCGTGCACGCCCACGTCCCCATCGACGATGTCCTCGCCCGGCTGCGCTGGAACGTCGCGTACACGCTCGCCTGCTGCCAGCCAGGTCATCAGCTGAGCCAGCAGCACGACGTGCTCGCGAGCGGCGAGGACCCGTACGTGTTATCCAGCGGACGGCGCTTCCAGGTGCTCGCCCCGCGCGCGTGAGCGCGGGACGCCGTCTTTCTGGGATACGGCTTGTCAACTCTGCCGCACCGGGCCGCCCCGCGCCAGCGCGAGCGCCGCTCCGAGGAGGCCGAGGAGCACCACCGAGATCACGATCTGCGCGGGCAGGCCCGCGATCATGCCCTGTCCGGCGCGCTCCGGGTCCACGAAGGCGGCGCCGGGGAACAGGATGCTGCCCATCTGCGTGAGCCAATAGAGCGCCCCGAACACCACCGCGACGCGCAGGCTGGCGCGGGCGTCCGCGGCTCTTCGCCAGGCGAAGGCGATGGCGCAGGCGCCGAGGGCCGTGCCGAGGAGCATGGTCTGGGCGTTGTGGAACTTGGCGTGCGGCGGCCACCTTGGATTGTAGATGTGCGTCTCGTTCCAGTCGGCGAGGTACGGCCCGGCGAGCGTCGCGAGGGCGACCACCGTGACGAGGATCCTGGACGCGAGGGGCGTCGGCGAGCGGGCGTCTTCCGTGGGCATGGCGGCAGCGTAGGCAGGCGCTGCCGCCGCGTCTGCACAGAAGGTGACGCACGGCCCGCTCGACGTGGCGCGACGTTGGGAACAACCCCCCATCGAGCAGCCGTCCGCAGGGCAAGACCGAGATCAGGGTCGGCTCGGCGCACGAGCGATGGGCCGCGCCTCGATCGTCCGGTTGAGGTGGGCGAGAACGGCGACGATCCCCTTGCGCCCCGAGATGTCGGCGACGATCGCGCAAAGGCCGCCACAGGGGATGACAAAACCGTCCGCTCGTTCGACTCGACACCGCAGATCTGCCCACGACGAGCGAGCGCGCCGCCCCGCACGGGTGACGCGGGGATCACCCCGTGTCCTCACCAGCTCGCGTTTGCCGCGGAGGAGGCCGGCTGTCATGGTGGACCCCGGGTTCAAAGGTGACGTCGAGCGAACCAGCCGTCGAGATACGATATGGACTTCCAGAGCGCGCAAGCACCTGACTACCAGGCCTTCGTGGAACACCTCGCAGGGGCGAGTCTCGAAGAGGACCTCAAGGAGATCTTCCGACGCAATATCCCGAGCGACGACGCCCTCGCCGGCGGTCTGCTCGAGACAATCCCCGGGAGGTACGATCCCAAGATCGCGGCGCTCCTCGCCTCGGCGGCCGCGTGGGCGTACTCGGACGCCGACTCCATGGCCAGGATGCTGCGCGTCCGCGGTCTCCCCAACAACAGGACCGTGGCCATCCACTGGAACAACGAAGGTGTCTTGTTGGATACCACCGCGCACGTCGTCCAGAGCGGGACCGGGAAGGTCGTAATCCTCTGCTTCAGCGGGACGCGATTGACCAACCTCGTGCAGGTGCTGGCGTCGGCGGACATGCGGTGGGACCCCTTCTTCTCCGCGGGATTGGTGCACGGCGGCTTCTTCCGCGCGTTCCTGGCGCTCTGGCCTTCTCTCAAGATCCTCCTCGAGGGCGCCATGCAGGGACACTCCATCTGCGACATGATACGGATCGACGCCGCCGGGCATCGCTGCCATACGCGCTTCGACGAGGATGGCGCCGCGGGCACCGCGCCGTACGGCTCTCGGCCGGAGGGCGGTGGGGCGCTGGAGACGCTCTACATCACCGGGCATAGCTTCGGCGCAGCGCTCGCGGTCCTGGCCGCCGCGGCGATCCATACGGAGTCTGCCCTCGTCGCGCTCAAGGAGAAGCTCGGCGGCGTCTACACGTTCGGGCAGCCGATGGTCGGCGACGAGGTGTTCGCCGCCAATTTCTCCAAGATCTTCGGGGACCGCCTGTTCCGGCACGTCCAGAGGAACGACGTGATCCCCCGCCTGCCAGGGCGGATGAATGGACGGTTCGCCCATTTCGGATACGAGTATCGCGCGTCGGCCACGGGCTGGAAGCTGGCGGGCAAGGGCGCGACGCCACGCCAGACGATGTTCGGGGGGATCGCCACGCTGATCGGGATGCTGGGCTGGCTCTCAAATCTGCCAGTGCCTTATTCGATGGAGGATCACTTGCCGCTCCAGTACCTGCGCACCTCGATGCGCTCCGCCCCTGGCTCCGAGTTCCTCCCCTGAACGGTTGCCGCCGAGAGAGGCCACATGGATTACGAGAGCGCCAAGGCACGCGACTACACGTTCTTCACGGAGCACTTCAAGCGGCTGGGCCCGAGGGCGCAGAGGGATCTCGAGGACGTTCTCAAGGCGGAGCTCCCCCACGACGAGAGGCTCGTCCGCTACCTGGTGGACGTGCTGCCGGGGAAGTACGATCAGAAGGCCGCGGCCGTGCTCTCGGCCGCGTCCACCTGGGCCTACTCGGACGCGGACGTCATGGCCCGGATGCTGCGCCTCCGCGGCTTCACCAACAACGAGACCATCTCCATGCGTCTCAGGAACAACGCGCTCCTGCTGGACACCACCGTCCACATCAGTCAAAGCCGCGATGCCGAGCTGGTGTTCGTGTGCTTCGGGGGGACGGACCCGAACAATATCATCCACCTTCTCCTCGATGCGAGCGCGAAGACCGACTCGTACTTCTCCACCGGGGAGGTGCACGGCGGCTTCTTCCGCGCGTTCCTGGCCCTCTGGCCCCTTGTGAGGATCCTGCTGCGGGGAGCGCTGCTCGGGTATCCTATTGGCCTCCTGGCGGAGCTCAACAGGGTCGGCCACGGCGTCGCCCTGGCGCAGCCCGAGACGGGGTCAGGGACTACGGTCCCCTGCCTGGCGCCATCGGGCTCCGTGACGCGCGCACCCGAGGCGCGGCCAGCGTCGCCGATGGGCGAGATCCCGGAGGCGTCCGAGGAGAAGCTGAAGGCGCTGTACATCGGCGGGCACAGCCTGGGCGGCGCACTCGCGGTCCTGGCCGCCGCGGAGATCCACCGGGATCCCCTCCTCGCTCCCCTCCAGAGGAAGGTCCGCGGTATCTACACCTTCGGCCAGCCCATGGTTGGCGATGCGGTGTTCGCCCAGACGTGCGACGATCGGTTCGGAGAGAAGCTCTTCCGGCACGTCTACCGGCGCGACGTCGTACCCCAGTTCCCGCCGATCACGATGGGGAGGTTCGCGCACTCCGGGCAGCTCTACACCGCGCCGCCTCTCGACACCGGCTGGGCTCTGCAGCGCGCGCAGGCGAGCGCGAACGGGCTGCTTACGGGCAGCGAGCAAGCCCTCGCAGGGACAGCGGCGCTGGCGCTGGGGGCCATCGCCTGGCTCAAGGACCAATTCCCCCTCTTCTCGTGGCTGCCCCTGCCGTACTCGCTGGGGGATCACTCCCCGCTCAACTACCTCCGCACATCCCTCCAGGTCGTCCCTGGCTCCGAGTTCCGCCCTTGAGCAGCGCGGTGCCAGCATGGCGTAGACACCGTCGCATAGCCGAGTGAGCCCGTCGGATCTGTTGGTTTTACAGGCGGATCAACGGATCTGTGCTCGCAGGATTGACCTTGCGGGCGCCATGTTTCTATGATGTTTTCTCCCCGGCGGCGGTTCACCCCGCTTTCGCGATCGTCAGCCGGTGATGGTATAGGGCCTTATCCATGATCTCCCGTCGCGCCGTGATCGCCGCAGCCGGCCTGTTCTCCGCCGGCGCGCTCGCCCCGCGCCTGGCCCGCGCGGCGGGGCGCGTCCCCGCGCCCCTCCCGGCGTTTCCCCTCTCGATCGCGGTGACGGAGGAGGAGGCGGGGAAGCCCGTGCGCGACGACGCCTGGATCGACGCGCAGATCGCCGAGGCGGTCCGGCTGTTCGAGCCCGCCGGTGTGGCCCTGCGCAAGGTCGGCTCGCGCGCGCTCGCCCCGCGGTTCTCGCGGATCGAGACGCGCGAGGACCGGGACGCGCTCGCCTCGGCGATCGAGGCGCGCCGGATCAACGTGATGGTGGTCGCGTCGCTGCGGGACGTCGACGATCCGCGGCGCTTCCGGATGGGCGTGCACTGGCGGCACCGGCCGACGCCGGAGCGGCGCTTCGTCATCCTCGCGGCGAACGCGCGGCCCACCGTGCTCGCGCACGAGCTCGGGCACTTCTTCGGGCTCGGGCACAGCGGCGTCGACGACAACGTCATGAGCTACGCGCGCACCGGAGCGCCCGTCTCCTTCGACGCGGCGCAGATCGCGAAGATCCGGTCCGCCGCGCGCGGGTACGCGTCGAGCAAGGCGTTCGAGCCCGCGTAGGACGGGACCTCCGGGGCTCCTCCGTGCCCCGCCGCTCAGCCCCCTCCGACGCGGGACGCCGAGGGGTGGCGCGGGGTCGGGCGTCGGTTGGCGTCGATTGGCGTCGATGTCGCGAGCATGCCTACTCATCGCGAACCCTCCGACACGCGCAGGACTGGCCTGGATTTCGGCTCGATTCGAAGAGGACGCGAGACCCGTCACGCGCTCGTTCGAATTCACGAGCGACCCGAGTAAACTGTGCGGGAATGTTCGACCTATCGAAGCTCGTGGCGCTGCGCATCGCGGGGGTGTTCGTGTTGGCCTCGCTCGGGGGCTGCTCCAGCGAGGCGCGCGATGACGCGAAAGTGCCTGCGCCTACGGCAACGGCTACGCCTACGCCTGCGCCGAAGTCGTTGGCCGTCGTGTTCACGCCGAAGGGAGGCACCTTCCAGGCGTCCGAACCCGTGGAGCTCACGGTCGAGGACAAGCGCGCTGTGGTGCATTTCACGACCGACGGCTCGCTGCCCACCGCGAGCTCGCCTGTCTACGCCGAGCCGCTCGTGCTCACCGCGTCCACGCGGGTGCGCGCCCTCGCCGTCGTCCCTCACGACGCGTCTTCCGGGGAGGGGGGCAACGGGGGCAACGGGGGCAACGGGGGCAACGGGGGCAACGGGGGCAACGGGGGCAACGGGGGCAACGGGGGCGAGGGCAGCGACGGGGCCGACCTCCTCGGGCCGATCGCGACGGAGGCGTATTTCAAGGTCGACGCCGATAGCGCGGAGTTCAGCTCGGAGCTGCCGATCGTCGTGATCCACACCTTCGAGTCGAAGGAGCTCGACCCGCTCGGAACCGAGTTCGTCCCGGCCACGTTCATGCTGCTCGAGCCCAAAGCTGGGCAAACCAAGCTCCTGGGCCGCGCGAGCTTCGATAGCCGCATCGGCATCCACGTCCGCGGCGCGACGTCTCGCGAGTTTCCGAAGAAGCAATACTCCGTCGAATTTCGCGACGACGCTCTGGACACGGATCTCGACCGGGCGCTCCTGGGGATGCCGGCGGACTCCGACTGGGTGCTGAGCGATCCGGTGAGCCTCGACCGCTCGCTGATCCGCAACGCGCTCGCCTTCGAGATGAGCAACCGCATCGGCCGGTACGCGCCGCGTACGAGCTTCGTCGAGGTGTTTCTCGTCGACTCGGGGGCCGACGTGGGGAAGGAGAGCTTCCTCGGGTTCTACACGGCGATCGAGAAGATCAAGCGCGGTAAGGATCGCATCCCGGTGGCCAAGCTCTCGGCCGGCGACCTCACGGAGCCGGACGTGACCGGCGGCTTCATCTTGCGCGTCGACAAGGGCGACGATCAATTCAAGGCCGGCGGCCTGGACCTCCAGTTCGTGTACCCCGATCCGGAGGAGATCCTGGAGCGCGCGCGAAAGCCGCAGCTCGACTACATTCGCCGTTACATCGACGACTTCGGCGAGGCCGTCAACGCGGATGACTTCAAGCAGCCCAGCAGCGGCAAACACTATTCGAGCTTCATCGATCAAGACGCCTTCATCGACCACAACATCATCGGCGCCCTGACGAAGAACGTCGATGCCCTGCGGATCAGCACGTACTTCTTCAAAGATCGACAGGGCCTGCTCTCGGCCGGCCCCGTGTGGGACTTCGACCGGAGCCTCGGAACGCCCTACGACGAACGCGCGTTCGAGCCGGAAGAGTGGAAGCTCGAGGGCTCCGACGGGACCGACTACTTCACGGAGGGCTGGTGGGGGCCGCTGTTCCGCGATCCGGCGTTCAAGGCGCGGTACAAGGCGCGATTCTTGGCGCTGCTCGAGGGCGAGCTCGCGCCCGACGAGCTCGACGCCATGGTGGACGGCCTGGTGCGCAAGGCGGGAGCTCCGGCCGTGGAGAGAAACTTCGCGCGCTGGCCGGATTCCCCGCCTCTCGATGGGTCCTACGACGCCGAGATCAGCCTGCTCAAGGACTTTCTCCGCAGGCGGGCGAGCTGGATTCGCGACGAGCTCATGACGTGGTGAACGTGCGTTTCATGAGCACGGCCGAGCTTTCATCGCGTACACGGCCGGCATGAGGTAGGGTCATGCCTGCGTTCGATGAGCAACGACAACGAGAAATGGATGCGCCTCGCGATCGAGGAGGCCGAGCGGGCGCGCGGAGGAACGGGCGACAACCCTTGGGTCGGCTGCGCGATCGTGAGCGCCGCCGGGGAGCTCCTCGGCAGCGGGCATACCCTGGGGCCGGGTGAAGATCACGCGGAGATCGCCGCGGCACGCGCGGCGCACGCGCGCGGGTTCAGCGTGGTCGGAGCGACGCTGGTTTCGACCCTCGAGCCCTGCTCGTTCCACGGCCGCACGCCGGCGTGCTCGCGATCGATCATCGAGCGCGGCGTGGCCCGCGTCGTGATCGGGATGAACGACCCGAACCCGCGCGTCGACGGCGAAGGCGTTCGCATCCTGCGCGAAGGGGGCGTCGAGGTCGTCGAGGGCGTATGCGAAGCGGAAATCCGCAGGCAGCTCGGGGGTTGGGTGCTCGATCACCATCCTCACGAGCCGCTGCGGCGCGCGCTGACCTTTCCGGCATCGGACCGCGTCCCGCGGCTCGCGGAGATCTACGGCGTCGATCAGTCCCGGATCGAGGCGCTGCTCGCAAAGCGTTAAGGACCGCACAGAGATGGCTTCGCCGAAGTACTGGGCGCGCTCGCGGATCGAGTAGAGCAGGCTCGTGACGCTCCGCGCTTCCCCGAAGGCGCTTCTGTCGATGGCGGCGCTCGCGCTCCTCGGCGCCGCTGCGCTCGCGTCGTGGCGCCCCGCGCCGAGCGCGCCCGCTCCTCCGGAGCCCCCGCCACCCGCTCCCGCGACGCTTTCCCCCACGGAGGGCCCGGCGGCCGGCGCCCCCGTCCAGCCCGAGGTGATGACCGTCGAGGGCGAGGACTACCGCGTCCATGTCATCGCGTTCCGCCTCGCGAACGCCCATTTCGAGGTCGTCGACGTCGAGATGTCGCGCGACGTCGCGGGGGTGCTCGAACGCACCCGCGCGTCGTTCGTCATCAACGGTGGCTTTTTCGATCGACAGAGGAGACCCGAGGGGCTCGTCGTGGTCGATGGCCGGGAGCTCGCGCCGCTCGCGCCCTCGCTCGGGGGCGGCGTGCTGGTGGTCTCCGGCGGCCGCGCCGCCCTGCACGACGCCGCCGGGTTCGTCCTTTCGCCCGGCGCTCACCTCGCGGTGCAGGGGCTGCCCCGGCTGGTGGTCTCCGGCAGCCGGAACGTGCGCAGCGACGGCGGCCCGCGGGCGGAGCGGACGGCGCTGTGCGTGCTCGACAGGGGGCGGCGCATGGAGGCCATCGTCGCGCGCGGGGACCGGGCGCAGAGCGGGCCTACGCTGGGGCTGCTCGCCGACATGCTGGTGGCGCGCGGATGCGAGCAGGCCCTCAACCTGGACGGCGGACCCTCGACCGGCGTGGCGTGGCGCGAGGACGGCGGCGCGCGCGAGATGGCGCCGCGGGGGCCGATCCGGCACGCCATCGCGGTGCGGCTGGATCCCTGACAGAGGAATGCGGTTCTGAGGCCGGAGTGGACCGCTTGCGTCCTCTGCAGCGCGACGGCCGGAGGTTAGAACCTGGCCTCTTCTCTCGACGCAATCACGGCTCTTCGAGCCGCGAGCGGACGACCTCGCCGTCGAGCGTCGTGCCGTCGGCCTCGATATAGAGGTGATCGCCCACGATCGTGACCGCCCATTGACGCCGCAACCCCGTGTTCTCCGCGAGCGCGGCGACGAGGCGGTGGTCGACGGTGGAGAGCGAGATCGCGCCCGTGACCTTGCTTGCGCGCGAGGCGGCCTCACGCGCGCCGGACACGAGCTCCTCGCGCCGGCGCGCGTCCGAGAAGAGCGCGTGAACGGCCACGCCCGCGTTGTGCTGGACGACTCTCTTGAGCTTCTCGAACGGCGCCGCGCCGCACTCGATCCAGGTGAGGATGCGGCCCGCGGGATCGCGCGTCCAGAGGTCTGCCCCCTCGGCGTCGGCGAGCCCCGGGCCGAAGGCGAGGCCCTCTTCGTGAAAGAGGCAATACGCGAGCACCCGCAGCATGACGTGCTCGGCGCTCTCCGACGGGTGGCGGGCCACGATCACCCGCTCGCTCGCCTCGCGGCCGCGATCGACGTGGGAGAGGTCGATGCGGAAGTCCATTCGCGTCGAGGGGAGTGCCATCGATGCTCCTGCTAGCCTCGATGCGCCGCGCCGCTGTCGCCCGACGCGGCTTCGGGCAGCGCCGCTGCCTCTTCTTGTTGCTCCCGCCGCAGGTGGGCGTCGAGCACGAACGGGCCGAAGGGGATCAGCGACGCGAGGAGCGCACGGAGCCCCTGCCCCACCGACCAGCGCCCGGCGGCCACCGCCTCGATCACGCCGAACACGTAGAGCACGAACAAGAGTCCGTGCACCATACCGACGACGCGGACCGCTGCCGGAAGGCCTGCGAAGTACTTGAGCGGCATCGCGACCCCGAGGAGGAGGAGAAACGACGCTCCCTCGCCCAAGGCGACGAGACGGAACCTTCCGACCGCTGTGTTCAACATCGATGACCTCCGAAGCGCGCCGCTGTTCGCATCGCGCACGACCCGCGCTCCAGCCGGATACCACGCGAGCGAAGGAGAGGCCATCTGGAACGTGTTTCACCCCTCGCCGGGCGACGGCAAAGCGCCTCCGACGCGCCCGGCTGCGCGACCTCGATCGGCAGGCGCGGGAACCAGCAGGATCGACCTTGGGGACGCCACGTTCCGATGATGCCTTCTCGCTGACAGCCTCTCGCTCAGGGCACCGTCGTGTTGAGGAGGAGCTGATTCGCCTGGCTGTAATTCCCCAGCATGAGATCCAGGTCCCCGTCGCCATCCATGTCGCCGACGTCCCCGTCCGCCGTCAAGAGGAGGGTCTGGGTGAGCCAGGGGGCGTCGATCTGGGCGAAGTAGCCGCCGGAGTTCCTGTACAGCGAGTGCTTGCGCGATGACATCGAGGGGATGTCGCCCCGCAGCATGACGATGTCCACGTCGCCGTCCATGTCGAAGTCGCCGAGCTCGACCTCGCGAGCGTCGGCGTCGTAGGCGTGCATGCTGATCCGGCTCGCCGTCACGTTGACGAAGTACCCGGTCCCGTTGTTGTAGAGCAGGACAGTCTGACTTCCGCCTGCGGGGGCGAAGACCAGATCCAGGTCCCCATCGGAGTTGAGGTCCGCAGCCTCGACGTCGACCGACCCGAACGTCGTCACCGGCGAACTAGCGCTCAGACGACCGTTGGCGTTGACGAACGGGCCTCCCTGGGTGTTGCGCAAGAACATGGTCGTGGTGCCGGCCAGGATGAGCTCGGGGTAGATGGCGAGACGGATCGCGAGGCAATCCGCCTGCTGGGCCGGCGTCACCGCGCCGCTCGCCACGAGCCCGGCGACCGATCGCTTGGGATCGGAGCAGATCCCACACAGGGCAGCAGGGCGGCCAGCGCACGCGGAAGCGTTGACGTCCGCGATCTCCACGCACAGCGCCTTCTCCACCGTGATGCCCTGCGTCGCGGCGCCGAGCCAGAAGCTGCTCTGGTCGGTGAACACGCCGTTGCCCCCGTTGATGAGCAGCGTCGAGTTGCCCGGCGCGACGTTCCCGAAGAACGCGTCGAGATCGCCGTCGGCGTCCACGTCGCAGAGCTCGACCGCGCGATCCGACATCGTTGTCGATGGCAGGCGCCCGGTCGTGGCCACCGTGAAAGTGCCGCCGGAGTTGAGGTACAGGGCGGCCTGCTTCGACGCCGTCGTGCCCGTGGCGGAGTAAGCTGCCGCGATGAGGTCCATGTCGCCGTCACCGTCCACATCGCCGGAATCCACGTCGGTGTGCTTGACCAGCACGCTGGGGAATTGCAGCGCCGTGACGTCCACGAGGTGGCCGCCGTCGTTCCTGAGCAGGCGCGGCTGCATGAGAGCGGCCGAGTAGGGCGCGATGAACACGTCGAGATCACCGTCGTTGTCAATGTCGATCAGGTCGATGTCGCTGGTCGCGGTCGTCGTGCCCAGCGGGACGCGCCCCACCGTGCCGTCGGTGAACAGCGGCTGCGGAGGCAGCGGGGCGGTGAGCGCGGCGTGCGCGTCGACGATGCCGCCGGTGCGGGTGAGGCCGGCGAACGCGGGCAGCGGCGCGGCGGTCTGCTCGATCATCTTCACCACGCGCACGGGGTCGCCGCGCAGCTCGCTGTGCTGGGACAGGAGCAGCCCGGCAACGCCGCTGACCATCGGGGCGGCGAGGGACGTGCCGTTGGCGCCGAGGAAGGTGTTCGTGCCAGGCGCCGCGACCGAGACCGTCTTCGCGCCATAGTCGGACGACTGGCCGCCCGGCCAGACGGAGCGATTGCCGGACTGGTCGCTCGCCGCGACCACGATCTTGTTGGGCAGCCCGAGATGAGCGGGAAAGTTGGCGAGGAGCGGATTTCCAAACGAATCGACCGTGTCGAGGTTGGTCCCCCCGTTTCCCGCGCCGGTCACGAACAAGAGGTGAGACACGCCGAGGTCCCAGACGGCCTCCGTCATTTCTCGAAGGGCGTCCTCGGGAGTGTACGAGATGCCCGTCCAGCTGTTGAAGCTGCCGCCGAACGAGCTGTTGACGATGTGCGCGCCGTTGCGCGCGGCGTACTGGTACGCCTCGAGGATGGCATCGTACGTCGGGGCGGCGACGGTCGTCGGTGTGCCGTTCACGATGCGCGTCACCAGGCGCCCGTTGCCCAGGGGCATGATCTTGACCCGCTGCATCACGCCGGTGTAACCGGTGCAGTCGTCTCCGATCTCGCCGAGGGCCCCCGCCACGATGTCTCCGTGCGTGTTTCCGGTGTCCACGGGCGACGGGTCGTTCGGCCTGAGCGGGCTGCCGCCGAGGTCGTGTCCCGGGCGCGCGAACTGGAAGCCGCGGCAGTCGTCTGGATAGCCGTTCTCGTCATCGTCTCGCGCGGCCCCGTCGCAGTCCTGTCCTTCGGGCGCGCCCAGCAGCGCGCCCGGGGGCAGGGCGTTGCAGGCGACGCCGCCGGGGCCGATCTCGTCGGCGATCGAGCCGTCGCCGTCGTCGTCCAGGTGGTTCGTGTAGATGCGCGCTACGTCGGGATCGAGCAGATCCGCCGCGCCGTCGCCGTCGTCGTCCACTCCGCAGGCGCCGGGGCAGCCGTCGCCGTTCAGGTCCGACCGCGGGCAGGTCCCGCCCGTCGTGAGCGGCATGCAGTCGCTGCTGCACGGGGGCGCGGCGCAGCACTCGTCCGCGTTGAGGTAGATGTTGTCGACCAGCGGATGAGGGCCCGGGCCGCTGCAATTGTCCGTGCCGTAGTACGCCGCCTGATAGTAAATCACGCCGCTGTCGACCACCGCGACGACGACATCGTGGGATCCTCGCTGGATATCCCAGGCGGCGTCCACGTTCATCGCCTCGATGTACCAGTTTTGGGTATGATAGTATGGATCGTTCGGCGCGTAGGTCGGCACGGCGATCAGGTTGGGCAGGACGAGCCGCACCGGCTCGCCGCCCGCGAGGAGCGCCGAGAGCGCCTCTTTCTCCGTCCCCTTCGGCACGGTGACCACGCCCATGTCCGGCGTGATCTGCCGCGCGAGCGCGCCCTGCACACCGGAGAGGACGCTCCCGCGCTCCTCCGCCGACGTGCCGGAGCTGAACTTCACGATGAGCTCGCCCGGCACCATGGACGCCAGGGACACGACCACGATGTCAGAAGCGCTCTCGTTGCCGTCGATGTCGGTCGCGACGACGTGGACCCGGTTGGGCGTCAGGAACTCACCCGGGTCGTTCCGGAGCGGCAGGTCGATGGAGAACTCTCCTGCCGGCGTGAGCGCCGACGCCTGCGCTGGCGCATCGCCGACGCTGACGCTGACCGATCGCGCCAGCGTGTTGTCCTCGACGCGGCCTCGGAGGGTGAATGTCCCCTGAGCCACGATGTCCCCCTTCGCCGAGGACCTCGCGTAGTCCTCGGCGACGCGGAGCCTCGGGGCCTCGTCCGTCGCGCCGAGGCGGATGGCGTCGAGCCGGCAAGGGCCGTCGGCGCCCTGCGGGAGATCGAGCGCGATCTTGAGCCGCAGGTCGTCGTACTCTGTCTGGAGCGCCGCCACCAGCTCGGCAGGCAGCTCGAAATCGACGCGTGTGAACCGACCTGCCGCTCCCCGGGGGAGCGCGACCTCTTGGATGAACCGGCGCTCGATCCCCTGGGAGGGCAGCTCCACGAACAGGTGGACGTGCCCCAGCGGCTCCGCGCCGGGCGGCGCCTCCGGGAGCGACAGGCTGATGGAGAAGGTGGAGTGGACCGCCGCGAGGGTGCTGAGCGGCGCGCTCACCAGCTCGTGGTACCCGCTGCCGGGCACCTCGAGGCTCTTCTCGCCGTGCGCGCGCTGGTCGCTCGCCTGCGCGGCGCCGCCATCGAGCGTCCACGCGCTCGCGTCCTCGAACCCGAGGATGCTCTCGTTCGACGGTCGCGCCGCGCCGGCGCTCGGCGCGCCGCCCGGAGCGACGCTCGTGCCATCGCAGCTGCATATCAATGCTGCGACGGCGACCCATCGTCCACGTTTCATATCATTCTCTCGCTGATGCCCGAAGATTGAACCAAGATGGAAGTCGGCAGGTCCGCGATGGAGGGCATTCAGCGGGCGTGCTGCATGACGTGCCTGTCGCTGTCCTTTTGGACGCCGGCCCGCGTGACGGGCGTGCACCGGGCGCCAGGCAGGCATGGCAATGCTCATGCCCGCCGGTTCCGCACGCGCGGCCATGTGTTTCGGCCGGCTTCTCTCGCGAGGGCGGGCGTGAGGTGGCGCGATGTCACGGTGCGACGGCCCGCTGTCACGCGACAGTGTCACGTGACAGTGTCACGGGACAGGAGCCGGCCCGCCGCTCCGGCCCCCTCCACCTGGCGACGGCCGCTGTCGTCAACGCCGCATGGGATCTGTGGGCGAAGATCGCGGGCAAACCGCTCTGGAAGCTCCTCGTGGACATGACCCCGGAGGAGCTCGTCCGCTGCGTCAGCTTCCGCTACATCACGGATGTGTTGAGAGCTCTCACAGCGGCTCGATGCTCAGAAGATCGCCCGCCAGGTGATAAACGCGATAGTGGGCGCCGTGCGTCGTGAGCTCCCACGCTTTCTGCGAGACGACGAAGGCGACTCCGCCGATCGTGTAGCGCCATTGGCTCGGCATGCCGCCGCGGCCGTCGACGTGCACCTTTTGGAGCGGCCCCTGGGCGACCAGCGCGGGGCTCTGGGCGTACGCCTTGCGCCTCGCGCTGACCTTCCAGAACGTCAACAGCGCGCCGATACCGAGCAACCCGCCCAGCACGACGCCGCCCCCGCCGAGCGCGTAGAGCCCGTTCATGTCGGTGTCGGAGATCGGCTTCGAGTAATCGTCGTGGAGGTAGAGCGCACCTCCGACGCCCCCGGCGGCGACGAGTAACCCGAGCAGGAGCAAGAACACCCCGCAGCCGATGCCCGAGCTCTTGCCGCGCTTGGCCTGCGCCGGATGAAGGCGCCCTTGCCGGTTCATCTCGAGCTCTTCGAGCGTGAAGCCGTGGGCCGCTCCGAGGTCTCGGAGGTACGCCTGCCGCGGGTCGGAGGGCGAGGCCATCATGCGAACCTCGAGTGACCCAGGGCGACCAGGGCGTCAATGGGGGCTTCGAGCTCGGCGGGCTTCAGCGGCTGACCGCCGTAGGAGAGACAGAGCTCGCCGTTGTCATATGAGAGCCCGATCTGATTCATGGGCAGCTTGAGCAGCGCTGCCTTCACCGCCGAGTTCATGAGCGCACGAGAGAGGGCGGGCGAGTCGCTCCTGAGCGAAATCATGCGATCGAAGTTCGGGTCGCCCGTCGGCACCAGGTGGTACTGCGGGCCACCCGCGCCGCGCGTGATCTGGAGCGAGAAGCGATGCGGCGCCGGATACAACGAGCGCGCATAGAAGGCCGTGGAGGTGGTTCTGGTGTTGCCCACCATGCTCCAGGTGGAGATGACGCGGAGCGGCACGTTCTGCACGGCGCCGGTGAGCGACTTGGCGCGGCGCTGTGACGTGAGCGCGTTGCCCTCGTTCTGTTGATCGAAGGTCAGCCCGTACCTCGTCGCACAGTTCGGCCAGACCGCGTCCGTCGCGCGCGAGAGCTTGATCGCGCTCGCCACGATCGCGACCAGGACGAGGGCGCCCGCCCCGAGCCCCAACCATTGGAGAAGTTCATACGTGCTCATGTCGTGTTCGCTATCTCGGAAAGAGATTACTCGCCTTTGGAGAGGCGCGACAACGGGCCGCTCTCGCGCCGTCAAGAATTTCCCACCAACGAACGGCAGTTGACATAACGTGAAAATACAGATCCACTGATCCGCATACAAAAACCGAGAGATCCAACGAGCTCATTCGACCATGTAATATTTCTTACACCACGCTGAAAAAGACCCGAGCCGGGGTGTGCGATGGTCGGCCTGCGCGCCGGAGCAGCGGCGTTCCGGTGCCCGATGGATCTGGAGTTCCACCAGCTCGACCCCGAGAGCTGCGGCGTGAGCGTGGTCCCTTCGATGCATGGCCAGACTGTTGATATGGCGTTACTTTTTCAGGGGGTGTCGAATCGCATAGAAGGAATGTTCGGTCAACACGGGGGCAGGTCCCGCAATTGGGGCTTGATGTTTCCGATACGCTTGGAGTTCCTTCTCCCCGCGTTACTCGTTCGTCCTGGTCTTCGACCGGATCCTTGCGCGACCACACATTCGCGCATGACTCGGGCTTGTCGTGCAGCGCTCGGGCGGACCGCTGCACCGGCGGCGGACAGCGCTCTCGACAGGAACATCGCCGTGGGCATGCCCGTCAAGAGCTGGTAGGGTCCGAACAACCACGACGAGGAGAGCTCCTCCATGTTCTCGTTCGACCGGAAGCCGCGTCCATCTTTGGCGCCTTCTCCTGCCGCGAAGCCTGCGTCGCGGCGCCAGGTCAATGCGCCGCCGATGAACCCGCCCTGGTTTCGGCTGGCCACGTCGAGCAACGCCGGAGCGGCGACTTCGTCCGAGCTGACCGAAGCGGGACGGCGCGACTTCGAGCCGCGCTTACCCGCTCCCGCGAGCGCTCCCTGGTCGCGCGTCGCGCGCGCTGGTTCGGAGACAGAGGCGGAGGCCGAGGCGTCTCAATCTGTCGCACCGGGACCTGTCGCACCGGCTCCCCGGTTCGATTGGGCCCGCTTCGCCGTCAGGCCGCCGCCGATCCAGCGGAAGGCGACCATCAGCTCCCCGGGAGACCCGTACGAGCGCGAGGCGGACGAGGTGGCCGACAACGTGATGCGGACGGCGGAGCCGGGGCCCCGCGACTCGGCACCTGTTTCGATCCAACGTAAGTGCGCGGCGTGCAAAGACGAGGAGAGCACGACGATCCAGACCAAGCGCGCGCCGTCGGCGGGCGCCGGAGCCGGTCTGGACACCGGGGCCGCGGTGCGCGCGGCGGAGCGCGGCGGACAGCCGCTGCCGGCGTCGCTCCGCGCTTGGTTCGAGCCGCGCTTCGGGCGCGATCTCGGCGGGGTGCGAGTGCACACGGACAGCGAGGCCGCGGACGGGGCACGGGCGGTGCGGGCGCGCGCGTACACCATCGGGAGCGACATCGTGTTCGGCTCCGGCGAATATGCGCCCTCCACGGTGGAGGGCCGCCGGCTGCTCGCGCACGAGCTGACGCACACGATCCAGCAGCGCGCCCTGCCGAGCGGCGGTGGCCCTGGCTCAATCCACAGGCTCATCCAGCGCTCGTGTCACACGGTGGCAGCCAAGGAGACGATCTACGGGATCGCGTCGAAGTACGGTGTCACGGAGGAGGCGCTGCTCGATGCCAATGGCCTGAAGGCCACGGACACCTTGTCGGTCGGGAAGACGCTGGTCGTGCCCGACGGCAAGCCGTGTTCGCACACGGTGGCGTCGGACGAGACGCTCTACAGCATCGGGCGCATCTACGGCGCCACGGTAGACGACATCAAGGCAGCCAACAAGCTGACCAGCAACACCATCGCCCCGGGGCAGGTGCTGACCATCCCGGTCGCGGGCGGCCCCAGCTCGGTGAGCTACACGGTGAAGGCGAAAGACACGCTCTACTCGATCGCCAAGGCGCACGGGGTATCGGTGGCCGATATCCAGAAGGCCAATGGGATGACCGGGACCGACGTCGCGATCGGGCAGACGCTCACGATCCCCATGGCGGGCGGCACGCCGGCGCCGGCCAAGCCGCCGGCGACACCGGCGGTGACGCCGGCCAAGCCGCCAGCGACACCGGCGGTGACGCCGGCCAGTCCGCCCGCGACGCCGGCCCCGACCAAGCCTGCTGCGACGCCGGCACCGGCGAGCACCTCGACCGATTCCGGCCACGACCCCGGCAAGGACTATGCGAGCGGGGTGATGCGCGAGGACAGCTTCCTGCGCAAGTCGGACAAGGCGACCTATCAGGTCTCGGGTGGCGTCAGGCTGTTCTTCCAGACGGGTGCCACCGTGACGCTCAAGGCGAGCTCGGCGGACTGGATCGAGGTCGAAGGGCCGGTGTTCAAGGCGGGCAAGCCGGCGGTCGCGGCGGGAACGGGCAAGGGCTGGATCATGCGCGCCTGGACCTCGATGACGATGGGCGACTACAAGGACGTGCCCGTTGACGATCGCACGGAGGATTACGGAAAGCTCGCGTCGGGCTCATTGCCCAAGAAGGATGTGAACAGCGTGATTCTGCACCAGACCGGCAGCAGTTCGGGCAGCGGCACGCTGGCCGGCTACAGCAGCCGGATCGCGGCGAAGCAGACCATCGGCGCGCACTACCTGATCGACGAGAACGGGAAGATCACCCTGACCGTGCCGGTCGACAAGAAGGTGTCACACGTCGGCAAGACCAAGCCGGGATACGACACGTCCAGTAACTCTCACGCCATCGGCATCGAGCACAGCGGCGCCGAGGAAGCGCTCGATCTGCCGTCGAGCTCCAAGGACACCGCCACGATCACCGCGAACCGCGCCGCCATCAAGGCGATGGAGCTGTCGCCGAACCTGAAGGCGCGGCTGATCGCCATGAAGGACGCGGAGCTCTACCAGGTGGCGCGCGACAACAGGGACCCGGATACCAAGGTGAAGAAGTGGTACCTCTACGGCGACATCAACGCGGCCCAGAAGCGCTCGTCGTTCATGCTCGCCTCGAAGCTCATGGCAGACTTCGGGCTGGCAGAGAAGGATCTGCTCCCGCACGAGACGGTGTCGTGGAAGACCATCGGCGAGGGCGAGAACATCAAGGAGTACCTGGCCGCGCGCATCGCTTACCCCGGCCTCGTGATCAGCCTCAGGAAGCTGGTGAGCGGGGACGCCAAGCTGGCCGCGGACGCCACGCTCGCCAAGATCGTGGCCGACGAGGAGACCACGGTGGTGGCGCTGGCGGTGGACGCGACCGCGGCCGAGACCACGGCGCTCGCGACAGAGAAATCGGGCGGCAAGGGGGGCGTCGCCACCACGCGGGAGGCGCTGCGGACGGCCTTCTACAAGAAGTTCTGGGCTCGGCACGCGCAGCTCGTCGACCTGGTGAAGTTCCTGGGGGCGTCGGGCTCGAGCAAGCCGGCCGAGCTGGCCAAGAAGCTCTCCGCGTGGGTGACGTGAGCGGGCGCGAAGCTCACAGCGCCGGTGCAGGCGCTGTCAGTGTGTGGCGCCGTTGAGGTCGGCGCCCGCGAACAGGAGCTTCGCGACGTATGGGCGGCCTTCCCAGCCGCGCCACGTCTCCTGGATCAACACCGCCACACGGGTGTCATGGGGGCTCCGAAGGTAGCCGGGAGCGGTCACCTCCAAGGGGCCGATGCTCGGCGTCCCCGTCTCGGCCGGCGTCTCCGGCGACCCGCTGCGGTGAATCGTCGTGGTGCCTCGTGGGGTCGTGATATCGACTCGATAGCTCGTGATGTGAGCAAACCCGACAGGGGAGTCATCGCCGACCGTGGTGGTGTGGATCTGGACGCGCGGCCCACCGCCGTCAGAGGTCGAGAACGGCCGCAGCGCGGGCTCGTTGCTCCGGACGATACCGAGCTCGTGCAGGCGGGCGGAGAGCATGCCGCCGCGGGCCCGCCACACAGCCTGCAAGCTCGTGAGCTGATCGGGATCCCCCTCGCGGATCTCTCCGGATTCGTAGCGGTGCTCCCACGTGATCCGATGGGTGGCCAGATCTTGGACGATCAGGTGGAAGAAGTAACATCCACAGGCTTCGTCGGGTGGCTCGTAGACATAGGCGAACAGGCCGCTGCGCGACCAACCCAGAGGAAAGACGCGGCCCGGGAGGAGCACCGCGTTGGGGCGCTCGAACTCGGCGAGATCGGGGACGATGAGCTGGACGGGTGGCTGGGCGTCCCCGGGGATGCCGACCCGGGCGGGGATGCTGGCCTGGACGGAGGACGCCGCGGGCGGCGCAGGCTGGCTGCCGTGGCCGGACGCGCACCCCACCAGCGCCAGGGCCATCACGAGGGCCGGGCGGGCACACGCCGCGAGGGACTTCATTCCTTCAGGGTATCCGATCCGCGGCGCGCCTGCACGCGCGCGCTGAAGACACCCTATCTCTTCGGCCTGCTCGGCGGCTGTTCGCGGGTGTTCTGCCACGCGCAGTGGTACCTCGAGCGCGAGGGCATCGAGAGCCTCGTGCACGGCTTCCGCCACGGGATCCAGGAGCGGGGGCTGCCGCGCGACGCCTACAGCGATCGTGGAGGTGCCATGAAGGCCGCCGAGATGCGGGAGGGGCTCGAGCGGCTCGGCATCGTGCACTATCTCATGCTGCCGAACAGACCTCATCAGAGCGGCAAGCAAGAGCGCGCAGAGCTCGTTGACCCGCGCTCGGGCGGCCAAGGAGAGGCCGGCCAGACGACGCGCCCGATCACCGCTGCGCGTCACCCCCAGCTTCGGCATCGAAACCGGGCGACGCGCTCGAGAAGCGCCCTCGCCGGAAATCGATCTCCGAGCGCGACGACGGCCCCTGACGCCCCTGCTCCGGCGTCGCCCGAGGGCGATCATCTTCAGCGCGCGGCGCGGCTTCGGCGAGGGCATCCTCAGGGGCGCGCTGCGCGTCGCGGGCGACGCGGAAATAGAGCGCCCGCTCACGCGGCCTGTCGTCCGCCAGAAGCCGCGACGTCACCCTCGTCACGAGCAGCCCGCCCTCGATCCAGCGCGTATGGTCGGGCGAGAGCCCCGGGAAGGCGCGCGCCGCGAGCGCGCACACCGCCTGGAGATCGCGTTGCCCTCTCGGGACATGGAGCGACACGAGCCGATCGCTCGGCGCGTCGCGCGGCGTCGAGACGACGACCGACACCCCCGCCGACGTACGATGAAGGCGCGGCGCATCCGAGCGCTCCGCCGACGCCACGAAGTCGCGCACCTCGGCGACGTGCGCCGGCGCGAGGAGCACCCGCGTCGGGTCGGCGACGATCCGGTACACGAGCACGAGGGCGAGCAGCGCGACCAGGCACGCGGCCGCGGCGAGCATGCGAGCATCGCGGGCGCCGGCGGCGCCATCGACGAGCACGACGGCGAACGCGAGCTCTGCAATCGCCATCCAGCGGCTCGCCGAGAATGTGAGGAACGTCGGGCGCTCGTCGCCGCGCAGCCCTTCGAGGCCGAACCGGAAGACGGCGTACGATGCGAGGAACCAAGCGAACACCCGCCCTTCGGCGGCGAAGGGGAGCCCGACGAGCCCGACGAGCCCGATCGCGACGAGGCCGGTCGCCTCGAGGAGCTGCACAGGGAAGAGACGCACACCGACGAGGTGCTCGGGCAGGCCGCCTTCAGCGATCGATGCGTCGTAGACGATGCCGACGGAGCTCGGGCGGCCGTGGCAACAGCCGACGACCAGGCAGCCGAGCCGCCCCGACGCGAGGAAGAAGGTGAGGCCGAGGCTGACCGCGTCGAGGTAAGGCAAGATGGGCGCACCCATCGCGTGGAGCGTCGCCGCCGCGCACGCTTCGGCGATCCAGACGTGCTCGAGGAGCACGAGCGTCTCGCGTCCCGTGACCGCGCGACGGATCAGCGCCCATCCGAAGAACGACAGCGCGCACGCCGCCGAGACCGCGAGCGCGACGAGGAGCGAGCCGGCGCGAAGCACCGAGACGCCGACCATGACGACGAGCGCGAGGTAATAGCCGGCGATTCCCAGGCTCCGGAACGCGGGCACCTCGCGCGCATGGCGGCCGAAGACGACGCGCGGAAGTCGATCGAGTTTCGCGTTCAGGAAGGGCACGGAGGACACGGCAGCAGCATGAGCGTCACGGGAGGTCGAAGTCGCACGCGACGGCCCATCCGTGCGACTCGGCCCAGGAGAGCGCCCGGCGGACGTCATCCAGATCGTCGATCACGCGGAGCAGGCCGTGGCCGCTCCGCACGAGGACCAGGCGACCTGCGCTCTCGACGCAGACGCCGGCGTCGAGGAGCGGCTCGGCGGCAGGGCGGAGGGGGCGATCGGCGTCGTCCACGCACACGCGCAGGCGAGCGCCGACGTCGTCGACCAAGGCGCAGAGCGGCGAGAGCTCCGACGCGGCGAAGCGTCGCTCCTCGGGCTCCGCAGCGTCGTTCCGCTCGATGAGCGCGCGCGCGACCGGGTGCAAGCGGCCGAGCGCGTCGGAGAGGTCGAGCGCGTCGTGGACGCGCGCGCCGCCCCCGTCGACCACCCTGGGGATGCCGTCTTCTTCCGGCAGGCGGGGCGGCGCCGCCCCGCCCGGCGGCAGGAGGAAAATAGAGAGCTCGATCGCCATGGCTAGTACCGTCCCGAGGTGATGAGCTGACGCTCGACGAGGAGCTGCGCCAGATCGCGTATCTGGGTTCGTCCGAATGGCACCGCGGCCGTGTAGCCCCTCCCCCCCTGGGGCCCGATCGTCTGCTCCACCGCCGCGCCGCCGGGCGCCTCGGTCAGCTGTCCCGTGAGATCCACCTCGGTCGCGCCGTCCAGCGCGGTGACGCGGGTTATCCGAGCGAATGCAGGTCGACCGTCGATGGTGACCTGCGGCAGCCCGGCCGCTGTCGGGCCGCGAATGACGGCGAGGGCGCTTCGATTCTGAGCCGCTGCGTCGGCAGCCTGCGTACGGCCCGCCTTCACGTTGGCCACGGTGTGCACTTCGATCGAGGTGCCACTGGAAATGACAGCGGCGTAGTCGAGCTCGGTGATGTCGGTGTTCACGAGCGGACGCCCGTTCCTCCGGGCGAACGGCGTCGTGCCCGCGGCGTCGGTGAACGCGTCCCCTACGAACCGGATCCGGCGCAAGATCCGGCCTCCTGGCGGCACCGTCACGCGGACGCGCGCCAGCCATTCGGTCACGACCCCCTCGAACTGCGGCGCGCTCCTGGCGTCGAGCCACTCGGGCGAAGTGAGGATGCCGGCGGTCTCGAGCTGCGTCGATTCGGTGACGAGCGCGGGGTCGGCGGCCGCGCGCAGGCGCCCCGTCCTGCTCAGGTCGAGGAGGAGCTCCTGGGCGGACGCCCGCGCCCCGGGGCGCGCGAGGAGGTCTCGCACCTGGCGCCGCACCTGCGTGAGCGCCCACGCGAAGTCCCGCGTCGGTTCGCGCGCCAGGTGCTCGGTCATCATGCGGAGCAGCATCCGCTGCGCTTCCGCGCGAGTGACCGAGAGCTCGGTGAACAGCAGCTGGACGTCGGCGCCCGTCGGGTCGATGCGGATCTCGCCGGCCGGGCGCTCCCGGAAGAGGATGGGGCGCTCGCTCCCGAAGCGTGCCTCCACCGTACGCAAGCCCGTCGCCGGATCTTGCGTCCTCGTGACGATCGCGCCGGCGGCCCTCAGCGCATCGTAGAGCAACCCCGTCGTCCCCGACGCGTACGTGTGGCTGCGCGCCCCCGCGCGCTCGAGCGCGACCGCCTCCGGGATCCCGAGCGCGCTCGCGAGCAGCTCGGAGCCCGTCGCGTCGGCCATGTCGCGGATCGTGTCGAGCTCGTTCCGCAGGTCGTCGAGGTTGACGCGCCGATCGGCCTGCACCTCGCGCATGAGCGCCTGGAACTCGCGCTCGAGCGCCTCCAGGCGGCCGCGCGCCGCCTCGATCTCGGCGTCCGGCGCCCCGCGCTGCTCGAGCGCCGCGATCTCGGACTGCAGGCGCGCGCGCACCGCCTCGAGCCCGGAGAAACGGAGCCCGTACGCGTCACGGAAGCGGCGGAGCGCGGAGTCGGGCCGAGAGGCCGTCCAGCGCTGCACGACGCGCAGGCCGACGGAGAGCGCCACCATCGTGAGCACGTTCTCCGCCGTCATCTGGCCAAGCTCGGCGCGCGACGGCCACCGGCCGCGCTCCGCGCGGAAGCGGAGGATGCCGTACCCCTGGAGGATCGGGAACGGCGTGACGAGGTGAAGCGGTCCGGAGAGCACCTCGAGCTCCGCGGCGCGCAGGCCGCGCGTCGTCGCGGCGCCGGTCGCGCGGAGAACGGTGAACAAGCCTGCGTTCCACGCCAGATCGCGGAGCACGCTGCCGAACGTGGGTCGGTCTCCGAAGAGGAACGTGTTGAGCGTCGTGTTCACCCCCGTGAACACGAGCGTCTCCAGCGCGACGGTGCCGGCAAAGCTGAGCGCGCCACGGACCGTGATCCCCGTCGCCGCGGCCCGCGCTCCGCCGGCGAAGATGCCTCCGACGCCGCCGGTCGCGAGCGCCGCGATGTACGCGACCCCGATCCGCGCGATCAGCCGCGTCGTGCCCATCATCCCCGGGAGCGCGCGGTAGAACGTGTCGATGTGCTCGTCCTCCCGGACGCTCGTCACGCGGGCGCGCAGGTCAGCGACGTTCCCGGCGTAGAACGCGAGCCGGATCGCCTCCATACGATCACGGAGGCGGTTCATCGCGCTGACGGTCGGGGTGTCCAGCACCCCCGGGCGGTTCCGGAGCATGAACTCGAACGCGCGGAGATAGCGGTCGTACTGCTCCATGCCCTCGAGTCCGAGCTGCACGAGCTCGGCTTCGCTCGCGAGGGTGGACGCGGACGTCGACGCCGTCCTGCGCGCCTCCAGCGCGTCGAGGCGCGTGCGCATCTCCTGCATCCAATCGCCGAGCCGCTGCGACGGGAGCAGGTGTTCCCGGTTGAGCGCCGCGTGCCGCTCGATCGCGTCGAGATCCACGTTCACGAGCGCGCGCGGCAGGCGCTGCGCCGCGGCTTCCGCGGCGTCGAAGGTGGCGCGCGCGTCGGCCGCGAAGAGGCGGCCGAGCGCCTGCATATAGCTGGCCCGCACCGCGGACACGGCGCTGAGGTGCTCCGAGCGGCCCGCGAGCGCGCGCTCCTGCTCGTCGAGCAAGGGGAAGATGGTCTCGAGGCGCTCGAGGATCTCGAGGGCGGTGCGGACGCGCTCGGCGTCGGCCGTGCCGCCGACGAGCTGCGCGCGCGTGCTCGCGAGCTCGGTTCGCGCTCCGGTGATCGCCGTCGCGAGCGCGGTGTCGGACGAGCGCTCGCTCGCGAGGCGACCGAGGCGCTCCGCGACGAGATCGAGCTCCGACTGGAGCGCGGTGAGCCCCTGGGGGGGCGTGGGCGCCGCGCTGGACCCCGGCAGCGAGACCGCCGGCTGCGCTGTCCCCGTCGCGACGGTCCCCTGGCTCGACCCGACGGGCCCCTGGCTCGCCGCCGCATCGGGGGCGCGCGCGGGCGGAGCGCTGGTGGCGGTCGCCTGGCTCGCCTCCTCGTCGGCGTCGCCCCCGCAGCGGTGCAATCCGAGCGGGCTCACGAGGCGCGGGCGCGGGCTGGCGCGCGCGTCGTCCAGCGCGGCGGCCGCGACGCCGTGCAGCTCGGCGTGCGCGTGGAGCTCCGCAAGGCTCGCGTCGCCCGTGCTCAGCGCGCGTCGGCCAAAGAGGCCCATCGCCGTGCGATCCGCGTCGCGCTCGAGCGCCGCGGCCCCCGCCGAAGCGCCCCGGGGCGACGGCCGCTGCTGCGCGGCGTGCGCGAGCTCATGCAGGAGGAGGAGGTCGCGCGGGATCGCCCGCGGCGACCCGAGCACGATGTCCGACCCGAAGGACAGCGCATGCGCGCCGTGCCGGGCGGCGACCGCGGCGGCCGCTGGACCTTCGTGCACGCGGATATCGGCGAGCGGCAAGCCGAGATCGCGCTCCACGTCGCCCTGGAGCGCCGACGCGACCGGCCGCCCCGGTCCGAGCGTCGCGAGATCGCGCGGGACGGCCGGCCCCGGGCCGGGCGGCGTATCGAGCGCCCCGCTCGCGCGCCACCTGCGCACGGAGAGGCGGATTCGCTCATCGACGGCGGAGAGATACCCGTCCAACGTGGGCTCGCGGGGTCGCGCGTAGACGCGAATGGCGCGCTCGAGATGCTCGTCGGACGCGTTCACGTAATACGCGAGCCACGCTTCGATGAATGGACACCCCTCCGCGGTTCGCCCCACGTCGCGCAGCTCGGCATCGGCGGCGGCGCGGACACGGGACTCCAGGCGACTTCGAAAGCCGCGCATGTGCACCGGCGAGACGACGGCGTGGGCCTGTGGCGACGCTTCGGGCGTCTCGGCGCCTACACGCGCGCTCCTGACCTGCGTATCCCGCGCGTCGGAGCGCGCCGCATTGGCCGCTGTTATCGTCTCGCGCACGCGGATGCAGCATAGATCACCGCGTCGGCCCTCGCGAGGACAAAGGCCGGCTCCCGGCGCGGGATCGCGCCATAGCCACATCCGTAGGAGATCCGTACAGGCAAGGCGTCGGCGTCGACGAGCACGCGCGCCTTTCCTTGATGGATCGGGCGTTTGCGCGCCGGCGCCTGAAGCCGCGTGTCCTCGATGCGCGCAGCGCCGCTGGTGTATGTTCCACCGTGATGGTACAAAGCGCGTCGATGGGGAGGGCGGCGTGGGGGACGCACTGCGCGTGGACGCTCGTTATCGCGGGCAGCGCGCTGTCGTTCGCGTGCGGACAAGCGCGCGGACGCACGCCGCCTGGGGCGCGGCCGCCGGAGCCGTGCACGCTCGAGCGCGTGATCCCGGAGATGCTCTCCGGATCGGAGCCTGAGGCGCGCGGCGCAGCGCAGGAGCTCCGCGACGACGCGCGCCGCGGCGTCTGCGGCCATGCCTGCGCCGAGCAGACCCGCGCACGCATCCTCGACGCATCGAGGGCGCGGAGCCCGTTCGTCGCTATCTGGACGGGCAACTTCACCGATGGATCCGGGCGGCGCTTCGCGGTGATCGGACGAGGCGCGGGGGACTCGTACCGCATTGCATGGCTCGAATATCGGCTCGCGAGCGGGTCCGACGCGCACTCCGACGCGCACTCCGACGCGCACAGCGCGCAGCGGGGCCTGAGCCACGAGCGGATCGTGGCGCGGGACTGCTCGACCCTCGTCGATCTCCGCGACGAATGCGGTCCGAGCGGCATGCACCGCCTCTGTCAGAGCGCGACCTCGAGCCGCGCCGAGGTCCTCGACCTCGGCTGCGTCACCGATACCGAGCGCGCGATCTGCGACCAGCCCATCGCCGGCCCGGAACCGGAGAAGGAGAAGGAGAAGGAGAAGGAGAAGGAGAAGGACTAGCGCATATCGCGCGTCGACATCGGTCTGATACGCTGTTACCGTATCTCCATGTTTGATGTCCGAGAGCTGGCTCGAGGAATGCAGCCCGCGATCGCGAATCGCGCGGTGCGCGCGCAGCTCCCCCTCTGGCGGGCGCCGTCTCCGGGAGCGACCCGAGGCGTGAGCGCGGCAGGGGTGGAGCCCGGGGCCATCTCCGCGGCCCCCGTATGCGGCGAATGCTCTCGACAGCGCTCCTCCTCGGCGGCGCCGCGCGGCGACACGCCCTCTCCGCGTGCGCCCGGGGGCGTCACGCTCGCGCGGCGCTTCTCGGCTCCGCCGTCTCCCGCCAGCGAAGGCGCCGCGCGCGCGGTTCAACCGAAGCTGAGGGTGGGCTCCGTGGACGACCCGCTCGAGCACGAGGCGGATCGGCTCGCGGACGCGGTCATGCGGATGCCGGCGCCTGCCCTGGATCCGGCCGCGCCGCCCGCGCGCGGCGAGAGCGCCGCGGCGGCGCCAGCGCCCGTCATCCGCCGCAAGTGCGGCGCATGCGCCGCGCACGAGGAGGAGCAGGACGGGGTCGTCCTGACCAAGCCGGACGCGCGCGGGCTGGCGGCCGCGGGCGCTGGCGCGGCAGCGGCGGCGGTCGCGGAGGGCGGAGCGCCGATGTCGCCCGGCGTCCGGAGCTTCTTCGAGCCACGCTTCCAGCACGATTTCTCGCGCGTGCGCATCCACGACCACGCGCGCGCGGCCGACGCGGCGGACGCGATCCACGCGCGCGCCTTCTCGCTCGGCGACGACATCGCCTTTGCGCGCGGTGAGTTCGCGCCGTCCACACACGAAGGAGCGAGGCTCCTCGCGCACGAGCTCGCGCACGTCGTCCAGCGACAAGGCGGCGCGGGCCGCGGCGTCATCACCCGCCAGGCGGCCCCGTTCCGACAGAGGAGGTTCCAGGATCGCTCGGGCGGTGGCACCACGGACTTCGTGGAGACCGTCCAGAGCGCGCCCACCCGGTCCGGGGACACCATCTCGGGCACGGTCCATCGGGAAGAGTTCGCGCCCGCGGTGGGGAGCACTCCGCAGCAGAGCATCAGCCAGGGCGAGGTCGCCGTGCAATTCGACGCGCAGACTTGCCAGATGAGGCTCCCGTACAAGTTCAACTTCGTCCAGCAGGCGACATCGGGGACCCCGGGCATCTGCGAGGAGCCGGCCAGCACGACCGCGGTGACCCCGCTCTCCGCCGCGCGGGTCCAGGAGATCGGGCGCGAGTACGTCGCCGCGGTCAATGCGGGACTGCGCGACCAGTTCACCGCGCGGATCACGGGGTGCGAGAACAACTGCGCCAACCGAGACATCGAGATCGTCCCCGCTGCGACGCTCGATGCCTCGAGCCCCAATAAGACCGTGAACGTCGTCAATCGCGGCGGGCGCGGCGACGCCGGCACGATCTGCGCGCGGGACATGAACACCGGATTCATTGTCCACGAGTCGGGCCACCAGCTCCTCGGGATGGGGGACGAGTACCGCGAGGACGATCCCGCGGTGCGGCAGCGCGTCCCTCAGTGGGCGCGCGACGAGCGCGTGCGGACCGACCTGACGCAGCTGGGCGACCACCATAGTTACGGTCGCTTCGCGCAGTACAACGAGCGGCACTTCCGTTTTGCCCAGCTCTTTCTGGAGGCCGCGTTCCCCGGGTGCTCCGTCGCGCTCAACGGGATCACGCGGCGGTCGCCGGACTACCGGCTCGAGCTCCTCGGCGGCGGTATGCTTTTTCCCGGGGGCAGCGCGATTGCGCTCGGTGGCGCCTTCACCGTCGGGCTTCCCCTTACGCGCCAACGCCAGCTCGAGCTGCGCCTCGGCGCGCAGGGCATTTATCTGTCGACCCTGGCCCCGCTCCATCGGGAAGCGCTCCTGCTCGGCGCGACGGCAGCGCTCGAGTGGCGCACATCGCCGGCGAACTTCGCCGCCACCTTCGGCCTCTTCGGGACCGGCGGTGTCTACCATCAGCTGCGCGACGAGATGACCGATCCGCGAGCGCCCGTGCCGGCGCGAACGTCTCCGTATGCCGAAGGCGGGCTCTCCATTGGCCTCACCTCGGGCATGGTCCCGAGCCTGCCCAACATCGACCTTCGGGTCGAGGGCGCGCTCGGCCACGAGATTCGGGACGACCCGGCGGCGATGCGCTGGTTCCGCTTCGGCGCAGCCCTGAACTTCACCTTCTGAGGCACGGATCCTCTCGAGCGCTTCGATGATCGCTTATTCCTCTTCGCGCGAGCACCTGCTCGCTGAGATCGATCGGATCGACGCCATCATCCGTCTGTGCGTCTGGCGCGCGCGCCAGGCGACCGGCTCCGCGGAGCTTCTCCAGACCACCGGGGGCGCGCTCGATGACCTCCTCTCCGGTCCCGGCGGGCTGCCGTCGTGGAGCTCGTCCCGCGCGGAGCCGACAGAGAAGTGGTCGAGCGGCTGGGACGCAATCTGCGCGGAGCTCCGCGAGCGACGCGAGGAGTCGCTTCGATCCGGGGTCCCTCTCCGCTTCGTCGAGCTTTGCAGGCGCTTCGGCCTGACGCCGCTCGACGCCGACATCGTCCTCTTGTGCCTCGCCTCGGAGGTCGATCTTCGCTACGAGGAGGTCTTCGCGCTCCTCCAGGGCGACTCGACGCGTCGCCGCCTGAGCGTCGATCTGGCGTTGAATCTGCTTTCGAGCTCGCTGGAAGAGAAGCTCGACGCCACCTCGCGCTTCTTCTCCGACGCGCCGCTCGTCCGCCACGCGATCGTGCGGCTGCTCGGGGACGACGGGCGCCTACACGCGCCGTGGTTGGCCTCCACCCTCAAGCTCGACGAGCGCATCGTGCGCCACCTCTTCGACTCCGACGAGGTCGACCCGTCGCTCGCGCCCTTTGTCCGCCGCGTCCGGCGCGCTCCCCGGCACGAGCCCGCGTTCGCGGCCGCGCGCGTCGACGAGCTCGCGCGTGAGCTCGCGCGCTGCGGCGGCGTCGCGCGATCGCTCCTCGTGCACCTCCGCGAGCCATGCCACGGCGACGGCCTCGACGTCGCGAGCGCCGCGTGCGCGCGCGTCGGCCGCGAGGTGCTGGCCGTCGACGGCGAGCACCTCGCGGCGCTCCCGGATCCTCCGGCGGGGCCGCTGTCGCTGCTCCTGCGCGAGGCCGTCCTGCGCGGCGCGGCGCTCTTCCTCGGCGACGCTGGGGCCAGGATGCCGCGCATCCTCGAGGCGCTCGCCCGCGAGCTGCCGCAGCTGCCAGGGGGGCTCGCGGTCTTCGTGTCCCGCGACGCGCCGTGGGAGCCGGAGCCGTCGGAGCGCGTCGACTTCGTCGAGATCGACGTGCCCATGCCGAACGGCGTGGAGCGCGCGGCGCTGTGGCGAGAGGCGCTGCCCGGCTTCGGCGCCGAGATCGACGCCGTCGCGGCCAAGTTTCGCTTCAGCGCCGCGCAGATCCGCGGCGCAGCCGCTGGCGCGAGGCGCCGCGCGCGCCTCCGAGGGGACGAGGACGCGCCCGCGGTGGACGACGTCTACGACGCGTGCCGCGGCCGCTCGAGCCACGCGGTCGACCAGCTCGCGCGGAGGATCCGCCCGCGTTATCGCTGGGATGATCTCGTGCTCGCGGAGGACGCGGTACGGCAGCTCCGCGAGATCTGCGATCGCGTGACCCACCGCGGCCGCGTGCTCGACGAGTGGGGCTTCGCGGGCAAGCTCTCGCTCGGTCGCGGGCTGAACGTCCTGTTCGCGGGCCCCTCCGGCACGGGCAAGACGATGGCCGCGGAGATCATCGCGGGCGCGCTGCGGCTCGATCTCTATCGCATCGATCTCTCCTCGGTGGTGAGCAAGTACATCGGCGAGACCGAGAAGAACCTGTCGCAGATCTTCGCGGCCGCCGAGACGAGCAACGCCATCCTCTTCTTCGACGAGGCGGACGCGCTCTTCGGGAAGCGCTCCGAGGTCAAGGACGCGCACGATCGGTATGCCAACATCGAGACGAGCTACCTGCTCCAGCGGATGGAGGAGTACGAAGGGATCACGATCCTCGCGACGAACCTGCGGAGGAACCTGGACGACGCATTCGCGCGCCGCATGGCGTTCGCGATCACGTTCCCGCTCCCGGAGGAGGAGGAGCGCCTCCGCATCTGGCGACAGGTCTGGCCCATCGATGCCCCGCGCGACGCGGAGCTCGATCTGGCGTTCATGGCGCGTCAGTTCAAGTTCTCGGGCGGCAACATCAAGAACATCGCGGTCGCCGCGGCCTTCCTCGCCGCGAGCGACGGCGGGATCGTCACCATGCGGCACCTGGTCCGCGCCACGAAGCGCGAGCTCCAGAAGCTAGGCCGCACGCCGGTGTCGAACGAGTTCGGGTCCTACTCCAACGACGACGCGGAATCATGACGGCGTGCAGCTCCGGGTCACGTCTCCTCCGAAGGAACCCCCGATGTCTTTTATTTCCGTCATCGAGCAAGGCCTCTCCGGACGGAGGACATCCTTGCTGTCCTACGGATGAACGCGAATGCCCAGGTCAGCAGCCCGCGCGGCCCCGAGGCGCACGCGCCGCGCGCTCGGTCACGACAGGCGTGCTCGCCCTCGGCTCACCCGGCCGCGACGCGCAGCACGTCGGACCGGAGGTGGAGAAACGACGCGTGCACATAGCGCACGAACGGCGCCCTCAGGCCGAAGAACGCCGCCAGATCGACCTCGGCCGACGCGCGGAACATCCCCTGATCCAGCACGGGGGCCTCGGTGCGGAGCGCGCCGGTCGCGAGGCTCCGGCAGGCGGGGGACGCCGACGCGGGGTGGATGGCGACCACGAGCGTGGCGGCCCACGGGGCGGCGGCGAGCCGCTCGCCAAGGGAGCTCGGGTATCGGTAGCGGAGCGCGAGCACGGCGCCCCGCAGCGCGGCCTCGAGGACAGGCGCCGCGCCCGCCACGGCCGGTGCCGCCGGTGCCAGAGGAGCGGCCTTCCCCGCCGCGGGCGCGCCCTTCGCCTCCGCGATCGCGCCCGCCGCCCCGGGCGCGCCGCCGCACCCGCCTAGCGCCACGAGGCCGGCCCCCGCGGTGACCTGCGCGATGAACGCGCGCCGCCCCTCACTCGCCATGCGACGGCCCCTGGAGCCTACGCCTGCGCGCCTGCCCCACCAGCATCCGCGCCGGCGTGATGCGGCCCAGCGCCGCCGCGCTCTCCTCCGCCGTCGGCCGCACGGGGTGACCCGGCGGGAGCTCGGCGACCATGCTCTGCCACAGCGCGAGCGCCCGGTGCTGGTAGATCTGCGCCAGGCTCGATCGCGGCGAGAGGAAGCGCTGGCCGAGCACCATCGCCCTCTCCAGAAAGGCGATCGCCTCGTCGTCGCGGCCGTCGTTCAGGAGGTGGAGACCCTCGTTGTACCAGGGCATCGGATCCGCCGGATCCTCCTCGCGCATGCGCTGATTCGCCTCCAGGTAGCGCGACAGCTTCTCTTCCATGACGCCGTCGTCCTTCAGGAAGCCGTAGTGCTGGATCTCCACGCCGGACGGGCGGACGACGAGCTCCGGGTGCCGGTCCAGGCTCGGCTGCACCGTCTCGTGGACGGCGCGCCCGTACCGGATCCGCGCGTCGTTGCGGAACAGCCGCACGGCGATCGTCATGACGGGCGGGCCGTCCTTCTGATGATTGGCGATCTCGAACGAATAGGCATGGACGTCGAGGTCGTCCATCAGCCGCACGACGCGCGGCAGATCCCAGTGCGCGAGCTCCTCGTCCGGGTCGAGGCTCAGGATCCAGGGCCGCGTGGCCATCTCCAGGCCCACGTTGCGCACCTCGGCCAGGTCCAGCCGGTCCGTCCGGTGGACGCGAATCCGGTCGGTGAACCTCCGCGCGATCTCGACCGTCGCGTCGTCGCTGCCGTTGTCGACGATGCATATCTCGTCGACGAACGGCTCGAGGAACGCGAGGAACCGCTCCAGCCGCTCCGCCTCGTTCCTCGCGATGATGCAGAGCGATACGCCGGACGCTGGCGCATACCTGCGCAGCGTCACCGTGTTGCTCGCGAGATCGGCCAGCTCGGGGGGCGCGCCGGCGCGCGGCGGCGTGGACGGGTCCGGCCGCCCGTGGAGCGCGAGCCGCGCCTGCCGCGACGCCTCGGTGTCGTAGCCGAGCCGCCGCACGCGGACGTCGGTGAAGCGCCCGCACCCGTCCGGCATCTCGGGAATGCCGCCGCCGGGCAGGCCGCCCTCGGCCCCCCGGGCGACCCGCAGGCCCGGCTCATTCCGGTACATGCGGTAGCCCGACATGGCCCCGAGCGCGCCGTCCGCCCGGAAGTACGTGCGCGTCGGCTCCCAGAACGTGTACCAGTGGAAGCCGAGCGCCTTGATGTGCGGATCGGCGAGCTGCATGAGGCGCTCGGCGCGCGCGCGGTCCATCTCGAACACCTCGTCGGCGTCGACCGCGATGATCCAGTCCGGGGAGAGCTCCGCCGCCATCTGCAGGGCGCGGTCGCGATCGCGCCGATCGTCCATGACCGACCGCAGCTCCGTCCGCTCGTACCTGGTCACGGCGGGGTGCGACCGCGCGATCGCCCCCGTCCCGTCCGTCGATCCGTCGTCGAGCACGACGATCGCGTCGGCGAACCGCGCTGTCGCGTCGAGGCTCTCGCGCAGCGTCGCCTCCGCGTCCCTGACGCGGTACGCGGCCACGAGCCGCGTCTTCCCGGCCCGGCGGGCGCGCCACTTCTCGAAGAAGAGATCCGCGCCCCCGAGGCCGCCCTGCGCGCCCGGGAACGCCTTGCTCAGCGTGGCGCTCCCCTCGTGGTGCACGTACACGTCGCTCGCGATCATGCACTCGAAGCCGCGCTCCTGCGCCCGCAAGGCGAGGTCGGGGCCCTCGTGGCCCACCGGGAAGAAGCGCTCGTCGAGGCCGCCGATCTCGGCGTAGACCTCGCGGCGCATCATCAGGCAGAAGGTCGAGAGGGCGAACGACGGCGCCCACCGCCGGCGGAACGCCTCGCGGTGCTCGGCCGCGAGCTCGTTCAGCGCCTCCGGCTGGAACGGCGGCGGGTTCTGCACCTTCTGCGGGCCGCGCGCGCTGTTCGTCACGGGCCCGACGAGCCCGACGCGCCGCGCCCCGGGCACGGCCCGCGGCGCCTCCTCCATGCACTCTCGCAGCCCCTCCAGCCACCTAGGGGTCACCACGACATCGTTGTCGAGGAACACCAGGTACTCCCCGGCAGCGACCTCGAGTCCCCGGTTCGCGCCGCCGGCCAGGCCGAGGTTCTCGTCCAGGAAGATTGTCTTGGCGGCGTCCCCGAGCCGGCGCGCGACGTCGGTGAGGTAAGCGGGGGTGCCGTCCTCCGAGCCGTTGTCGACGAAGACCACCTCCGCGTCCGAGGGGAGCGTGCGCAGGAGGGCGTCCACACATCGCGCCGTGTACTGGAGGTTGTTCCACGTGACGACGATAACGGAATAAACAGGCGTCATCGGGCACCGGGCGGGGCCATGAGGCGAACCACGTTGGAGACGTACTGGCGATACGCCGCGTGCAGATAGAACGCCCCGACCCGGGGTGCCAGGACGATCTCGCACCGGAAGCTGCCCACGAGGTCCGCGCCCACATCGTCGATGTCGTCGGGGAAGACGAGCCTCGGCCCGAGCAGAGGCACCGTGACGCCGCCCTGCGCGGGGGCATAGATCAGCGTGAGAAAGACGCCGCGGAGCACCTCGGCGCGCTCGACCTCGATATCGACGGCGGGCACGCGCGAGCTGCCGTGGACGACGTGGACGAGGGCGCCGCCCTCGAGGAGGGGCGGGCCCGGCTGGGCGAGGACGACGCCCGCGCCGGAGGTCGCGGGCGTCTCCGCGGTCAGGCCGAAAGAGACGGATCGGACGAGCATGGGTTCACCGCCGGTCAGAATTCGATGGCCTTCTTGTCGACGAGATCGATGCCTATCACGTTCGACACGTAGTTCTCGAGGACGAGGTACACATAGACGCTCGGCCGGTAACGGGGCACCGCCGCGGCGCAGGGGAAAGCGACGGTGACGTTGAGCCAGGCGCCCTGATACCCCTCGGACGCGAGGCTCCCGCGGCCCGGCATCGGCAGCGCGGGCTCGAGAAGCTGGTTCGGGCCGTCGCGCTCGCCTGCCGGGAACTCGATGAACGTGTTGCGCGCGAGCAGGGCGCCGCCGTCCGCCTGCTCGACGTCGTGGACGACGAGGACCATCGACTCCTCGACGTCACGGTAGCGGCTCGCGACGGCGTCCGGGAACAGGAACGACGCCGAGACGTCGAGCTCCACCGTGCCCGCCGCGAAGGACACCCGCGAGATCGCGAGTCGGATGGCCTCCTTGCCGGCCGCGATCTCGGGCGAGCCCGCGTGGGGGGCGAAGCCAAAGGGTGTCCGGGGTTCGATCTCCATGGGGTCCTCTCGACGTGGGTGCGGCGCGGGGGCGCGGGGTCGAGGGAGCAGCGCGCCCCTCGCCCGCGAGGTTCAGCCAAAGTGGTTCCAGTTGCGGGAGGTCTGCGCCGGCGTATCGAGGCGCACGCGGCGGATGCGCGGGGCGCACACGGGGCAGAAGACGCCATCGTCGCGGTTGCTGTGGCCGGCGTGGTAGATGGTGCAGAGCCGCCCACCGAGCGCGGGCCACCAGTCGTACCGCTGGCCCGACGTGGTGGATGGGTCCGGCGTGAGGCCCGCGTTCGTGTTGCAGTGCGGGCCCTGCCCGCCGAACTGGTCGGTGTACCAGCGGGGGTTGGCGAGCTGCGTGGCGAGCGCGACGCCGGTCGCGCTGTACTGCGGCTCCTGCCGGACGGTCTGCCCGATGCCGTGCCCCATCTCGTGGACGAAGGTGCCGAGGACCGCCGTCTCGCTCCGGCCGGGGCCCGTGCACCCGACGACGCAGAAATTGCCCCAGCTATAGCCGTTGATCGAGCTCTTCCAGATGAACGAGAAGGTGAGGTTGTACGTGTTGCCCGGCGTGGCGAGGTGGGCCGTGAGGCCCGGCAGCGTGGTGAGGTTCCAGCTGACGCGGTTCGGCGACCCGAGCGTGAAGTTGAAATACGCCCTCACGTCGGTGGCGCCGGCCGCCGGCCACGACGCCTGCGCCGTCCACATGAAGTTGTTGCCGTTCGTGGGGTCGCGCCACACGGTGCGGAACGTGGTGATGCTCCCGACCGCGTTGTTCGCCGTGGGGAACGCGCGCCGCTCCAGCTGCGTGTAATAGCAGTTCGGCACCAGCAGGAAGGCCATGTGAAGCGGCTTGTCGGTCAGCGTGCCTCCCCCGGGGGGCGCGCCGCCGACGCGCAGGTTGAGCAGCGCGTTCGGGCCGCCGTTCATGAACGGCCAGTCGAAGGTCGGCGAGCTGACCGCCTGCTGCGACAGGCTCTGGAAGTCGACGCGGGCCGAGTCCACGGTCGCGAGCGCCGGGAAGACCGCCCTGCGCTCCAGCTCGATGAAGTGCCGCGCGAACTCGCCCACGAACCGCGGATCGATGTTGTTGTACGTGGCGAGCGTCTGCGCTCCGGAGTACCAGACCGTATAATAGAGCTTTCGCCACGTCTGGAACTCGTCGGTGGCGAGGAACTGCGCCCGCTGCCCGTCGCGCGACGCCTTGATCGTGTACTTGTCGCCGCCGATGTGCGTGAACGTGAGCGTGTTGTCGAAGTGGTGCCCAAGCCCGACCGTCACCCCGGGGGCCGCGCCGTGCGCGAGCCTCGTGCGCTCGGTCAGCGACTGGAAAGCGAGGCTCTCGTTGCCCGGGTCGGGCTCGATCCACCAGTCCACGCGATCGCCGGGCGCGACGTTGGGCACCTGGTTGGGCGTGACGCGCAGCTGCCGCACAGGGCCGTTCACGCCGGTCGCGGCGACAGGGAGGTTCACGTATTGCTTGATCGTCGGCATGCGAGAGCTCCAGGACGAATCAGCGGGGAGTCCGGTCCATCAGCGCGGCGCGGGTCGAGGCTCGCTCCGCGGCCGCCCCCTCAGAACACCTCGATCTTGTCGACGCCCCAGTCCTTGGGGTTCTCGGGCGCGGGCGGGGGCTCCTCCATGACGATGACGATGAGCGGCGGCTGGATGACCGGCGTGGGCGGGGTGTTCTTGCTGTTGTGGAGCATGAGATCGAGCGCGCGGGCGCAGCCTTTCCCCTCGACCTTGACGTCGAACGAGTAGCTGATGAACTCGGCCTTGTTCATGTTCACGCCGGAGGCGACGCCCCCGTTCGTGCCCGCCTCGTCGCCGCTGCTGCGCGAGAAGTTGCTGTCCTGATGGCAGAGCGGGTTGCCGTCGGCCTTGACGTTCTTCGCGGTGCTCGCGGCGTCGGACGACATGGCGATGTTGGGATAGGGGACGGGGACCGGCGGGGCGGGCGGCGCTGGGGTGAGGCACACGTCCGGGAAAGCGATGGTCATTCCATTGCTCGCCGCGTGGACGACCGTGCGTGAGTTGACTCCTACGGTGACAGGCATATCGCTCCTCCTTCACGCCCTCTTCGCTGCAGCCGAGACGAGGCACACGGCGGCGCGCGTCCCGTCGCCGGAGCCCGCGAAGAGCGCGGCGCGCCCCGCGGGGGACGCGCCTCGCTCGAACGATCGCACGCACGCGGCCGCGAGGCACCCGCCGGTCGCGGCGCCGACGTCGCCGTAGCCGTCGGCGGGGTGCCACAGCGCCCGCACGCCCCCGAGGAGCGCCGGCGCGCGGACGCGCGCGAGCCCCCACTCCTTGGCCCGGTAGCTCTCGCCGTTGAGATCGCAGAGGACCCACGCGGGCGGGCCGCCCGCGGCGCACGCGGCGGCGAGCGCCGCGGCGAGCGCCGCGCCCGAGGGGGGATCGCCGCTCTCTACGGTCTGGGGCTCCTGGCCGACGCCCGAGCCCTCGATCTCGGCCAGGATGGGGGCACCGCGGGCCTCGGCGCGGCGGCGGTGCTCGACGAGCAGCGCGGCCGCGGCCTCGCCCGGGATGAACCCGTCGAGGTTGCGGCGGCTCTTGAGGCGGCGCGCGTGATCGAGCGCCTCGAGCAGCCCCACGTCGACCAGGGCGTCGGCGCCGGCCACGATCCAGGGCGTGCCGGGGTCGGCCTCGACGGCGCGCGCCGCGTGGGCCAGGCCGAGGAGCATGGCGGCGTGCCCGTCGGGGGCGAGGAGGCCGCGGGTCACGGCGTCGACCCCGGCGGCGTCCGCGACCCTCTCCCGGAAGGCGTCGCGCAGCTCGTGGTGGTGCGCGGAGGGGCCGGGCGAGGGGCGCGCGAGGAAGAACGAGGCGTCCTCCAGGTCGGCGCGCGCGAGATCGGCGGAGGTCGCGAGGTCCTGGAGCGCCAGCGCGAGCAAGCGGACCGGGAGGTCGAGCGCGCGGGGGAGATCGGTGTACGCCGCGACCACGGAGAAGGGCTCCTCCGGGCGGGGCGGGTCGGCGGGGAGGCAGGGGTAGCTCGGCCACTCGCGGAAGCGCGTGAGGCGGGCGCGGACCGCGGCCGTTGTGGACGCGGCGGTGTCGCCGAGCGCGGTGACCATGCCGGCGGCGGTGATGACGGCTCCGGTGCTCATGCGGGCGCGGGCTCCACCTCGATGCGGCGCACGCGGAAGACATCGCGACCGACGGGCATGGCGCCCCGGTACACGAGCACGGCGCGGAGGTCGTCGGGCTCGAGGACCACGGTGTCGAGGACCAGCGGGAGCGGGCGGCGCTCGGAGTCGATCACGACCACGGCGCGAGGCGCCGCGGGGGGCAGCGAGAAGCGCTGCGGGCCGAGGGGGCTCAGGTGCACGAGCTCGACCGGCTCGCCGCCGCGGAGGTGCGGCGTGGCCACGAGGCGCGGGTGCGCGCCCTGGTGGTAGCGAGGGTCGAAGGCGGCAGGCAGGAACGGCGACGGCGCAGGGGGCGGCGACCCGGCGGGGGGCGGCGACGAAGGATCGGGCGCCGTGGCGGCGTAGCGCAGGCGCGGCTGCCAGCTGCGCCCGATGAAGCCGAGGCCGACGGGCTCGGGGCGATCGTCCGGCGAGCGGAGCGGCTTCCTGGGATCTTCGAGGTTCGGCATGGCGAGCTGCGCGGGGTCGACGAGCGAGCGGCGCGCCCGGAACCCGCGTCCGACGGGGTTGCGCGGCTCGACCTCGTGGTCGACGGGGGACTCGGCGGACTCGTCGCGCCCGCCGAACGCGCGCTCGTACACGAGCGGCATCCGCTCGAAGGGCGCGGGGGACGCGGGGCGGGCCCAGGTGCGGTCGCCGAAGACGGCGAGGGTCGTGCGGACCGGGCCGACGCGCACGGAGACCTGGACCTCGGCGTCGCGGCGGCCGGGCGGGTACGCGTGGCCGAGGACGACGACGTCCGTGCCGACCTTGTGCGGCGCGAGATCGCTCTCGTAGCGGACGCTCGAGAGGCCCGGCTCGCCGTGGAAGGCGTCGGCGTGCTGGAGCGGCACCTGCTCGGCCGTGGGCGCGAGGCGGCCGCCGGCGTGGATGGCGAGCGTCGCCTTGACGAGGACGACGAGCACCTCGGCGCCGGCGGCATCGACGTGGACGATGCGCTCGGCGACGAAGGGGGTTCGGTTGCGGAGGTCCATGGTCAGGTGGGCGTGGGCGCGGCGTCGGGCACCGAGCGGAGGAACGAGGCGCCGAGGCCGTCGGCCGCGACCTTCGCGGGGCGGCGCTTGCGCGGCGGGATGAGCGGCTCCGACGAGGGGCGCGCGTCCGGGGTGAGGCGCGGACGGCGCGGGCGCGCGGGGCGCCGGGCAGGGGCGGCGGCGGCCGCCGCGGCGGGCCACGGCGAGGCGGCGGGCGACGATCCCAGGGCGTACGACGGCGCGATGCGCGGCTGGGAGAGGGCGTACGACGGCGCGGCGGGCGGCGGCGAGGCAACGTGCGCCGAGGCCGCGGCTGCGCCAGACACCCACGGCGATTGCGGCTCCGAGGCGGCGTGGGGCGCCGCGCCCGACGCCCACGGCGAGGAGCGCTCCGGCGCGGACGGCGCGGGAGGGGGCGCGGACGGCGCCTGGGGAGCGGCGGGAACGGGCGCCGCCGGCGCCGGCGCGAACGACAGCACGCCGGACGCTGCCGCCGGCGATACGAACGGCAGCACGCCGGACGCCGCCGGCGCCGGCGCCGGCGCGAACGGCAGCACGCCGGACGCCGCCGCCGGCGCTCGGACCGGCACCGCAGGCGACGCCGCGGCGGGGGCGGCGAACGGGAGCGCCCACGCCGCCGCGCCATCGCGGGCGCCCGGGGAAGACGGGGCGGCGGGCGCGAACGGCAGCGCGCCTGAAGCTGCCCCCGCCGCCGCCGGCGCCACGAAGGGCAGGCCGCCGCGCCGCGGCTCCGCGGGCGGCGTCCCCGCTGCGGCGGGCATCTCCGCCGTGCCAGATCTCTCGAGGCGCGGTCCTCCCACGGAGGCCGCGGGCGACCGGAACGGCAAGGCGGGGTTCGGCTGCCCTTCGTCCGGATCGACCGCCACCGTCCCGGCCAGCGGATGCTCCGCCGCCCCGCGCCCCGCCCGCTGCGGGCTCGCCGCAGCCGACGCCTCCTCCGGATCGAGCGCCACCGTCCCGGCCAGCGGATGCTCCGCCGCGCGCCCCGCCCGCTGTGGGCTCGCCGCAGGCGGCGCCTGCGCCGCTCGCGCCTGCTGCGGCGCCGCCTGCGCCGCTCGCGCCTGCTGCGGCGCCGCCTGCGCCGCTCGCGCCTGCTGCGGCGCCGCCTGCGCTGCCGCGGGGTCCCACGGCACGTCCTCGCCAGGGAGCGCGACCCTGGCCGTGACCCGGACGCCGGCGAGGGCCTCCTCGCCCGGCAGCACCGCGCTCGCGCGCCACACGAGCGAGCAAAGCCAGCGATCGGCGTCGATCACGAGCATGTCGGCGACCAGCGGCAACGCCTGCGGCTGCGCCGCCCCCCCGAACGCGACCCGCGCCTCGGCGACGGGGCCCGGCAACCAGGCCTCGATGCGGTCGAGATCCGGGTGCATCCCCTCGATCAGGATCCACTCGTTCCCCCGGAGATACGGCGTCTGTTGATCGGCCGGCGCCGCCTGGAAATACGCCCAGTCGAAGCCGTCCGGGATCACGGGCCACGGGGCCTGCACGCCGCGCGGATCGGCGTTGCCCAGCCGGCGCTGCCGCGTGGGCCAGTGCGCCGCGATCGGCCCGAAGCCGGCGGCGCGCGTCGGCTGCCGGGGATCGATGATGTTGGGCGCGCGGCCGGCGCGCGGATCGACGCCGGCCGGGTTGTCGGGGTCGGCCGGCCCGCCGGGGGCGCGCTCGTAGCCGAGCGGCATGGCGAGGAACGGCTGCGGGGCGCCGCGGCCGTTGCCGCCGCGATCGCCGTAGACGTGCAGGGCCTTGTCGAGGAGGACGGCCGCGTCGAGGCCGACGCGCAGGCGGACGGGGACGAGCGGCGCCGGGCTGCGGCCGCGGGCCCAGGCGTGGCCGCCGAGGAGGATGTCCGCGCGCGGAAGGAACGGGGCCATCTCCGCGGCCGCCGAGACGGCGGCGCGCGGGTCGGCCGCGGCGCGCGCCGCGCGCACGTCCGCCGCGACGATCGGCGCGGGCGGGAGCGGCGACATGGCGCGCTTGTGCTCGAGCTGGAAGGTCGCCTTGACGACCACCGCGAGCATCACCCGCCCCCGGGAGCGGAAGGGGCGCACCGCGACCGCGGCGTGCCCGAGGGCGCGCGGCGCGGGCGGCGCCGTCACGGTGAGGCCCCGAGCGCGGCCCTCTGCCGCTCGACCCGCGCGGCCACGTCGAACAGCGGGCGGCCGGGCGCGCGCGCCGCCCGCTCGAACGCAGCGCCCGCGCGGCGCCGCTGGCCGCCGACCCGGAGCACGCGATCGAGCGCCCCCTCGTCCAGCGGGCGGCCCTCCACGTGGCGCACCCCCGACGCGAAGCGCCCGCGGTGCGCCGCCCAGAGCGCCCGCGCGTTCGCCCCGTGCGGCCACGGGAGCTGCGTGTCCGGGTCCATCTTCACGCTGGCGTCGCGCGGATCGTCGCTCGGCCCGGCGTCGAAGCCGGGCGCCGGGGCCCCGCGCAGCGCCCCCTCGATCGGCGCGCCGGTGATGCGCGAGAGCGCCTCGCCGGCGAGCCGCGCGAGCGGCGCGACGGTAAGCCGGTCGAGCACCCACGGCAGCAGCGCCGGATCGCCCAGCGCCCCCGCCGCGACGAGGCAGACCCGCCCGAGGCCGGGCGACCGCATCAGCGCCTCGATCCGGCGGCGGGCCTCGCCCGGCGGACTCACGCGGGCGGCGCAGTCGGCCGCCTCCTCGGCGAACGCGCCGCTCCGCCCGGCGACGCTCCACAGCGCCTCGTCCGCGCCGCGCGCCCCGAGCAGCGCGCCGGCCCACGCCGACCAGAAGCGCTCGGCCTCGTCGTCCGAGCCCCACGCGCCGCGGAGCTCGCCCGCCAGATCGGCGCGGCCCAGCGCGCCGGCCGCGCGGAAGGCCAGCGCGCGGACCGCCGCGTCGCCGTCGCAGATCGCGTAGCCGAGGAGCTGCCCGGGATCGCGGCGGTGCGCGACGCACGCGGCCAGCGCGAGGCGGCGCAGGGCCGGCGGCTGCGCCCCCGACAGCATCGGCGCCACGATCGCGAACGCGTCGGCCGGCGACGCCCACGCGAGGGCGCCCGCGACGCCGGCGGCGGGCTCGTCCGCCTCCTCCGTCGCGTCGAGCACGGCCGCGAAGCCCGGGTAGTCGCGCGCCTCGACCGCGGCGACGGCCGCCGCGAAGAACGCGCCGGGATCCTTCGTGGAGAGGGCGGCCAGCGTGAGCTCCCAGCCGGGCTCCCCCGCGATGCGGAGCCCGTCGAGGTGGGCCTCGACGCGCTCCTCGAGCTCCGCGAGGTCGGCCAGCGTGTAGTGGTGCGACCTCACGGCCATCTCGCGGAGCTCCCAGAGGAACGACGCCATCTCCGCGTGATCAGCCACCACCTCGTGAACCATCCGCCTCGGCTCCGATCCTGCGCGACGCCGCTCAGTTGATGTCGACCCCGCTCCCCGAGAGCTTGATGTTCGAGCCCGCCTTGACGCTCACGTCGCCGTCGCTCTTCACCTCGACCTTGGCGCCCTCCACCTTGACGGTGCCCGAGCCCTTCACGGTGATGTCCGACCCCTCGACCGTGATCTTGCCGGAGCTGTCGACGATGATCTTGCCGCTCCCGCACTCCAGCGTGAACTTCTCGCCGACCTTGACGGTCTTCTTCCCGCCGACGGACTCGGTCGCGTCCACGTCGATGTTCCGGGTCTCGGTGCCGCTGACCGACAGCGAGTCGTCGCTGCCGACGGTGGTGTTGCGCTTCGAGCCGACCTCCAGCGTCGCGCGATCACCCACCTTGACGGTCTCCTCGCCGCCCACCGAGAGCTCGCGCTTGCCGCCCACCGACTCGATGTCGTCCTTCCCGACATCGGTCTTCCGGCCCTGCCCGATCCTCAGGCTCGCGTCCTTGCCGATGTCCACGCTCTCGCTCTGGACGACGCCGAGCGTGCGGTTCGCGCCGATCTTCTCGTTGTGATCCTCGCCGACCTCCGTGGTCTTGAAGGCGCCGATCGACTCCCACTGGCTGTTGTCGATGCGCTTCTTCCGGTCGTGGCCGACGGTCAGGCGCTCGTCGTGGCCGACGGACTGGGTCTTGTCGTTCTCGACCTCGATGTTCCAGTCCTTCTGCGCGTGCAGGTAGATCTCCTCCGCGCCTTTCCTGTCCTCGAACCTGAGCTCGTTCGAGCCGCCGCCGCCCGGCGAGGTGTCCGACTTGATGGTGCTCTTCGTCTTCTCGGCCGGCAGCGCGTAGGGCGGCACGTTCGCGCCGTGGTAGACGCGCCCGACGATCAGCGGGCGATCCGGGTCGCCCTCGAGGAAGTCGATGACGACCTCGTGGCCGATGCGCGGGATGTACATCGAGCCCCACGCGGCGCCCGCCCAGATCTGGCTCACGCGCATCCAGCACGAGCTGTGCTCGTTGCGGCGCCCCTGCCGGTCCCAGTGGAACTGCACCTTCACCCGGCCATAGATGTCCGTGTGGATCTCCTCGCCCGCCGGGCCCACGACGATCGCCGTCTGGATGCCGCGGGGCGTCGGCTTGGGCGTCTGCACGGGCGTGCGGTAGGGCACGTCGTCCGGGATGCACTGGAATCGATTGGAGTACCCAACGACTGTATCCTGCGACTCCCCCCCGACGGCCCGCGAGCCGAAATGGTCGACGCGCGTGATCAGGTATCCGCGGTTGAAGCTCTCGCGGCCGTGGTCCTCGAGCGTGAAGGTGGCCCCGGGCATGAACCGGAGCACGCTCCCCTGCCCCTCCGCGGTGCGGCGCACGAGCTGGAGCTGCTCGAGCCGGAGCTTCGCGAGCTGGGTGCCCTCCTCGGGCAGATCGTGCTCGGTCGCATATACGTACACCTCGAGATCGGTGTCGCGGTCGGCCTCCGCCTCCCCTTCGAGGCTCAGGCTGGGCTTCTGGAAGTTGTAGTCGCGGACGGTGACCTTGCCGGGCCGGACCTCCTCGGCCATCGAGAAGCGGGAGACGGCCTCCTGCGAGGTGAGCGCCCCGCCGGCGGCCCGGTAGGGCACGACGCTCGATCCGTCGATGGGCTCGTGGACGAACGGCGCGTCGCCGAAGACGAGCACGTGGTTGTCGGCCTTGTGCTCGAAGAAGCAGAACATGCCCGTCTCTTCCATCAGGCGGCTGATGAACGCCCAGTCCGTCTCGGCGTACTGCACGCTGTACTCCCGCCGATCGTGGGTCATCGTCGTCGAGATGCGGAAATCGTCGGAGGACAGGCCCGCCGCGCGGAGCACCTTGTCGATGATCTCCGGCGCCGTCGCCTCCTGGAAGATCCGGTAGTCGTGCCGGTGCTGCAGGCGCCACGCCCGCGGGGCGACCGTCGCCAGGTAGGTGGTGACCGAGCGCCCCTCCTCGTGCTGCTCGAAGCGCGCGACGATGCCGTGGATGTACCGAGTCGACGCGTCGTTCCGGATGGTGAGCAGGCACGTTTGCCCGACCAGCCCGTCGAAAGCGAGCGCGGCGTCCGTCGACGCGAGCGTCACGCGGAAGTGGAACAGCCGCGATATGCCCTCATGCCCCTCGATCCGCGCGACGCGCCACGGATCGGTCGCGCCTTCCACAGCGAAATCAAACTCGATCGCACCGTCCGCCATCGATCGCCTCGCCCTCGCCGTCCCGGAGCCAGAGCCGTCGAGCCTACCATCGCTCGCCGACCGGGTGGGCACATTCACGCGCGTCGACGTCGTCGACATGCCGACGCACCTGCCGTCGACATGCCGGCGCGCTGCTTGACGAACGGTTGACGCACGGCGAGGGCGGGCCTAGTCAGATCGGGCGCCGGGGGAACAGCGGACAGCGGATCGCGCGGATTCATGGGCAACGTCTGGCAGGTCGTCGATGCGTACGGAGACGTCGGCTTCGTCCGCGCAGCCGGCGCGGTCCTGCCCCAGGGCACGGAGCCGATCGAGCCTCACCTGGCCGCCCTCGAGGTGCCCGCGTGGTTCCCTTCGGAGGAGCCGAACCGCGACCGCGTCGATCTCCTGAGCGAGCTGTGCGCCGCGGGCGCCGGCATCGTGTCGCTCGACGCGGCGCGCGAGCTCGACCTGCTGCGCGAGCGCGTCGCCGAGCTGCTCCGGACGGGGTGCATCCTCGCCTTCCGCGGCCCGCCGCCGCGCGCCCCGGAGGCGCGCAGGCCGCTCGAGGTGCCGCCGCCGGTGCAGCCGTCGCCGAAGGCGCCCGACATCGTCCATGCGCTGGTCGGCGTGATCCAGGTCGACTTCGCGGCGAACCACGCCGTGGAGCGGGACTCTCTCGGGAACTTCGCCTCCCCCGAGTGGCTGAGCACCCGGCAGGCGGCGGATCAATCGCCGGTCTGCTACGTCCGCGGCGCGCGTGTCCCGCTCGCCGTGGTGCTGCGCGTGCTCCGGCCGCCCACCGGGACCGAGTCCGTGCAGCTGCGCGGCCGCGCCATGGCCGGCGGCGCCACGCTCGAATGGACGTGCACGGTCAGCGTCTCGCCCGGGTCGGTCGATGTCTCCACGCCCACGATGACGAGCAGCGCGCCGCTGCCGGACGTCGTCGCCTGCTACGATCCGCTGACGATCACGTGGGAGGCGAACGCCGCCGGCACCGGCTGGGTCGGCGCGGGCACGACGACGCACCTCGTGTACGCGGTGCTCGGCGCGCCGGCCGGCACGGTTTACTGGACGCTCGTGGACATCTCGTGCCGCGCGGCCCAGGGCGAGACGACCGAGGGGCGCGTCGTGTCGCAGAGCTTCACGCCCTTCGCGACGCGGGCGCTCACGCGCAAGCGCGACGGCGTGGGCCTCACGTACTGGAACCCGAACACGACCACCTGCACGAGCACCCGCCTGCTCCTCGCGAGCGCCGACGGCAGCGGGCAGTGCGGCTCGTGGGCCGAGTTCTTCATCGACATGCTCAAGATCCACGGCATCACCAGCGCCGACAAGGTGGTGGTCGTCGTCACGGTTGCGGCGTGGACCTCGGGATCTCAAGGGTTCCTCGTGAAGAACTGGCAGTGGAACGCCGCCACGCGGCCCGCCCCGTGGACCCACCGCATGTGGACCGACGTGGTCAACCTGCCGGGGATCCCCGGCCAGCGGAACCCCGAGCCCCCGCCCGCGTTCTTCAACCATTTCATCGTCGTGCACGGCGGGCAGCTCTACGACCCCTCGTATGGCGGCGGGCCGTTCGCCGACGCGGCCACGTGGGAGACCGGCGCGATCGACGGGCTGTTCGCGGCCGCGCTCGCCGGCTACCCGAAATCGTCGAACCCGCAGGCCCTCGTGCAGCTGTGGAACATGCGCACGAACGCCCGCATCTAGAGCACCGACCAGCTTGGAAACCAGGGGAATGAACCGCCAAGGCGGCGAGGACGCCAAGAAGACAATAAAATCTTGGCGTCCTCGGCGCCTTGGCGGTTCAATTTCTTGCTGTTTTCATGCGGTTTCAACCCGTCTGTCGCGCTAGCGCAGCGCGGAGGTCGACCGGCATGCCCTCGCCCCGCTCGACCAACACCCCCTGGAGGCCCCGGCGCGGGCCTCCCGTGTCCGCGCTCCTCGTCTGTCTCGCCGCCGCCGCGTGCCGCCCAGCCCCCGGATCTGCGCCCATGAACGAAACGCCCCCTCCGCCCCTCGCGCTCTCTCCCGCCGCGCTGCCCGACGCCCCGCTCGCGGACGCCTTGCGCCTCGTCGCGCTCGACGGGGCGCCCGTGCTGCTCGCGTCGTCGACGCACAGCGCGGCCCCGCCGCACCGCACGGACATCTGGGCCTTGCCGCTCGCGGGCCGCGGTCCGTCGGGCGCCGTCGCCACCATCCCGCAGCTCTTGCCCGCGCTGCCCCGCTGGGACGCCGCGGCGGAGGGCGGCGCGCTGTCGTTCGTCGTGGAGGTCGCGGGCGGCGCGGTGAACGCGCTGGTCCGGCTCGACGGCGCCTCCGGTCTCCGCACCTCGCTCACGGCGCACCGGCCGTTCGCGAGCTTCAGCGGGCCTCGGTTCGTGCGCGGCGCGGCCGGCTCGCTCCCCGCGCCCTCCCCCGGCGCCCCGGGCTCCGTGTCCGCCGTCGTCGACAACGCGACGGCGGTCGTGCTGGAGCCCGCGGCGGCCGGCGGTGCCTCGACGGAGCGCCCGCTCGGCGAGTGCATCGACGTCGTGGTCCTCGCCGGGTCGCCGGGCCCCACCGCGGTGTGCAAGCGCGTCGCCCCCGGCGCCTCACGCGGCGGCGCGCTGCCCGGCACGGTGCGCGTCTCGGCCCGCGATGCGGCGTACGGCCCAGCCGGCGCCGAGGACGCGCCGTTCGGCGACCGCCGCGTCTTCGAGCTCGACGCCGACCGCGCGGGCGGCGGGCTCGTGATCGTCGCGACCTCCGCCGCCCACCTCCTCGTCGCGCACCGGCCGGCCCCGGGCGCCGCGTTCCGCGTGCTCCCCGTGGACGCCGGCGGCGCCGATCCAGCGACGTTCTCTTCGCCGTGCGTGCTGGTCACCGATCGCACCGTGACGCTCGCGGTGCTCTCGAAGGCGCGCACGCCCGACGCGCGCGCGCTCGTGGCCACGTGGCCGCTGGACCCGCCGCCCTGACGGGCGCTGCCGTCGTGGCCCCCTCGCCCATGCGCCGTCGCATCCTGTACATCGGCAATTTCGGCCCGTCGTTCTCGACCGAGAACCACGTCGGCGAGAGCCTGCGAGAGCTCGGCGTCGAGGTCGTCCAGGCCCAGGAGAACGCCTTCACCCTGCAGGAGCTCGACGGCATGGCGCGCGACGTCGATCTGCTGCTCTACACCCGCACCTGGGGCCTGCGCGGCGACGCGCTGCGCTGGATCACGCAGCTGCCCATCCCGACGGCCTCGTACCACCTCGACCTGTACGCCGGCCTCTCGCGCGGCCGCGATCTCCGGCTCGACCCGTTCTGGCGCACGCAGCACGTGTTCACGCCCGACGGCGGGAGCGAGGCGTTCTTCCGGGCGCAGGGGATACGCCACCATTACCTGAAGCCCGGCGTGTACGGCGCCGAGTGTTATCTCGCGGACGTCGACCCCGGCGTCGCGGCCGACGTCTGCTTCGTGGGCTCGTACGATTATCACCCGGAGTGGCCTTATCGGAGGCGCCTCGTGGATTTCCTGTCGGAGACGTACGGCCGCCGCTTCGTGAAGCACGGCTCGCCGGAGAGCTGCGTGCGCGGCGACGCCCTCAACCGCCTGTACGCCTCGGCGAAGGTCGTCGTGGGCGACAGCCTGTGTGTCGGCTTCGATCACCCGCATTACTGGTCCGATCGCATCTACGAGACGCTCGGCCGGGGAGGCTTCATGATCCACCCCTACATCTTCGGCCTGGAGGAGGAGTTCCGGGATCGCGAGCACGTTGTCTTCTATCCGTTCGGCGATTTCGCGGCCTTGCGGCGCCTCATCGACTATTACGTGAAGCACGACGACGAGCGCGAGGCGATCCGGCGCGCCGGTCACGCGCGCGTCAAGGCGAGCTTCACGTATGTGCACCGCATGCGCCAGATGCTCGGCATCCTCGGCGAGCACCACGCGGGGTTGAGGGGCTGGGTGTGACCGTGGCCTGGCGGAGGGCCGTCGCAGCGCCGCGGCTGGATCGGGCGGTATCGAGCTGAGATGCGGATCCACATCGTCACCAACATCGACAACGGCAAGGGGCTCGAGCGCGACTACCGCCTTCTCGGCAGCCTCCTGGAGAGCTGGGGTCACCGGGTCACCGGCGTTCATTTCCAGCGCGTCGAGAACGCGGGCGGAGCGGGGGGCGCCGATCTCGTCATCTTCCTCGAGGTCTACGAGCCGCGCCTCGCCGAGGGCGCGCCGCGCCGCTGGCTGATCCCGAACGCCGAGTGGTGGCGGCCGGAGATGCGGTCCGCGCTCGACGATTTCGAGCTCGTCCTGTGCAAGACCCGGGACGCGCTGTCGCATTTCGCCCCGCTCACGCCGCGGGCCCGCCACCTCGGCTTCTTCTCGGAGGACCGCTGGGACCCGGCCGTGCCTCGGGCGCGGCGCTTCCTGCACGTCCCTGGCGGCTCCGACGCGAAGGGCACGGACTCCGTGCTTCTGGCCTGGGAGCGCCACCGCATCCCGTATCCGCTGACGGTCGTGTCCTCGCTCGGCTGGCCGCTCAGGCCGCGAAACGTCGAGTTCGCGGGGCGCGTCGACGAGCGGCGGCTTCGCTTCTACCAGAACGCGTCTCGATTCCACCTCTGTCCGTCTCGTTACGAGGGCTGGGGCCACGCGCTCCACGAGGGCCTGTCGGTCGGCGCCGCGGTCCTCGTGCCCGACACCGAGGCGATGAGCGAGATCGACGGCTGCGCGCTGCGCATGCCGGCCGCGCCGCACGGCGCGCAGGGCCTTGTGCGCACGCACGCGGTGGCTCCGGAGGACGTGCGCGATGCGGTCGAGCGCTGCATGGCGTTCACGGAGGCGGATCTCCGGCGCATCCAGGAAGCGGCGCGGGACGCGTACCTGAGCGAGCGCGAGCGGTGCCTCGCGAGCTTGTGGGAGGTGCTCGGCGAGCGGCCGGCGCTGAGGGGCGGCCCTGCGGCGGGAGCGGGCGATAGAGGCGCGTCCGCGGGCGATGCGGCCGTCGGATGCGGCGCCGCGCGCGACGCGGCCGGCTCCGCGCGCGACGCGGCCGGTTCTGCGGCCGGCGCGCCCGGCTCCGCTGCAGAGGCTCACGCGAGGAGCGCCGCTCCCCCGCGCATCGCCCTCGTGATCCCGTGCCAACCCTCGACCGCGCCCCTCCTGCGGCGCGCCGTGGCCGCGCTGCGCGCGCAGACCGCCGCCCCGTCGTCCTTCGAGGTCGTGGTGGTGTGCGACGGCGGCGATCCAGGCGGCGCGATCCGCGCCGCGGCGGAGCCGGGCTCTCACCCCTTCCGGGTCGAGATCGTCGACAGCCCGCGCCCGCGGGGGCAGTTCCCGCACTGCAGCCATGCCAGGAACGCGGGCGTTCGCGCCGCCCGGGCGCCCTTGATCTGGTTCGTGGACGCCGATGTTCTGCTCTCGCCCGAGGCGGTCGAGCACGCGCTCTCGGAGCACGACGCGGCGCTCGCGCGCGGCGTGCCGGCCGTGCTCACGCCGGCGCTGGCCCGCGTCGCATTGCCGCCGGCCGCGTGGATCGAGCGCTCGGCCGCGTGGGCGGCCTCGGGCGCCGTCGAGGGGCTCGCTCCGCTCCTCTCGGCCACGCCGCTCGACGGCGGCGCGCCCGGCGCCCAGGGGGATCGGTCCCGCCCCGGCGCCCCGAGCTCCGAGTCGCTCTCCGATGTGCGCGACGGGATGCCCATCGTCTGGCGAGGCCTCGTCGATGCGCTCGGCGGCTTCGACGAGTGGTTCATCGGCGGCGGCGCCGAGAAGGGAGCCTTCGTCGATCTGCTGGAGGGCCTGCGGCGCGCGGACCTCATCGACATACGCCTGCTCACGAGCGTTCGCGCCCTGCGCCAGCCGCAAAAGCCCGTATCCGAGGCGTTCCACGTCCACGTCCATCGAGGGCGAGACGAGCGCGACCGCCGCGCCCGGGAGATCGCCCATGGCGCGCGGTGGTGGCGGGCGCGGCTCGCCGCGATCCGGGCGGCGCTGCCCCCGGCCGTCATGGCTGCTGCCCCGGACGCGCCGGCGGCGGAGCGCCTGCCGGACTGCTCGCCCGACGCGGTCGAGGCGCGCGCGCGGCTCGTGCGCGGCGTGAGGGCGGTCGCCGCCCCCGCCTTGCGCGGGCTCTACGGCGGCGTCGTCGTGGTCGGCGAGGCGGCCGAGCTCCTCGCGCGCGACGTGGCGCAGGTGTGCGGCCTCGCGGCCCGCGTGGCGACCGTCGCCGGGCTCTCCGCGCTGCCGGCGAACCGCGCCTGCGGGGTCATCCTCAGCGGTGTCCTCGCCGGCGCGACGGAGGACGAGAGGGCGCGCGTGCTGGACCAGGCCCGCCGCATCGTGAAGGCGACGGGGCCGCTCCTCATCGCGGAGATCGCGGGCGGCTCGGTGGAGCTCGGCGCAGGGGCGGCGGGCCGCGATGCGGCGCTGACGGCCGCCGAGGTGCGGGTGCGCGTCGAGCGCGTCGGTGTGTGAGCCTCCTGGCGCTGCTCTTCCTTGGTTGCAGCTCGGGCGTTGCAGCTCGGGACTCGATCTGACACCGCTGCGTCGCTGGCCGGAGCCCCGGCGCGCTCGAGCGCGTGCGTGGTTGCGCCCGAACCAGCGGGGCGCGACTTGCGCAGGCGGATCGAAAGAGGTCGCGATCGCTTGGAACAATCCGCGCATTTCGCGTAGATTGTACCACCCATGGACCCTCGCCTACCCAACGTCGCTCTCGACGAAATCGTCCTCTTCACGAGGGTTGTTCAGGGAGGCAGCTTCACGGCGGCGGCGACCGCCGTCGGGATGCCGAAGTCGACCGTGAGCCGGAAGATCTCCGATCTCGAGTCGCGCGTCGGCGCGCGGCTGCTCCAGCGGACCACGCGAACCTTGAGCCTCACGGACGTCGGTCGCGTCTACTACGAGCACTGCGTTCGCATCGTCGCCGCGCTCGAGGAGGCAGAGCTCGCGGTCTCGCAGCTCCAGTCGACGCCCCGGGGGCTCTTGCGGGTGACGGCCCCGCTCGCGTTCTCCGTTCTCGGACCGATCTTCGCCGAATACCTGCGTCTTTTCCCCGATGTCCAGGTCGACCTGGTTTGCACCGATCGCAGGGTCGACGTCGTCGAGGAGCGCTTCGACCTCGCGCTGCGGGCCGGCACCACGCCGGACACGAGCCTCGTCGCCCGGCGTCTCGGAGCCGTGCGGCGCCGTCTGGTCGCTGCGCCCGAGGTCAAAAGGGCGCTTGGCGAGCCGAACGACATTGCCGAGCTCGCGGACCACCCGTGCATCGTGTTCGCACCGGAGGGAAGCTCCTGGGAGCTCAGGTCGGGGCCCAGGATCGCCGAGATCACGGTTCACCCGCGGCTCGTCGTCAACGACTACGAGATGCTTCGCTCGGTCGCTCGCGCGGGTTTCGGCGTAGCGCTCTTGCCGGAGTACCTGTGCGCGGAAGACCTCGCCGCGGGGCGGCTCATGCCGGTGCTCGCGTCCTGGTCGGCGCCCGAAGTGCCCGTGTTCGCGCTCTATCCGAGCACACGGCACCTCTCGCCGAAGGTGGTAGCGTTCCTCGACCTGCTCCGCCAGCGCCTCGTGTTATCCGCCACGCCGAGCGTGGCCGCCAGCATGTGACAGGACTGTTCCAAAAAAATGGAACAGTCCTTCCAACTGTTGCGTATTGTTCTACGAACTCGGCATGTCTATTCCTCCTCGTGTCAGGAGAACGCAGCCATGACCACCACGAATACGATGCAGACGCGGACGAGCGCCACCCGAGCAGCGCGGACCGAGCTCCGAAAGATCGAGGGGATCTACCGGGCTCCAGGCCTGCACTGGGTGGGCAACGGCTTCCGGGTCGCGGGGTTCTTTTCGGCGATTCCGGAGGCTGCGCGAAAGCTGAACCCGTTTCTGTTGCTGGATTATCACCCGACGTACGAGTACTCGCCGACGGCGAGGCCGCGGGGCGTCGGCGTGCATCCCCACCGAGGCTTCGAGACGGTCACGCTCGCCTGGCAAGGGAGCGTCGCGCACCACGACAGCGCGGGCGGCGGCGGCGTGATCGGTCCGGGCGACGTGCAATGGATGACGGCGGCGTCCGGAATCCTTCACAAGGAGGTTCACGAAGAGAGCTACGCGCGCCGCGGCGGCCCGTTCCAGATGGCGCAGCTATGGGTGAATCTGCCGAAGGCGCACAAGATGTCGCCGCCTCGGTATCAAAGCATCACCAGCGATCGGATGGGCATCGTGACTCTCCCCGAGAATGCGGGCTCCGTGCGGGTCATCGCAGGCGAATACCAAGGCGCGAAGGGCCCCGCGCAGACGTTCACGAAGATCGATGTCTTCGACGTCCGCCTGAACGCGCGAGGCAGGGTCGAGTTCACCTTCCCGGCGCGCCATAACCTGGGCCTGCTCGTCATGAAAGGCGACATCGCGATCAACGGAACGCATGCCGCGGCGCACGACCTCGCGGTGTTCGAGAACGCCGGCGAGCGCTTGTTCATCGAAGCCGAATCGGAGGCCCACCTGCTCGTCCTGAGCGGCGAGCCGATCGACGAGCCCATCGTCCAGTACGGCCCGTTCGTCATGAACAGCGCGCAGGAGATCCAGCAGGCGTTCGCCGACTTCGCGAGCGGCAAGTTCGGCCATCTGGACGATTGAACGACTTGCATGCTCGGGCGTCGAGCCACACAGACGCATCACCCACGACGATAGAAGAGGAGACAGCCCATGACCAAGCCGTACGTTCGACTCGACAAGAACAACGCCGCCGTGTTGCTGGTCGATCATCAGGCAGGACTTTTGTCGCTCGTGCGCGACATCCAGCCGGACACGTTCAAGAACAACGTGCTCGCGCTCTCCGATCTCGCGAAGTACTTCAAGCTGCCGACGATCCTCACGACCAGCTTCGAGTCCGGCCCCAACGGCCCGCTCATGCCGGAGCTGAAAGAGCAGTTCCCGGACGCGCCGTACATCGCGCGCCCCGGCAACATCAACGCGTGGGACAACGAGGACTTCGTCAAAGCCGTCAAGGCCACGGGCAAACAGCAGCTCATCATCGCGGGCGTCGTGACCGAAGTCTGCGTGGCCTTTCCCGCGCTGTCCGCGCTCGAGGAGGGTTTTCAGGTCTTCGTCGTCACGGACGCGTCCGGGACCTTCAACGAGATCACCCGGCACTCCGCCTGGGATCGCATGTCCCAAGCCGGCGCGCAGCTCATGACGTGGTTCGGCGTCGCCTGCGAGCTGCACCGCGATTGGCGCAACGACATCGAGGGATTGGCGACGCTGTTCTCGAACCACATCCCCGACTATCGCAACCTCATCACCAGCTACAACGCGCTGACGAAGAAGTGACGGCGGCGGTGGCTCGCCGCCGTCTCGCCCGCCGGGAATGAATCGAGGGATCAGCCGAGCCGCTTCGGCGCCTTCAGGCTGTCCAGCCCGAGGCGCGGGCACCTGAGCTCCGCCTTCACCGCCTTCGGGTCGACGGAAGTGCGACTCCTGGAAGGGGGAGGGTTGAAGAGTCGACGTCAGCGGAAGCCGATGCCGCGGAGGCTCACGCCCGGGCTCGCGCTGGGCAATCGATCGCGGCCCCGCGTCTTGCCGCTCGTGTCGACGACGCGGACCGCGCTCACCCCGTTGGGCGCCACCCGGACGAGGCTGAAGGTGCGCGTGACGCCGGGCGAGGTGCCGAGCGGGATCCACTTCTGGCGAAGGGCCTTGAGCACACCGGCCTTGACCGCCGAGAACAGATCGGTCGGCGAGCGTGCCGCCGCGGGCAACACCTCGACGCGATAGGATTGCAGGACCTCCTCGGGCTGGACGAACACCGTCACCGCGCGGGCCGGGTTCGCCATCGCGGGCGCCGCGACCGCGAGTTCGCCGTACGCGCCGAGCGACACGAACACATCCCGCGGCTTCGGCGTGGGATCGCCGAGCACCGCGTCACCGTCGGTGTGGCGATTGGCGCCGGGGGCGGCCTCGCCGCCGAGGCGCAGCTTGCTCACCTGTTCGGCAAAGACCAGGTCCTTGAGGACAAGGAGCTGGAAGCCGTGAAGGAGCGAGACGCCGAGCACCTCGATGTCCACGTGCGGCGGGCTCTTGATCGGGTATTGGATCCGTACGACGTAGCTGCCGTCGATGTCGGGGTGCATCTGGACCTGGCCCACCTTGCCGCCCCACACCTTGACGACGATCCGGTCGTCGAACGAGGGATCGATCAGGATCACGTTGCCGAAGCGGTCCTGAGGCCAGAACCGGATATTCACGTTCATATCACCGTCGACGATCGAGTAATCGAAGTCGATCGGCGACGACGCGCGATCGGGGACGGGGGAGACGCCCACCTCCAAACGCCGCTCGCGGCGGTACGGGTTGCCCGCGGGGTCGTCGCCCCTGGCGATCGCGTACGCGGCGTAGGTGCCTTGGATCTTGGTGTCCGGGATGGTCGCCCTGTACACTTGGTCGGTCGGGTCGTACACCATCGGCACCTTCTGCTTCACCGTGGCGTCGTTGAATACGAGCCCCATTTCCCGGAGCGCCCAGAGCTTCACGAACATCGCCGTGAAGTCCTTCTCCCGCCGCTCCCGGATCTCCGACGCCGCCTTCTTCATCAGGTCGGCCGGAACATGGTTGCGCGCGATCCAGTTGAGGATCGAGTCGACCGGCGACTCGAGCACCACCACCACCGCCGCGTCGTCGATGGGGAGCCCGTCGATCGCGAGCCTTCCTCGGACGTCGATGGAATCGCCCGTGACATGCGCGCCGGGCGTCGTCGTGAGCGCGAAGCCGAGCCCCGAGTCGGTGAGGACTTGATACGCATACCGGAAGGGCACCTTGTCGTCGCTCATGCCGCGGCGGACCACGATCCGCCAGGTGCCATGACGGGGCTTGGCCGGATCTTTGGCGTTGAGGAGGCCGTCCTCGTCGAGGAAATACGAGATGTAGAGCTCGCTCCGGACCCTGCGCACGCCGTCCGGCTGCGCCTGGACCGTGATCACCTCGCCGAGCGGGGAGATGAGCTCGACCTCGACGCGCTTGTCCGGGCGGAGCCAATGGACGGTGACGGACACCTTTCGGTCGTGCGCGGTCACCTCGAACGGGTGAACCGACTGCGGCTTGGCGTTCGTGAGCTCGCCCTCGGGGTCGATGATGGAGCCGAGCGCCAGGCCCTCTTTGATCGCGACGTTGAACTGGCCGATGAGCCCGGTGCCGAGGTCGTTCGGCCCCGCGTCGAGGAAGACGGGAGCCGCGGCGGCGCCCTGGCCGGCCTGGGCGATGCGCTGGAGGCGGCCGTGATCGACCTCGCCCTCATCGCCGTACGCCACGGTGATCGCGCGGACCTTCTTCTCGTCCACGTAGTAACTCGCCTGCTCCGACGGGGCATTGCCCTGGTTGTGATACCCGTCGGACATGAGCACCAGCCAGCGGTGGTTGTGAGCGACATCGACCTCGGCGCCGCTGAACAGCCCATAGCTGTTGGGCACGCCAGGAGAGCCGGCGGCCTGGTCGACGCCTTCGCCCATCGGCGTTCCGCCCGAGGGCGTCACCCCGTTGATGGCCGCGATCGCCGAGCTGGGGTTGGCAGGGATCTTGGTCCTGGGGACGAGCACCCCCAAAGGAGAGCCGGTGACCTTGGGGAAGAGCACGACCGCGAACTGGCCCTGGGTGCTCGCGAAGTGGGACAACGTATGAAGGAAGTTCCCGGACGCCTGCGCGAGCTGATACCAGCGAGACTGGTCGGGGTTCGTCGCCGTGGTGCCGTTCGGCCTCCAGCTCATGCTGCCCGAGGCGTCGAGCAGCAGGACCACCTCGATGGATCCGGTGCTCGCCGTGAAATCGACCACCGCGTCGTGGCCGGGCGTGGGATCGTCGTGCGCGAGGGTGAAGGCGCCGGGGTGCGCGCCGGCCTCGGGCGGCGACTTGAACGTGAAGGTGAAGACGCCCGAGGCGCCGGGCGCGATGGGGCTCGTCTTGGTCTTGAGCGTGTAATCCCCCTGCGTCGTCATGACCAGCGTGCTGACCGTGAGCTCCTTCGTCCCCCAGTTGTCGACGGTGGCCGAGACGTCGTACGACTGCCCGGTGAGGAGGTCCTTCATGAGCGCCGTGCCCACGTCCACCGGAGCGTCCGGCGCATGGATCCACGGTTGCTGCGACTCGCTCGCGCTGTCGGCCACGACCCACGTGTACCTCTGAGTGGGCGGCCCCGCGGCCCCGGCCCGCGTGAAGGTGAGGTTCCAGGTGGTCCCAGGGAGGTCGTTGGTCGCGCCCGAAGGGTAGAAGTCGATCCGAAAGACGTTGGCGACGCCCGTGGACAGGTACTCGACGCTCGCGATCTCCGCCCCTCCCGCGGTGACCACGCTCTGGAGACCACCATCGAGGACGAGCGTCGTGGTCGCTCCCGTCCCCGCCGCGGTGACGACGCTGAGCCCGACCGTGGCCACCATGCCCCCGCCGATGACGACGAAGTGAACGAACATGGCAGAGAAGCCGCTGTTGGGCGCCACGCCGGCGTCCGCGACAGCGCTGAAGCTTTGCGTCGCCGTGGCGCCGGTCGCCACGGCGAGCGGCGTCGCGTTCGGATACACTTGATGAGCCATGAGTCCTCCCTTGGATAATCGGCGAGATGAGTATCGTGATCGACGAAGCCCCGACGCCAGGCCGTCAAACGGCCGGCAGGACGGTGAGCACCTCGGTGGAGGTGGCCGACCAGCCGGCGACCGTGACCGTGACCGTGACGCCCGCGCCGGTCGGGAGCCCCACAGGCACCCTGACCGAGATGGTCTGCTGACCGGCCCCGTCGGGCGCGGTGACGGTGATGTCCCCGGGTGCTGCCGAGACCGGCGTGGGTGACGCGTTGAACGTGACCGTGGGTTTGGGCGAGCCCGACCCGAAGTTTTGACCTTTGAGCGTCACGTTGTTGTTGATCCGCTGGCTGGTCGGCGAGATCTGGCTGCCGGCGCCCGTGAAGCCGTTGAAGAACGGCGCGCTCGCAGGCTGCACCTGCACCGTGTCCACCGTGGTGGCGAGCGGCACCGGCGATCCGTCGGCGAGGACGGCCCCCTCGATCGCGAGCGTGACGTTGATGGCCGTGAGGTTGGGCACGACCGCGTCGGGGATCCTGACCTGGATCTGGCTGTTGTTCTGGCCGAGGATGTCGGTCGGCTGCGCGACCACCGGCGCCGCCGCGTTGAACGTGATCTTGTTGACGAGCGAGAGGTTGAGTCCGTTGATGGTGATGGCGTTCCCGACGCGCTGCTGCTTGGGCGTGATCTGGGTCCCGGCCGCCACGAAGGAGGGTGCGCTCAACGCGAGCACCGTGATGTTCTGCAGCGCGGTGACCTCGCCGACGTCGTTGCGCACCTTGAGGGGCCACGTGCCAGGGCGGGTGCCGAGCGGCGGCCTCACGACGAGGCTCGTGTCCGTAGAGGCCGCCAGATCGACGATGGCCTGGGTGTCTCCCAGCAGCACCTGGGGGGTGCCCACCTGGAAATTGCGCCCGGTGATGGTGATCGGGCTCGTCTGCGCGGGCCTCACGGTCTGCGGCGTGAAGCTGGTGATGACGGGTGCCAGGAGGCGCTCCAGCGTCTGGATGCGCTGCTCGAGCAGCGCGAACGACATGTTCTTTCGCCGGAGGTCCTTGAGCATGGCGGCCGTGATGGCGGCCCCGCCCGCGGGCCGCGCGAGGAGCGCGAGCGGTGTATAGGTGTGCCCGAACGGCGCCGCGGGCAGCGCGCCCGGCGGGCTGGTGGTCACGTCCACCCCCTCGGCCACGCGCACGACCCAGTTGGGCTTGCGCCGGACCGAGGTCCGCATCCCCACGTCGTCCGGGTTGTCGAGCTTGATCACCGGATCGGCCCCCACCTCGTCGGTGAACGTGTCCAGATAAATGGTGTCCGTCCTGGGCCCCGAGGTGCTCAGCGCGGGCACGCCGCCGGGCTGGGCCTTGTAGCGGATCGAGGCGCTGATGGACATCTCCATGCCGCCCGCCAGGAACACGCCCGCTCCCCCTGCGCTGATCATGAAGTCGTCCGCCGCCGCGGGGCTCACCGGGGCGATGTTGAACGTCGTCGCCGCGTCCGGCACGCCGTCGCCGATGTACCGGCCGACGACGCTCCGGAGGCGCGCCATGATGAGGTCGCCGAGGAGGTTCAGGTCGCGATCGAGGACGGGCACGCCCTGCTCGACGTGGAGGCCGACATACCCGTTGTCGATGTTGTCCTTGAGCACGTCGAGCGGCGATTTGGAGAAGTTACCCATGGCTTGATTCCTCGTTTTCGACGACAGTCCTGCTCAACCGTCCGATTGCACGGCCTCGATCGATCCGTCGGCGCGCTCCAGGATCCACACGAGCCTCATCTGGAGCGGTCGGAACGGCGCGACGAACGCCCCTGCGCGCGTGACGGCCTGGCGCTGCTCGACGTCGGGCACGCCCGACGCGCGAAGGTAGATCCCGACAGCGTCGCGCGCATAAAAGCTCTCCTTGGCGCGCCGCGTGTCGTAGGTGTAGTGCATCCGGTCGGCGTGGCGGTGCATGGTCTTGAGGGCGAGCTTTCCCGCAGGAGACGCCGTATCGACGGTGCGCGACTGGAAGCGCTCCCCGCCCTCCCGCGACGAGAAGAAGAGCGACAGCGCCGCGCCGTCCAGGACCGGCGCGGGGTCCCTGTCGTTCGAGAGGCGGCCGATCGCCAGGAACGACGTCCCCCACACCGTGCCGCCCGCCTGCACCCTGGCCCAGATACGGAATCTGCCACCCTGGTTCGAGCACCAGAGGAGCCACACGTTGCCGTTCCACACCACGGCGGCCGGCGCCTCGTTGCGGACGCCGGGGGCGGCCGAGACGACCTCCTCGGGCGCGCCGAAGCCCGCGCCGGTCCGCTTCGTCTGCAGGATCACGCTGCGATCGCCCCTGTCCGCGCTCCAGAACAGGCGCAGGACCCCGGCTGGATCGATCACGGCCGCGGGCATCTGATCCCGCGCGTCACCGGACGTGACGCGAACCGGCTTGTCCCACGTCACCCCGTCCGCCGTGCTGATGGCCCAGATATCCGTGGGGCCTCGGCGGCGGGACTCCCAGAACACCCAGATACGACCGCTCGTGTCGCGCGCCGCGGCGGGCCGCGCGTCCGGCGCGGCGTGGCTCGTGAGGCGCACGGCGGCGCTCCGCGTCGCCAGATCGCCGGTGAACGTACGCGCCCACAGATCGGTTGTCTTGCCGCGGTTCGAGGACCAGAAGAGCCACATCCTGGCTCCGTCGAAGAGCGCGGCCGGGCCCTCGTCGACGAAGCCCGGGTCATCGGGCAGATCGCCGAGCACGTCGATCGGCGCGGGATCGAGGCCCTTGAGCCGCTGGGCCCAGACGCGGCGGCGCCCCGGCCGGCCTGCGGCGGCTCGGTGAGCGTGCCAGAAGAGCCACACCGAACCTCCCGGGCCGATCGCGGCCGAGGGCTCGCCGTCGAACGCGTCCGGCCAGGCCTGGGTGATCGCGGGCTCGTTCGATGGTGGGTAAAGGTTGGCCTGAGGGCCCGGCGCCCCGAAGCCCGCTCCCGTGTTGATGGCTTGATACACCTGCACATGGCGCGAGGTCTCGGGCGCGTTGGTCATGAACACGTTGTTCACGAACTCTTTGACATCGCACTCGTACCCCGTGACCCTGCTCACCAGCGACGTGAGGTTGGGGATCGTCCCGACCGTGCCGAAGATCTCGGGCGCGGCGAGGATGTCCGTGCGCTGCACCTCTTCGGCCAGCGTCCGATCGGGCTCCCAGCCGATCCACGCGGCCAGGCGAGGCAGGTGCGCCGCGTCCACCGTGATGACGTCGTGGAGCGAGAGGAGCCCCTCGGCCGTGCTCCGCGCGAGATCGACGCCGTCCCCGAAGATCCGGAGGAAGCGGCGGAGCTGCCCCGCGCCTGCCTGGGCGGCCTCGCGCTCGTCGAAGAAGCGGTGCGCCTCGGGGAGCAGGCGATACAGGAGATCACCGCCTCCGTAGCTCGCCGTGGCCGTCGCCGCGGCCGTCGCGAACGGCTTCGCGGCGAAGGCCCCAGACGTCGCGGCGAACGCGGCGTAATAATAGGTCGTCCCCGGCTCCAGCCCTCGCGCGGCGCTCGAGGGGAAGCGCGTCGGGCCAGGGTCGAGCGCGCCGCGCGGGGCCTTGGACGAGCGCTCCTCGTCGGCGATGCGAAGGGTTCGCGTCCACTCGCCGGTGTCGGGGTTGAACGAAGCTCGGTAGTCGGTGACGCGGATGTCCTCGCCGTCCGCGCGGGTGGAGAAGCGGACGCGCGCTCCCCCCTCCTCCAGGACGGTGGAGACCGTCTCTTGATCTTCCCGGCGGTCATAGTCCACAGCGAGCGTCACGGCGCCCGCCGACCAGACGACCTGACCGCCCGAGGCCGTGAAGGTGCCCGCCGAGGTCTCGGGCGCGGCGCCGATGCGCTGAAAGATCTCCGTGGCGCCGCCGGTCGTGACCACCCGGCTCACCTGATCGATCCGGACGACACGAACTCCGTCGCTCGTGCGATCATAGGCGGTGATCACCACCTGCTCCACGGCGCCGCCCGCGCCCACGTAGGCGGCGAGCTCGGCCTGCACCATGCCGCCCTCCGCGAGCGTGTTGAGCACGAGGTAGCGCTGCCGCCGCACCTCCGGCCAAGGATCACCGGCCTGGGTGAACAGATCGGCCAGGTCGAGCACGACGAGCCCGTCGGTCGCCGACTTGGGGGTCGAGGAGCGGCGCCGCAGCACGCGCGCGTGCGGCACGGACTCGGCCGTTCCTACCAGCGTGAGGTCGAGGTCGATGCGCTCGCCGCGCGCGTCGGCTCGGGCGTCGAGCTCAGGCATCGAGGCGCCCTCCGGTGACGCTGTTCAACGAGATCCCCTTGACGTCGGGGATCTCGTTGAACGAGAAGCGCAGCGTGCCGTCGGGGGGGATGGCCGGGCTGCCCGCGGGGGCGTCGGCGCGGGCGAAGCGGGTGATGTTGATGGCCCCGACGCCCTCGACGCCCTCGATGGCCTCGTAGATCTTGCTGATGTAGAGGTGGTCCTCGAAGTCGACGTTGGCGAACGACCAGAGCTCGCGCATCACGGCCTCGACGCGCGCCTTGACGAGCGGCTGCGAGAAGCGCGGCTCCACCACCAGATCCCCCTCGATGAGGACGAGCGGGGTCTTTGGATCGACGATCTCGATCTGCGTGGTGATCATCCGTTTGCCATCGAAGTACGCCTCGAGATCGCGCCGGAGCGTCTCGCTCGGGGCGCCGCCGCCCTCGGGCGCCACCACCAGGTTGACCTTGTTCCACGACGGCGCGAACGCGCGCACCTTGGCGACTCCATAGCTCTTGGCGTGGAGCTCGTAGTCGGCCGCCGTGACGGCCCGCCCGGACGAGCGGAACTGCTGCGGCGCCCGCGCCGCGGCCGCTGCCGCCGCCTCGTGCTCTCCGCCCCCGCTCGCCGCCTTGACGTTCATCACCCGCTTGAGGCCCGGGACGTCGGGCGTGATCACGATCTTGGAGATCGCCCTCGGCGGCACGTTGCCCTTCTCGCCGCCGCCGACCAGGTAGCGCGCGGTGATGTTGTTCCGGCCCCGGCGGGGCGCCTTCCCGTAGGTGTTGTTGCCGAACTCGATCCACGCGTAGTCGTCCTCGTCGCGTCGGACGACATAATGCTTGTCTCGGCCGCTGCTGTGGAGCAGGCTCGGCACGCGCGTCCAGGCCTCGCTCGCGCCCTCGTCGACCGTCACGACGAGCGTCTCGTCGATGAGCGGCTTGAGCGCGAGCCGGAACCTCTGTCCCGCGCTGCCGTCGGACGATCCGAGGATGTCCTTGGGAGGCGGCGGAGGATCATCGACCTGGACGACGGGCAAGGTCTCGTAGGCCCTGAACACGGTGTTGTCGATCGGCCGGGCGCCGCCCACCACGAAGGGGACGAGCTCGCCGCGCTCGTCCACGCGCATGAGCGGGAGGTCCTCGACCCTGGCGATCGTGACAGCGGGCTTGATGAGCTGGAACTTGACGGCGACGCCGGTGCTCTCTTTGGTCGTCGTGAACTGCGCGCCTGTCGGGATGGTGGCGGAGCCCGTCGCGTTGTTGGCAAAGAGCAGGGTGAGATCGGCCGACGCGGCGGTGGGCGGGCGGAGCTCGTAACCGATGAGGCGGAGCAGGTTGACGACGCTCCTCCGCTCGCGCGCGGTCGCGAGGAAGCTCTCGGCCGCGATGCGATCCTGGTTGTAGAAGAGGGAGTCGCCCATGTGCGCGAAGAGCTCGAGCAGCACGACGCCCATGTCGTTCGGCGAGTGATCGGTCCACTCGGGCAGCCGCTCCGCCGCGAGCTCGAGGAGGGCCGCGCGGAGGGACTCGTAATCTTTGTTGGTGTAGTCGATTCGCCCTTGCTCGTCGCTCATGGGACGCTCCTCCCTCGCTCAGATCCCGCCGAGGCCGATGGGGACGCTGAGCGACTGTGTCTGCCGCGTGCGGCGGATGACGTATGAAATCGAGACCCAGAGCTGCTCGGCGCCGCCGTCGCGCCTCGCCTCGACCTCGATGCTCTGCACGAGGACGCGGGGCTCGAACCGGCTCACCGCCTTGGCGATCTGGTGCTGCACGATGGCCTTGAGCGCGACGTTGCTCGGGTCGTGGAGGAGCTTGCGGAGGCCGCCGCCGTAGTCGCGCCGCATCACGCGCTCCCCCGCGCCGGTGAGCAGGATCTGCACGATGTTCTCTTTGAGCTTGTCCGTCCCGCGCTGCTCGGCGACGCCGCCGCCCTCGGTGATGCGGAAGGGGAAGGAGAGCCCGCGGATGGCGTCGCTCACTGGAGGATCCCTCGGAGCTGCTCGGGCACGGGCTTGCCCGAGAGGTAGCTGTTGATCGCGTTCTTGAGGTTCACGCCGTCCGCCGTGGTGGGCGCCCAGCTCTGGAACACGCCGACGAAGCCTTTGAGCCAGTCCCAGAACACCGCGTCCTCGACCCTGGACGAGAACGCCTCTCCGAACACCGGGTCCGCGGGGGAAGGCGATGGATCCCTGCGCAGCGACGAGACCAGCCCCGAGGCGATGACGAAGCTGAGCTGCCGCCAGTTGGCCTGCGCCTTGATGACCGCCTTCTGGATCTCGTCCTCGGGGGATCCGGTGTCGCGGAGCGACTGCTCCATCGGCGGGCGGAGCTCGGCGTCCATGGCGTCGAAGATCACCTTGGTCATGCCCCTGGTCGCGTCCCTGTCACCGATATTGAGCGCCATCTCGCCTCCTCCTCGATCAACCGCCCGGCCTCGACGCCACGCCCGACCCCGCCGACATCTGCGCCGTGAGCTGCGCGAGCTGTCCCGGGTTGAGCGGCGTCGGAGCGCCCATGTTGCCGATGTGCGTGTGAGCGAGCAGCCACGAGAGGATCTGCCCGAGCACCACCCCCTGCGCCGCGCCGGTCGCGTCCGTGACGGTCACCCCCGAGGGGCCCGCGGCCACCTTGCTCAGCGGTCCACCCTCGAGCGTGGCGCCGCTCGACGCGTCGAGCTTGAGGGACACCGTGGCGCCGGCCTTGAGCTCGATGGCGCTCTGGGAGAGCGTCAGCTTGGCCTGGCCGAACTCGATGGTGACCCCGTTCGAGTCCATGGTGATCGTGCCTGTCCCGCTGCTCTGCTCGCACTCCACCTTGATGCCGCTCGCGTCCATCGTGACGGTGTTCTTGTTCTTCTCGTCCTTGATCACGAGCTTCTCGCTCCCGCTCGTGTCGTCGAGGTGGATCACCTGACCGGAGGGCGTGCGGATGATCTTCTTGTGCTCGTCCGGGGCGCTCCCGCCGCTGTCGTTGGGCGGAGCGTCGTTTGGATAAAAGACGCCGGTCCAGATCGGAAAGTTGATGTCTCCCGCCACGAACTCGACCCACACCGGCGCCTCGACCTCGGGGATGAAGAAGAAGCCGGGGAGGAAGCTCGGCGCGGCGACCACCTCGATGGGGCGGTCGGCGCCGCCGCCGGGCTCCTCTTCGAGTATCCCCGGCACGCGCACCTTGATCTGGCCGCGGTGCGCGCCCCCGCCCTGAGCGGCGTTGTCCATCACGATCCCGGCGTATTTGCCGTAATAGCGCTGCTCGCGCCGCTCGGCCGTACCCGTGTCGCCCATGTCGCTCATCGTCGGCACTCGAACTCGGTTTTGTACCCCTCTCGATCGAGCTTGTGCCGCACCTGGGAGAGGTACCAGGTGCCCGAGAAGCGCCCGCCGACGTCCTGGATGGACACGCTCGATCGGGCGAACATCTCCTTGATCCCGGGCGAGGAGCCGCTCCCTCGCATGCCGCGCAGGCTGGTCGAGAACTGGTTCTGCGCCAGGGTGTTGAGCTCGGCCTCGGTGGTGAAGGTGGGGACGCCTTGCCGCGTGGAGGTGCCGAGCTCCTCCCGGAGCACGGCTTGCGTGGCCGAGGCTGCCCCGATGAGGACCTCGAGCTGCGCGGCCTTCACAGGGTGGTCGGTCCGAAAGGCGGTGAGGTTCTCGTCGAAGAACGGGTCCTCTTCCTCGCGCACCTCGAGCGCCTGCGCCGTGGTCACGCTCGTGGCCTGGCCCGTGTCGAAGTCGATGCCCGAGAGCACCCGAGGGAGCTCGACGTCGCTCACGTTCGCGCTCGATTGAAAGCTGTAGAGCGGGTGCGCGGCCCCGGCGCGCCCGTAATGGAGGGTGACGAGGGGCTCGGTCATCATCACTGTGTATTGAGAGACGAAATGGAGGGTGTCGCCCGCGTCGCCGGGCCGGACGTACATCACGCACCCATAGGTCCGCGCGAGGTCGAGGAGGAAGTCGAGATCTGTCTTGTCCTGCTGCCGGATGCCGTTGCCCGTGAAGCGCGGGTCGCCGACCACGTCCACGTTGACGCTGGAGAAGCCGTGAAGACCGGCGACGCTCCTCACGATGTCGGAGAGCGCCATGTCGGTGAAGGGGCGATTGCGACGTTTGAGCCCCATCTTCATGCTCCGGTCGTACGCCTGGACCCGGAGCGTGGGGACGCCTCTCGCGGGGAAGCTGCCGTCGACCCGGTAGATGCGCCCCGCGAATACGAGCGCGTGATCGTCGCTCGTGCCGAGCTCGACCTCGACGTCCATGCCCTCCTGCACCGCGTGGCTCAGCACCTTGTAGGGATCGCTGAGCGTCACGACCATGGAGTCGGGCTGGGCGTCGCGCTGCTCGACGGTGAGCGACACGATGTCACCGGACAGGTCGTAGCCGGCGCCGCTCGCGTCCACGCTCACGCGGTAGAAGAGGTCCGCGCCCAAAGGTCACCTCGCCGCGGTCCTGGTGGCGACCTGGATGGGAGGGATGACGAGCTTGTCGCCCGGCCCCCACGCGTGCGCGAAGCGGCGCGGGTTGGCGTCGGCGATTCGCCACCAGAGGTCCTCCCTGCCGTAATAGAGCTTCGCGAGCTGGTCGAGCGTCTCTCCGCCCACGATCTCGTGGATGAGGCTGTCCGGGTAATCCCGCTCCGGAGCCGGCGGGCGCTGCGCGAGGCTGACCGAACCGCCGACATCGACGGTGGGGAGGCCATGGTAACGAGAGTGGATGGAGAGCGGCATCGTGGTCCCTCAAAACAAGCGAATGTTCTGCAGGCCGAGCGCGGCGAGCACGTTGCGGTGCTGCTTGTCGAACTCGTAGAGCGCGCTTTCGGTCTCTTCGATGACGACGAGCGTGACGCCCACGTCGGCCCGGACCGGCGCGAGCAGGCTGTTGAACTGCGTCTCGCTGACGCGGAGATCGGTGAGGACGCACTCGAGGATGCGCGTCCCGAACCCGAAATAACACGTGGGCGGCGCCGAGATGCGCGTCCCCTCGCTGCCCCCTCCGAAGAGCCCGCTCAGGGTCGCCCACGCGTCCGCCTTGGGGTAGAGGAACGAGCGGAGCTTGGCGAGCTCGGTGGAGACGCCGTTGTCGAGCGGCGTCGGGTTGAGCTTGTTCGTGCCCTCTTCGAGGCCATGGAGCTTGAGATCGAAGCTGATGGTACGGTGTCCGCCACCCGTGTAGACCTTCCCAGGCGCGTTGCTGCCGATCGTCTCGGCGCGGTCGGCGTAGCTCACCGCCTTGTTGTCGCTGATCGACGCAGGGTTGAACTGGAACGTGACGATCAGAGGCGGGAGCACGTCGACGTTCGCGAGGAACCCACGCAGGACTTGTCGCTCGCTCATCACATCGCTCCTTCCGCCATCAACGCAGTCGCCCGCTGCGGAACTGCTCGTCGCGGGCGATCGAGGCCATCCGGTTCATCAGCCCGCGGACGAAATCGTCGCTCTCCACGTCCACCCTGTGGGCGGGCGGGGGCGGGGGCGGCGGCTTGTGCTCGGCGGCGCGCGCCACCTCCTCCGAGACCTCGCGCCTCACGAGGTCGATCAAAGGACCCGCGAGCCCGTCGAGGCCGCGCGCGGGGAGCGACCGCGCCGGAGCGCGCCGGTGGACCAGCGCCGGGCCCTCGATCGGCGCCTCGGTCGGGGCCGCCGCGTCGCGAGCGGGCGAAGGAACATCGATGTCGGGGAGATCGACGTCGACGGTGGAAGATCCTCGCGCTCCGTCCGTCGGCGAGTCCCCCCGTTCAGGGATGGAGCCGAGAGGATCGACGGCGCCTCGAGGGGGGCTCGCTGCGCCGTGATCGGCGAGAGGGGTATAGGGTGCGGCGCGGCGTCGATCCGGGCCCGTTGAGAGGTTCGGTCCGGAGACGTTCGGGACCACCCACCGCGAGAGGCTGGAGGCCGCGGGGAGGAGCGGAGAGACGATCGGGCCCCACACGCCGGCGGCCGATCGCATCGACGCCATCGCCATTCGCCTCGAGTGGAGGAACGGCATGACGGCGCTCCCCTCCAGGGCGCCGCCGCGCTGTGGGAGGGGAGATCGCGCAGGAACGGCGTCGGGGCCCGCGAGCTCGAAGACCGCCGGGATCCGCGGAGACCTGAGAGGTTCCACCATCGTGACCGCCGGGAGCCCTTCGAGCTCTCCGGTCGCAAACGCGGGGGACCTCTCGAGCCCTCCCGTCGCGACCGTGGGCAGCCTATCGAGCTCTCCCGTCGCGACAGCGGGAGACCTCTCGAGCCCTCCCGTCGCGACCGAGGGGGACCTCTCGAGCCCTCCCGTCGTGACCGCAGGGGAACTCGCGGGCGCCGCCGCCGCAAGGATGCCTCCAGGCTCGAGGCCATGGCCGCCGAAGACGAGCGCGGGCGCTGCCGTCGCGGAAATGCCTTGGGGCTCGGGGCCCCGGGCGACGGGCGCAGGCCCCGCCGCGGAGATGCCTTGAGGCGCCGGGCGCTCCCCCTGGAGCGCCGGGAGCTTGAAGACCGCGGCGATTCCCTCGAATCCACCCATCGCGACGGCGGCGCCGCGGCGCGGTCGGACATCCAGCATCCACACGCCGAGCCGCGGCGCCGTCGCGACAGCGCGCGCGCGGGTCCGGCCAATGGCGAGCGCCGCGTCGATCGGAGCGACGCTCGGTGCAGGCGCCACAGCGTGGATGAGGGGACCCTTGGGCATGGTTCACCTTCGTTGGAGACGCCGGTTCAGCTCGTCGATCATCTCGTTCTCGGACTCGATGCGCTCGGCGAGCATCCTCACGAAGGCTCGCCGCTCGCTCACGTCGAGGTCCATGATCTCCGTCCTCGACCAGTGCAGATGATAGGCTAGATAGAAGACCTCGCGAGCAATGCGAGCTCCTCCACCTAGCCCAACACGAAAAAACCGGACGCCTCCAGCACGGCGCTGAATTGGCCGTTGCAATGCGCGCAGCGGATGGACCGCCGGAAGTTTACCCCCGGGGTCTGCGCCTCGATCGCTTGGTACAAGAGCCGCCGATCGCCCATCGTGAGATCGCGCAGGATCTTGATCCCGTACGACTCGAGCGCCTGGCGCCGGAGGGCGCCGAAGGACTCGATGCAGCGGAGGATCAAGGCGTCCCGAGCGCGGAGCGGATCCTTCTCGGCCGTGCGCGAGACGAACTCCTCGTCCGCCCCGCGGGGGAGGCGGACCTGCACCTCGCGGTGCACCGCGCCGTCGCGATCCTCGTATCCGTCTTCGAGCGTGACCGCGATGGCCTGGGGGCTCGATCCGTTGGTGAGGCGGCGGACCTCCAGGCTCCCGAGGTCCTCGACCACCGTCGTCTCGCCCCCGCAGCTCGGGCACGTGTACGACGCCTGGAGCTGATCCCCGAGCGTGATCCGGCGCAGCTCGACGATGAGGTAGTTGCGGTCCGCCGAGTAGAGCTGCGACACGAGATCGCTCGTGATCGCGTCGATGTCGCCCAGGCGGATCAGGCAGCCCTTGACGAGCTCCGTGACGAGGCGCCCGGGGGTGAGGAGCGGATCATAGAACAGCGCCTCCTCGTGCCCGCGCATCTTCCGGATCGAAGCGCGGCGGTGCACGCGACCCGAAGCGTCGGTGTGTCCGACGGGCAGGGTGACCTCATACTCCACTTGGCGTGCGCTCATCGTGGGCCCGCGATCCGTCAGATGCGCGTCATCCGCTCGATGGCGAGCACGATGGTCTGCTTCATGAGCCCCGAAGCGGAGGCGTCGAGATCGGTGAACTTGGACGACTTGATCCACGCGCCCTCGAACGCGAAGCGCATCACCTCCGCGCCGAACTGCTTCTTCACGACCGATCCGTTGCGCCGCAGCTTGGACCCGAGGCCCGTGCCGTCGATCTTGAACATCTCCTGGAACCAGTCCTTGAACGCCTTGTCCGCGGCGGTCCCGTCCATGTTCCGCTCGATGGTGATATCCCCGTGCTTGATGATGCCCGAGCTGATCTTGTGGACGATGTTGGAGCCTCCGTCGGGCTGGTCGATCGCGTCGACCTCGCCGTCGCTCAGGCCCGTCACCTTCGTGACGCCTGGGCTCTCGATGCCCTCGATCTCGACCACGAACTCGTGCGTCCTGTACGCTTCGGTGAACCCAAGATCCGCCATGATGAGCCCTCCTCCCGATCAGCGATCGCTTGCCGACGCGCCGCCTTCTTGTTGCCCCACGGTGATGATGACCGTCTCGGCGGGACGCGACGGATAGAAATAGACCTCGACGTTGAAGATCCCCTGTTGAATGTTCGCGGGAGGATTGTTCTCGCCGTCGACCTTGACGCTGAACACCTTGTCGGGCGCGCCGGGGCCGAACGCGCCTCGCCTCCAGAGCCCCATGAGGAACGGCGTGACGCTGTTGTATTTGACCTTGCTCCAGAGGGTCGGGTCGTTCGGCTCCTGCACGACCCAGCGCAGGCCGTACTTGAGCGAGCTCTTCACGAAATTGAAGAGCAAGCGCACGTTGACGTAGAGCCAGAGCGGGTTGGTGCTGAGCGTCCTCGAGCTGTCGACCACGATGCCCTGGCCGGCGATGAACCGCACCGCGTTCACCGATCCGTTCTTGACCAGATCGGTGTGCTTGACGTCGTTGATGGCGAACTTCACGTCGAGCGCGTTGTTGACGCTGGCCGCGTTGCCGGCCGGCGCCTTCCAGATGCCGCGCTCCCGCTCGGTCCGGGCATAGACGCCGAGGACGTGGCCCGTGGGCGGGATCCACCGGAAGCCGCCCAGCGGATCGCTCACGCGGATGAAGGGGAAATAGATCGCCCCGTAGCGCTTGTCTCCGCGGAGGGGCTGGCCATAGGCCTTGGCCGCGTCGGCGTCCGCGTTCTCCGCCGTGTGACCGACGAACATGCAGTCGCCGCGGTCCGCGCAGTAGGTGAGCGCCGCGTTCACCAGCGCGGCGTCGTGGGTCTCGGGGCAGCAGAGGAGCTGGACGTCGACGCCGTCGAAGACCCGGTTGTCGACGGCCTTTTGCAGCTCGGCGACCCGATCGGACTCCCGCCCGGAGGCGTCGAGGTTGTCGTCCGCGCCGCCGGAGTTGAGCGGAGCGAACGCCGGGCTCGCCGTCGGCGCCGGGTTCGCCGTGGCGGCCGACGGGATGGCCACCACGATGTACTTGGAGCCCGCGACCTCGTCGTTGATCTTGAGCGGGTTCTCGGCTCCGACGCCCCCGAACTTGATCTTCTCCCAGAGCTCGACCTGGACCCCGTTGTACTGGACGGCGAGGTTGTAGGTGCCATCGCTGTTCGAGGTGATGCCGACGGAGATGCCCTTGCCCCACGCCCCCGGATCGGGGCTGCCGCGGTACCCGGCCGTCACGGTGATCGCCGTGGTCGCGCCCGCGCCCGCGGACGGGAAATCGCGCGTGGCCGGCGTGGCGGCGGTCACCGAGCCCGACGCCGCCGTGGCGACGGCGCGCGTCACGTACGCGAGCGAGCCACCGTTATCGAAGAAGCCGCGCACCGCATAGGCGCCGAACGCGGCTTTGTCGTAATCGCCGAAATAGTCGCGAAAGTCCGCGAAGCTCGTCACCTGCCGGACCTTGCCCGGCACGCCCCGCTTGGAGCGGACGATGAAACCCGCCACCGAGGTGGGTGCCGCTTGGATGCTCGGCGTCGCCTTGCCATCGACCTCTAACAGATTGATGCCAACATTCATGCTCATCCTCGCGATCTAGAAGGATCGTGCCGGCTGTCCGGTCGCTCAGCCTTCGGGTGTCTTGTGATCGGTCTCCACGATCACGCTCTCGACGACATGGCCGAGCGCCGCGTCGGACGGGATGTCTTCGAGCAACATCGCGAGCGTGACCACGTAGTTGAGTGAGGGTTTCAGCTTCTGATCGAGCGCGTGCCAGAACTCGGGTTGGTTCTTCACCCCCTCTTTGGAGGCGATCACCGTCGGATAAGGAGGGATCTGCGTTGCGAGGCTGCCCTTCAGCACCGCCGCGGGGATCGTGGGGTGGCGGAGCAACAAGAGGAGCGCTTGGCTGAGCAGGCGGTGCTCCTCGAGCACCGCGTCGCTCGTGGAGGGGCTCCACGCCGTGATGCAGTACGCGCAGTCGATGCGAACCGGCGGCGCCAGGCGCGTGGCCCTCTTTTTATCGGCGCTGCGCGCGGTGATCGGCTCGTTGGTTCGTATCTCGCGGTTCTCTTGGATGTCGTACAGGTAGCAATTGAGCGTGAGGGTAGAGAGCCCCGCCCGCCACTGTGCGTCAGGCAGATCGAAGCTGATCTCCGCGTTCGCGAGCTGAGACCCAGTCGGTGCGCGCGCCGTGATCAGCTCACGGATCGTATCATCAAGATCGCGAATCATCGATGCTCATCACCCCCGCACATGTCGTGTGAGGCAAAGGTCGCTCGAAGAGGGCCGTACGGGCCCTCACACACGCGATGAACCTATGCGCGGCTCGCCGAAGACCTGATGAAGAGACGCGCGAATTTTCAGCTCCCCGGGGACGCGCAGCGCCCGGTGTCCCGACCCCTCATTTTTGTCCCCCCTGGAAGGGGGCATTGCAGTCCTACACGCGGCCCGCACCGGTTGCAAGAAAAAAAGAAAAAATGGAAATGCGAGCCAACGGGCTCCTTCCGCTTACTGGCGAGGCATCGTTTGTGGCCACGGTGACCGCGGCGCTCGGCTCCTCGTAATTGAAGCGATTCTTCCGCATTGCGCTCAGAGTGTAGATGGCCTGGCAGATTTGCAGGATTCGGACCACCAAGGTCCTCGGGAATGTGACCTCTCGCCGCAGAAGAATGACCGCGACGCCCGCGAAAACCTGACCCCGGGCGCCGCGAAGATCTGCGGCGGCCTCGGCTCGGAGCGCGTTCCTGCTCGACGCGGTCCGGACGCGCGTCTATCCATGCCGCCATGGAACGCTCGCCGCGCGTGCTCCGGTGCCAACTCGCCCTGACCGCCTCGCTCGCCCTCGCCTGCGCGTCGGGCTGTGGAAGGGATGTCGAGCGCAGCTCGCCGGAGCGCACGCCCGGCGCTGCTCAGGAAGGAAAAGCCATGTCGCTCTACGACTTCACCATGAAGACCATCGACGGACAGGACCGCTCCCTCGGCGACTACCGAGGCAAGGTGCTGCTCGTGGTGAACACCGCCTCCGAATGCGGCTATACGCCGCAGTACGCGGGGCTCGAGGAGCTCCATGATCGGCTCAAGGATCGCGGCTTCGCCGTCCTCGGCTTCCCCTCGAACGATTTCGGCGCGCAAGAGCCGGGGACCGACGCCGAGATCGCCGCCTTCTGCTCCACGAAGTACGGCGTCAGCTTTCCCATGTTCTCGAAGATCCCGGTCAAGGGGGGCGGCAAGCACCCCCTCTACGCCTTCCTCACGCAAGCCGCACCTGCCGGTGAGGTGAAGTGGAACTTCACCAAGTTCCTGATCGGCAAGGACGGGTCGGTGATCGCGCGGTTCGAATCGTCGGTGGCGCCGGACGACCCGAAGCTCACGCAGGCGATCGACAGGGCGCTCGGCGGCTGAGCAAGGCGGCGCCCGAGCCGCCGGACTGACGAGGCGGCCGTCAATTGCAGTCGAGGCACCTCCACTCGACCTGTCCAGACGCCGGGACCCCGAACCGCTGAGCGGTGTACTTCTCGATATCGATCAGGTACCCCGACGGCTGCGCGTTCCGCGTGCAACACCCGCTGCAATCGGAGTCGGAGCACATGTCATAGACCTTGACGTCGATCTCTTTGCCATTCTTTCGAAGGCGCAGGGTCTTGAGCTTGTACCTCTCGAAATCCTTCGAGTGCACCGCGGCGATGTTGTTCTCTCTGACCCAGCTCTCCGGCTGCTTTCCGTCGAGGGCCGCGAACTGGCCGGCCCACGTGCACCCGTTGTACTCGATGCACTCCTCGCTGCCGGGGTCGGGGTAAGACTCGAACTCCGTCAGGCTGGCCGTCTGCCACACAACGCCCGAGCCGCCACCACCACCACCGCCGCCGCCCGTCGTGCTGCCGCCCGTTCCCGTCGTGCTGCCGCCCGTTCCCGTCGTGCTGCCGCCCGTGCCCGTCGTGCTGCCGCCCGTGCCCGTCGTGCTGCCGCCCGTGCCCGTCGTGCTGCCACCGCCCGTGCCCGTGCTGCTGCTGCCGCCGCCCGTCGTGCTGCTACCGCCGCCCGTGCCTGTGGTGCTGCCGCCGCTCGTCGTGCTGCTGCCGCCCCCCGTCGTGCTGCCGCCGCTGGAGCAGCTGGTGTCGCGGAGCTCGATGCGGGACGGGCTGAACGAGGACGCCGAGTCGGTGGAAAAATTGAGTGTGAATGACGCGCCGCGAACGATGGACACGTTCGATGTCCTCGAATACGTGCATCGAGAGCCGGCTTGCGTGTGGGTCCAGCCCGGCTCGTGATGATCGCACGTGACACCGCTCGGCACGTCGAAGGCGACGATCGGCTTCTTCAGCGCGCTCGCGCCCGTGTTCTTGACCTTGATTGTCCCCCAGTACTCCGGGGCTCCTTCGTACGAGCTCGTCGTGACCGCATACGAACAGGCTGCAAGATTCTGGTCCAGCTCGCCCATGTCCTCGGCCCTGGAGCCCGTGTCGGCCGAGCACGCTGCGAAGCAGAAGGCTGCTCCCGCAGACGCGGACGCGAACGCCAGCTGAGCTGCCCGCAGACATCGGATTCGATCGATGCGCATACGGCGATCCTTTCCTGCGTCCATCGGCGACAGGCCATGATGTAATGACATGTCCTCCCCCCAGCGCCGGACACGTGTGATGGGTAGCACTGCCGCGCTGCGCTGTCGAGGAGACCATCGCGGTGTTCGCGCATGATCTGGGCCATCAGCACCTCCACGACCAGCGCCGGCTGAGCGAAGATGAAATCGTTCTTCTCTCCGTCCTCGTCTCCTCTCCTCTCCTCTGAACGAGGGACCGGACCCTACCCTGACGCGATGACCTGCAACCGCAGAGTCTTCACGGCTGTTTCTTGTGCTTGCCGACGACCTGCCCCCTGACTAGCTTCTCGACGTCGTCAGCGCACTCGTCAGCGCGCTCGTTGCGCTCGGCCATGCCGAGCGATGAATGAAACCAGGGAGCCCGCCCATGATCGAATCACCACGCCTGCAGATGATCGACGGTCGCTACATTCCGCAGCTCGGGCTCGGGGTGTATCAATCGGAGCCCGGCGCAGAGACCGAGGGCGCCGTCCTCGAAGCGCTGCGCCTCGGCTATCGCCATATCGACACCGCCCAGTTCTATGGCAACGAGGCGGACGTCGGCAGCGCGTTGCGCAAGAGCGGCCTCGGGCGCGACGCGGTGTTCGTCACGACCAAGATCGCGAATTTCAACCAGGGGCGCGACGCGGCGCTGCGCTCGCTCGAGCGCTCGCTCAAGGAAGCCGCGTTCGACGCCTACGATCTCGTGTTGATCCACTTTCCCGTCACCGGCAAGCGCGGCGACACCTGGCGCGCGCTCGTCGACGCGCAGAAGCGAGGCCTCGCAAAATCAATCGGCGTCAGCAACTACACAGTACGGCACCTCGAGGAGCTCCTCGGCGAGAGCGCGGTGGTGCCGGCGATCAACCAGGTCGAGCTCAGCCCCTTCCTCGGGCAGGCCGAGCTGCGCGCGTTCTGCGCAAAGCACCGGATCCTCGTGCAGGCGTACAGCCCGCTCACGCAGGGCGTGAAGCTCGGGCACAAGGACATCGTCTCCGCGGCGGCAAAGGCCGGGCGCACACCCGCGCAAGTGATGTTGCGGTGGGCCGTGCAGCACGGCTTGATCGTCCTGCCGAAGTCGGTCACGCCCGCGCGCATCGCCGAGAACGGCGCGATCTTCGACTTCGCGCTCGACGCCGACACGATGCGCACGCTCGACGGGCTCGATGTCGGCTTCCGCGCGAGCTGGGACCCGACGGACGTCCCCTGATCCACGCCGTCAACGAAGGACGCGCAGCGAAAGGCGATGCAATTCCGATTCCTACCGCCTACCCTCCTGGAAACGCGACGTTAGCCGCTCACGGACACGCCTTCGGGCGGACCACGGCGTAGACGAAATCGCCGAATCCAGTCGCCACGAACCCGCCGCCGGGGAGCAATGTGACTCCATTGATCCGGGCCGGCGTGCCAACATCACCTTCGTACTCCCAGCGCAGCTCCCCGTCGGTATCGACGGAGATCAGCCAGGTCCGCAGCGTTCCTCCGTCCGCTCCCCGCGTCGCCCCGCCGAGGTGCAAGAGCCCTGTGCTCGGATCGTGCGCGATGGCGTTCAGCTCGGTGTCGAGCTCAGGGTGATAGGTCCTGGCCCAGATCACCGTTCCGTCGGCGTCCAGCAGGATGACATGACTCTGACCGACGCTTATCGCAGCGATCGCGATACGGCCATCGGGCAGGGCCGCGATGTCCTGGGGCCACGCCCCGCCGACCTCCTCCAGCACACGGTCGAACACCGGCGCCGTCTGCTCGGTGCTGCGGACGACGCGCAGGTAACCGGCGTGCGCGGTCAGCTGAACCACGTCGCCTCCGGGCAGAAGCGCGGCCCCGCCCCGGCTCCAGGACTCCGGCATCGCGGAGCCGGGAGCGAGCGGCATGAACCGTTCGTGGACGATCTCGCCCGCGTCGTCCAGCCGCACCAGGCGCAGCCGAGGCGCGGCGCCCTCGGCCTCGCTGTCGTGGGTGGAGAGCACGTATCCCCCGGTCGGGTGCGGGAGCAGCTCGATGTCGACGTGCACGCTGAAGGTCGACGGTCCGAGCTGCCGGCTCTCCAGCAGCTGACCGGCTCCGTCGAGCCGACCGAGCCACAACCCCTCGCCGGAGGGAGACGTCGAATCAATCACCTGGCCCGCGACCATGAGGCCCCCGTCCTGGGTCTTCGCGCCGGTCTTCAGAAATCCGCCGGGCAGGGGGGTCGAGCTCCACACCACGTTGCCGGCCTCGTCGAGCTCCGCGACCCCTCCGTTCGCTGGTGCTCCAACCGCGATGAACCGTTCCCCATCCACCGGAAGAAGCCAGTCGGCGTCCATCCCCGAGGGCGCATAGAACGACACCTGCGTGCTTTCAACGCAGCTCTGCGGCTCGCCATCCACAGGGCCCGGCGGCTCGCTATTCACTGAGCCCGAGGAGTCGACATCTTCAGGGCCCGGTGGCTCGGCATCCTCGGAGTCCGGTGGCTCGGCATCCTCGGAGCCCGGTGGCTCGACAGCCACAGAGCCCGGTAGTTCGACCGTGACTTTGCCACAGCCCGCAATCATCGCGAGCACGACGAGGGAACCCGCAGCGAAACCAGTGTGTCCCGAGTTGGTCTTCATGAAGCGCCTCCTGCAACCAGCGTGCCCTACATTCAAGGATGGCATGAACCTCGATGACATTGAGCTGTTCTCAGCCAAAGCGCCCGGCGGGCGATCATGCCGGGCGCGCGAGCGGAGCAAGCCCCCGGTGAAGACTTTCTATGCGACGTCGCGAGGGGGCGGCGCACGGCGGGCCCGCCTGCGGCGCGCGCGGAGGAGCATCGCGAGCCCAGCGGCGACAGGCTGCCAGTCGGAGCTCGAGCCCGCCGCGCTGCAACCGCTGCTGGAAGGCGGGGTCGTGCTGGAATCGACGTCGCTCGCGCCGGCGCTTCCCGCGCTGGTAGCTCCGCCGTTGCCGGTTCCGGCGCCCCCCTCGCCAGCGTCAGCGCCTCCTGCGCCAGCGTTGGCGCCGCCATTGCCGGCGCCAGCGCCTCCTGCGCCGGGGCCGCCGTTGCCGGTGTCTCCAGCGCCGGCGCCTCCCTCGCCAGCGCCCGCGCCGCCGTTGCCAGCGCCTCCCTCGCCAGCGCCCGCGCCGCCGTTGCCAGCGCCTCCCTCGCCAGCGCCCGCGCCGCCGTTGCCAGCGCCTCCCTCGCCAGCGCCCGCGCCGCCGTTGCCAGCGCCGGCGCCTTCCTCGCCAGCACCGGCGCCGCCGTTGCCAGCGCCTCCTGCTCCAGCACCACCACCTCCAGCGCCAGCGCCCCCTGCACCAGCGTTAGCGCCGCCATTGCCTCCTGCTCCAGCGACGGCGCCCCCCTCGCCAGCGTTGGCACCGCCATTGCCGGCGCCAGCGCCTCCAGCGCCAGCGCCGGCGCCGCCCTCGCCACCGCCCCCCTCTCCAGCGCCGCACTCCGCGCTGCTCGATGGATCTCCGGCGCACACCCCGGCGTCGCAGGAATCGTCGAGCGTGCACGCGTCGCCGTCGTCACACGGGACGCCGTGGGCAGGCGTGCACACCCCGTCCACCGTGCCCCCCGCCGCGATGGAGCAGGCGATGCACTCAGCACCGCTGCACGGCGACGCGCAGCACACGCCGTCCACGCAGATCCCGCTTGCGCATCGTGCGGCGGTCGAGCAGGGCGCGCCGTTCATCAAGGGGTCGCTGGCATACACGACGGCGTTGTCCGTGCTGACGCCCTCGCGCGTCGACCAGAGCCACGTGTACCCGCCCGCCACGAGGACTCCGCCGTCATCGAGCGACGTGGCGGAGTGATAACCCCGCAGAGTTGGGATGCTGTCGCCCGGCGACCACGCGTTCGTTACCGGATCGTAGAGCTGGACTCGATCGTAGGTGTCGTGGGCGTGCTCCAGATAGAGCGAACTGCAGCTGGTCCCTCCCCAGGGGTCCGCATAGTAGATCGCCTCGATTCCTCCGCTGATCATGACCTGGCCGACGGGGAGCCGCGCCGCCGCCTCGCCGAGCACGCCGAGCCCGGTCACGTAGGTCCCGTCATCCCACGAGCCCGTCGCCGGCGTGTCGCCCCACTTGCCTGGCGCTGCGGTCCACGCGTCCACAGCAGGATCGTAGACCTCGGCGGCGCCTGCGAGGCCCGTGACGAGCACGCGTCCGTCGAGGAGCAGCGTCGCCGTCAGCCAGCGATTGCCGTCGCCGAGCGGCGCCGCGGCCGACCAGGTCGCTGTCGCCGGGTCGAAGATCTCGACGGCACCCGCGGCCGCGCCGTAGGTGCCGCCCGTGACCAGCACGCGCCCATCGAGCAGGCGCGTGGCCTGGTGAGCGGCGCGGGCATTCAGCATGGGGGGTCCCGGGGCCCACGTGTCGGTCGCCGCGTCGTAGATCTCGGTGCTCTCCGTCGCCGCAGACCCGGCCCTTCCTCCGGTGAGGAGGACCCGCCCGTCGTCGAGCAGCGTGGCCGTGGGTCTCGACCGCGACACCGATGGTGCCGAGGCCGCTCGCCATGCATCGAGCGCGTCATCGTAGATCTCGGCGCTCGTGCCTCCGGCCTCTTCGCCGATGACGAGCACCCTCCCGTCCGCGAGGCGTGTCGCGGTGTGAACGCCTTGCACAGCAGCCATCGGCGCCGCCGCAAGGAACGCGCCCGTCGCGGGATCGTAGATCTCCGCGCTGCCGAGCGGCGTCGTCGAGAAACTCGGATTGCAAGTGAACCCCTCGTCCACGCCCAGGAACCCCCCCGCGATGAGGACCCTGCCGTCCTCCAGCAAGGTCGCCGTGTGCTCGGCGCGCGACGTGATCATCCTCCCGGTCGCCACCCACAGCGGGTCCACCAGCACGGCCTCCTCCGGCGGGGCGTCAACCCAGAGCGAGAGCGTCGAGCCCTCGGCGTCGAGGCGCGTCGAGACCCTCCGGCCCCCGCGCGCGAAGGCCGACGGCGCCGTCACGGCGAGGCGCGCGACGCCGGCCTCGTCGGCGAGCTCGATCGCCGCGCCGCGCCGCCGCAGCGTCGCGCCCTGAACGGACCACGCGGCGACCGGCGCGTCCGGCCGGAAGGTGCCCGGCCGGAGGAGGAGCCACTCTTCGTATCCCCCGCGCGCCGCCGTCCAGAAGGAATACCCACCTTCGTGCGCATACGCGACGGCATCTCCGCCGGTGATCTTCTGAGTCCCCACGAGCCGTCCGGCGCCGAGCCCGCTGCGCTCGCGGACGCGCACGCGAAAGCCGTCCGGCAGCTCGATCCGGATCTCCTCGCTCCCGTGCTCGGGCAGGTGGACGACGAGCCCCCGCGCCGACGAGCCGCTGCCCGGCGCGGCCTCGCCGCGCGCCGTCGCCGCGGAATAGCCGAGCTCGCCGCGCGCCAGGGCGCCGTCGGCGGCGAGCACCAGCCCGGCCTGCTCCGGGAAGAGGGCGCGCAGCTCGGCCTCGGCGGGGTCGAGCTCGTCCTGCAGGCCGCTCGCGCAACCGGCGGAAAACACGGCGGCGGACGCCATGAGGCAGAGCCGGAGCGCGGTCGAGAGCCCCGCGCCGCGGCGGCGAGCCGGCGCGGCGCAGGGCAGCCGCAGCGCGCGCGCCGCGGGTTCGCGGGAGCGGGGCGGGCGCCACGCACCGCCAGGTGACGGGCCGCCGGTGAAAGACGGAGATGGTCGCTCGGCGGGCGTGGGGTCATCGAAGCGATGCATACGGCCGGTTCGATGCGCCCGCTCGGCCGGCATTCACGCCGGGCATCGGCTCGACGTCACTGCATGCTCCACGCGCGCGCCGGTCACGCGCTCGATCGCGGCGCCGCCGCACACGCGCTCAGCCGCTGCATGCATGCGTGAGGCCGGCCCGTAGGTTGACCTTCCGCCGCTCACGGGCACGCCTTCGGGCGGACCACCGCATAGACGAAATCGTGGAACCCGGCCGCCGCGAACCGACCGCCAGGGGGCGACGTGACTTCATTGATCCGGCTCGGCGTGCCAACCTCACCTTCGTACTTGCAGCGCACCTCCCCGTCGGTGTCGACGGAGAGCAGCCAGGTCCGCTGCGTTCCTCTGTCCGTTCCCCGCCTCGTCCCGCCGAGGTGCGCTCGCGAGGCACGCGAGCGGCGCGACGCAGGCGCCGCTACCGCCCGAGCTCACCGAGCGGGCGGCGACCCTCGGAATCTTCATGAGTCGCCTAGCAACAAGGCATCGGCGTTTCGACGACAACGCCGGTAGGCACGTAATCACCACAATTCAGCTGATGCTCGCTCCACTCACACGTCCGACAAACCTCACGCATGCGCATCACTTTACACGAGCACCATTTTGGATACCAGCCACACCACACCCATCCAGCCTGGCAACCTAGACCTGGTCCGCCAGTGTACCCACAGTCACCGTAAGAATCGGCTGACACGTAGCTTGCCGCATCGCCGCTCAGCTTGTCGGCCACACCCTGCTCCCCGACGCAAGGCTCTTGACGTTCGGAGTCCGAGAGGGGCTCCTGCGGCAGCTCGGGCGCCTCGTCTATCGACTGCACACCCTGAGCGCCGTAGATATCTTCTTGGGGCTCGCCGGACAGCTCTGTCTCCGGCTCGCCCGAGGCCACGCATCCAGCAGCAAGCAACGCGATGGCTCCGCAAACGCACTCATCAACGAAACTCGAACACATATTCTTCTCCCAAGCACTAGCCGCACCGCTTCAGCAGCTGCGCATCACGCCAGGAAGACGACCATGCGACGGCTCGGTCTCTTTCCTGGCAACGTCGCCGATCAACGCACCAAAAAGCGAATACACTCCACGTCAGCCTGCGATTTCCTGCTCTGGCATCGAGATGTCGCGGGGCTTGGCGCGGTCGAAAACCAACGTTCGCGAGAAGCAGCGCTGGGCGAGGGCACCGTCTAGCAGGTTCAGGGGCGGGGGTTTCCCGCAGGCATCCTGGGCGCCTCGGCACGCACGCATGCACGCCCCGAGGTGATGGTGTGGCGGAGCGACGGATGCGCACCAGACCATGCAGCCGACGAGCGGCGGACTGCTCCGCGGCCATCGGGCACCGTGGACAGGGCCGCGCGACCATCTATGTGCGGCATCTCCCGCCGTGTCAACACCCGCTCGATTACAACCGATTACAGCACCCCGCCCCTCCTCTCCTCGCCGGCTGCCTCTCCCTCGATGTCGCGCGAACGGCTCAGCGCAGCAGGATTCAGGCGCCTCAGCGCGCCAAACGACCTTGACAGCCACTCTCGATACGCAACCATCCTCCGGTACTTCTCAACCAGGAGGGATCCATGCCCCCGAGACGCATCGTCGCGAACACACTCGAATCCACGTCTTCCAAAGCCAGGTCGTCCAGCAGGACGCCGGTAGCAAAGGCGAAGCGCCCGGCCGCAACGCCCCACGACCCCACCACCGACGAGGCGCTCCTCGCGCTCGACCCGGGCTACGCGTCTGCCCCCGACATGCCCTCGGGCGTCGAGGAGCGCGAGCTCACCTCCCTGGCGCGCCTCGCGCACGCGCAGCGAGCGCGTCTGTCGAGGATCGGTATCACCTCCGACAAGGTGGATCTCCTCGCGCGCTTCGCGCGGCGCCTCGGCGCACTCGAGAAGGCATGGCAGAGGGCGCGCGGCGCCGTGACGCTCACGTCCGCGCAGCGCAAGCTCCGCGACGAGGCCGAGGCGCTCGACGCGAAGCTCGTGGCCGGCGGCCGGTGGGGCTGCCGCAACGACGAAGCCGCCCAGGCGGAGCTCTCGCGCATCGCCGACGGCTCAGGCCTGTCGGACACCATCCAGGACCTGCGCGATCTCGTCGATTTCTGGTCCGAGCACGAGGGATCGCTCGGGGTGACCGATATCACGACGAAGGATCTCGCGCGGGCCAAGGCGCTCGCCGATGCGCTCGAAGACGCCGCCGCCAACGAGGCCTCGGACGCGAGCGCCGCGCACGCGCTGGATCTGCGCAACCGTTGCTTCTGGGCCGCCGACGAGCTCGCCAAGGAGATCCGCGAAGGCGGCCGTTACGCCTTTCGCGACCAGCCCAAGATCGCGGCCAGGTTCGTGTCGCGCCACCGGACGACCCTGAGCCGGCGCTCCCGTCTGAAGGCCAAGAAGGCGAAGGTGGAAACCGCCCTGGAGCAAACAGCGCCGATCTGAGGCGCCTCCGCGCCCGTCCCGATTGCTCCCGCGCCCGTCCCGATCGCTCCCGCGCCCGTCCCGATCGCTCCCGCGCCCGTCCCGATCGCTCCCGCGCCCGATCCTCTCGCCAGGCGGCTCGCAGTCGCCATCGCGCGAGGCGCCTCACACCGTTGTGCCCTCATCGACTCCGCTCCGGCCTGCCCGCGACTGGCCTCCGCCGCGTGTTACAAGGCCGCGTGCACTTCACCATCTCGCACGAGCTCGACGCGCCCCTCGACGCCGTGGAGCTCGCCGTGCTCTCGCCGGACCTCGGGCCTCGGCTCGCCACGCGGGTCGCCTCCCTCGAGAGCGTCGTGACCGTCGAGCACGCGCTCCGCGACGGCGAGCTCCTCCGCGTCCTGCGCTTCCAGGCGAGCGCGCCGCTGCCGATCTTCCGGAGCTACCCCGTCGCGAAGGACGCCATGTCCTGGGAGGAGCGCTCGACCTACCGCCTCTCGGACCACGCCTCCACGTGGCAGGTCAGCCCGAAGGAGCAGTGGCGCAGCTACTTCCGCTCGGCGGGGACATACCGGCTCGAGCGCCTGCCCCAGGGCCGCACCCGCCGCCGCGTCGATGGCGACATCCAGATCCGGCTGAACCTGCTCGGCCCGCTCGTCGAGCGCCTCGCCCTCGCCGAGGTCCAGCGGACGTACGACGCGGAAGCGGATACGCTCCGGGAGCTCATCCGCGCATGAACAACCTACCCCGCCCCCAAAGCCCCGCCCGCTCCTCGCGCCCCGCCCGGCTGGGGCGGCTCGGAAGCATCACTCACCCCGCCAGCGTCGCCGCCGCGCTGCTCGGCCTGTGCGCGGGCCTCTGCGCGCTCGCCGGCGCCACGGCCGCGCACGCCGCGCCGGCCGACGGCCCCTCGCAGCCGCTCCCCGATCCTGGCAAGCCCGTCGCCAGCAGCGACGACACCTCGGCCATCGCGGTGAACCCCGCGAACCTCTCCTTCCTCCCGGGCACCGAGCTCCGGTGGACCTGGGTCCACACGGGCTCCGCCTCGCCGCTGCCCGCGCGTGGCCACTCGATCGCGCTCGGCGTGCCGCTCTGGTACGTGTCGACAGGCCTGCGGCTCGACTTCCTCGACCCGCCCGACGGCGCGCCGTCGCCGTTCGACAGCCCGTCGCGCTGGGTCCGCTGGGGGCTCGCCCTCGACACCGGCCCCACCTTCGCCTTCGGCACGACGCTCGGCTGGGGCAGCTCCGACGCGCCGGCGCTCGACGGGTACTTCTCGCTCACGAGCGGCGTCACGCTCCGGCCCTCCACCTGGCTCTCGCTCTCGGCCGTCGCGCGCGACTGGAACCGCCCCGAGAACCGCCTCCGCGAGGCCATCGAGCGCAGCTACGACTTCGGCGTCGCCGTGCGGCCCGCGGGCGGCAGGCGCGCGCTCGAGATCGGGCTCGAGACCTCCTACGTCGAGAACAGCGACCCCGACGAGAGCGGCGCCTGGACGCCCCGGGCGACCCTCGGCCTGCGCGTGCCCTACGTGGGCACGCTCCGGGGCGACGTGACGCTACGCGACCTCACGGCCGACGGCGGCCCGAAGATCGCCGCCATGGCCGGCCTCGACGTCAACGTCGACGAGCTCCAGGTCTCCGCCGGCGGCGTCTTCGGCAACGCCCTCACGAAGAGCGGCACCGGCTTCTACGCCGGCGTCGCGCTCCGCAGCTTCTCCGAGCGGGGCGTCCAGCTGCCGGCCCGCGTCGTCCGCGTCCGCCTCGACTCGACCCCGGGCGTGCGCAGGCACACGCGGCTCCTCCAGCAGCTCTGGCGCCTCGCCGAGGACCCGGAGGTCTCCGGCGTCGCCCTCGTGCTCCGCGCGGAGCCGGCCAGCTCGCTCGCCCACGCCGAGGAGGTCTCCGACGCGATCCGCAACCTGAGGAGCCACGGCAAGAAGGTCCTCTGCCACCTCGAGGACGCCGGCGGGCGCTCGCTCCACGTGTGCTCGAGCGCCGACGTCATCGCGATGAACCCCGCGGGCGGGCTGCGCTTCGCCGGCATGTCGTCGAGCTACTTCTACTTCGGTG